>JBPCKD010000060.1:0-51034 GCA_051004635.1 Pyrinomonadaceae bacterium
TCGGCCAGCCGACTGCTGACCTTCTGACTCCTGACTTCTGACTCCTGACTTCTGACTCCTGACTCCTGACTCCTGACTTCTGACTCCTGACTCCTGACTCCTGACTCCTGACTTCTGACTCCTGACTTCTGACTCCTGACTCCTGACTCCTGACTCCTGACTTCTGACTTCCTGATCTCTGACTTAGACTGACGCTGCGATCGCCGCGTCGAAGATCTCGAGCGCAACGTCCACATTCTCTTTCGTAAGAATCAACGGAGGTGACCATCGTATAGTGTTGGTCCCGGCGCCAAGAATGATCAATCCTCGCTCGAAGCAAGCTATCTCAACTCGATCACGAAGATCGGGCGCGGCTTTATTAGAGGTGCGATCCTCTACAAACTCTACGCCGAGCATCATCCCCATGCCACGGACGTCGCCAATGCAGTCATACTTCTTTTGCAATCGCTCGAGACCGGCCTTTAAGTAAGCACCTACCTCCGCGCTGTTTTGGACCAACCCGCCCTGGAGCAGTTCAATCGTCTTCAATGCCGCCGCGATGCACACTGGATTCCCTCCAAAGGTGGAGGCATGAGCACCCGGCTTCCAGTCCATCAAATCAGCCCGCGCGACGCAGGCGCCGATTGGCAAACCCGAACCGATTCCCTTGGCGATACAAACGATGTCCGGTTTCACGTCGTAATACTCGCAGGCAAACATTTTGCCTGTGCGGCCCATTCCAGATTGCACTTCGTCAACGATCAATAGAATGCCGTGTTCATCGCAGATGCGCCGCAGTCCCTGTAAGAAATTCTTCGGTGCCGGCACATATCCACCTTCTCCCTGCACGGCCTCAACGACAATTGCCGCAACTTCATCGGGCGGCGTCGTTGTTTTAAAAAGGCGTTCTTCAATCCAGTTCAGCGCTCCCTGACCTGCGCCGCCATCGCCGCAGTCAGCCGGATTGAAAGGATTGCGAAACTCGTTTGGGTAAGGAAGGTGCACAACGTCGAGCACCTGTCTCTTAAATCCTAAGCGTTGGGCCACACGCGATGAAGTTAACGAAAGCGAACCCAATGTGCGACCGTGAAAACTATTAAAGAAGGCGATGAACTTCTCCCTTCCGGTAGCGTGCATCGCAAGTTTCAGAGCCGTCTCGACAGCCTCGGTGCCACTGTTGGCGAAGTGCGTACGGGTAGGCGAGGGAACTGGAACGATCTCATCCAGTTTCTTCGCGAGCTGGGGCATGTGACGGTAGTAATAATCCGTGCCGCACATATGAATTAGTTGTGCCGCCTGGTCCTGAATCGCTCGCACCACTTCCGGATGACAATGGCCCGTAGAGCACACCGCCACTCCGGCATTGCAATCGAGAAATATATTGCCGTCGACATCTTCAACCCAAACGCCCTGGGCACGCTCAGCAACAAGTTTGAAAGAAGGTCGAGGATAAGACGGGGTAACATACTGCGCGTCGGCCGCAATAATTTCGGCGCCCTTTGGACCAGGTAGAGCAGTCTTAATCTGTGGGCGTTTTGGCGGTGCCAATGTGCTGGTGGACATGATGTGCCTCCTTTGAGAAAAACCGAGCCTTTGAAAAACAGGCCTTTAGCGAAAGACGGCGTCTTGATGAAAAGTTCAGTCCGGTTGGTCGAGACTTTTCGTCAGGATGGCGAAAGGTTTGAAAGGAAAGGCCGCTAGTCAGCGAAAAGGTTCGAGCGGCTGTCGAGCGGGCGATGATGTAAGGTTTGCTTAATCCACATGGCTCGATACTTCTGCTGCCCCTGGAACAACGATATTAGTTTTGAACTGACTCCGATTAAGTAACGTGTCGGGATATTACCACGTGGCGAGGGGGCAGTTCCAGCACGACTTCGCTTTAGTCGTGACTTTAAGCGCGATTGACTACTAAAGGGTGGCTATCAGCAGGCCAGTTCAAGTTTTTCCGCGTCCTGCTCAAACGACCTGCGAATCTCTTCCTTCGGTGGTGGCGCCGGCCAAAGGAAGAGCCGGCGGCCCAGTGGATGTAGCAGGACGCGCGAGCGAAAATATTTTTCGTGCTCCCACTCCACTTCTGACAGCGTTAACAAACAATCGACGAAGTCTTCGCGGCCACAATCGTGGGCATACCTCGCCGCCGTTTCGTATTCAACGATATTGCGGCTCTCCAACCGGCCCGCGCCGTACATAGGCGCCAGCCACCCGGTGAAGTGGCAAAGGAGGCCAAGCACCCGTCCAATGATCAACGCGCGAATCTCCCGAATGCTGCTGGGGTGTGCGTCCAGACTTCGCAACATCTCTCCCACAAGTTTGCGATGATGCCACTCCTCATCTTCAATCTGTCTAATTCGAGCACGCTCGTCCTTATCGGAGACAGACTTCCAGTGGCCTCGATACGCATAACCCGCCGCCCGCTCGCCGGAATAGGCAAGCTGCAAGATGGTAGTGAGATTCTGGGAGTTGTCGTCTGCTTTCATACGGAAAGAACTATTGAACCTCGAAGTGGTAAGTAATGACGCCTTTGGACTCTACCGGATGTCTGGTTAGTTGGTAAGAACGATCCACGAAGTCACACGAAAGTTCACGAAGAAAGGTTAGTGTTGCTTAGTGTGATTTAGTGGATCGCGCACTTACTTCTAGATCTGGACACACTCCGCATTTGAGTTTCTTGACACCTTCTCTTGGGGACAGATAAACTCGCGGTCTTTCAAATCCTAGCATTCTTAACTACAAATTGCGCGGGAATGGACCGTTTAGATGAGCCTGTTCCTGACTTTCGAAAGGACCAAAAACAAATGGGTGCGCGAAAGAAGATAACGGTAGTCGGCGCTGGTAACGTCGGCGCGACTGCTGCTCACTGGCTGGCGTCGAAAGAACTGGGCGACATCTTACTCGTCGATATCGTGGAGGGTGTGCCGCAGGGAAAAGCCCTTGATTTGGCCCAGGCCGCGCCGATTGAAGGCTACGACGTAAGTCTCAAAGGGTTGAACAATTACGAGGGCACAGAAAACTCGGATGTTGTGATCATCACCGCCGGGCTGGCGCGCAAGCCGGGAATGAGCCGAGACGACTTGTTGAAGACTAACGCTGGTATCGTTTCCGCAGTTGTGGATGAAGTCGTAAGCCGTTCGCCTGAATCCGTCTTGATCATCGTCTCGAATCCGCTTGATGCAATGTGCCAGGTGGCCTTTCGTCGCTCAGGCTTTCCGAAGCATCGTGTGATCGGGATGGCGGGAGTGCTCGATTCCGCGCGAATGCGTTGCTTTCTGGCGGAAGCGCTCGATGTTTCGGTGGAAAACGTGACGGCGTTTGTGCTGGGTGGGCACGGCGACACAATGGTTCCTTTGCCGCGTTTCTCAACCTGCGCCGGTATTCCTATCACCGAGTTGCTACCGAAAGATCAGATTGACGCGATTGTGAAACGCACTGCCGGCGGCGGGGCGGAAATTGTTTCACTCCTGAAGACGGGTTCGGCTTATTACGCACCTTCTGCGGCTGCGGTGGAAATGACTGAGTCGATCTTGAAGGACAAGAAAAAGATTCTTCCGTGCGCTGCGTATCTTGAAGGCGAGTATGGCATCAACGGTCTTTACGTCGGCGTGCCGTGCAAACTCGGCGCGCGAGGCCTGGAGCAAATCATCGAAATTAACTTGCTCGCCGAAGAGCGTATCGCCCTACAAAAGAGCGCGGCAGCCGTACAGGAACTGGTGGACGTGCTCGGCATTTGAGAGAGTAACGCGAATAGCGCGAATGGATTGAGCGGCTTGTTAGCAAATTCTTTCCCCATCCCATGCATTCCCGGCATTGACAACTCACACTGGTAGGACTATACCCGTACCTCGCACCTCGCGTATGCGGAATTCAACTCTGGGCGCTTTCTCAGGCCTGGACTCGCAACGGAAACCCAACAGTCTCGGCTAGTTGTTTGCATATGCGACAAGCTGACGATCCACGGCCAATAACGATCATCGCGCCTCCCAGCTTCTCTCGGCGCGACTCCAAAATAGAAAGAGGTCACTGATGGACGACTACCCAGACAAGGATGGCAGAACTCTCTCTGATCGCGTTGCTGACATCGAAAAATGTATCGGTGATATCGCGGAGGTACACGAAGCGCTCAAAGCTGCCCTCGCGGTCTTGCCAGAGCCAACCTGCCCACCATATTGCCTGCACGGAACTCAGCCGGACTATTTTTTAGACGAGATGAAGATTGAGCATCGTGTCGCCGACAACTGCAGATACATCGCGGACTATGGAAAAGTGTTTGCAGTAATGAGCAAGGCGCTATCTGCGAAGCCGGAGCCAACTTGCCCGCCATACTGCGGACACGCGAAATAACCCCAACTGTCAGATTCAACAGGCTAGAATGGCGAGCGCAGGTCTTTGTGTTATTTTGCTTCGTTTATTAAGACCACGTCGCTTGTAACATTGCCGCGAAGGTAAGCCAGCGCCTGGCCGTCGCTCGACCATGCGAAATTGAATATCTGATCGGCCTTGAAGTCTGTCAGTCTTTGCGGCGGACCACCGGTGAGTGGTTGGCTCCAGATGTTGGAGACGCCTCCGCGCTTGTCGATGTAGGCTATGCCTTTGCCATCAACCGTCCAGCGTATTCGTTGCCAAACGAAGCGGTTTATAACGGGAATCGGCATCTCGAACGAGTGCTCTGGTGCACCGCCTTCGGAGGGTATTACGGTAAGCCTCCACTGACCGGTCTCCCCACGGTATGAGCAGGCAATCAGTTTTCCATCAGGCGAAATGGCAGGCCAATTTGAGTATTTGTCGGTCAACTGAATCGGAGTACCACCGTCAATGGAAACCCGCCAGAGTGTAGGAATGCCATTAACGAAGGCTTGATATACTACCCACTCGCTATCAGGTGAAACCTGCGCGAACTCGTCGTCGTCACCGCTGGTTATCGGTTTGAGATTGCCTCCATCGATGTCCATTCGCCACAAATTGAATCTGCCCTTCTGGTTGGACGTATAAACAATATACCGACCGTCAGGTGACACCGCAGGATCACGCTCAATGGAACTATTAAACGTTAATTGTTTTTCCCCTCCTCCATTTGCGTCCATGATCCAAATATCAGGGTTCCCGTTCTTGACTGAACCAAAAACAATTTGGCCATCTGGAGTCCATGCCAATCCGTAAAACTGACTTACTCCGGGGGTAATCTGTGCTAACTGTGAAGCATCCCGACCCGTAGCAACTGAGATAGACGATTGGCGAGTTGACTGGACGGTAAGAAGCTTGGAAGAGTCATCTGACACGCTCAAATCAACATAGCTGTCCAAATCACTGGTAATTCTGCGCGCGCCGCCTTCCGGATATGAAATATGCCAAATCTGAAAGGGACTTGATGATTGATCTCGGGCTGTAACAATCAACCCGCGGTTATCCTTGAGCCAAACCACCTTTTCAACCAGGGCCCACACCTCCGAGGTAAGGGGAGATTCCGCTCCATCCGAGACGCGCAACTGCACAACAGAGCCACGAAATCCACCGGAGGAACTACGAACTGCGCAGGCGATAGATCTGCCGTCTGGCGACCAGGCTGGGGCAACCTCATTAAAGAAGTTCGGCACCTTTCGCTTTGCCAGCAAACGTTCATCCGAGCCATCGGAGTTTGCAACGATCACGGCCGACTCACCTTGATTAATGTAACGTCGGATGAATGCCAGATTGCGGCCGTCGGGAGAGAAACTGACCGGGCTATTCAATTCTGTCGAGAATTTTCGGGGTGAATCCCCAAGCACCGCCACCCGATACAGCACGTCACGCGCATTGTTCTCCCAGATGACGTAGTACACGTATTTTCCATCACGCGAAAAAGTCAGGCCCTCATATTGTCCTTCCGTCTGTGGAACAATTTGCTTACTGGCGGCAGGTACGTCGATCTGTCTCAACCAAAGGCTCTGTTTTCCTCCATCATCGATTACCTCAGCCACATATGTCCCGTCGGGCGAAATGGAGGCGTTCACAGTTTTCCCTGAGTTCGTCACCTGTGTCATGCGAATCTTATCGAAAGCCCTACCTGGTTTGGCTGGTCTCCACTTAATGATGGCCCAGAAACTTAGTCCCATAACGACCACGGCCAAAAGGAAGAACGCGATTGAGACTCGCGGGCGACGCAGGGTTTCAGAGATACTCTTCAAAGCGCTTGAATGTGTAGACCTTGCAGGCACAAGCCGTTGGGTCCGATGGCTATCCTCATTGTTAGTAAGCACAACCCGGGCGGCCCTCAAATCGGCAACAAGCTCTCCAGCCGACTGGTAACGCGATTCGCGCTCCTTCGCCAGGGCCTTGAGGGTAATGCGATCGAGTTCCGGGGGTACGCGGTTGTTTATCGACGACGGAGGCAGCGGATTGAAGTGAATAATCTGCGCGCCGATCTCAATCAGGCTCCCACCCGAAAAGGCCGGCCTTCCGGCGAGGCACTCATAGAGCAACGCGCCAATTGCGAAGAGATCGCTGCGCGCGTCCACATCCGCGCCCATCGCTTGCTCCGGTGAAAGATACAAGGGCGTCCCGACGATAACGTTGCTCTTCGTGCGTGCCATCAGAGTGTTGGCGTCTGGATTGGATTCCGGCATTTCGCCGTCCTGCAGTTGTTTGACCAATCCAAAATCCACCACCTTGACGTCACCCTCTTTGTTGACCAGCACATTCGAAGGTTTGATATCGCGGTGAATGATGCCACGGGCGTGGGCCGCGCCGAGTGCTTCGGTCACAGCCTCGATGATCTCCAGGGCGCGGGAAAGCGTCAGCGCGCTTCGATTCAAGAGTTCAGTCAGAGTTTCACCCTTGATGTATTCCATCACAATAAACGGCTGACCCGCCGGGGTTTCGCCGTAATCATGGATGATTGCGATATGCGGATGCGAAAGTGCGGAGACAGCGCGGGCTTCACGCAGGAATCGCGCGCGATAACTTTGATCGTGGGCCGCGGAGAGAAACTTGATGGCAACATGCCGGCCGAGATGCGTGTCTTCAGCCAGATAGACCACGCCCATTCCACCCTCACCGATCTGTTCCAGGATCCGATAATGTGAAACGGTCTGGCCTATCATGAGTTTCTGTTTCTTCTCATTAGCGAGAAGGTGCCAGTCAAGATTTCGGATGAATAAGCGCGCCGGTCGGCTTAGGATTCGAAAGCGAAGTGCCGGTGGATGGTCATGCTATGCCAAAGACCGGGGCATTTCAAGATACAACTGCCGCTCACCCTCAAGGGACGGCTGAAGAGCGCATTGCGTTGCAGAAGAGCGCCGCCGCCGTCCAGGAATTAGTAGATGCGCTCGGGTCCTAGAGAAGGCAAAAGTAGACACGCGTAAGACAAGGCGCAGAGGGAAAGGTCCACTCGGCTTTCTTATTGACGTAACCAGGAAAAGACCCGCTGCTGAATCAGATCAGGAGCGGGCCTTTTATTTGGTTGCGCCGCGCTAATCATTTCTCGGCGTTTTGTTTTCTCGTAGTCCTACGGCGAAGTACAAATCACCGCGACCACTGTCCCGGTGCCCGCATGGCCAGGATTATCGTCGTAGCCCGGGTTAGTCTTGATGATCACCATCTGCCGGATGTTCCCGCTGATTTTTGAGCCCGATTTGGTGATCGAGCTCGTCACAAACACGCCGATGTACTCCGGAATAGTGCTGGGCGGGTTTGAGCTGTTGCCCGGATCCGTCGACCATGAACCCCCACAGTTTGGCGGACTCGAACTAGTTCCAGTAGCAAAGCCCTCGAAATCTGAAGGAGATGAACCCCCACTGAGGTTGTTTGACTTCGCCCATTGTGAGCCCCAGAAAGTCACCGACTGTCCGATGTTGGCGTTTAGATCGCCAATCACGAAGCTCCCGATCCCCGCTCCCGCAAACGCATAAACCGTAATCGTGAAAGTTTGCGGCGCGCTGGTGTCAACGCCGCCGTTGGCCGTGCCACCGTTGTCACGGATTTGCACCATGACGGTGGCCACGCCGGTGGCGCTGGGCGCCGGCGCATAAGTCAACGTCCCGTTAGGTGCAACCGTCGGCTGCGTCACAAACAACGAGTTGTTGTTGTTAGATACGAGGAAGTTTACCGCCTGACTGGATTCATTAGGCGGTCCAGGACTGATATTGGTGGCCCAGGCGGGATATGTCTGGGGCCCAGCATTTTGTGCGACCAACTGATCGGGTCCTCTGGTAAAGCTGGGAACGTCGTTGACCGGATTCACTGTGATCGCGAACGTCCGGGTGGAGGTGTTGTTGCTGGATTGTCCATCGTTTGCTGTTACCGTGATCGTCACCAACCCGTTAGCATTGGTAACCGGCTGATAGTTTAGGGTGCGAGTGGCGCCAGGGCCGGTAATCGTTGGATCCGGAACGATCGAGGTATCGCTTGATGTCGCCGTCATAGTCACCGTCTGAGCCGCCTCATCGGAAGGTCCGGGTGACACGTGGGTGATCGAAAGCGTTTGCAGTGCGGCATCCTCGTTGACTATCTGATTACCGATCGGATCGAAGGTGGGCGCATCGTTCACCGAGGTGATAGTGAGTGAGACCGTTGCCAGGTTGGAATCAGCACTTCCATCATTGGCCTTGTAAGTGAAGCTGTCCGGCCCGTTGTAGTTCAGGTTCGGCGAATAGCTGAACGAACCATTAGCATTCGGAGTCAGCGAACCGTTTGATGGGCCAGTGACGAGAACTGCCGTCAGCGTCGGGTTATCAACATCAGTATCGTTGCCGAGCACGCCTGGAACCGGCACGTTGAGGGTGGTGTCCTCATTCGTGCCGTAGGCGTCATTGCTGGCAACCGGCGCGTCGTTCACCGGATTGATGGTGAGATTGACGGTGACGATGCTGCTATCCAACTCTCCATCGTTGGCCTTGTAAGTGAAGCTGTCCGGTCCGTTGTAGTTCAGGTTCGGCGAATAACTGAACCTACCGTCAGCATTGGGAGTCAGCGAACCATTTGATGGGCCATTGACGAGAACTGCCGTCAGCGTCGGGCTATCAACATCAGTGTCGTTGCCGAGCACGCCTGGAGCCGGCACGTTGAGTGTGGTGTCCTCATTCGTGTTGTAAGCGTCGTTGCTGGCAACCGGCGCGTCATTGACCGGGTTGACTGTGATCGTCACCGTCCCGGTCGCAGAGCCTCCGTCGCCGTCGCTCACCAGGTAGGTGAAGGAGTCGGAGCCGTTGAAATTCAGGTTCGGCGCGTAGGTGAACGAGCCGTTCGGGTTGAGCGTCAGCGTGCCGTTCGTGGTGCCGGTCACGACCGCCGCCGTTAGCGGGTCCGAGGCCGCACCGGGATCAGTGTCGTTGGCGAGCACACTGCCTGCAGCCGTGCCCGTGAGCGTACCGTCCTCGTCAACTGAATAGGCGTCAGCGTTGGCCGTCGGCGCGACATTATTGACCGTAACAAGCAGGGTGTCGCTCTGCGAGCCGCCGTCGTCATCCCTGACTGTGACTGTGACGGTGTACGCACCGTTGTCGACGTAGGTGTGCGAGAGCGGAATCGTTCCACCCGCGATGGCGAAGGCGGGCGTGATAGTGCCGTCGCCGTAGTGGATGGTCGCTGTGTGCGTGTCGGCCGAGCCGGGATCGTAGTAGGAACCTGTGCCGGCGAAGAGCGCGCCTTCGTCAACGGTCTGATTCGGGCCTGCGTCCACCGACGGATTGACGTTCGTCACCTCGATGGTCTTGCTGTCGGCGCCCACGCCGCCGTCGTCATCCGTGGCCGTGAAGGTCACAACGTAAGTGCCGTTGTCGTCAGGCGTGAAGCTGAAGCTTGCGCCCGAGCCGGTGGCGACCACACTGCTCCCCGATGCCGCCACGACTTCCGCGGCGGACAGGGCACGGTTGTAAATCTTGACCTCGTCGAGCAGGCCGCTGAAGTTGCCGGCCGGCCCCTGGAAGGCACCGATGCGGAAAGAATCGAGCAAGTCAGCGTCGGTAAGCGGCGCAGACTGTTGGCCGGAACTGACCAGGACGCCGTCGAGATACATCTTGACGTTGAAGTTGCTGTCGTAGGTGAAGGCCACGTGATACCACCGGTTGAGACTGGGCACGATGAACTGATTCGTGCCGTCAAGCGGGAAGACGCCGAGCACGGAGCCGAAATCCCACTGCAGGGTGTTCTCGTGGAAGTAGATGGTGGGGGCTGCCCGCGAGCCGTTATAGCTGCCTACCATCACCTGGTTGCCGCCGAGGTCGGCCGCGCGGTTGAACCAAAATTCGACCGTGCCGCCGTTCGTCACCGCGTAGACCTGGTTCGGGACGTTAATGTAGTTCGAGCCGTTGACGCTGAACGCCTGTCCTGCCTTGCCGGGAACGAAGGCGACAGCGCCAGTGTTCTGGCCGTGGTTGGCGCCCGCGCTATCCTGCGCATTGCCCTCGCCACGCCACCAACTAATCAGGCCGGTGGGCTGCGCGCCTTTCGTCACGCTCCACGAGAGCGTGTGAGTGTCAGGCACGCCGGCGTCGTTGACCGTGCTGCTCAGGTTGATCTGTGTGCCCTCAGGGCTGGTCGCGGGAGCGCCGTTGATGGCAGCCGACGGGTTGACGTTTTTAACCGTGACGTTCGCCGAGGAGACGGCACTGCCGCCCGCGCCGTCCGAGGCCTGCACGCGGATCGTGCGCGTCCCGGGACCGTCGAGACCGGCGGCGGAGAAGGAGGGATTCGCGCCCACGGCGTCGTCGAACTGGCCGTCGCCGTCGAAGTCCCATGCGAAGGTGAGCGGGTCGCCGTCGATGTCCGCCCCCGTGGCAAAGACGGGAACGCTCGCGCCCTCACCCACCGCGTAAGGGCCGCCGGCGCTCGCCGCCGGCGCGTCGTTGATTGGGTTGACAGTGATCGAGACCGAAGCTGTGTTCGAATCAACGAAGCCGTCGTTGGCCTTGAAGGTGAAACTATCGGGGCCGTTGTAGTTCGCAGTTGGTGTGTAAGTCAGATTCGGCGCTGTGCCGCTAAGCGTGCCGTGCAAAGGGCCGCTCACAACTGAGTAGTAAAGGAAGTTGCCATCGGCATCCGTCGCGCCCAGCGTGATGTTCCTCGGCGTATCTTCGTTAGTGTTGACCGACTGGTTCTGCGCTAGGGGCGCGGTGTTGCACTTGCCGGCTGAACTCGCGTTGTAGAGAGATTGAACCTCTGCTTGCGAGAGTGCTCGATTGAAAATTTCGAGTTCGTCGATGAGGCCGTAGAAGCTGCCGGCGAAGACGCCACCCTCCGCTCCGATGGCGGCGTTTGTCGTGAAAGTGAATCCGGGGTCATAGCTCTGTGGCGACGTCGCTGCGCCATCGACGTAGAAGATCACGGAACCGGCACCCTTCGTCACGACGACATGATGGAAATTGGTGTCGGTCACACGCAAGGCACCGGAATCAACTTCGCCAACACCGTTCTTGCTTAGGAAGACGCGTCCGTTATTTTTGATTCCCAGGACGTAGCCGCCAAACCCGTAGCCGAAAATCTCGCCATCACCGGTGAATGAAATTGTTGCCGAACTCGCGCGTTTGACCCACGCGTCGATCGTAAACGTCTGGAGCCGGAGAGCGAGAGGGTTGCCGATTGAGACAGCATCGCCATTGCCGTCGAAGCTGAACGCCTGGTTGACTTGTCCGGGGGCGAACGTCGCACCACCTAGTAGGGTGCCGTTGTTGCCGCCCATCACATCGTTCGCGTTACTGTTGCCGGGATACCAGGCAACCAGATCAGACGGATGATTCACGCACACGGGTGCCGTGACAGTGATCGTCACCGTTGCGACGTTGGAATTCGCGCTCCCGTCGTTCGCGTGATAGGTGAAACTGTCACTGCCAACATAGCCAGTGTTAGGCGTATATGTGAATGAGCCGTTCGCGTTCAGATTTAACGTGCCGTGCGTCGGACCGGCGTTTAGCAGGGCTGTGATCGACCCAGTATCAATGTCCGTGTCGTTCGAGAGCACTCCTGGCGCCGCGACGTTAAGCGTCAGATCTCCAATCACAGAATAACTGTCACCAATCGCAGCCGGAGAATCATTAACGCCGTTGACAGTGATGGATACAGTAGCCGTGTTGGAATCAACGGTGCCGTCATTGGCCTTGTAGGTAAAACTGTCGGGGCCGCTGTAATTCGAGGCAGGCGTGTATATGAACGAGCCGTTTGGACTGATCGCCAGCGTCCCGTGCGAAGGGACGGCGACGAGCGAAACGGCCAGCACGTCCGGCCCGGGATCGGTGTCGTTGGCGAGCACGCCGGTCACCGAGTTTATGTTGAGCACCGTGTCCTCAGCAACGCTGTAGCTGTCGGCGTTGGCCGTGGGTGCGACGTTGTTTATGGTGACAGTCGCGGTCGACGTGGAGGAGAGGCCGTCGGGGTCCGTCACCTTGACGTTGACGACGCGGGTGCTCGGCCCGCCGAGCACAGCCGCCGAGAATGAGGGGTTCACGCCCACGGCGTCGTCGAACTGCCCGTCGCCATCGAGGTCCCACGCGAAGGTGAGCGGATCGCTGTCGGGATCGCTACTCAAGGCTGCCGAGAGGGTTACGGCTGCGCCTTCGTTCACACTATATGGTCCAGCAGCCGATGCCACGGGCGCGCGGTTCGTGAAGGTCACGCCGGACACCTGAATGGTCGTCGACCTATTCAAACTGTCGAATGCGACCGCCTTGATGATCACGGTCTCGCCTTCAGGCAACCCGACTACGCCGAAGCTCGCCTCGAAAGGCTCGCTGAGGTCCTGTCCGAGTGATATGGAACCCGTACTTGACGTCTCGCGGAAGAAGCTGACCCGAACCGGGGGATGCGACGCGTCCAGTACGTTGATCTGAATGGGAATACCGACGCCGTTGAAGACTTGTCCGGGCACGGGGACGGCGAAGGAGACGGGTGGCCCCGAATTATCCACAGACCCGGTCGAACTCTTCTCAACCGTCGCGCCGCTCATGAATGTGGCAATCACTTTGAGGTTGATGGTTCCGTTTGGGTAGAGCGTCGAGTCGAAGGTTTGCTCAAAGACGCCACCAGCGTCGGGCGTGGTGTCGATGCCGATCAGTACGCCGTTGACGTAGAACTGCATTTGCGCCGTGTTCGGAACGTTTGTGGTCGTGGCTTGGAAAATGACGCTACTGCCCGAGACCGTGCCGCTCGGCTGGAGGATGCTGATCGAGCCGAGGGCTCCTAGAGCGATTTCCAAGTCGGACTCATTGAGAATGTAGGCGTAGTCGAATGAGACGGACTGTCCCGGATCCAACGCGCCAAGGCGGTAAGCGAGGGCGATCGCCTGGTCAGCGACAATAGGGCTGGCAGGCGCGGGCGTAACCGGGCTGTCGTAGATTGCGTCGGGGTCGCGGTTCGAAAACCCTTCCGTGGAAACTCGGGCGCGCGGATCGATGGTCCCGAGCCCCAACGTGATCCCGTGGTTCAAGCCCTTGCCGACGACCAGCCTCCTGTTTGGGTTCGTGGCATCTGGGGGAACCACGTAATTCGAGGTCGTGAAATTGCCCGTAATTGGTTGCTCCTGGTCGGGGTCGACGTTGCGCATGTATTCAACGGAGTTAAGAGTGGCGGTACCTGTATTCGTCAGCACCGTGCTGATAACGAAGAACAGATCGTTGACGTTGAAGTGAATCGTCTTGGTGATCTTAAGTTTTTCGGAGGCGGTGGCCGTGGCCGTGCCTTCCCACACGGCGGAACGCGTACTGCCCGAGCTGGTCTCAATGAGGCTGGTCTTCGGCACTTGAAACGCACCCACGCGGCCGTAGTTGCCGAAGTTGCGCTCCCCGCCCCCGGCGCCGTTCCACTCCACGCTCCACCCTTCTTCAGGCGTGCCAGGCAGGAAGTAGTCACCGGACTGCGGTGGAACGCCATTCGCCCAGCCGTTCTTTTGCATGTCGCAGACGAAGCCCAGAGGCCCGCCCAGCGAGGGGCCCAATTTTGAGTGGAAACCGGCGGGGGCGTTATTCTGTGTGCCGAACGAGCCGGCCTGGTGTATGCCGACCTCAACGTAATTCCCTTGCAGGAACACCTCGCCGCCGACGACGGTTCCGCTTGCCTGCCGGAGTGGGGAGACCAGGCTCAGGCCGAGGGCGATTAAGCAGATTGAGACGATGACGGTTGTGACTCGTTTCATTTCGTAACTCCTATTGTGCTTCAAGTGGGCTTAGCTGGTACCGAAACTGTGAAGGGTGCGGCCTGAGAGCTTCTTAAAACGTCAACGAAAATGTGCCGCTGAAGGGCGGGCTGCTGGCGTGGCTGAAGACGCCTTCGAGTGTGCCCGTGCCGATAGCGACTCCTGAGTGACTGCCGGTCCCGCCCTCTATTGCGACCTGGGCTGCATTGATTGCGGCGACCGTGCCGTCATCGTTCATCGCTACAGTTCCACCCGTAAAGGCTCCTTTGAGCGTACCCACTTCCCCGGAAGCGCTGTCGCCCTCCGTCCGCGCTAGCCTAAGTTCCCAAGTCCCACCGACAATTTCGTGAGAATTGTTGTGGTCGAGCGTCGCCACCAACGTTCCCGGTAGCGGACCGGCAACTTTCAGGTCAAGGCTCAGTGGGTTGTTGACCCCAGGTGCGGGGGAGTTCTGCGCCCCGCTGACCGGGTTGATATAAGTGCCCGACGTTGACCGGGCTGCGGCGCGGCTCACCTTCACGAAGTTCGCGTCCGTCGTGTTATCGACGTTCATAGCGGTGATAGCGCGGATCGATGCTGGCGCACTCGTGCCCCTTAGGGCAGCTGAGCTGGCAATACTCCCGAGCAGCAGTGTCAGCAGCAAATAAAAAAGGAATAGACGACGAAAGTTTCGGCGAGAGTTTATGGGGGACATTTTTGACCTTTCTTTAGAGTTACCCGTGTAGATCGAACCTACACTCGGGTAGTTGAATGTGAGCAGCAATAAATGACTCTTCAATTATCTGGGCATTGAGTCCCGAAGACTTGACCGAACCAGCAATAAGTGATTCCTAATTCTTAATGACAGCAGCTGGCAAAACGTTTCAGCGATGACGACTTAACTAAAACTCTAATAGGAATTGCGAAGACTCTAGAAGAGTCGTTGCAATTTTCATCACTGAATTGAGAGAGCGAGAACCGTTAGCGCAGGGCTGCGCCAACAAAAATAACTGCACGTGGGATGTTCTCGCTTAAAGCGCCCGCAACCCAACCGTTCCGCGAACGGAGCGGGCTCATGAACCGATAGCTGATTTCGATACGAGAGCGAAAGGCAAGTCTGGGCATTCACGACTAAGGGAGAAAGCGGCGGTCGGTCGATTTCGGCCACCGCTCTCTTTGAAACGAGATCACTTGCCAGTGTTCACATACTGGATGCAATCGCCCTGGTTATTGAAGGGGCGTGGGAAGTCGAACCGTTGCCATAGGCCGTCCTTGCACTGATCCTTATTTGTCGGTGGACCAGTAACCGGATCACATACGTCGCCGTCGCCGTCGAGGTCAAAATCGGACTGGTCCGGGTTCGCGGTAGTGGGGCAGTTGTCTGCCGTATCAGGGACCCCATCGTTATCATCATCGGAGTCGCACGAGTCGCCAATACCGTCACCGTCGGTGTCTGTCTGAGCAGTGTTGGCCGTCAGCGGACAATTGTCCGTGAGGTCCGATACGCCATCGTTGTCATCGTCCGCGTCGCAGACATCTCCGACACCGTCGTGGTCATTGTCCGCCTGATCCGTGTTCGCAATCAGCTGGCAATTGTCCGTGACATCCAGCAAACCGTCGCCGTCGTCATCAGAGTCGCACGCGTCGCCAATGCTATCCCCGTCGGTGTCTGTCTGAGCAGAGTTAGCTGTGAGCGGACAATTGTCGACTGTGTCAGAAACACCGTCGTTGTCATCGTCGTCGTCACAAGCGTTACCGATCCCATCGTAATCGTTGTCCGCTTGGTCGGTGTTGGCGATTAACGGGCAGTTGTCGCTTTCGTCGAGTACGGTGTCGTTGTCGTCGTCCGGGTCAAAACAGTCGGCCTGCGAATCACCATCAGTGTTGGTGAAGTCTTCGTCGACTGAACCATCCAGGTCGTTATCAACGCCGTCGCAGACTTCCGGGGTTCCGCAGCTTGTTCCAGTAATAAAGTTGTCGATGACCAGATAGGCGTTGTTATACGAAAAGGTTACCTACTCTATCGGTGTGCTGGAGATTACGCCGAAGAAGTCCCAGATGGACGATGTCCAGCGCGCCCCGGTGGAACAGCGTGAACTCGATTACGGGTATTGAAACCGTGGAAGAATGTGGCGGTTGTACCAGCATAAGTCGATCCATTTCGCCGACGACCTTGGCTGAAAAGTATTTCTCAACGGCATCGAGAGCAGACTTCCGCGGGGACATGCTCAAAAATGAAATGAGAGGAGCCGCGATGGCGGTTCACCGTGACGAGCTTCTCGCTACCATCTAGCAAGCCGTCGCAGTATTCGCAGTAAGCCAGTTCTGTGGTTTTGTAGACGGCATACACAGTGCCTCTAGAGGACGTTACCAGCTTCAGTGCGCGCCATCTTGCGATAATCGGCCAAAGGGAAACTTATTTTGCTTCTTATTCGTTTTCGACCAGTAGCAATTCTTTCAAGTTCTTTGTAGACTTTGGCAGGGAAATAAAGTTCGCCGCACTTATCACACCGGCGCACAGGCACGTTATCGACATAAATGGTCTCGCGCCGATAGTGAAACGGTACCCGCGTCACAACTTCTTCAACCGTCCCGTCACAATATTCGCAGGGGTACTTATTCACCCTTCCACCTCTAGCTGCTGAAAACTAAGGACGATCCACGAAATCACACGAAGCGGCACGAAAAGTTCCTTCAGTTCGAGTCATTTCGTGCGCTTTCGTGGATCGTCTTATCTTATTCCCCCGGACTATGGGCCAGCCTTTCTCAGCAGCCTTCTAGGGCGTACAAAGTGATAATTATGAGACGACGGTTTCGTACGATTTGACTCAGCCCCGGAGCCAACCCAGCAATCCGTGAACAACTGTCTCGCGGTTTTCCTCGTAGATAGCTCGAGTAAGGGGAATGCCCATGGGACAAGCCTGGACGCAGTTTTGCGCATTGCCGCAATTAGTGATGCCGTCTTCCTGCATGATTCCTTCTAATCGCTCATCACGCGACATCTCGCCGGTAGGATGCATGTTGAAGAGACGCACTTGCGCAATCGCTTGAGGCCCGATGTAGTGGTCTTCGTCATACTGCGGGCAAGCCTCGAGACAGCAGCCACAGGTCATGCAACGCGAATACGCATAGCGCTCCTGGACGTCCTCCTGGTCCATGCGAGGTCCTGGTCCCAGATCGTGAGTGCCATCAAGGTCAATCCAGGCATGAACACGTTTGAGGTGATCGAACATTCGCGAACGATCGACTACGAGGTCGCGTATGTTTGGAAACTTCTGCATCGGCTCGAGCTTGATTGGCTGCTCGAGGTTGTCGACCAGCGCAGAACAGGACTGCCGCGCGCGTCCGTTGATAATCATGGTGCAGATGCCGCAGACCTGCTCGAGGCAGTTCGCCTGCCAGACCGGAGGTGTGGTCCGCATGCCTTCCATCGTCACCGGATTCTTCTGAATATCCATCAGACAGGAAATGATATTCAGATTGGGCCGGTAAGGAAGCTCAAATCGTTCCCAGTATTGGGGGGAGTCGGGATTCGCCCGGCGCTTAATATGAATCTCGACAGCCTTTGGATGAACTCGCGTGGCCTTAGATGTTTGTATGTGTGCTGACATAGTTGCTAACGCCTCTCCAGAGAGGGCTGCTAATAGAGTCTTCACGGATGTGAAAACGGCGAATTTGGAGTGCGGTGACCTGTCACCGCTTTGGTCCGACGCGACCTGTCGCGGCCACCGGTCGGGTAGATTCTACCAACAGGACTAGGGCGCCAGGCCGCCCAAGACCAAAGCGGTGACAGATCACCGCACTCCAAATTTGTTTTTCAGACAGCCTGCTAAACATTTGCAGTGGGCTTTGGCGCCGCCGGATCACGTTTAGGTTCTTGTTTCGCCTTGCTGTAGTCACGCTTCCGGGGCGGTATCAGCGAGACATCCACCGGCTCATATGAAATCACCGGACCTTCACCCGAATACTCCGCAATTGTTGTCTTCAAGAAATTCTCATCATCGCGTTCCGGAAACTCCGGTTTGTAATGCGCACCGCGCGACTCGTTACGATTCAACGCGCCGAGCGTAATCACGCGGGCCAGTTCCAGCATGTTATCCAGGTGACGAGCATGGGGCAGCGCCATCGTGGCCCAGAGATTCGAATCGTTAATCGAGATGCGTTTGTAACGATCCATCAGTTCGAGCAGTTTGTTGTCCGTCTCTTTCAACTTCTCGTTATAACGAACAACGGTAACGTTGTCAGTCATCGACTTGCCCATCTCCTGATGGAGCACATACTGATTCTCATTGCCGCTTTGCTTTATGAGGGCTTCGTTTATCTCTTGTTGCTTCTTCAACTCCTGATCGTAAATACGGGAGCCATCGGCGCCGTTACGCTCGATATTACTCGCATATTCAATGGCCTTTGGCGCCGCGACAAAGCCGCCATAGACGCAACTCACAAGCGAATTTGCGCCAAGACGATTGGCGCCGTGGATCGAGTAGTCGCATTCGCCGGCGGCCAGTAAACCAGGAATATTCGTGCGCTGATTGTAATCAACCCAGAGCCCGCCCATTGAATAATGCACGCCGGGGAAGATGCGCATCGGCACATGGCGCGGATCGTCGCCTACGAACATCTCGTAGATTTCGAGAATCGCGCCCAGTTTCCGATCCAACACTTCCGCCGGAATGTGCGTCAGATCGAGATAGACCTGATTCTGGCCGCCCACGCCCTTGCCCTCGATGCAGACCTGGAATATCTCGCGTGTAGCAATATCGCGCGGGACAAGATTGCCGTAAGCCGGATATTTCTCTTCGAGGAAATACCATCTCTCATTCTCCGGGATCGATGACGGCGGCCGAGTGTCGCCAGGGTTTCGCGGCACCCAGACGCGCCCACCTTCACCGCGCGCCGATTCCGACATTAAACGCAGCTTGTCTTCGCCGGGAATTGAAGTGGGGTGCACTTGAATGAATTCGCCGTTGGCATACTTCGCGCCCTGCTGGTAACAGGCAGCGACGGCGCTGCCGGTGCAGACCATTGAATTCGTCGACTTACCGAAAACCAGCCCTGGGCCACCCGTGGCGACGATGACTGCGTCGGCGGGAAACGCCTTGAGTTCCAGACTCTGCAAATTCATCGCTACCAGACCGCGACAGACCTGGGCTTCATCGAGCACCAGCGACACCATTTCCCAATGCTCAAATTTCCGAACTTTTCCGGCCGCTTCGTAGCGGCGCACCTGTTCGTCAAGGGCGTAGAGCAACTGTTGTCCGGTTGAGGCGCCTGCGAATGCCGTGCGGTGATGTTTGGTTCCGCCAAAGCGTCGGAAATCAAGCAGACCCTCTTTCGTGCGAGAGAAGGGAACACCCATGCGATCGAACAGGAAGATAATCGAGGGCGCCATCTCGCACATGGCTTTTGCAGGCGGTTGATTGGCCAGGAAGTCGCCGCCGTAAACAGTGTCGTCAAAGTGTTCCCAGGTGGAGTCGCCTTCGCCTTTGGTGTTGACGGCGCCGTTAATGCCCCCTTGAGCGCAAACCGAATGAGAACGCTTTACCGGGACTACAGAAAAAAGATCCACTGCATGGCCCGCTTCGGCAATCCGCATCGCTGCCGCCAGGCCTGCAAGGCCCCCGCCCACAATCGCGATCTTGAGGTCCTTTCTTGCCATCCTTTAGAGAATCCCTCCCAGCAGTCCGCCCGGGCGAATGAAAGCAACCGCGGCATTGATTCCCACCAGCAACAGGACCACGCCGAAAGCGATGCAGGCGTAACCAGTCAGGCGCTGCGCCCGTTCACCTATCGTGATTCCCCAATCAACCATAAACAACCAAATACCATTGGCCAGATGCCAAACCGTGGCTGTAATGCCAACCATGTAGACAAGAAATATAGGCACCATGCGAAACTCTTTCGAGACAATATCGAAAGCCAAGTCGGGCCTGTGCGCTACCGAAGTCGTGTTTAGTCCGGGGATCATTCCGAAGCGGAAGTTGAGAACGTGAAACGCGATGAAAAAGAAAAGGATTACTCCGGTGATCCGCTGGATCAGATAAAACCAATTTCTGGGGTAAGGATATGCCAGATTGTTCGGTCGCGCTTCGATGGTGATTACCAGGCCGTAGACGGCGTGATAGATGAGCGGTATAAAGATTCCGCCAATCTCGACGAATAGTATATAAGGAATGGACTGGAGGTCCTTCACGGCATTGTTGAAATCTGCTGCTCCGGTAAGCGCCTTCGAGTTGGTGTAGAAATGTTCCAGCACGAAAAGGGCGAGGGGAACGATGCCGGACAGTTGATGAAGTTTGCGCAAGACAAAAGTCCTGCTCAAGCGAATCGCCAAGTGCGCACTCCTCCGCCGTTGAGCTTTAGCCTGAAGGGCAATGGTCCAAACTCCGGCAGGTTATTATTGAGATTTTTCAGAGCACGGAAATTATATGGAGAAGTTGCGGAAAAGCAAAACGCTCATAACTCGCATAGTGTTTATTCAAGATAAGTGAACGATCCACTAAATTACACTAAGCCACACTAACCGTTCTTAGTTAACTTTCGTGTTATTTCGTGGATCGTTTTACCGAGTCACGAAAGCGAACCGGAAACATACCGATGGATGAAATCACTGCCCTTCTTGCCTGGCAGCTAGCGGATAAGATAAGGAGCCGACTGCTTTCGCCGGTTGAAGTTGTCGAAGCTTATCTGCGCCGTATAGACCAACTCAATCCGAGTCTAAACGCAATCGTCACGCTCGCTCCCGACGTTATTGAGAAGGCGCGAGAAGCCGAATCGGCAGTTACTCGCGGTGACACGCTTGGGCCTCTTCATGGCGTGCCCGTGACCATTAAGGACACGATCGAGACAGCGGGTTTAAGAACGACCAGCGGATCAGCGCTGCGCGCCGAGTTCATTCCCTTGCACGATGCCCCTGCTGTTGCCCGACTCAAGGCCGCTGGTGCGATCATCCTCGGAAAAACAAACACGGCCGAGATGGCGATGGACTATACTGCGGACAATCCTGTCTTCGGCCGGGCTAACAATCCCTGTGACCCGCTACTAACCACAGGCGGGTCGAGCGGTGGTGAGGCCGCGGCGATTGCTGCTTCTCTGTCCCCCGGTGGAATAGGAAGCGACCTTGCCGGCTCGATTCGAATTCCATCACATTTCTGCGGCATCGCAGGTTTGAAACCTACTGTCGGACGAGTGCCCGGAGGTGGCCAATTTCCGCCCAGCGATGGTCCTTATTCGCTTGGTGCTTCTATTGGTCCAATGGCGCGCTCAATCAACGACCTTCATCTCATGTTCAACGTGCTGGCTGGAATCGCAACCCCCACCGCTTCGGGCAATGCGTTCGAGGAGCGTCAGGCATCGATGAAGGGTTGGCGGGTTGTACGGTACGTTGACGACGGAGTTTCGCCTGTGACTGAAGAAACACAGCAGGCGGTAGAAGCTGCAGCGGCGGCTTTGGCAGGCGCCGGGCTAGTCATTGAAGAAACCCGGCCGCCGGGAATCGAGCGAGGCCATGATTTGTGGCTCAAGCTTTTTTCAAGGGCTTCGGTAGTGCAACTCCGCAATGTCTACGCTGGCCAGGAGGAAAAAGCCGGTGAGTTTGTTCGTTGGAGACTGGCGACCGCTGACAACAATCCGCCGTCCACGCTTGACGATTACATAAGCTCCTGGCTGGAGCGCGATCGCTTGCGCGCTACGCTTGTTCAATGGATGGAAGAGACATCATTGATTGTTGCTCCCGTCGGCGCCACGCCTGCTTTTCCGCATGACGCCCATAAGGTCACAGTTGGTGATCGCACACTTAACACTTTTCGCGCTTTCAGCTATTCGCAGACATTCAATGTCTTCGATCTTCCGGCAGTGACGATTCCGGTAACTCGAACGAGGGCTGGTTTGCCAATCGGAGTGCAGATCGTCGGGCGGCCATTTGAAGAGGAAACTGTTCTCGCCGCGGCGGCAATCATTGAAGAGGGGTTGTCCGATAAACTTTAAAAGTTTATCGGACATCAAAAGTTTGTGGGACGCGCGTCTGATCCGATATAGTTTCACACCAAAGTTCAAGTTCACTTTGATTGCCGGCGCGGTTGCCGAGGAGTAAATTATGGATCCCCTTTCAAGTATTCTCGCCTTCCTGTTCTTCGGGTTCATTGGAATTGTGCTGCTGGTTATCGCAGTGAAGACGATCAGAATCGTTCCCCAGGCGACAGTGATGCTGGTCGAACGGCTTGGCCGTTTCGACAAAATTGCCAGCGGCGGTTTGAATATTCTTATTCCATTTCTCGATAGGCCACGGGCGGTTTACTGGACAAATACCCGGCCGGGTCTGACCTCGATTGATCTGCGCGAGCAATATATTGACTTACCTCCACAGCCGGTAATCACGCGCGATAACGTAACCATTCATGTGGACTCAGTTGTTTACTGGCAGATTACAGATCCAGTGAAAGCCGTCTATGAGATGAACGATCTCGTAGGCGGAATTATACAGTTGACGATAACAGGAATGCGGTCGGTGATGGGCGAGATGGATCTGGACCACACACTATCCAATCGCGACGCGATTAATTCGAAGCTGCGGATTATTTTGGATGAAGCGACAGACAAGTGGGGTGTCAAGGTTACGCGCGTCGATGTCAAGAACATCAATCCTCCGGAAGACGTGCGCATAACGATGGAGAAACAGATGACGGCCGAACGCAATCGCCGAGCGTTGGTACTGCAGGCCGAAGGTGATCGGCAGGCCGCAATCACGCGCGCTGAGGGCGAAAAGCAGGCAGCAGTTACCCGCGCCGAGGGAGACAAGCAGTCGGCCATTCTACAAGCAGAAGGAGCAGCACAGGCGCGCTTGCGTAATGCTGAAGCAGAATCAGAAGCGATAGCGCGCATCGCGCAGGCAATTCCTAACGGCGATCCGGGGCAATACTTAATCACTACTCGCTACATCGACAGCCTGCGCGACATGACCCGCACCAACAATTCGAAAGTGATTTTTATGCCGGTGGAAACTTCGGCGATGCTGTCGAGTTTGGGCGCTATCAAAGAAGTTCTCTCGCAGACCGGCCAGAAGAGCGGGGAAGAGAATCCGCCCTCGCCGCCCAAGCCTCGAGAACTGCCGAGGTAAACGCTCGTTTAGAGGTGGACATCGCCCACCGTCTCGAGATTGGAATTGAGAGAGTGGCAGCCATAGTTGAGCCGGCGGGCGATGCCCACCTCTAAACAATCGAAATTGGATGCCGATTGGAATGGAATCCTGGGAGACCCTTAGGACGATGCGTAAAAGAGGTAGAACTACAGTTGGCCCAGGCGATGTCGTGAGATAGTCGTGTACTTGGATCCTTCACTCCTCAGTTCACTTCTAATCGCTAGCAGCTCCGAGACAGTGATTTCCGCAGGTTCGAATTCCATCGCTTTGTGTGCAGAAGCCAGTGACCTTGCGTGTTGAGGCTGGCGCAGTCGAGCAAGGGTAATGTGAGGATGAAAAGCCCGAGACTCCCTGAGAAAACCTGCTTTCTCACTTTCCTCCTCGAGAGACGCTTGTAGCTCGCCAAGCTTTCCTTCCAAGTCACTAACCCCGATCCACAGCACACGAGGCGAACCGTGAGGCGGGAACACTCCGGTTCGCTCAAGGCAAATTGTGAAAGGCGCCAAGCCGGCGGCGGCTCGTGACGCGGCTTCTGAAAGATTCTGAACTGAAGCTTGTGGTATGTCGCCGAGGAACTTCAAGGTCAGATGCATGCTACCCTCACGGCCCCAGCTTGCATGAGCGTCCGGCACAGCTTCTTTCAGAAGCGCGATATGGTCGATTACTCGCTGGCGCACAGCCTCCGGTAATTCAACTGCGCAAAACACCCGCCAATTATCCCTTTGAGCTTTATGTGTCATGAAAACGAAAGGGCACGATCCACGAAATCACACAAAATTACACCAAAGAGTTTTCGTGTTAGTTCGTGTGATTTCGTGGATCGTTTCTTAGTTGCAATTGGCTTCGGCCTACTTCTTCGGGTCGAGCGTAAAGGTTTCCTTTGTTGCCTTCATTACTGCTGCTTCACTAAAGGGAAAAACCCGCGGTGTGACGGCGCGCCAGTCATCGAGTTGGTCCTTCCAGTGGGGGCTCGAGGGAAGGCCTGATTCGCCCAGAGCTATTCCGTGTTGCGTTCTGTCCCAATCGCCTGCGTCGGCAATCAATCTCATCGACACGGCGGCGCCGACATTCACCGTGGCAGCTAGTCCGCCAGTGCCGTTTTGCGGAAACGGAGGAATGGTGAACTGCGAACCAATCAAAGGTGCTGCCGCTAGCGGATGCTGAAATCGGACCTTAACCATTTCGCCCCACTTCCATTTCGCCTCGTCTTCCCCGAGGCTTTTGGTCAGCACCTGCCGCGCATCTTCATAACAGGCCCGCATTAGTTCGGCGTAACTGGTGAATTCCTTCGGCAGCCATTCCTTTGGTTGCTCGGTCATTAGGCGATCGAGGGTTGCTTCAAAGTTGTTCCAGACATAAATCCTGGTGAGTTCCGCAGGCAACGCTGCATTCACTATTCTGGTACGAAGCGCGAGCCTCATTTGGATGATCAAGGGGGCAACCCGTGACTCGGCATTGATCTGGCCGTCCCATTTTTCAAATGCGTCCAGCGTTTCGGCAAGCTTCGTGTCAGTTGGCGTTAAATTCCCGCGCATTAGCTTTACGTTTTGACGCGCAAACAAAACCCCGGCGAAGGAATAGACGTCGCCCAGGATTTTGCGAAAATCGTCGGTGGTGAGTTTCGGCTTTTCATTTAATAGATCCAGGATTCGTCGCGCGCGGTACGGCTGCGCCCACGAATGCGTGAGAAAGTAAGGGTAATCATTGCCAACTATTCTTTGATTCGCCGTAACGATGATTCCTGACGGCGGATCAAATAGCGTCGGCAGTTTATCCGTCGGAATGTAACTGGTCCATTCGCCCGCATCGGACGGTCCGTCATAGGGAACGCTGCCATCGCCAGACTTTCTAATGGGAACAACTCCGGCCGCGTGATACCCGATGTGTCCATCTGTGTCCGCATAGACGATGTTTTGAGTCGGAGCTGTGAATGAACGGAGCGCCGCGGAAAACTCTTTCCAGTTGCGGGCGCGATTCATCAAGTACGTTGCATCGGGATTGCTTAGCTTTGGATCGAGGGCTGTCCATCGCAGTGCGTAACGCTTACCTTCTTTCTCGAAAACGATGGGACCGTGTCGTGTGACGGTTACGTCGAGAATTACCGTGTCGGTCGTTGACTCCATAAAGCCTTTGCGCACCTTGATCTCTTCCCGGCGAATTTCCGCCTCGCGCCAGCCGGAAGGCGTCAGATAACGCCGCGGGTTAGCCGGATCAAACTTCTCGATATAAACGTCCTGCACGTCCGGACCAACATTGGTGAAGCCCCACGCAATGCGGTCGTTGTGCCCGATAACCACGCCGGGTAAGCCAGGCGCAGTTACGCCCGCTACCCGGACACCGGGAGCGCTGAGATGGACCATGTGCCAAATCGGAGGCGCTGCGGGCGAAAGATGTGGATCGTTGGCGAGCAGCGGCTTGCCGGTAACCGTGCGTTTGCCGCTGACAACCCAATTGTTGCTGGCGGCAAGTCCTTCTGCATGGAGGCCAAGCCGGGCGAGTGCGTGAGCTGCAATCTCCTCGTCCCGGGTCAACGCCAGTAGCGTCTCCTTTGTGACAGGAACGATTGACCCCGTGGACTGCAACGTCGCGGCCACCTGTTTTTTGGTGTCCTTGCCCACAACGAGAACATCGAAAGGCGAAGTCTCGGGCATAAGCGCAGCCCGTTTTTCCGCGGGGAGGCTGGCTATCGCCTCACGCATGATGTCGAGACGCCAGGTTGATGAGAGCGCTTCGAAAAACACCTTCACCACGAGCAAAGAATCTGCCGGCGTCCAGGGCTTTGGCCTGTACTGCAATATTTGAAATTCCGGCGGCAAGCTTTTGGCATCTAGTGATGCGATGTAGGCGTTGACACCGCGCGCATAGGCTTCCAATAGCGCTCGCGAACGAGGAGAGGCTTGGGCAACTTCGGCCTCGGCTACCTGGGCGAATCCCAGCGTGCGATGCTGTTTGTCCTGCTCAAGCGCAATGTTGTTCGGACCAGCAGTCAGAATCTCGGCCAGCTCTCCCCGCTCGTTACGGCGGAATAGATCCATTTGCCAAAGGCGATCGCTTGCGGTCACGTAACCCTGCGCGAAATACAAATCTTCATCGTTCTTCGCTTCGATGTAGGGAATGCCTCGCTCATCACGTCTTATCGTGACCCGGTCTTGCAAACCCGCGAGCTGGATTGAGCTTGACTGGGCGAGTTGTTGACCGCGAACTATTGGCAGGTTTATGCCGATTGAGCAGAGCAGGTATGCAACTATCAAGCAGATGGTAATCTGACGTTTCATAAGGCGGAACCTCTTGCAGCGATTGGATTGTAGCTGGAGATACTAGCACAAGAGGAATTCGTTGCCCCTTGACCGGTTCGAGAACTAGAATCGGCCCGACTAGACATGCACATGGGCCAGCGCGCTCTGGTGGCTGCTGGATTTGCCGGAAGGGAAATCGGATGAAAGGGATCGCAATTGTAGTACTTGTTTTGCTCAGCACGGGAGTTGGATCCAGTTTTCAGGGCTCAGGTGATTGGATCAAATATGACTCGCCCAAAGGTCGTTACAGCGTTCTGGTTCCCGGCGAGCCGAGGCTCAGCAGGCAGGAGATACACACCTCAAGCGGAAAGAAGGTAACTCAATACCGGGCCACCGCGTCGGAGTCGAATTTTGCCGTTTTTGTGGGATATTACGATTACGCTTCGGCAATGAGATACTCGCTCAACCAGGCGCGTGGCGGGATAGTCGCAAGCCTGGGTACTCTGCTCGGCGAAAATGAGATCAGCCTGGGGGGCCATCCCGGACTCGAAATGAACATTTCCGCAAAACGGCCCGGCGGGATCGAGTTCCTCGTGCGCGTGAGGATTTATGATGTTGACAGGCGGGTCTATGTCCTCCAGTTCATTATCCCGAGATCAGAGGACAATGACGTATCCGCTCAAAAAGCTTCGAGGTATTTTGATTCGTTCCAGCTCACGAAGAGATCGTAGCGATCAGTTTCAGGTATCGCTGTTGACGCCCCGGCAACGAGACAATACAATCACGGAGCATCATGGAAGATAGCGCTTTCGGTTAAGAAAAGCGCAGAGCCGCATCAAACCCTTTGAGCTTCAATGTACGACAAACGTCAACCAATTAGACATGTAAGCTGTGCCGCTTTAGCCTTCATTTTCGTGCTGAGCGCGAGCTTGGTCGTGCGAGCACAACAGCGGCCCCTGATTACCGAGGACGTTGATATCATTCCCCCAGGCACGATCCGTATCGAAACAGGAATCGATTTTCTGCAAGGCGTAAAGTTTCCCGCATCAGGCTTGACCGGTGATCTCACGCGGGTGGGCGTGATTGGTGTCAATATCGGGTTTGCGCCTAACGTCGAGTTTCAGATTGAAGGAGTCGCTCAGAACTTCCTGAGCATTAACTCACGCAGCGCTTCCGCTATTCCTCTATCGCTCGCGCCCGGGGCTAATTCAGTAAATGACTCCGGAGATTACATTCTGTGGACCAAGTTCAAACTTCGCACCGAGACCAGGCGTGGGCCGGCGTTAGGGTTTCGGTTTGGAGTGCAACTTCCAAACTCGAATCAAGGCCGGGGCATCGGACTGAATCAGACGAACGCTTACGGATCCATCCTGATTGGCAAGAAGTTTGGTTCCGCCGGCCGGTTCAACACCTTCGGTAATTTGGGGATTGCAATTCTGAGCGCGCCCACCCAGTTGTTTACTCAAAACGATGTACTCACCTATGGAGTTGCGGGAATCTTTCGCTTGAATAAACAGTTCAGCATTGCCGGTGAAATTAACGGGCGTGCGAACACCAGACCAGGCGATGGCCCTCTCGGTACCGAATCGCAATCGGAAGCCCGCCTGGGCATGCAAATTCGCGCCTCCGGTCTTCGGTTTGATTTCGCAGGGATCAAAGGACTCACACGTTTCAGTCACAACTCTGGTGTCACGGTCGGCGTGACCTATGACACCCCTTCCATCTTCGCCCCCGCTAAATAAGAATAAAACTAAGTGCTGAGTACTGAGTGCTGAGTGCTGAGTGAAATCGTAACTCTTCCCGTATGGTGCTCAATCAGCTTTGCGCGATTATGTGTTGCAAGGTGAGCCTCGTTAATATGTCTGCCATCAACGGCGCAGTTGAGACTTCGGTGAGGAGGCAACGAGTAACAAGTCGTGAGTTCCGTCGATCAACTTTTCCACTGAGTAGCCTGCGAATGGGGCACCCCTGGTTTTGACTCAGAACTCAGTACTCACAACTCAGTACTTAGAATCATGTCTGATTGGTTTAGTTCGGTAGCCGCCTGGCTGGAGCACAACATAATCAGTCTGCCGCTCTACTATGCCGCCCCGGCAATGGTAGTTATCGGCGCGCTTGATTCGTCGCTATTGTCTCTGCCGGAGATCAACGACTACCTGGTAGTGGGCCGGTGCTACAAGTATCCGGGCGCAGTCTTCTACTTCCCGCTCTTTGCCGCCGCCGGTTCGGTCCTGGGTTGCTGGCTGCTCTATTCCATTATGCGGCGGGGCGGTCAGGCGCTACTACGTAAACGTTTCAAACCAGAACGTATTCAGCGGGTCGAGCAAGCTTATGCGCGCTTCGGTGTCCTGGCGATTGCGATCCCTGCCATATTGCCGCCGCCATTGCCATTCAAAATTTTTGTCGCCACCGCGGGAACTCTCGAGTATCCACGCTGGAAATTCTTACTGACGGTGATGATCGCGCGATCGTTTCGCTATTATGTCGAAGGCATTCTGGCGGTGTTTTATGGCGAGCGGGTGCTTTCGTATCTTAAGGAGAACGGTCTAAAGATTCTTATTATCGTGGCAGCGGCGGCGGTCGTAGGCTTTCTGCTGTATGTGATAGTCAATCGGCGCAAGGCCAACGCGAAAGAGCGGATCAGTTCGGAGTAAAGTGTTCCTCGTCCCGTAGGGACGTAATGTTTATAGAACGGGCGACCCCAAGAAAATTCCTCCTCGCTCCATAGGAGCGAAACGTAAGCCGGTCTCGCGTACCATTGCCGGAAACATCGCGCTCCGCTGGAGCGCATGTCTTGGATTCATAGCGCGATCTATAAACATTTGGCTCCTCTGGAGCCGGAGAAGCCGAATTTTTCTTCCGACTCCTGAAGCCACTAGTGAGAGACTAAATGAAACCAGTATTGAAAGGGACTCATATTTGAAACTTCTTCTGCAACAGGCCACCGGTAAACTGGCGCGCCTCTCCGAGTATTTCATCGCCCTCGGGCCGTTGGGGCTGTTTGCAGTCGCTCTGCTCGATTCAACCTTCGTCCCGCTGCCCAGCAGTGTGGACGCGCTGATGATCATTCTCACAACCGCTCATCCGCGAATGATGATCGCTTATGCTTTCATTGCGACGGCCGGCTCAACACTTGGGTGCGTGATTCTTTACTACATTTCGCGTCGCACCGGCAGCCGGGCGCTCAGGAAGTTTTCTCAAGCGAAACAAAAAAGGGTGAAGGAGCTGATCGATCGCTACGATGTACTCTCAGTTCTGGTGGCATCGATCATGCCCCCGCCGTTTCCCTTTAAGTTGTTTGCGATCAGTGCGGGCGTGTTTCGCTTCAATGTGATTCGCTTTACGATCGCCATTTTCGCCGGTCGCTTGTTTCGGTTTTTGTTGGAAGGGTATCTGGCAATTCGGTATGGATCGCAAGCGAAAGAGGTTCTGGCCAGATATTACCCGTGGATTGCCCTGGGACTCGCGATCGCACTTGTCGGTTTTTTCGTAACCCGAAAGCTCTTGCAGCGAAAACCAAAAGCGGGAGAAGAGAGTTTAGAACCGGGAAACTAGCGGCAGGAATTGTGGCTCAGAATCTGATTTCGCCGGCTTGACAGGTGGCAATTGGAAGCTCCGGGCCGCGGCCAGATCTCTAACGCCAAGCTCATCGAGCCGGTCCAAAATCTTAATGAAGACTTCGGCAGTAGCCAGTGCGTCACTGCCGGCGCGATGGCGAGCCAAGATTGGGATTGAGAAGTGGTCCGCCACGGTATCCAGGCGGTAATTAGTTAAACCCGGAACTGTGCGGCGAGAGAGCAATACGGTGCAAAGATACGGGTTAATCATTCGGTTGCCGGGATACACGCGCGCGATTTCATGGTTCAGGAAGCTGGTGTCGAAGGGCGCATTGTGAGCTATCAGCACCGCATCCTGGACAAACTCCAGCCACTGGGGAGCAACTTCCGCAAAGAGCGGGGCCTGCTTTACCATCTCATTCGTGATTCCGGTTAACGCAATGACGAAGCGGGGAATAGAAATTTCAGGATTTACGAGGGTGAGAAAGCTATCAACTATCTTTCGCCCACGAATGCGATAGGCTCCAAGTTCCATGATGCGGTTGGGTGGCATCTTAGCGCCGGTCGCTTCAATATCGACAACTACAAACTCCAGATCATCCAGTAGCCGCGTTTCGCAGTCGTGCGCTTGTAGTTCGATGATCTTACCGTCGAGGACTCTAAATCGCCGATCATCCTTCACGAGATCACCAACAAGCAGGCCCGCCAACTCTTCGTCAATATGAGATACTTTGAAAACGGCGTCGACAATCTGTGAGGCATTCGCACGTCCGCCACAAACGCGCAGCAATTCAATTGTTTCCTGGACCAGGGTTGAATCAGAGACGAGATTCGGATACGGCGGCATCGGCGGCGATTGTAACACGTGCGTTCGAGATTAGTATTGGGAGAGAGGCATGCAAGCGGACGAAGTAATCAAGAGATTTAGAGATACCGGTGCGTTGCTCGAAGGACATTTTGTTCTCAGCAGCGGTTTGCATAGCACCGTCTATCTACAATGCGCACTTGTGCTACAGCATCCTGGCGAAGCTGAAGAGTTTGGCCGCCGCATAGCGGAACACTTCCGAGATGAAAACATTCAGGCCGTCGCTTCTCCTGCAATAGGTGGTTTGATAATTGGCCACGAGGTAGCGCGATCGTTAGACGCACGGTTTATTTGGACTGAGCGCGAGAACGGCAAGATGACTTTGCGACGCGGTTTCTCTGTTACGCCGGGCGAAACAGTACTGGTAGTCGAGGACGTGGTTACCACTGGCGGCTCAACGCGGGAAACTGTAGATACTCTGCAAACGAGTGGCGCGAACGTAGTGGCAGCCGCATCGATTATCGATCGATCGGCGGGCAAAGCTGAGGTCGGCGTGCCGCGCGTGTCGTTGGCTAGTCTTGATGTGCCTTCGGTCGACCCGTCTGTTTGCGAGGCCTGCGCTCGTGGAGAGTTGGCTGTCAAACCCGGAAGCAGGAAGAAACAGTAGGCAGTGGGCAGTGGGCAGTAGGCAGTAGGCAGTAGGCAGTAGCCAGTAGCCAGATAAGACCAAAGACCAAAGACCAATACAACTGACAACTGACTACTGACAACTGACAACTGACCCCCCTCCTAATGAACTTCAAGCTCACTATCCAATACGACGGTACAGACTTCCATGGTTGGCAGATGCAGGGCGAACTGCGAACCGTTCAAGGTGAGCTGACCAGGGCCCTTTGCTTAATCGACAGTCGCGACGTTGTTGTCCATGGATCGGGCAGGACGGATGCAGGCGTGCATGCGGAAGGGCAAGTTGCTAGCGTGAACGTGCAAAAAGCGATCAGCCCGGAGAAACTTCGTGCAGCCATAAACGGTAACGTCGGGAAAGACCTGCGCGTGCTTGACGCCCGGGTTGTCGCTGATGATTTCCATGCCCGATACTCAGCGCTGGGAAAGACCTATCTCTACCGCGTGATTAATGGCCCGGTTATGTCTCCCTTTTGGCTTCGTTACGCCCACCACGAAGCGCGCGCGCTCGATCTTGAACGCATGCGTCAAAGCGGGAAGTTGTTTCTGGGCTTGCATGACTGGACCGCCTTTGCCTCAGCGCAATCTGATACCGAGACCAAGAGCCGAACGATTACAGGTCTTACGGTCAATGGGCAGTGGGACGAACGTGCAGGATGTCAGGTGATCGAAATGATAGTCAGCGCCGACGGTTTCCTTCGCTACATGGTGAGATCGATAGCGGGTACGCTGCTGGCCGTCGGTCGCGGAGAAATGGACCTTGGGCTGGTTGATAATGCGATCAACGAAGGCGACCGTTCGCTGGTCGGAGCGACAGCGCCGGCCTGCGGGTTGACGCTCCGGTCAGTGCGATATGAGTGATCGGCTGAGACTCCGCCTGCTGGGGATCCATGCTAGCGTTCGAATTTGAGGTCTGGCGCGTTAGGTCATCAATAACGATCCACCAAGTCACACGAAATTTCACGAACAGAGCTTAGTGTTATTTAGTGGATCGTTTGTTTATTCTTGTGAATTAGGACTCTGCCCAGATCTATTGTCTCGTTGACACAAAGAATGCTTGTAGCAAGAATGTAAACGCTCGTTCATAGCCGACGATCCCATAAGAGAGAAAGTTACTAGCCAGCCTGGATATCGACATGCTTTCTGATTTTGCCGGACTCATAAAAGCGGGAACGCTCGAGGAGAGGTTATTGGGATCAATTGCCTGGGATCGCTTGCCTCGGCACGTCGCAATCATAATGGACGGCAACGGGCGCTGGGCCGCGCAAAGGGCCCAACCTCGCATTGCCGGGCATCGAGCGGGTGTGGAAGCAGTCCGTGCTGCGGTTGATACTGGCGCGCGATTAGGACTCGGCGCTCTCACGCTATATGCGTTTTCCACTGAGAACTGGAAGCGTCCGCGTTATGAGATTGACGCACTGATGCGCATGCTCCGCCGCTATCTCCGGATCGAACTCGATGAAATAGATCGGCAGAACATTCGATTTCAAACAATCGGCCGCACCGGCGCGCTAGCGAAGAATGTTCGTAATGAGATAGAGAAGGCCACCGAACGCACCGCAAAAAACACGGGAATGATTTTGGCGGTGGCTTTGAACTACGGCGGGCGGGCGGAAATTGTCGACGCATGCCGCGCAGCCGTGCGCCGCCTGGTCGATGAAGGGAATGCTCCCGATGAGTTGACTGAAGAGCGCGTCGCAAACGAGCTTTACACCCGAACAATGCCCGATCTGGATTTGTTGGTCCGCACGAGCGGTGAACTGCGCATCTCCAACTTCCTGCTCTGGCAGGCAGCGTATAGCGAGATCTACGTAACGGAGACGCTTTGGCCCGACTTCCGTCGGGTGCATCTGCTTGAGGCGATAGTCGACTATCAGCGACGCGACCGGCGCTTTGGCGGATTGAAGCTGGTTGCTAATGAGTGACAGCAGCATAGACTCTAAGTCGTGAGAGTTGATCATGTTGTACTAGCTCGGAGAGGTCGGTTCACTTATAATCCTTTTCGAACCGAGTGTTGCTAAACTATGAAGGTTTTTATCAGCCATTCGCACGAAACCCGGGCGTTAGCTAAAAAGCTTGGCGAAGCATTGGAGCGCGCCGGACTGGAAGCTTGGAATCACGAACAAGAGATTTTGCCTGGGGATAATTGGGCTAAAAAAATCGCACAGGCGTTAGAAGAGTCGCAGGCAATGGTTGTTCTTTTGTCACCCGACTCTCTTGACTCAACAATGGTGCGCAGAGAAATAGAATACGCTCTCAGCACAAAACACTTCAGCAGACGACTAATACCAGTTCTCGTTGGGTCCGAGGATGACCTGCCCCTTGAGAAGCTGCCTTGGATCCTTAACCATTTGAATGTGATCAAATTGCCAGCCTACGGCAGACAAGAAGAAGGCATTGACCGAATTACTCAAGCTCTTCAGGCCGTAGCTTAGCGCGCCTCACAACGAAGATGGTTCCTCTCCCAAACGAAGTCTTCCTTTCCCATTCGAGTTTGGATCGGCATTTCGCGACTGAGATAGCCGGGGTCTTGCGTCAACATGGAATTCCGATATGGTTCAGCGAAATAAACATCATCGGCGCACAGCAGTGGCATGATGAAATTGGCGCAGCTCTGAAACGATGTGATTGGCTTGTGGTCCTGCTTTCGCCGAATTCAGTCGAATCGATTTGGGTGAAACGAGAAGTGCTCTTTGCGCTGAATGATCGTCGCTATGCCGAACGAATCGTCCCAGTCCTTTATCAGCCGTGCGACTACGATCAACTTTCTTGGACTTTATCTTTGCTCCAGATCATCGATTTCGCGCAGGGTTTTGAGAATGGATGTCGCCGGCTTCTTCAGGTTTGGGGTGTTGGCTACAGACCGCCACAGTAGCCCGTTCTCATTTTTGAATTGAAATCCAGAATGTCTCGCATCATCACCGCCGTTATCCTCCTGCCTTTTTTAATCGCCTCCATCTTGGTTTCCTGGTTACAACCGCTCTTCATCGTGCTGGCCGCCACCGCGATGGTTCTCGGGCTGTACGAGTTTTATCTTCTGGCCGGCAAGAAAGGCATCAAGGCGGACGCCGCCGCGGGATATCTGGCGTCGGTGGCGCTGTTCATTGTCTTCTATTTCGCGACTCCGAATCCGATGCAGGATCGCCTGGACGTGCAAAGCCTGATACTGGTGTTGCTCATCCTGACCATCGGTACTTTGGTTGCCGCTACCCTCCGAGGCGCCCCGTTTGAAAAAATGATTGCCTCCGCCGGTGCGACGATACTCGGTGTGCTTTATGTAGTTTTGCTTGGTGGTCATCTGGTGGCGGTCCGGACTGGGTTTTCCCAAACATTGTCTGCACACCTCCTGTCATTTTTCTTCCTTGTGCTAATGGGTTCCGACATAGGCGCCTACTATGTGGGAAGAGCATTTGGCAGACGCAAGCTGGCCCCAAAGATTAGTCCGGGAAAAACCTGGGAGGGTGTGGCAGGGGGAGTTGTGGCCGGTCTGGCGCTGGCGACGGTCGCACATTTTTGGTTCTTCCGGGAGCTGCCCCTAAAGTGGGCGCTTCCGCTTGCCGCCGTCATGACCACACTGGGAATACTTGGAGATCTAACGGAGAGCGCGTTAAAACGCGGCGCTGGAGCGAAGGACGCTGCGAAAATATTGCCGGGACACGGTGGCGCACTCGATCGTTTGGATAGCTTGCTCTTCAACGCGCCGCTACTCTACTATTTCGCGCACCTCTATTTTAGTGTCCACGTTGGTTAACTCATGACTACTAAGAAGATCGTCATCATTGTTGCCGCGGTCGTGCTCGTCATCGGACTAATCGTCGTCGTCTTTGTTGGTGGCATCATCGGCGTAGCGTTCTATTCGATCGGCCGCAGTGATGCTGCGGAGACAGCCAGGAAGTTTTTGCGAACGAATGAACGATTGAAGCAGGAGATCGGCGAGATTAAGGACTTTGGCAGCATTGTTACGGGAAGTGTCAACATCAACAATAACAACGGCACTGCGACGATAAAACTGAAAGTTTATGGCGAACGCCAGACGGTCAACGCCAGCGTTGACCTTGTCTATCGAAATGGACAGCCATGGCGGGTTACTGCCGCCTCTTACCAGAATGACCAGGGGCAGACGATTGAGCTGCTCAACCCGTACGAAGGTCGAATACTCATCCCGAAAGTCATCCTTGAGGTAGCAGCCTAAAATGGGCGCCAATATGAAACCGAAAGGGATTTCAATACTCGGCTCTACCGGCTCGATCGGGTGCAACACCTTGCGTGTAGTCGAGTCGCTTGCTGGGGAAGGTTTTCGTGTGGTCGCGTTGGGTGCCGGACACAATGTCCGGACGCTGGCGGATCAAATTGCAATCCACTTGCCTGAGCTTGTCTCAGTTGATACAGACGAAGCCGCACACGATCTACGGGCGCAGCTTTTTGAAAGGGACATCAATCTCCCGCGCATCATCGTCGGCGAACCGGGCTTGATTGAAGTGGCGACGCACCACCAGGCGGATTGCGTAGTCTCGGCTACGGTTGGCGCAGTCGGCTTTGTGCCCACGCTCCGGGCCCTGGAAGCAGGGAAGCGAGTGGCGCTTGCCAATAAAGAGACGCTGGTTATGGCCGGTGAGTTGATGACCCGGGCCGCGCTTGCATCAGGCGCCGAGTTGTTGCCCGTTGATTCGGAGCATAACGCGCTCCATCAGTGTCTGCGTGGAGAAAAGCGTTCTGAGGTTCGTCGAATAATCCTTACGGCCTCAGGAGGACCTTTCCGCACGAAGACCAGGGAGCAAATGCAGAAATCGACTGTGTCGGAAGCCCTTCGTCATCCCACCTGGAACATGGGCGCCAAAATTACAATCGACTCCGCTACGCTAATGAACAAAGGCCTCGAGGTAATTGAGGCGCATTGGCTTTTCGGATTTTCGGCGGACCAAATTGGAATCGTGGTCCACCCGGAATCCGTGGTCCACTCAATGATCGAGCTGGTAGACGGTTCGGTCATCGCGCAGATGGGTGTCACGGACATGCGTCATGCGATTCAGTATGCACTTACATATCCGGAGCGGCATGCATGTGAACTGCCGCCGCTTGATTTGACAGCGCTCTCCGCGCTCCATTTCGAACCTCCGGATCTGGACCGGTTTCCCTGCATAGCGCTCGCCTATCGCGCGCTGCGAGAGGGCGGCACTCTGCCGGCCGCGATGAATGCAGCGAACGAAGAAGCGGTGCAGGCATTTATCGAAGAGCGCATTTGCTTGACTGATATCGCGCGCGTAATCGAAGCAGTTATGGACGGCCATGACACGCAACCCGCCACCAACCTGGATGCGATACTCTCCGCCGACAGCTCGGCCCGCCTGGTTGCGGCGTCTGAGATACTCAAGCTAGCCAAACCTGCATCCCTATTGACCTGAAGAGCAGCTTGGAGACGAAAGTTCAGAGTACAACCTTCAGGTTGCTGATTCGCAAGCAGGCAAGCTAAACCCTCAAACTAACCTACACATCAGAACCGGGAGCAGTAGCGACCGGGTTAAGGTGGAGGAGACGGGCCGCTCGCGAGCAACCCGGTCGCGGGAGGTGGTCTGCGCTACGCTGCGACCACCGGCTATTATCTGACAGCCCTTCAGGCTGGACCCGGTCGCTACAGCTCCCGGTTCTGATTATCCGAAAAAGGCAGTTTGACGCGCCGTTTCTCGCCGCGTAAACTCAATCACGGCAACCCGAGTAATGGCTTTTGAGTCTAAAAGGTCCGTTGAATTGAGCAATCCTGGTAGATAAGGAAGAGACTTCATAGATGAATTATCTGTTATACCCTCTGGCATTTATTTTTATCCTCGGATCCGCCGTTGTCATCCACGAGTTGGGCCACTTCATAGTCGCAAAGCTTTTCAAGATTCGGGTGGAGACTTTTTCAGTCGGCTTTGGCCCGCGCTTGTTTGGAAAGAAGTTTGGCCACACCGATTATCGTCTTTCCGCCATCCCTCTCGGTGGTTACGTAAAACTGGGTGGCGACGAATCCAATGCGCCGCTCGAAGGCGAGGGCGCCACAGATATCCCTAAGGAGGAGATGTTCAATCTTCGTCCCCGCTGGCAGCGAATTCTGGTCGCGCTCGCCGGACCCGTCATGAATGTGATCACGGCGCTCGCGATTCCCCTGGCGGGCGCTTTGATGTATGGAGTGCCGGCTGTTCCCGCGCCGGTAGTAAGCAGCATGGCGCGTGGCGGCGCAGCGGAAGCAGCGGGATTGCAGCGCGGAGACAGGATCGTTTCCTTTAACGGAATCGAGAATCCGAAATGGGACACCATTCGTGGAGAGGCGCTCCTTTCACCTGGCCAACCTTTGCCTGTAGTCGTCGAGCGCAACGGCCAACGGGTGCCGTTGACCATTACACCGATACCGTATGTTGAAGAAGGAGAGACTGCTGGAGTACTGGATTTCCTTCCAGACTATGGCAACGTGCCGGTAATTGTTCGAGACGTTGAATCGAACACGCCGGCCGCCGAGGCAGGCCTTCAACCCTTAGATCGAATTATCGCAGTCTCCGGGCAGCCAGTTAGAAGCGCAGAACAGGTTACTCAATTTATCCGTGAACACAAGGGACAGCCGATAACCCTGACTGTCAATCGCGGCGGTAGCCAGATCGATATCACTGCAACTCCCCGAAGGCTGTCGGATGGAAGAGAGCGCCTTGGATTTCGGCCGGATGAGGACATTCCGCTGCATGCAGTGGGCCTCGTGGGAGCAACCCGCTACGCAGTTGACACCAATCTGCAGATACTTCGCTTGACCGGCAAAGCACTGGGACAGTTTTTTACCGGACAGCGCTCCGCGCGCAACACACTGTCTGGCCCAGTCGGAATTTACAAGGCAGCCGGATCGGCAGTGGAGAAATTTGGTTGGAGCGGGTTTTTTACCACGCTCGCTTTCCTTAGCCTGAATCTTGGAATCTTCAATCTCTTGCCGATTCCGGTGCTCGATGGCGGAGCCATATTCCTCCTGTTGATAGAAGGCGCGCTGGCGATGGTTGGGATGAAACTTTCAATGCGAGTCCGCGACCGAATTCAGCAGGTTGGATTTGTCATGGTCCTTCTTTTGATGGTCTTTGTGATTACCAACGACATTTTGAAACAGGCATCAATCTGGCGCGGCGGAAGCAGCCCACCCGCAGCGGCGACGCCGGCGAAATAGGAAGGCGTAAAGCAAAGGTGCGCCCCAGCCGGGCAGCCCGGCTGTGGTGCTTGATAGTTTGCTGTTTATTTAGCGTCGCAAATCTGGGCGAGGACCTGGCTCCCCACGGAGCAAACTAACAGTTTGCTTTACAATTGGATTAATTGTTTATGCGTAAGTCGAAAGCAGTTCAGATTAAGAACGTTCAGGTTGGCGGTGGCGCCCCGGTCGTCATTCAGTCGATGACCAAAACCGACACCGCCGATGTTGGTGCAACCGTTGCGCAGATTGATGAGATGGTACGCGCGGGATGCGAGATTGTGCGCCTGGCGGTACCCAATGACGACGCGGCGATTGCATTGAAAGAGATCCGCAAGCGAGTGCCTGACGTTCCCCTCGTCGCGGATATCCACTTCCATTACAAACTGGCGCTGTTGGCCCTCGAGGCAGGCATCGACAAGCTTCGCCTAAATCCCGGTAACATTGGTAAGCATGAGCGGATCGTGGAAGTTGTCCGCGCGGCGCAAGCTCAGAAGGTGCCGATTCGCATTGGTGTCAACGGTGGATCGTTGGAAAAGGATCTGTTGAAGAAGTATGGCACTGCGACGCCCGAGGCGATGGTCGAGTCTGCCATGCGACACATTCAGATTCTGGAAGACCTGGATTTTACTGACACGATTATTTCACTGAAAGCTTCCGACGTGCATCGCACAGTCGCAGCTTATCGGCTGTTGGCGGAGAAGGTTGATTATCCTTTTCATCTCGGAGTAACTGAGGCCGGCACCGCTTTCGGCGGCACGATCAAGTCGTCAATCGGCCTTGGCATTCTCCTGCACGAAGGAATAGGCGACACGATTCGTGTTTCCCTCGCCGCGAAGCCGCAGGAAGAAGTGCGCGTGGCCTGGGAGATTGTTAAGTCGCTGGGGTTGCGCACGCGCGGCGTTACCGTTGTTGCGTGTCCCACCTGTGGGCGTTTGGATGTCGACAACTTCGTCGAGATTGTTACGGAGATTGAGCGCCGGCTGGCCCACGTGGAGGAGCCACTGCACCTTTCGATTATGGGCTGCGCTGTCAACGGTCCGGGCGAAGCTCACGATTCGCAACTCGGAGTGACGTTTGGCCGCGGCGTTGGCATGATCTTCAAAGACGGTGTGCCGATGCGCAAAGTCGCCGGCGAAGACATCGTCGAAGCGTTTGTCATGGAAACTGAAAAACTTCTCGGCGAAATTGCATCGAAAAAGGAAACTGCAGAGCCCGAACTGGTGAGCATCACCTAGGCACAAAACACTTCGTAAACGCTGAAGGCTGCCCTGGTTGAGTAACCAGTGCAGCCTTCTTGTTTAGAGTACAACCTTCAGGTTGCTGCTTTGGGAAAGCGCAAGGCTAAAGCTTGGACCATAAACACGTCCACTGGCCCATAGCCGTTGACTCAAGGCCCCCGTGGTGATAAGTATTACATCGTTTACACCGCAATCATCTTCCCTCGCAGTAGTCCAATCACGGGGTCAATCCAAACGAAGCGCATCCTGCGTAATTTGTACCGAGGTTCTGGCCTTCGTTCAGCTTTAGGAGGATTTCAAAATGAGGCTGCGGCGGCACATCGGGCACGCGTGCGAGTATCTCGTCGACCTTCTGCCAATCTACGCGCCCAGCACGCGAAGCAATGCTTTCGCGCGTGCGCCAGGCAGAGACTTGCGCTGTTAGCGCCAGCGACACGATCTGATCCACGCTGGTGTGCTGCTTCGCGGCCAGTTCGATAACTTCGTCCAGGAGTATTTCCGGCACTTGCGCTTCTAGAGTTTTCATAGTCTTAGTTTGGATATTTCCTTACCAGACAGTGGTAACATTCGTTAGCCTTCGAATTTCTGTATCACGTGTGACCAGCGGTAACCCAAGAGAGAGAGCAGTGGCCGCGATTAGGCGGTCGGGCATGTCCGGCACGATGACGCGCGGGATCGAAGGCAGCGCGTCGGAGATCCTGCGGTCGATTGAGGTGGCGACGATCATGGGGTCAGGTTCATCCAACTCCTGTTCGACGCGCGTTAGGACCGTCGCCTTGATTCGATTTTTCTCCACAAGGTAGCGCATCTCGACAAGCGTAATCGCAGAGATGAATATGTACTCGCCGCTTGTGTTCGCAGCCGCATCCATCGCCGCTGTTGCCGCCGGAGATAGTTCGTGCGGCGCGTCCACGTACCAGATCATCGCGTGTGTATCAGCGACGACGCTCAAGTCTCATCCTCTCTCATGTACTCGCCCCACATCTCGCGCCGTGATTCGAGTATCTCTTCGCTACTGATCGACCGGCCCTGCGCTGTTGCGCCCTTCAACTTGCGCTCCGCGCGCGGCAGGGGCGAAACGCGCGGCGTGTCGCGCGCCGCGAGTTGTTCAATCAAGGACAGTGCTTCGCGTTGCCGTTCGGGTGGCAGCAGCGAAACCTTCGCGGCTATCTCGTCGGAAAGATTGGTTGCCATAGCTCTCGCCTCCAGCTTACAAGGTAGCTTAACGCAATGAGCCAACTTGGACAATTGCCGGCCGAGAGAGAATTGGGACTAACGAATTACGAACCGCTGGCCCCTAACCGCTAACTTGAGAGCCTTCAACGATGGCGATCTCATCAGGCGTGAGGTCGTAGATGTCATAGACCAGATTGTTGATCTGCCGGTCGAGATTGGCACACTTGCTTTCGTAGAATGTCTTGTCTCGTTCCGTCAGCACCGCTCCAAGTTGCCCAGTAGCGTTCCTCATATGCGAAATCAGGGCGCTGAGTTGATTCCATTTTAGATTAGCCGGTTCATACTTAGGAATCGGCAACGTCTCAAGCTTCGAGGCCTTGATCTGCGGGATAACCCTAGACTCACCTTGGTTGGCGGTCCGATAAAGAAAAAGAAACAGCTTTGACTGCATGATGGCGATAAGGTGCCAAGGGTCCCATCCTTTAGGAGCCCGAAATACATACATCGCATCTGTTACATAGACAGAACTCTTTGAGTCAAAGATCAGCTGAATACTCTTCGTCGTCGTGAGGCCAATGATCTTAGGTGGTATTTGAGTACGGCATGCCCGATAGCGGTTCTGATGTCGGGCTTGTAGCGGCAGTCGAGCACGCGCAGCTCTTCGAAGTCCGTGAGCACCGCTATGGGCGTGTGACTGTTCCAGCCGTAGCGAATTGTTTGAAAATAAAAGTCGGGGTTGTCTATCCCGGCATGCGGTTTCTTAGCTTCGACGTAAAAACGCACGTCGCGGAAGTTGGGCGACAGGAAAGCATAATCAGAGCGTTTGCGCCATTCATTGTAGCGACGCCGCGCTCGACCTTGACCTCCTGCTTGTAGGGATCAGTTTGATTCTCGTGGCCAATGTCCCACCCCAGAGCAATCCAAAACTTGTCAATGAAATCAAGCCGGGCTTGGGCCTCGGAATATCCCGGAAAGGTATCGTTCCTCGTTTTGGCTGAAGATGGATTCGAGTTCTTTTACCCGCTCAAAGGCGTCGGCGAAGTTCTGAGGAATCATCTCGCTGACTATACCAAAGCGCGATTGTTTTGTGCGATGGGGCTGAGACCGCCTGAACGGAAGCGGGCTATTTGATTAAAAAACGCCGTTTCGGCGGAAGAGCTGAGGACGAGGATGCGGCCATCGTGAGGAATAAAGCGTCGGTAGACGCCTTGCGATTGATGTTGACGATAAGTTGTTCGCGCATCTCTTCGATTTGCGAGATCCAACCGGCAGGTCGCCGTCCGTCAAGGAGCGTGCTGATTCTCTCAAGCTGAGGCAGGAGATCGTTGTTGACTATGCTTTCGGCTGGTGCATGCACTGATAGCATCCACGCATCACGGATCAGCGTCTCCAGAATATCAAGCCGGGTTTCAAACTCGTCCTTGACCGGTGCTGCATTCAGATCTTCCGCCGAGTGGAGGAGCTGGATGCGATCATCAGGAGCGGCAAGCGCCTCCAATACCTTAATCATCGCTTCTCGCTGGGAAGTAAACTCCCTGAAATCCTGGTCAACGGCTCGACCCAGACTACCCCTCGCAACTCGCGCCCGAGTACGCGCTTCCGCGGCGCCGGCGATCTTGTTCTGCAGGAGATGCGTCTCAATCTCACTGGGGGTGAGCGGCGAGAATCTGAGCATCTGACAACGGGAGCGAATTGTTGCTAATAACATTGCCGGTCGCGCGGTTAGCAGTATGATGTGAGACGTATGGGGCGGTTCCTCCAGGACTTTCAAAAGCGCATTTGCTGACGCGTCATTCAGCTTGTCGGCGTCATCTATCAAAAACACTCGCGCTCGCCCTTCGTAGGGCCGGAAGTTTGCTTCGCGTTCGATCGCGCGCATCTGCTCGACCAGCAATACGCGCTTTGGGGCAGTAACCATCCCGACGTCCGGGTGGTCGGTCCAGATAATCCCTTTCCAATCATCGGAGTCACTGCTTTGCGGGTAATTAAACCTGGAGATTCGCTTACAGGAAGAGCAGCTACCGCAACCTTCAGCACCCTTGGGCGTGCGGCAGTTGAGCGCTTTGGCAATTTCGAGGGCGAAGAGTTTTTTCCCCACGCCTTCTTTCCCGGTAAACAGCATTGCGCCGGGGATCCGGCACGCATGGAGCATTGCCCTCAACAATTTCTTTACGCGTTCGTTACCTGTAAGTTGATCCAGCATGGAATTCTATTTCCTCACACTCCGGCAGCGTCACCATCGCACAAGTGGCCTCGGCTTCGTAAAAAAGGTATGACAATCTCCTTCACGCGCTCATGAGTTACCTCGACCGGCTGGCCTGTTTCTACAATCTTCATGCGCTCGGGTTCAGCACGCGCAATGGCCAAATAGGCTTTCCGCACACGTTGGTGAAATTCGTCAGTCTCAGCGTCTAACCGATCACCTTTCTGTTTGCCGTTTAATCTGCGTCGCGTGCGCGCGGTCGAGTCTTCTACCGACAGGTCGAATAATACGGTTAGATCGGGCCTCAAACCCTCAGTCGCCAACCCGATGATTTCAGCTATCAAATCCGGCGCAAAGCCGCGTCCCGCACCTTGATAAGCTACCGTGGCATCAGCATAGCGATCCGAGAAAACAACCTGGCCCGACTCGATCGCCGGGCGCAGAACGCGGCGAACATGCTGCGCACGATCGGCAGCGAAGACCAGCAGTTCGGTTAGCGGATCAACCTCCTCCTGCGCGTCAAGGAGCGCAGACCGGAGACGGTTGCCCACTGGAGTGCCGCCGGGTTCTCGCGTCAATAAGACATCACAACCATTTGACTTGAGAAAGTTGGCGAGCAGCCGCAGCTGGGTGGACTTGCCGCTCCCATCGATTCCTTCGAACGTGATAAAAGTTCCTGCCAACGGTTCCCTTCTGCAAGATCGGAACCGGGAGCGGTAGCGACCGGGTCGAGATGGACAATAAACGGAAAGACCCGCTCGCTACCACCACCCCAGCGCGGCTGGGCGCTCCCCGGTCCGCCTTCCGGTTCTGATTAGTTTCAGAACAAGAGTTTAAAGGAATGTTATGGCTCCGGCGAGTCGGCAGGTTTATTGTTCGGATTGGTGGGTGGCGCGCTCGCCTCATCGGAAGCAGCTTGCGTTCGCAACTCTCCGCTGATCCGTTTGGTTATAGAGATGGTGGAGATGGCATGTTTGAAGATCAACTGCTCATGGGGTCCGGATTCCAGTAAGATCGAAAACTTATCGAAGCTGCGGATACGGCCGCTAAGCTTGGCGCCATTGACGAGATAAACCATTACCATGGCTTTATCACGACGAACGGTGTTGAGAAACGCATCCTGGATGTTTTGTGGCGCAGGCCTGCCGTCTGACATGGATCACGACCTTGAAGAGTTCGACCAGGGGTAAAGGGGCTGTGCTCAGAGTACAACAGTGGCTATGCCGTGACAAGGATTATTAGGTCAGTTCAAAGTTAGTCGATGGAATTAACTGAACAGTGCTTTGAAGCATCTCCACAACCGAGCTCGCGAGCCCTGGATCTTCTCCAAAGCCTTCAAGCCACTCTGCACCGGATTCACGGCGAAACCAGGTTAACTGCCGTTTCGCGTAATTACGCACGTCCTGTTTTGTTTGTTCAATCGCACTCGGCAGATCCCGTTTGCCTTCGAGGTATTCCACCACTCGCCGGTAGCCGTGGGCTCCGAGCGCATTCGAATTTGCGGGTACACCCTGGGCCAGCAGCGCTTCAACTTCTTCTACCAATCCGGCGGTAAAATGCTGGTCCGCGCGCTCATTTATGCGCTGGTAAAGCTCAGCGCGAGGAGGATTCAAAACAAACAGGCGAAGCCGCCTTGCGCTCTCGTGCGGGTCCGGCCGGTCACTCTTTTGCTGGGACATCGGCCGGCCGGTTTGCAATCGAACTTCAATAGCACGTTGCACTCGAGGCCAATCGCGTGGATAGAGCTCGGCCGCAGTTGCTGGATCCAGCCGCTGTAGAACCCGATGCAGATGTTCGGAGCCTCGACTTTCGCGAATCCTATTCATTCGCCGGCGGACCTCTTCATCCGTTTGCGGACTAGGAAAGAAAGGATTGCGCCACGCGCGCAGATAGAGTCCTGTCCCACCTACCAGTATCGGCACTAAGCCCCGGCTCTCAATATCCTCGATCTTTGCGATTGCTTCGCGTGCCCACTCACCGGCGGTGTAGTTGATTTCAGGCGGCACAAAATCAATCAGGTGATGAGGAATGCCTTTGCGCTCCTCAACGGGCACTTTGGCAGTTGCGATCTGAATGCCCTGGTAGACCTGGACAGAATCGCAGTTAATGATCTCGCCGCCCAAATGCGTCGCGACTTCGATCCCCAGCGTGCTCTTGCCCGAGGCTGTTGGACCGACGATCGCGATCACGGAATTGAAAGGTTTACCTGCGCTCACGCGCGAGAGAATAACATGCGGTAGAGAACTACCGCCCAGATGACTGCGAGGAGAATTAGCGCCCCGATGATTTGGTTGCGTGAGAAACGCATCCGAGTTGGGACCGACAGGGTCAAAGGTTGAAGATTGCGTTTACTTGCAACTGAAAACCAGGAAGGATAGTGGAGGTAAGTCCGTCGTCGCCTGTCAGGGTAGCCATCTCGTTCAGCGTCTTTCCTTCGAGACGAAAGATCGAAATAGATAAATTCTCATTGTCTACGATCCAGTATTCCTTCACGCCGTATTTTCCGTAAAGCTGACGCTTAGCACTGAGATCACGCCGGCGATTTGCTGCCCCCGGCGATAGGATTTCCGCAACTAGATCCACCGCACCCGTAAACTTCACGCCGGTGACGACTTGATCCCATCGTTCGTTACGAACAAAAGCCAGGTCAGGGATCACTGCGTCGTAATCGCTAAAGATCGCCCCAGCGCCGGGAACGAGGATGCCAATCGGATTAGTCTTAAGATAATCGCTAAGGCCAATCATGAGATTAAGGAGAACACGTTGATGTGGAATACCCGGAGCGCGTGACACGAATAGCTCTCCTTCGATTAGCTCATAGCGGTTTCCATCGTCGTCAGGGAAGGCGTCCAGGTCGGCGACTGTTAAGAGCGGTTCAATCCTTGAGGCCATACAACTTCCTTTATTTCCAAGCGGCTTTCAGCGGGAATCTATCACAGAAGACGGGCAACAATACACAGAGTCTGAGCACCAGCCAGGTGTGCAAGCATACATGAGTTCTTTCATCAGGCGGTTGGACTTCCCACGTCAGTAGCGCTCGGGAAAAACCGAGTCCGGTGTAATACTGCATATTGGAGAATGGCATTCTATGGCAAAAGTACGAAGACCTATCGATCCATCTGATTTCAGTTCGATTCCGAGAATCCGGGAGGTGATTAAGACTCTGCCGAAAGAGGTGCGTGTGTGTCCAAGACATGGCGAAGAAGTGACTATTCAAGAGCATGATTTCTCGGCCAATCCGGGTGGCTTTGCTCCTTTTGCAAAAGCTGATTGGGTAGCTTGCTGTGATGAGGCTATTGACACGGTGATTAAAGCAGTTCAAAAGCAGACCAACGAACTAATTGCTCGCGCCAAGCAAACGTATAGGGACGAGTTGGCGGAGAAGCTTGAGCCGGAGCATAGAGGGGAAATTGTGGCAATCGAGCTAGGAACTAACGATTATTTTATCGGAGAGGATGAGGTCGAGGCTGCCGATAAAGCTCGCGCGGCGGGGCACGAAGGGCTGCTGTACTTTCTGCGCGTGGGCTCTCCCTATGCTCACCGCCTAATGACACCCAGGCAATGATGCAGATAGACGGTTATTTCAATGTGAGCGAGGAGCCGGTAATCGAAATTGATACCGCGCACTGTAACTATTATTGAGAGTCAATAGTCGCCACCGCACTTATTCTTACCTGACGCGCCGTTACATTTCTCAATATATCTTGGTCAGTTCAACGCCCGTATAGTAAGCCTTCAAAATCTGTTCGTATGTAAATCCCTGGCGCGCGAGACCGTAGGCGCCAACCTGGCACATCCCGACGCCGTGTCCCCAGCCGCGGCCAAGGAAAGTGAAGCCCGCGACGCGTCCATCTTCGTTATAGTTGCGCTCGATAACAAATAGCTGTTCGCGTAACCCGAGCGCTGACCGAATGCGTCCGCCGCGAACATGTGCAGTTCCATTCGAGCCGACTAGTTCAAGATCAATGGCCCTCTGCGAGCGACCGCGAGAGATAACCCGTAAGTCGGTCAGCGATCCAATCCCGCCGGCATAACGTCTCAGACGCGCCTGAACCTGACCTAGTGACAGTTCGGTAGTCCAGTTTGTAAACGGCGAGAAGCGGTCCGCGGCAGCGCCATTCGGCGCAGGTCTCACTTCGAGATAGTCGACTTCACCCGCCGCATTCACATGAAACACCACTGGTTCGCCGCCTACCAAAGCCACCGCACGCACCGGGTAGACGTTTTCACCGATCTGCCGAAATAAAAAAACGTCGTCGCTAATCTTTACAGGCACGTCCTTCCCCTTAACGCTTCGCAAAACCAGGTTGTTTTCTGACGTTGGCCGGGCAGTTCCTTTCTGAAGTTGTAACAAAGCACGCGCTTCCAGGATGCGCGCAATCGAATGAAGCGCGCGAGCGCGAGACAGTGGCTCACGGGGACGCAGAGTTGCATCGGGCAAAACCGGCAGATAGCCGTCACGAATAAGGAATGCAACATCGGCGCGGTTGGCCGCGGGTACATCGGCGGCATCGCGTATTGCCAGAAGGTATTCGACGTCAGCATCGTTAAGGAGCGTGCTGCCGCGGCTTTCACCAAAGGCGGCCGTGCTCAGCGCCGTTGCAAACGCCGGCGGTCGATTCACTTCTTCAGTAACGGTCGGTGCTATCTGGTGGGTCAGCCGCGCAACCGAAGCGAGCCAACTACGAACTTCTGAAACCGGGGCCTCGTCCGACGCCCATGAGTCGCTAACTTTCGGGCGCAGCGAGCTAAAATTCTGAAGACTCAGCAGGGCCACGTCGCGGGCCAGGGGAACGTTTTGTTCCTCCTTGAGTTCGGCAGGCTCTCGCGTTGTTTTGATTTTGAAAGGAGCGAGGGCTGCACGGCCTTCGGCAGCACACTCACGACCTTTTAGATATGAAACTGCGTCGTTGAAAATGTTTTCCGAGTCTTCAGTTCGGCCGCCACATGTCGAGGTGTAGAGGGCATTTATCGGTTCGCCCTCATAAGTTGCAATCAGCCCTCTGGTTTCATCAACCGCGCGTGACGAAAGGGAGTTCTCCGAAGTAAGGCCGCGGTAAACCTGGCTTCGCGTGGTCGGTAAAAGATCGTAACCCTGCGAACTAAACTGGCCCCGATTGCGCAGGGCATAGGTCCGCGCCGCGATCGCCTGCGCCTTATGTGCTTCCATTTGTGGAAAACCACCTGCGGAAAGCTCGTTGGGCACCACGCCTTTGACGTAATCCTCCAGTCCGAGCACGTTAACAACAGTCAGCGCACCCCGCGTGTTTGCAAACACTTCAATGCGCCCGCGATATGGCCGATCATTAAAACGCACCGGAGCTTTTTCATCGTCGCTGGCAAACGTAACCGGAGCACTGGAACTAAAGAGCCGCCCGGCGCTGGCAGCAAACGCCACCACTTCCCGCGAAGGCGAGCTGAAACGGGCAACAGGACGCACACTATTTGTGATGGTTGCATTAGAGGGCCGAGGCTGAACCTGCGGCTGACCTTTCGCCTGACCTTCCGAGGCCTGGCTCTTCGCGAGCAGAGAAGACGAACCAGCCGTAGAAGATGGGCCAGTCACTGGAAGAACCGTAACATCGAAGCCGGCGTCTTCTAAACGCGCACGCATTTCATCCGCCTCAATCCGCGGACGTCCCGAACGAAGGAGGAGGGTCCACGTTTTTGCCTCAGTGTCATAAGCCACTTGAGGAGCTTCGCCGACAAGTTCGCGCACGTCTCCGGATCTTTCCTCTGCTTCGGTGCGGGAAGCTAGTCCCACAATCTGCAATCTAAACGATGCATCGCGGCTTGCGAGGGGCGATGAATTACCGGAGGAAAGTGGCGAGAGTAGACGAGGCTCGACGCGTACGCGAGTGACGTCCATTAACACGAGCGTTGCCTCGTCAGTGGCGTTCATCAAATGTCCCGTGGTCGAGATTGTGGCCGACCGCACGTCAGTTGCGAGCGCAACGCGAATATTAGGTTCTTGTTTAGAGTCCAGCAGAGCGGTTGAAGGGGCGAGGGAAACCACACCCTGGGCTGGTGACTTCCATTGATCCGTCAGTGGGACAGTGGTCTTTGCCGGTTCGGTTTGTGTTTGAGAACGCCGTTGGCGAACTTCGCCCTGGCCGAAAACGACACACGAACTTGAAAGCTGGAGCGCGAGCAGGATGGCGATGATGCTCCGCGCGACGAAATGACGCATTACTTGGAAACCCTTGGCGGATTAGTCTTGGGGGCTGTTCCGCGCGCTCATAGTACTACATCTTCAAGTAAACGGATCACGACTTCGCTCTGCCGCGGAGAGCCGCACGATCACTGCTCGGGCAGTAGCCCAACTGTTAAGGAGGGCTCGGCACTAGGCCGACCCCAGTCATCCAGAGCATAGCCACTCTCGAACCAACGCCCTGCCTCATGGTCGGGCTACTGCCCCGGAATCGCGCCGCGAACAACTTACTTTTCTCGTAAACAGCGAAGCGGCGGCTTCTCGCGCCGCCGCTTTCTAGGCGAAATCAGCCATCGCAAAGGGGCCATGCTAGAAATCTTGCATAGAGTAGGGCAGAATACCCGGGCTCAAACTAAACGGCCGCCGCACCCGAGTGCGCTTCAAATCAACGGCCTAGCTAGGCCCGACGCCCGACTCCGAGACGTCTGACTGTATTTCCCGTGCGGTCATCACGTTTTCACTTAGCACTTAGGTAACAATGGCACTAATAAAACTCACCAAGATTCCGGTTCCGGACAAAAAGAAATCCACCAAACAGCACAAGGTTCGCGGTGCGGCTTCTAATGGAGGCTTAGGCTCAACCACGAAGGATGAACCGAAGCAAAAAGCAAGAGTTGTTAAAGAAGTAGATAAGTCTCTGGAAAGCTGGATCTGGGATGCGGCGTGCAGCATCCGCGGCGCGAAGGATGCGCCGAAGTACAAAGAGTTCATCCTCCCACTCATCTTTACCAAGCGCCTGTGCGATGTCTTCGACGATGAGTTGAACCGCATTGCGAAGGAAGTTGGCTCGCGCGCCAAAGCCTTCAAGTTGGTGAAGCACGACAAGCAGCTTGTCCGCTTCTTCCTGCCCCTAGAACCGAAGAACCCGGATGATCTCGTTTGGTCAGTCATTCGCACGCTCTCAACAAAGATCGGTGAACAACTCACGACGTACATGCGCGCGATTGCCGATGCCAACCCACTGCTGAAGGGCATCATCGACCGCGTGGATTTCAACGCAATGACTCACGGCCAGCGCGACATCGACGACGACCGCCTCTCGAATCTCATCGAAGCAATCAGCGCCAAGCGGCTTGGTCTCTCGGATGTCGAGCCGGACATCATCGGGCGCAGCTACGAATATCTGATCCGCAAATTCGCCGAGGGCAGCGGCCAGAGCGCGGGCGAGTTCTACACGCCCGCCGAGGTTGGGCTCGTAATGGCTCGCATCATGGATCCCGAACCCGGCATGGAAATCTATGATCCTTGTTGTGGTTCCGCCGGCTTGCTCATCAAGTGTGATCTGGTGCTTCAGGAAAAGATGAAGCTGGCAAATGGCAACTCCTTGGAGTGCGGTGACCTGTCACCGCTTTCGCCGGTCGCGACCAGTCGCGACCACGGTTCGCTTGAGTCTACCCAACCATCGTCACGCCAAGCCGTGACGGGCCAAAGCGCCGACAGGTCGGCGCACTCCAAATTTGCACCGCTCAAACTCTACGGCCAGGAAAACGAACCGGGCACCTGGGCCATGGCCAACATGAACATGATCATTCATGACATG
>JBPCKD010000061.1:0-11147 GCA_051004635.1 Pyrinomonadaceae bacterium
GTACAACGCCAGCCTTCAGTATGCGCTCTCGCAGGACCTGCTGCTCGAAGTCGCCTACGTCGGCACACGCGGGCACAACCTGTTCCGCAACGTCCGCATCAACCAGGCGCGGCTTGCCAGCACGCAACAGCCGATTGTCAATGCCGTGACCGGACAGGTGATTACCACCAACACGCCTGACAACGCCACGCTGCGAGCGCCATATCAGGGGGCCGACATCGCCGGCTTTCAGCAGTTTCAGTACACCGCCGAGTCGGCTTACAACTCGCTACAGATGAGCCTGACGCAGCGGCTCTCTAAAGGGCTGCAACTGCTCGCTTCGTACACCTATGCGAAGTCACTCGACAACGCCTCAGGCCAGGGAGAAATTGACACGTCGACCATCCTCGGCAACCAGTTTGATGACCGCGCGAACCGCGGCATCTCCGACTTCGACCGCACGCACCGCTTCGTCTTGAGCTACCTGTGGGACTTGCCGCGCCCGGCTGTCGCGGCGCGGTCAAACGCCGGACGGTTGCTGCTGTCCGGCTGGCAGGTGGCGGGCATCATCACCGCTATGTCAGGTCAGCCGTTTGACATCGTGGATTCCGCCGCGGGCTCGTTTTATTTCGGGCAAAACAGCGGCCTCTCCCGGCCAAACTGGGCGCCCGGCGCGACGCGCGACACGGCGACCAGCAACGTCCCGCCCGGATACCTCTTCAACCCTTTCACATTCGTCCGGCCCGTCGTACAAACCGGTCAACTGATACCAAGCTCAAACGGAACAGCCGTCGCGGGCGCGACCGGAACTGATCTCGGCAACGTGGGCCGCAACGTCCTGCGCGGGCCGGGACAAACAAACGTGGACTTCTCGATCATTAGGCGCTTTCCGTTTGGTGAATCCAGGAACATCGAGTTCCGAGCCGAATTTTTCAACCTATTCAATCACGTCAACTTCGACAACCCGATCAGCAACCTCAACGCCGCCTTTCCGGATCAAAACACTGGAGAAATTCTTAATCCCGGCGATTTCGGCCGCATCACGTCAACCAGCAACAATCCCCGGCTGATCCAGTTCGCGCTGAAGCTCAATTTCTAAAACAGTCTCCGCTCACATTTATTTTGTCACACGAAAAGAACGCTGAAAGCGTTGGCTAATTTGAGCCCATGGTTTGCTTTGAAACCCTGGGGAATAAAGTTCACATTTTTTCCCTGGTAACTCTGAAGGAGTTGCGATGGCGGGTTGCTATTCGGTGCACGGCGACGCAACCCTTTCAGGGTTGCGTCTTTCCACCAAAATCAAAATGCGCGATCCCAGGGTTGCCAAAGCGCAACCCTGGGCTGCAAGTGGCGAACGCTTTCAGCGTTGGTTTACGGGCTGCAATGGATCGTTTGTGCCGAGATTTTGCCGAAATTCATCTCGAAACCGATCTAAGAAGGCACATCGACGCATCTTTTCCGACCGCGACGAACTATTCGTATATTATGCGGGAAATGCCATCTCCCGATAACTCGTCCCAGAGTCAACCCGCAGAAGATTTGTCACCCTGCAGCGAACGTGATTTCTATCGGGAGCTGGGTGTGCGAACTTTTATTAACGCGGCGGGCACCTACACTCTCTTAAGCGCTTCGCTGATGGGTCCAGAAGTTGTCGCAGCAATGAGCTATGCGGCAAAGCACTTCGTGGATATCGATGAGTTGCAAACAGCTGCGGGCGAACGCATTGCAGAACTGCTCGGATGCGAAGCGCGGCGGCCGCCTTAACCGGTGCTCCCTTGCACGTTGTACACATAACCAGCATGGCTTTCGACGACACTCCGCTGGTTTTGGAAATGATCCGCGAAGCTCGTTCGCGCGGGATAGATATCACGACGGAGTGCTATCCCTACACCGCAGGTATGACCAGGCTTGACTCTGCAATCTTTGACGGCGATTGGCGGGGACAGTTGGGTATCGACTACAAAGATCTGCAATGGGTGGCCACCGGTGAACGGCTCACGGCGGAAAGCTTTGTGCGCTATCGGAAGGAAGGTGGCTTGGTAGCGCTGCATTCAATGAAACCTGAAATCGTCAGAAGCGCTGTTGCCGATCCCTTAACGATGATTGCCAGCGACGGCATTCTGAAGGATGGGAAGGGACATCCGCGAGCTGCAGGGACCTATTCGCGAATTCTTGGCTATTACGTTCGCCAGACCAAAACGCTGACGCTGATGGACGCCTTGCGCAAGATGACGTTGATGCCTGCACAGCGACTGGAACGCCGCGTTCCGATAATGAAAACTAAAGGCCGTCTTCGTCCCGGCGCAGATGCCGATCTCACAATCTTCGATGCGGAACGAGTAATTGATAAAGCGTCCTACACTGAACCCGGTAAATATTCGGTATATTAGAAAGTATTGGATCTTCGAAATGGAAGTTCTTAGGCCGTGTCAGCCCGCGGAGCGGGCGGCAGCGTAACTGCCTGCCACGCCTCTCGACTTTTTGTGCAACGCCGCTCTGCGGTGTCTCTCCCCTCGCGGAGAGTCGGCAAAAACGATCCACGAAATCACACGAAACAACACGAAATCGTTTAGTGCGATTTCGTGTGATTTGGTGGATCGTTTTGTATGAAACTCGAAATACGACACCACCCAGATTGACCATCGGTTTTTATGGGTGGGTAAGAACAACTGGATAAGTCAATTAGGTTGGAGCATAACAATGAAAAGAAAAGTCGCCCTCTCGCTATTAACTCTCAGCGTGTTAGTCGGTGCATCTCTAAGGTACACCCATAGCGCATCTTCGAGTTCATCTAACCAACATATAGCAGTTCCGCGGGCGGTTCCCAAAACTTCCAACCTACTTCTGCCACTCGCAACAACGTTCGCTGTCGATCGAACGGACGATACGGTCGCTGCTACGGCCTGTACCGCCGCACCCAACGATTGCAGTTTGCGCGGCGCGATCATTGCTTCAAACACCAATCTCAGTGCCGACGCGGTGATCATCAACCTGCAACCGGCGACCACCTACAACCTGACCCGGACCAATGCCACGCAAGAGAACGCCGCGTCAACGGGTGACCTGGACATAACCACGAGCCTGCATACAGTGACCATTACGGGCGGCGGCTCATCAGGGCCGAATGCGACCATTATCGATGCCGCCGGACTGAATACCGGCAACTTCCGCGACCGCGCGTTTCATATGACCGGCCACCGCAGCCACCAAATTGCAGACCGGGCTTCGGACGGTTCAGGGGTGGGAAGCTTAGCTTTCATCAAAATCTGCAACACCAGGGTCGGGCACTGTTAGTGCATTACTAATGCGACCGTAAAGTTAAAACAGCGAACAAGAGCTAGGCTGCTGTGACTGCAGTTACTTTGAGGTAACCAGGCAGGATTGAGAAACGTGATGCAGCCTTTGATGTCGGTAGTAATCACGGCATCGCCGATACTGGAGAGGGTGACACGCAGCCACTCTCGTTGCTCGTCCAGTGCCTCCGCCGTCAGTTTTTGACTCTTGCGTTTCTCTGTCATTGTCCATTGTCATACCTCCTTTCACAGGGGTGAACCTGAGGCAATGAAGTGATTGCAGCGCGAGCGCGCGACCTAAGGGCGGGGGATATTAAAATGGGGGATGAGAGTAGTATAACACCAGCACAGGCACTGCATCGAAGGGCAAAGGGTTACGGCTGGGAACGAGCAGAAACTCATCTTTTGTGTTTTAATTTTCTGCTTCAGTTCATCTCGTGAGGTTGTTCTCAGCGGAGGAGTTCTCAACTCCGAAAACCCGGTCTATTCACTAATCGCTACTTCTTCCCTCCGCAAGTTTCTGGTTCCTCTACAAAATAAAAATTCTTCTGGCCACTTTAATTACCTGTATCAGGATTCGGCAGTAAAGTAGAATCGACTCCCAAGTGTTCGCTGGAGTAGACAACACTGCCGGGATCCAGTGTTAAAGGATTTTGAAGCGAAGCGGAAGAAACGTTTTGTTTCCCCCGACGGTAGCCCCAAATGCGCGCCACGTATTGACAATGGTCCAGCAACGAGAAAAGGAACGCTCTCTTTCGACCGTGTTGTTGCCGATAGGATACGTAGAACCTCAGCATTGTGCCCACGCCAGCCGCGCTTCGCACAATCTGCTTCCGAGGGTTCCCTTTCGAGATTTGCTGTGGCCAAAGTGTGTCAAGGATATATTGTCCTTCACCGTGATTCGCGATAGTTTTGAGGTAGTCTCGGATGGTCCTTTTATGACGATGTCGCACCACTGCTGTTTCGACAAAGGCAAACTTGTAGCCCATACACCTCAACCTAACCGAGAGTTCCGTATCCTCACCTCCAGGTTTGCGGAACCTCTCATCGAACAGGTTCACCCTAAGAAGGGCATCGCGTCGAACACAGGCGTTTGCCGTCACGAGGCAGAGAATCCTTCCGTCGCTTCCGTATCGGGGATTCATCCAACCGTGCAGATCCACATAGTCACCCAGCAATCCAGTGACCGCACTGCGCACCGTGCCTCCAATACCGTCTATCTCGAGAGAATGGAATCCCTTTACCAACTCCTGGAGCCAGTCTTCATGTGGGAAGCAGTCGCTGTCCGTAAAAGCGATGAGCGAACCGCTTGCCACACGAACTCCCTCGTTTCGCGCGGAAGCTGGCCCGCCGTTGGTCTTTGACAGGACGTTTATCTGGTTACCGAAACTCCTTAGGATGTTTGCCGTTTGGTCCGTCGATCCGTCGTCCACCACGATGATTTCTTTTGGCAGGAGTGACTGACGAAGGAGGTGCTCAATTGCAGGACCTATGGTCTCCCCGCCGTTGTAGACAGGGACGACGACCGAGACGGTCAGCATTTCAATCTCTTCAGGCACTCTTAGGCTTCCCCAACATCCACGTTCTGAGCCGATGCTCGATCACGCGGCAGTAACTCTTCCCTATGGTAATTCTCGGCTGAAGGTGCCGTCGAAGAAAGAAAAAATTCAGCATCGAAGCCGCCAGAAACCAGTAATGAGGCGAGAACGGTGACCCCCAATAACTCCTTGCCTGCCTCATTAACTCTTGGTGATAACCAAGGCAGCCGTCGAACGTTTTCGCTCTCGCGTGATGTGTTGCGCATGCGAGTATGCGATCGACGTTATTGAAATGAAACTGCCTTGCTATCCGCACCCAATAGTCGAAGTCAGCGATCAGATCCCGTTCCTCGTTAAGATAGCCGGTCGATTCGAACACTTCGCGTCGCCAGAAAATTGATGGCTGGTGCATTTGGTAGCCGAGCCAGAATTTCAGGAGCCGGTGAAGACTTGAATACTGCCCAATAATTTTCTGTGGAGGTTGCCCATCAACGTAAACCTTCAGAACATGCCCCACTACGGCGACATGGCCGCTTCCCTCAGCGAGACTTTCGGCAACAGTGTGCAATGTTCCGGGAAGATAAAAGTCGTCGCTGTTTAACCAGCATACGATCTCACCTGTGGCTAGCTTCAGTCCTTTATTAATAGCATGGACATATCCGCGATCCGGCTCGCTGATGTGGTAAGCGAGGTGCTGGGCATACTTCTCGATGATCGCTACGCTCCCGTCTGTGCTGCCCCCGTCGACGATGATGTACTCGAGGTCCGGGTAACCTTGAAGCAGCACCGATCTAATAGTCCGTTCTAGAAATTCTCCCTGGTCCAACGAAGGAGTCACTACTGAGATTCGCGGCCATGCCTGATTACCAGGAAGGGTCGCTGGGAGGACGGTTGGATCTTCCGACCACGGCCAACCCATCAACGCCGGTTCCGGGTAGGGTAAATCTGCCTTGCGAAACACAGTCATCCGAATCTTCTTCGTGAACCCTTCCTGGTTTCTTGATTGGTCCACTATTTTTGTTCCGGCAACGGGCTTTCGTGCCGACTCACTACCAGCCAACTCCCATCCCGGCTAATCCACACGTCAGTAACGAGGTAACGGCCGCTCCAGTCCTCACCCCCGACAGTGGCTTTTTGTTTTAACAGAGAGGTCACCGTAGCCGTCCTCCCAAAAAGTCTGACCGTTGTCTTATCAAATTCGTAGGAAGTTAGTTTTAGGTCGCGGAGGGCATACTCCAGATACTTGATCTTATCCTTGACATCGATTGCACGTGGATTTGCAAATGTGAATTTAGCTGAAATGATTTGGCTCAACGAATCCGCGTCGCCGACCTTTAACGATTCCATCCACCTCCGTTCAAGAGAAAGCAGGGTCTTTTGGGTTTCATCATCTGACGGTAACGGGACCGCGGCAGGGATTTCTTCGACCGATCTTTGGGCCTCGGTCTCAGGAGGAAGTGCCTGACGCCAGGCGTCAATAGTAGTACCCGGCTTCTCTTTCTCCTGCGCCGTAGCGATGATGGTCGGAGAAACCGCCCCCGCCATCATCCAGAGGAACAAACTGAAAGATTGGATTCTTCTCGATCTCATGATATCTCCCTTAATTCACTCAATTCTTGAGCGGGTTAATCTTCAGGCCTTGAGCCCGACTTCGGTCATTTATTATTTTGAGATCCGAAGTCGATTCTTTACTTCTTTGACACCGCCGATGGCGCGCATGAGTTGTTCAGCCTTCGACTTCTGTTCAGCGTTAGGGACCGTGCCGCTCAATGTCAGGACGCCAGCTTTAACATCAATCGTGATGTTTTCTACCTTCAATTCGGCGTCCGCACCCAGTACTCCGCGTGCTTGCGTGAAAAGAAAAAAGTCGCTGCCTCCAGTACCGATTTGGGGATTGGGAAGGTTAGCGGCTTGACGGTTATCGTTGTCTCGAGTACTCCGTTTCTGGGTTTCACCAGTCTGCGATGCGTTGCCCGTAGTCGTCGCTCCCGATGTTGTTGGACTGGCGCTACTAACCGCGATTGCGTTGCCCTGATTGTCAGACGCCGCATTGGCCTGCGCGCCATTGCTTGCTACCTTTTCCCCGGTTCCACTTCCGCAGGCAGTAAGAATAAGCAGACCAACTGTGGCGCTAAGGATCGCAAGGCTACTTGCGCTTCGTCTAATTATCGTCGAGTTCATTTATCCCTGATCTCCTCCATTCGAATTCAAATAAGTTTGCCGCAAAATTCAGGTCTTAGATCGGCGAGCTTCGCCTCATCGATGCATTCGCGGAGCGCATCGCAAACGAAAACTACATCCTCGTGCCGCAATCCCGCCCAGGTAGGCAAACTGAGCCCGGTGTCAGCGATGCGTTCGGCGACAGGGAACTCACCGTCCTCTTCTCCCATCTCCTGATATGGCGGGAGGACGTGCATCGGGTAAAAGACTGGACGAGTTTCGACTCCGCGCTCGGAGAGTCTGGCAATTAGGTCGTCGCGGTTCACACGAATTGACTCGTCCAGAATAATCGTGAACAACCAGTCAACGTTTGCCATGCCCTCCCTTGAGGCTTGCCACGCGATGCCCGGCACGTCACGCAGGATATCCCGGTACCACGATGCAACCTCTCGCCGGCGAGTCAGGTGCCAATCGATGCGTTCGAGTTGCGCGAGGCCGACAGCCGCAGTCAGATTTGGCATCCGGTAGTTATAACCAATGATCGGGAACCAGTAGCGTTGTTTTAAAGCCATACCCTGGCCGCGGAGTAATGCCGCGTATCGACTGAGCTGCTCTGAGTCAGTCACCACCATGCCGCCTTCTCCGCACGAGATAATTTTGTTGCCGTAGAAACTGAAGGCTGCCGCATCGCCGAGCGAACCAACTCGCCGCCCACGAAACTCCGCGCCGTGCGCTTCCGCGGCATCCTCCACAACAAACAATTTGTGCCTTCGTGCAATCTCGGTTATGGCGTCCATGTTCGCCACGTGCCCATATAAGTGCACCGGTAGGATGGCTTTCGTGCGCGCTGTAATCTTCGCTTCGATCAGAGCGGGATCAAGTGTCCAGGTATCCGGCTCGATGTCGACGAACCGCGGCCGGGCACCACAATAGGTTACTGCGTTGGCAGTAGCGACAAAGGTCAGAGTCGGGACAATGACTTCGTCGCCAGGTCCGATGCCAAGTGCCAGCAGTGCGACGTGCAGGGCCGCAGTTCCGCTGTTGCACGAGACTGCATAGCGGACTCCGCAGAAGTCAGCAAACGCGCTCTCGAACCTCTCGACGTATTTGCCGCATGATGAAATCCACGACGACTCTATGCAGTCGAGCACATAAGCTTTCTCGTTGCCTGCTAACACAGGAGCAGCCACAGGGATGCGTCGGTTACTCATCCCTGTACCTCGATCTCTTTTCCGGATCTTTTCAGCTCGTCCCAACCCAGAAGCCGGCGATCCTCCGCATTAAGCGTTCGTCCGGCAGCTCGGCGGTAAACCGCGCGGTAAGTTTTGGCCGTACGCTCCAAACTGAAATCTTTCAACCGGAGCGTTCCACGTCGTCTCAAATCTTCGCGCAAGGTCAAGTCGGTAGCCATGCGGGCGAGCGCTGAAGCGATTTCCTTCACCGAGAGAGGATCGAATAGTAAGGCCGCGTCAGCCACCTGCTCGGGCAACGACGTCGCCGTCGAGCAAGCGACCGGCGCACTGTGCTGCCACGCCTCAAACACTGGAGCGCTTGCTGCCTCGAACAGCGTAGGCACAAAAACAAACTGCGCGGCCCGATAGAGTGCGTTGAGCTCATTAATCGGGACCAGCCCTGGAAAATTGACGACCTCGCTAAGACCTAGCTGCTTCAGCCTGTTCTCAATAGCCGACCAAAAGTCAGTCTTGAAGCCCGTACAGATGACGCGCAAATCCAACGCTTCGCTATCGCGCAGATACGCCACCGCCTCCAGCAGTCGAAGGTGGTTCTTGTGCTCCCAGGTCATCGCAGGGTAAAGCGCGAATGGCCCAGCCGGTAAGTCATACTTTCTTTGGAGCGTTCGCGAGATAGTCTCATCAGCTTCCGCCGAGACTACCGGCAAAGAGGGTGGGGCCCACGGAATTACCTGCACTCTTTTGGGTTCGATGCCGTAACGCTCGACTATGTCGCGCTTGACGAATTTCGATGCGGCCACCACCGTGTGTGCCGCACGACAGGCAGCCGGATAGACGCGCTCGCGACGCGAGATCTCTGCAGGCGTAAAAAATTCAGGAAGGTGAAGATGCTGCAAATCGTGAGGGTTATAAACACTGGGAACACCGCACCCTTCGAAAGATTGAAACGGGAAATGAATCACATCGCAGCCTAAGCTCTCAAAAAAATCCCGACTCGTGACAGGTGCGAATTGCTTAGCAAAGTCAGGTTCGACCGAAACTGCCCCGACCGTCGCTTGTGCTGTAGCGGCCAGAAAGCGTTTAACTCCACGGGCCATTGGACGCAAAGGACCAAGTCTTCGCTTGAATGGTTCGAGATGGTCAATATTCCACGCTTCGGAGGACATCCACTCCGGTCCGCGCACGATGCGCTGCCCTGGTGGGAGCATAGGCCGCATCCACTCTGGATCTTCGAATGGTGCGATAAAAACGTATTCTTCGAACCCATCGTCTAAATCAGTGAGCGCAGCCAAAGCACGCAGCACGGTTGCAATACCGCCCGATGGACCGTCCGGTAAAAGTTGAGCGTTGATAGCTACCCGTAGTTTTTCCATCAAAACTTTCTCATTTGGAACACGCCTTCACCATTGATCAGCGTTATCAACTTGAGCGCTCATTCGGCGACACCAATGCTCCAGCACGAGTGCTTTGAACGAAATCGGACTAGTGAGCCCGGCGGGGAATGGGCCATATGACAGCCGGTTAGCACTCTCATGGCTTAGCACTCCCGACTGCTCCAGGTAGCCATCGCGCAACGAATGACCGTGCGCCGCGAAAATTGCGGCGTGCCACTCGCCTACCGGCGGAGCAAAGCCGCGCTTCGGTCGGGCCAAAACCCAATCAGGCAAAACACCATCGGCTGCACGTCTCAGCCATTCCTTCGGGGGCAACCGCACATCTGAGTGCGCTTTGCGCAGTCCAATAACGGTCTCCACCAGCCCGCGATCGAGAAAAGGGAGACGCATTTCCACCGAGGAGGCCATCGCCAGCCTGTCTCCCTGGGTAACGCCGTTGCCGCGAAGATAGGTGTCGCTTACGAGGCGCGTAAGAGTCACGTCTACTCTGGGCCAGGGATTAGGCAAGGTGAATAAGTCCGCAGCGCTACTTTCACCAAGCTGCTGAGCAAAATTGCTGCTATAGAGGTTTGGGGTCTCACCAGCAGCAGCGTTGAAATCCGGCGATAGATCGTAGAACACCATTCTAGTAGCGAGAGCCGATCGATGATCTCGCATTCGTCGCAAGCCGTAGCCGATACCGCCGTAGTCGCGGGTCCAGGCGGAGATTGTCCCATCCGAGAAATTTGCCGGAGCGTTGAGCGAGAGATACTTGGGTAGAGCGGCTAGAACTCCATTAGAGAGCGCCTGCTTCGCCAGAGTTTCGCTCGCTGCCTGCCTCAGTTGTGGATAGCCCCAGAACAATTCATCGCCTCCCTGACCCTGCAAGACCACTGGCACACCCTGCTCGCGAGCTAGTTTCATCAGAGCGTAGTAGGAGTGGCCGGCATAATCGGCTATCGGGTCATCCTTCCAAAACTGCAGATCATCAAAAAACTCTACGACCTCCCCAGTGGTTACCTCGGCCTCATGGAAGTGCAATCCAAGATGATCGGCCAGAGCCCGAGCTTCGGTGCGCTCGTCACACCCGTTGGGTCGCCCCTCGTACCCAACGCTAAAAGCATGTAGTTCGCCCGAATGATGTCGGGCTGCAAACGCTGCCACTGTGCTTGAATCGAGCCCGCCGCTGAGGGCCACACCCACTGGTACATCTGCGCGCGTCACAACCTGCCCGACTGCTTCCAACTCCCGGCGAATGAGCGTGGGGGCGTCGCCTTCGATCGGCGGCGCATCTTCCATCCTCCAGTAACACTTCTCCTCGATATGCCAAGCGTCAAGATCCACTGTGAGGGTGTGGGCAGCGGGCAACTTGCGCACACCTTTGAGCGCGGTTCGTGGCTCCGGCACGTATTGATAATGGAAGAAGCAATCAATCGCTGAAGGATCCAACTCAAAGGGTACCGATCCAGAGCGGAGCAATCCTTTCATTTCCGAAGCGAAGAGTATTTGCCCGTCACACTCATAAAGATACATTGGCTTTTCACCCATCGGGTCGCGCGCGAGGAAAAGCCGCCTTCGCCTTTCATCCCACAACGCAAAGGCAAACATGCC
>JBPCKD010000062.1:0-7747 GCA_051004635.1 Pyrinomonadaceae bacterium
TGACCGAGCCATTCATTGGAGCAAACAACTCGACACAATACATCGGCGTTCTTGCTTACGATTCAGTTCTCAGCGGTGATCCTGGAACGATCAAGATCGAAGTCGGTTTGCGAGAGCCACTACTTACGCCCGCAGCGAATCAACCCGCGAAAACGATTCTCATCGATCCCATTTCACACGAACCTATGGTTCCGCCAATAACTGTTCGTTGCATTTCAAAAATGGAAGCCTTCGCAGAGAAATTTCGAGCGGCGCTAACACGACGAGAGCCGGCGATTCGCGACTTCTACGACATCGATTACTCTGTTCGCAAACTTGCGCTCGATCCAAGGGACGATAACATGATCCAGCTGGTCAGACAGAAACTCGACGTTCCGGGTAACGACGCCGTGGATGTATCGAACCAACGTCTGACGGCGCTTAGACAACAGGTTGAACCCGAATTGAAGCCCGTATTGCGTGAGAGCGACTTTCAAGAATTCGATTTGGAGCGAGCGTTTCAGATCGTCGCAGAGATGGCGGAGAGTTTTGTTGAAAGGGCCTGATCATGAACTGAGGCCATCGTGAATCTCCAAACCAAGAGTTACTTACACTACCTGGGCCATTTCCAGATATCGACAAAACGCGGTTGCCAATTCCATCTGTCTTGGCGTCTTGCATTGCACATCGAACAACGCGGGACTCGCAATCAGCACCGTCACGCCTTGTGCGCGCGACGTTGCTACATTCAATCTGTTTCCACTGTACAAGAATTCCATTCCGCTCGGCGCATCTTGGGGTCGAAGTCGCTATCGATTATTCACGACGGGCGCTTCCTGCCCTTGGAACTATCTACAGTCCCGACTCGACTGCCTCGCGAGAAAAGTCGGCGATTGAGGTGAGCGAAAACATTGGTTAGTCCTTACGATGAGACCGAGAACATCCCGCGCCAAGTGAAAGCTGCACGTCTGAAGAGAGGTTCAAGCAGCCTCCGCCCCTTCATCCCGCTCCGTTTCACCCAAGAGCACGAGCGCCTCTGTTGCTGGGAGTTCCTCAACGTCTCGAAGCTTGCGCTCAATCGCACGAGTGCGAATCGCGGCGTCATCCATCGTGTTCGTTGCTTGTTCGAGCTTCTTCTTGACACCATCAAGAACAGCGCCGAACTTGCCAAACTGAGTCTTAACGGCGCCCAGCAACTTCCAAACCTCACTAGAGCGCTCTTGGATAGCAAGCGTCCGAAACCCCATCTGGAGACTGCTTACGAAAGCCGCAAACGTGCTGGGACCAACGATCGTCACGTTGTAGTCCCGTCTGACCGTTTCCACCAAGCTGGCGCGTCGAATCACCTCGGCGTATAAGCCTTCGGTTGGCAGAAACATCATTCCAAAATCGGTTGTGCGCGGTGGATTCAAATACTTCTCACAGATATCCTTTGCACAACCCTTTATTCGCGTTTCAAGGCCTTTCGTTGCCGCATTGATTGCATCAAGGTCTGCCTTCTCCTGAGCGTCAACTAGGCGGTTATAGTCTTCAATAGGAAACTTCGAATCAATTGGCAGCCAAACGGGTTCGCCACTTCCATCGCGGTTCGGGAACTTGATCGCATATTCCACGATCGTGTCAGCCCCCTCGTTTGGTTTAAAGTTGCGATCGTACTGAGTTGGAGACAGCATATCCTCCATCAGTGCTCCTAACTGCACTTCCGACCAACCGCCGCGGGTTTTAATGTTCGTCAGCGCGCGCTTCAAGTCACCCACCCCAGTCGCTAAGGTTTGCATCTCGCCCAAGCCCTTGTGCACCTGTTCAAGTTGGCCCGTCACCAGTCCGAAAGCCTCGCCCAGCCGCTTCTCAAGCGTACCGTGCAGCTTCTCGTCAACCGTGAGTCTCATTTCCTCGAGTTTCAAAGAATTGCTTTCCTGAATCTCTTTTAGATTTGTGTTAAGAGTGCCTCGCATCGCGGTGAAACCCGTTTCAAGCGAGTGGACTACCGATTGAGACTGGTTCCGTTGGTTATCCGCCATCTCGCTTAACCCTCTAATCAATGTCTCACTGAAGTGCTTTAGAGATGCGTTTACTTCTTCGCGTTGAGATCGCGAGTCCTGTTTGCTCGCTTCACGAACCTGATCAAGACGCGCGCCGTTGTCGGTCTTCAGTACACGTAGTTGTTCGTCAACAGTGGATCGTAGCGACTCAAGTTTCTCTTCGTTCGATTTGGTTAGGACCGTCAATTGATTCGGCACCACTTTCAACTGGTCCACGACAAGCGTGGCAATGTCATTCACTTGCCCGCGCAACGATTCTCCGAGCGTCGAGAGTTCTTGTTTGTTCCCGCTCGCGCTCTCACTGACGAACCTAACAATTGAATCATTGAAATTCTTCAGGGCGATCGAGACTTCATCACGTAGCGAGCGCGCCTCTTGCGTCGACATCTGACGATTACTAGAGCTCTCATCGCGCACTGTTCGCTCAACTCGTTCGACGCCCTTTTCCAGAGTATCGAGACGGTTGAAAACCTTTAAGAGGTTTTCTGACGTACGACTCCGGCGAATGAGCACGATCAGAACAACCAGCAACACGAAACTAGCGATGATGATGAAAAGTTGCATACTTTCTCCTGTTAAACGCGACTCCAAAAAACGGGAATTCCCATAATCGATCTGTTACAAGCACCAGTAAGATCACTCACACCGACATTCTCAAGCCATAGTCTTCGGCTCTTGCCTTCCTGCTAAGCTTCCGTAAGCGGGCGTTAGTCGACTCAGCATAATCACGCTCATATTGAGTCCATGTATTCCAATGAATAGTTAGCGCACGACCAAGGTAGAACTTGCTACGTCGCTTGTTAATGATGTGGCTCAGGTCACGGGTTCTCATTTTTGCATGCACTTTCCTGGTTTAATTTCAAGCACGTTTTCCCCACAATGCAGCAACAGTGCCAAACCAAGACATTTGATAATTCGTTTTAAAAAACTTGACCGCCCGATGAATTAAGAAGCGGTTTTTGATCAGCCAGAAGGCGTTGCGTCCTAAACACAGCACCTCCGAGGCAATAAGAAGCTCTGCGCGGACTTGATCTCGCAAAGATCGATAGCAGCCAAAACACAGCGTATGATCTTGATCCCATTTGATTCGTCCTCTAATAAAAAAGCGAGCTTGGTGCGCCTGGCACCTAAGACATGCTTTGCGATTTTTTCTGCGCGCATTCTTCATTACTTTTCCTCACCTTTGCCGACCCTTGTCGAACGAGAACTACTTGCTTGATCATCTTGAGTCAGCATTCGCAACGTTTGTGCCACGCACGCCAACCGAACCTAGTTAGCCGCACGGGAAGTCTCTTGTTATTGCAGTTGTTTCGCAGAATGATCCTGAAATAACCAGAGTTTCTGTTGGATTCGGTGAAAGAAGGTCGCGATGGCGGTAGCGAGGTACTGCGTGTGGTTTTCTCAAATAAAGTTGGAGGTTGGTTATGAAAAGAGGGTTACGAGGCAAGAGAACGCTGCAAAAGAAGGTGACTTCATTTAACCTGTACGCCGATCAGATAGCGCAGATCCAAGCCATCATGGAAGCAACCGGAGAACAGAAGGATGCTCCGCTCCTGCGCCAGCTGGTGGATGAAGGGCTTGCTATCCGTCGTCGGAAATTAGTCCACCAGGAGGCAAGTGAACAAACCCCTGCGATTCCGAATGCGGTTGAGACACTTGAGACGATCCAGTCTCTCCTCCTGAAGATGCTCGGTGAGTCGACGACGACTCTTCGCGTCGGATACGTTAACCTGGGACTTATACAGGACACACTCGCTCAGGTTCGCGCCAATAGAATGACCGTGTGGGAAAAGCTGGTAGTGCCGGCCCTGAGAGCACAGGGGAAAAGCGATCAGGAGATCGCGGAGCTCTTGGAGCAGTACACGGCGGAGGCAAAGGACTTCGCATATGGACTCGCGGAAGAATTACGGGATGAAATGCTGGCCGACGAGAAGGCTTCATCGGACACGAGCCTGAGCGAAGACGACCAGGCTCGGCTTTTTGATAGCGATACCGTTCAGTGAAACCTACCATTGCTTTGGTTGGAGTCCTAGGTGTTGAAGAAACTGTTGTGTTTTGCACACAGGTAGTCTCGTCGGCGAAGTTTTCGCGTCCCTTTCGTGAGATGCTTCCATTGTCGATGTCGGTGTTGGGAGACGCAGATTCTCGCCTCTTTAATCAATTCTCTTAGCACTTTTTCACTTTCCTTCCTAAACTTTCGGCTCGTGGCACATGCCTTGATAAAGGCAATGCCATGCTCGACAAAGACCAAAACCTAAAAGAGAAACTAGCTCGCTTATTTGATCGCACAACTTATGAGGCGATGGCGTTGCTTCTGGCCCAACCGGATCCTGAGATCGCTCAGGCAGAACCCATGCTTGAATGGATGACCGCCACTCAGCTTGCTCGCTACTGGCAACTCATCAATTCGGAGGGTGAGCCGACCACTGCAGGGATCATGAAGTGGGCTAAGCGTTCCGATGAAGAACATCCGTTGCCGCACGCCTGTATGGGCGACCTCTTGAGATTCAAGCGCGCGGAAGTTGATCGTTGGGCCCAAGAAGAGGCTGCCCGCCGCAAGGCCGAAGGCAGCCGCAAGAAACTTCAACTCGCGAGTTAGCGAATGGCTAGTGACGGTATTTGAAGCTGTGTGCCCCAGCGATGACAGCCAATAGATGGCCAGCGAGATTAGGCCCCAACTAGCAAACCGTGACACCGATCACGCTCCTCGATAGAATGGCTGCATCACTTTGACGGCTGCCATTCTCGAAAGGAGAGAAACAGAAATGGCAGTCTGGAAACGTTACAACGGAAAGCGCGTCAAGGGAGAAGGACCGAAGGGCAAAGGCATCTGGGTCGTGGAGTTCAGGTTACGCGGACTCTATATCAAAGAGGCGATCCCGGAGGCGCGAACGAAAGAAGAAGCAATTCAAGCGCAGACCAAGATCAAGCGCGAGATCTTCGATGATAAGTACAACCGAGCCGCCGGTAACAAAGACTTCACCGAGTTTGTTGATGAAGTTTTCGTACCGTGGGCGAAAGTTTCGAAGCGCAGTTGGCAGGATGACGAGGAGCGCGCCAGGCCACTCAAGGATTTCTTTAGCGGCAAGCGGCTTCGCGATATCACGCCAATGCTCATTGAAAAGTACAAACAACAACGATTGAATACGGACTCAATGCACAAGCGAAGGCGATCACCCGCAACGGTGAATCGTGAGTTACAGGTTCTGTCGAAGGTGTTTTCCATGGCCTACGACAATGGATTGGTAGAAACGAATCCAATGCGGCGGGTGCACAAGCTACGCGAGGCACCGGCACGTGAGCGTTATCTAACCGACGATGAAGAGAATCAACTCTTCGCAATTCTCGTCGGTAGGCGCGCCCACATACGACCGATCGTCGTCGTCGCTTTGCAGACAGGAATGCGGCAAGGGGAAATCCTGGGTTTGACGTGGAAGAACGTAGATTTCGAGCAAAAGACTATTTACGTGGCCCACACAAAAACAGGCCGACCTCGCAAGCTTCCGATGAGCGAACCGGTTGAAGTGGAACTCAGATCATTGAAGCAGGATGCTTCGTCAGAAGAACATGTCTTCAGTTATGCCCGCACTGGTCTGAAGTTAACAACCTTCAGGCACGCGTGGGAGGGAGCGTGTCAGGCGGCGAAGATTTCTGGTCTTCGTTTTCACGATCTGCGTCACACCTTCGCGACGCGGTTGCGGGGAAAGGGCGTACACGAGATGGACATCATGACACTGTTGGGTCACACAACTTTGCAGATGACCTCTCGTTACAGTCATGCCATGCCGGAGAACTTGCGTACTGCGGTTGAATCACTAACGGGTGGGCCTTTGCCGCTCCGTTTGGTGGCCGGGAGCGCCAGAAGCGCGCCAAAAGCGCGCCAACTCGCTACTGGGACCGAAGGAAGGTGATCATGGAGGTGTGTAAGTTGTTGAAAATAATGGCGGAGGGGACAGGACTCGAACCTGCAAGCCCTTTCGGGCGGCGGTTTTCAAGACCGCTGCACTACCAATTATGCGACCCCTCCAGCCGTGCGACGCAAATTAAATATAACTCAGCGACGGGCTACGACAAAATCTGGACCGGAGTAAACTTCTGGTATCAAGCACCGGGCAGTAACCCGACTGTTAAGAAGGGCTCTCGGACGCGATCAAAGCGCTTCTTCACAGTCGGCCTACTCCGTGTGTGCCTCCATTTGCGATCTGGGTTGGAAACGTGCACGATCTTCAGCGCAAGCAGAAAGGTAGAGAGCGACGGCACTCCAGCACAGAGGCGACGGGTACCTCCAATCCGCAACCGCAACCACGGGCGAAGAACAAAGACCAAAGAACCAAGCTCCAAATAGATGCGCGTCACAATCGGTCAGATAAACACTACTAACGGAGACTACGAAGGAAACACTGCTCGGATCATTCGAGCCATCGAGCAGGGCAAACAGGATCAGGCGGACCTCGTCGTACTCCCTGAGACGTGTATCCAGGGATATACTTCGCTCGCCTGGTTTCTCGATCGGGACATCTCATGTTGCGTTTTGCGGCCGTTGGACCAGATCCTCCAGGCCACTGAAGGTTTGACCGCAATCGTGGGCACGGTCAGACCAACCGGGCTGCCGACCGGGCGCAGGCTTTTCAACTCCGCAGCAATTATTAGCCACAGGCGACTCGTAGGCTTCGCGGATAAAACGCTGCTGCCGGAATACGATGTTTTCGATGATCCTCGCTACTTTGAGCCTGCTCATCAACGCCACCTCTTTCCCATCGACCAAAGCAAACTAGGCATCGCTGTCTGTGAAGATTTTTGGAATGACAAGACGTTCTGGAAGGAGCGCCTTTATCTACACGATCCTGCCGATGACCTTATTGAGATGGGCGCGGATGTTCTCATCTCGATCAATGCTTCTCCCTTTAACAAGGGCAAGATGGCACAACGTTGCGCAATGGTCTCTCATCGAGCCAGGTCTGCCGGGCTGCCAATAGTCTTTGTAAATCTGGTAGGTGGGAATGACGGCATCATTTTTGACGGCGCCAGTATAGTTGCGGATCGCGAAGGCAAAATCATATTGCAGGCCCCTCCCTTCGAAGAATTCTTCGGCACGGTAGATCTCGACTGCGGAGTGGAGGACGAGCGGTGTTTGCCTGGCGACGACATTGAGACAATTCACAGCGCGCTCGTACTCGGTGTTCGCGATTACGCGCGCAAAAACCGTTTCCAAACAGCAGTGTTGGGACTTTCCGGCGGAATCGATTCGGCACTTGTGGCGGCGCTGGCCTGTGAAGCGCTGGGTCCGGAAAACGTCCTGTCGGTAATGATGCCCTCGCCTTACTCCTCTCGTTCGAGCATTGAAGATTCAGTGGAACTGGGCCGCCGGCTGCGTATGAAAGTAATTGAACGACCCATTACCGAGGCTTTTCAAGTCTTGTTAAAAGAAATGAATTTGCCTGCGCCCGCAGTGGGTAGCAAATCCCATGCTTCTGAGAATCTGCAATCGCGTTTGCGGGGGAATATCCTAATGACAATTTCGAATGCCGAGGGCCGGCTGTTGTTATCAACAGGGAATAAATCAGAACTCGCCCTTGGCTACTGCACTCTCTACGGCGATACGAATGGCGGATTGGCAGTAATCGGAGACGTCTTGAAAACAGAAGCCTACGCGCTGGCACGTCATTTCAATCGCGCCGAGGAGATTATTCCGACGGCGATTATCGAAAAGCGTCCCTCCGCGGAAT
>JBPCKD010000063.1:0-11143 GCA_051004635.1 Pyrinomonadaceae bacterium
CTCGGGCTTTTGGTAGTCTTTCAGCAGATTGTCAATGAGCTCGTTATCTATGGTCATCTTTTCTCCTTGCCTAACCTTAACCGGTTAGTTGCTCGATGACCATTTACACAAAACTATTTACACCCTCCAGGAAGCAGTCCGTTTCTCCGTGATATAGAAAGAGGCAGCGAAAACCCCAGGTTCGCTGCCTCTTCCTTCATCAAGTAGAAACGTACTGCTTCCTGCCGCCTGCTCCTGGTTACCGTGCCCCTGTCCTCGAGAGCGCCTGATCAATCGCAGCTCGCAATCCGTCGCTACTCAAGGTTCTCAGCATTTTCCCGTTGACGAAGATGGTGGGAGTGCTTCCGATGCCATAGAACTCACCGTCATCCATATCATGCTTCACCTCGGCGGAGTATTTACCGCGATCAAGCTCTACGTCGAAGCGCGCGCGATCCAGTCCAAGCTCGCTGGCATATTTTTTCAATGAGGGAAGATCCAGCGCATTCTGTCGCGTAAAGAGTAATGCGGCATACTCGAAGAACTTCCCCTGGGCATGCGCCGCATTCGCCGCCTCTGCTGCTTTGCGGGCATTCGCATGCATCGCGAGCGGAAAATCACGTACCACTAGCCTGACACTCGTGCCATACGACTTCACCACTTCGTCAACTACCGGGTGCATGGCCGCACAAGCAGGGCACTGAAAATCGGTAAACTCGACAATCGTCACCGCGGCGTTCGCGTCACCTCGAACCGGGTCGTCATCAACACTGATCACCTGGACAGGTGGTTCCGGCTCCGTTATTAGCAAACGGACCTGGGCTCCCTTTCGAAGCCTTTCAGCGAACTCTCGCTCGAGCCGCTGCTCCTCCTGATCCTGCAAATAAGCGGCAATCTGATTACGGTTTGCGTCCAGCTCTCCTTTTAGCCGACTCTTATTCTCAGCATAAAACTTCGCGACCTCAGCCTCCGAGGGCGGACGTAACTTTTCAGTTATTTCCTTACGCACAATTTCTTCAGGAGGAACGTTCCGATTCTTCGACTCCGCAAGCAAAAGCAAATTAGTAATCGTCTGATCCACCGCGGGTTTCTCAACCTGATAAGTATTAAGGCGCATTTGGTAAATGATTGGCTTGAGCCGCTCATTGATGGTTCCCGCAGTTATCGGACGTCCTGCGACGGTGGCCAGCACTGCTGACGACGTGAGATTAGCGGTGTTTATGTCAGCGCTTTTCTCAACCACGTTCGAAGTTCGCAAACGATTAACGAATACTTCCGAAAGTTTTGCTTCACGCTCACCCGTCAAATAGACGGCCACTTGGTTCTGCATCGTTGCGGAATCGCTTTGGTCTATTTGATCGCGATTGTTCTCAATGAACTTCGAGATTTCAGCCGCGGTGGGTTTAGTTACTTTCCTGGTAACTTCAACGTCGTACAATTGCTGGGAACTTATCTTCCGCTTCCTGGCTTCAGTTTCAAGTAACAGAGTATTGATCGCCAACTCCAGGACCTGACTTCGGGCCTCGGCAATTCTCCGATCCAATGCTTCCACTTCTTGACGCGCTCGCGGATCGATATCCGCACTGGTAACGTTTTGCCCGTTCACAATCGCCAACAAAACGGGTGCCATTGGCGCAGCAGGCGTCTCTGAAGCGGTAGGCGTTGGTCCAGACTGAGGATTAGGCTGAGTGGTAGCAGGCTTTGACGCTGCCGCACGGCTCGACCCTCTCCTCCGAGTTCTCTGGGCGGAAACATCACTCGCAACGAAGAGCAGGAGAAGGGCTGTTAACAGAGTCGTCGCATTACGCATAGATGTATTATTTTAAAAGGCTGGAAAACTAAATGATCTTCTAAGTCACACTTAGAACGCTACTGAAACAACCGCGTTGCCCCTTGGTGGCACAACTGGGCGGGCGGGAGACAAAACGAGCGGATAGTGGCTTCGACGTTAGTTTGGCTCTCAATGAAAACGAATGATGCTTCGCCGGCGACGTTTCACGGGTTTGCGCGCGGCCAGCAAGCTCTTATGACGGCCATTCAGAATAAAAGCCAGACCCTGATGAGTGACGCCCAGCACTCGAGCAGCGCGTGTGACACTTCCATCAGCAGTTTCGAGCGCTTGCTTGATTAAGTTGCCCTCGTAGTGAAGAACCTGTTCCTCAAGAGAAGCGTTCACCGAGTTGTCTGGTGGCCCAGGCGGGTCGTGGGCGACTTGGGAGTCATTTCCGCCGTTGCCATTCGACCGAGCGGCCACACTGTCGTTCCCGTCGGCTGAATGCGATCCGGTAGCGAGAATAAGCCGCGCACATTTGCCTAGTCGATTTTGAATTTCCGCACTTTGGGAATTCACCAATTCCGATTCAGCCATCCGATAGTAGGCGCGCAGATCGGTCAACGGAAGGTGCGTTGCCAATTCCTCAGCCATCGAAAGCGCGGCCATCCCGCCACTCTCGGGATCGCCTGCGTTCTGAGCTGTCCTGATGGCTTTTTCCAGCGTCGCGCGAGCTTTGGAAAAGTGACCCAGACGAGCCAGGGCGGTGCCGTGCGTGGTCAGCGCTTCTGCAAGCATGGATAACTGATCGCCATCCTCTAGCGCCTTCACCGAACTTCGCGCGATCGTATCTGCCTTGGAGAATTGACCTTGAGCGATAAAGGCCCGGGCGCGCGTATCATCGAACTGCGCCACTAAACCTTGATCTTTCAAAGCTACAGCCACTGCTCGGGCGCGACTCAGATGCTTATGAGCATCCTGAAATCTTCCCAAATGAACAAACAAGAACCCCAGGTTGTTTTCAACCACTGACTGAAAGCGCTCGTGCCTTGCCTGCTCAAAATGGAAGCTCGCTGCTGAAAACTCGATCAGGGCGCGATCTATGTAGTCGTCTCGGTGCTCCGCCAAACCCAGATTCTTCAGCACCAGGGCATACTCGTTATGGAACTTTCCCTTAAGGGTATGGTTGCTGCTGAGCTCAAACAGCGGCGCAGCTTGTCGATGTATTTGAAGCGCATCTGCGTATCGTTTAGAAGTTCTTTCGACGAGCGCTTTGTTAAGGAACACCCGGAGCTTCTGCTCGCTGTCGAGGTCGCCTAGTCGCAGTAGTGCATCATCGAGAGTTATACGAGCCTCATCATAAGCCCCTTCGCGCCAGTAACACGTCGCCAAGTCGATGCGAGCCTCGGCCACGCGCCCGATCAATCCAAGTTTTTCAAACGCTCCGGCGCCCTTTGAGATCAAGTCCTTGGCGATCTCCTGCGCGCCCGTTATCTGACGGGCACTACCTATCCACCCGGAAAGAGCGCCAGCCCGCAAAAGTACTTCCGCTCGCGCGATCTCGTCTAGACCCTCGACCTGCGGGATCTCGCCGATACGCTGCCAGAATTCGCTGATAGCCTCACGCGCCTCTTCAAATTCACCTGCCTCCTCAAGCTCTTTCGCTCGCTCGCAAACTGACTGAGCTCGCAGGCTGAGGCTGAAGGTGGTGTCGTTCATCGTTGATGAGACCATAGAATCTATTTTCATGTGAGGTCACTCCTTTTAGTATTATGCAAGAAATCTTGCATGAAGTTTGGTAGGCGGCTATGATGCGCCTCGTTAAGGACCCTGCAGTTGGACTTCCATATTCGTGATCAGCTGCCTTTACCAACCTGAAAAATTGAATAGGAGAAAAAATGAAAACCCTTAAAGCAATCTGCACAGCAGCAATTCTTGCCTTGGCGCTCAGTGTTCCAGCGAATGCTGGTGACGTCGGAACGCCGGGCTACACCGAGCCACCCCCACCACCGCCGCCGTCAAACATCACGGTGGAAATAAACATGCCGACGGCAACGTCTCCCGACTTGGGCGATATAAGTACCCCAGGCTTCGCGGATATTCTTTGGGTTCTGATGAACACTATTTTCTAAGCACTTAGAAACCCGCGCCCGGGAAATAAGATTTCAAATCCGCCGTGATCAGTCACGCGCTGCCTTAAGTTGGTGTGCGACTTGGCAGGGCGTGTCTCCTAACATGCCCTGCAAGGGGGCCGCGACCGGGCGCATGCTAGCTTTTTCGCGCACTGAAAATCAAGGCTCAGTTGAATTATCTTCTGTTGGCTATAATGTCGACCTTTGACCAAATGTCGACCTTTGACCAAGAGGCTCATTAAGCTAGGTTTCAAATCTGTGATGACTGTCACGCGCGCCTTTTACTGTGCGACTTGCCGGGGCGGGCATTGTCGTTGTCCGGCAAGGGGGCCGTGACAGGGCGCATGCTACCCTCATATTGCCCGGGAAGGCAAGAGCCAGTTGAAGACAAGCCAGGCTTGCAAGCGAATCAGCGCGCGGCTTTTATGGGCCTCGCTAGGGACCTTGCAGTTAGTTCCCCAGCTAAGTTTTAGAGCTGGCGATGTTCTGATACGGGCCAGGCTTGAATTTCGAATCCAGAATAATTAGCGAACGCGGGTCTCTGGTTAAAGATGAGCTGACGATTGGGATCTTGTATTCCCTTGAGGGGCTTCAGCGAGGGAGCGGAGCTAGAGAAGACGACCACCTGCAAATCCCAGAAGGCTTAATTTGTATTGGCAGCAACCAGCTTCTGAACCGTCTCCAGCGTGTCGGCCTCATTTGGTTTCTTGTCCGGTCGCAAGCGGAGAATTCTGGGGAATCTTAGGGCATACCCGCTTTTGTGCCGTTTGGATTCCTGAACGCGGTCAAACGTGACTTCAATTACGACACTGGGTTCGACCAACCGAACTCTCCCGTGGGCAAACTCCTGGATTGTGTGCTGTGTAAACCACTCGGTCATCTCGGTTAGTTCGGTATCCGTCAGGCCTGAGTAGGCCTTGCCGATGTTTAGCAGCTCGTCATTCTGGTCCGATTTGCGGACGGCGAAGGTGTAGTCGGAAAGTAGATTCCGACGTTTCCCATGGCCCACTTCCACTGCGGTGACAACCACATCGAGCGTCGCAATGGCCCGTTTCACTTTCATCCATTCGCGCCCGCGCCTTCCGGGCTTGTAAAACGACGCCGGGCTCTTGACCATCAAACCTTCATTCCCCCGAGTTCGCGCCTGGTCGAATTCTTCATCGAGAGCGGCAACCTCATGGAATCGTTTGGCGAAAGATACCCGAACAGTTCCATCCGGTGGAGCAATCTTCTCCAGAATTTCTCGACGGTCTTCAAGAGACTCTTTTGTCAATACCTCCCCGCGGGCGTACAAAAGATCGTAGGCTACAAATATGACTGGAACTTCACTCAGCAGATCCGCGCCAATCGTTTTTCTCCCCAAGCGCTTCTGAAGCTCGCTAAAAGGCAGAATCCGTTCACCGCGAGCGGGCACAATCTCCCCATCGATAACGGCATCGACCCCTAAATCCTTGAGCGGAGAAACGAGCTCAGGAAAGCGATGCGTAATTTCATCCATTGTGCGTGAGTAGATCGCCACACGCCCCTCTTTCGTATGGGCCTGCGCGCGTATCCCGTCAAATTTATCTTCAACGAAAAACTCATCGGGCATTGTTCGTGCAATGTCAGCGAGATCGGCGGCGGGTGTTGCGAGCATGAACTTGATTGGGTGGAACAAGCGCATATTGACGCCCTGCAAATCGTTTGCCCTCGCGCGAACTGCTGTTTCTCCAACATCGCCCAGCAGCATGTTTACCTTGGCCACCTGTGATAGAGGCTGATCAAAGGCTCGAGCGATTGCGTCTTCGACCAGGCTTTCTCTGAGACCGATTCGAAGATCGCCGGCGAGCAACTTAATAAGGTACTTTGCCTCAAGTGGAGTGGCATGGCCCAACACCACCACCAACAAGCGGGTTTTGTTCTTGATTCCCCGAGTTTCACTCAAGCGCGTGATGATTGATTCTGTTTCGGCCAGCGTTATTGTTGGTTCGTGATATCGGCTGGCCCTCTCAACGGCTTCATAAGCAGTTTCGCCGGCATCACCCAGGCGCACGTAGATGGGATAAAGCTCGTCGTTACTTAAGCCGGTCGCTTCACTCAAAGCAGCCGTAATGATGCTGCCGCCAACATTAGTGGTTCGGGCGTCATTTGAAGCGAATTGGTGGCCTGCAAAGTAACGCGCCGCACGCCCCAGATCTGCGTCGTCAAGTAAGTTGAGATAGCCTCCCAGCAGCGCAGCTTTCTCGAGCTTTTTGGTGGTAGACGACACTTTTTCCGCCACTTCAGCCAATTGCTGGAGGGTACCTGCCGCGCCGGCGGACGATAAATAGTCATGAACGGTTGAAGCTGCCATGTAAAAATCTGGTAAGAACAGTTCGAATTCCAGTAGCTGTCCTATCGTTTCAGCAAAGGTTGCGTGAGACCTTCAATCAGTGTCAAGCAATGATTCAGAAACTGGAGGACTGGTCAGAACTGATTGCGTGATAAGCGGAGGCCATTACAAAACCGAGCGCACGGTTCTGTATGGAGCGTGTTCCACCATCTTAGACGATTCATTGACTGCTCTTAGTTTGCCAAACTGATGAGGGTCCTAACTTCTGGTTTGTCAGGCGACAGGTTACAATCCTTCTCCTGGAGAAGGCCTTTTCTGTTTGCTGAGTTGAAGGATCCTTAAAACAGTGGTGTTCCTAATTTTCGAGACGCTCGGAGGTACCGAGCTGATATTCATACTGGTGATGGCGCTGGTGTTTTTCGGCCCGCGCAAGCTACCTCAACTCAGTCGATCTTTGGGCAAGACTGTTACCGAATTTCGACGGGCTTCCGAAGACTTCAAACGCACCTGGGAGAGAGAAGTGAGCCTGGAAGAATCCAGCAGCGCCGGAATTCCTGCTGATTCAATGCTCCCTAACGAGACTTCGATATTGAACCAGGAGAACGCTAGCCGGACATTACAACCTCCAACAATTGAGCCTGTAGCCGCCGACCACGTCATACCGCGCCAACCCGTTGAGGTGGACGCGATTCATGCTTCCGACACGGGCGACACGAGCGATTTCGCCGCCGATGGGACTGAGACCTTGCGCAAGCGCGACTGGTTATAAAGTTAGTAAGTCGAAACGAAAAACCTTGATGTCAACGTTTCTAAGACCACTCGCCACAGGGAAGGGCAGGGAAGAAGAACTCGGCGGCCAGATGTCTTTCCTGGAACATTTGGACGAGCTGCGAACCCGTCTGATGCGCTCAGTCTTGTTTGTGTTCGTGGCGGCCACGCTTTGCTGGTTTGTTTCGGATCGAATTTACAGGTTCCTCGCCGTGCCCGTAAAGCACGCTCTGGCCGAAGCACAGAGACGACAAGTGCCAATCAAGGGGTTGACCGGGAACGAGCAGATCCTGCCACTGAGTTCTCTTAAGGAAAACGACCTCGGACGCTATGTTTTTTCTGAAGAGACGAAGGTTGGAACCAGCCTAATGCCTGTTGGCACCTCAGTCGTAGCTCGGGCAGCAAAAGACGCCCAGGGAACGCTGGGCCTCTTTACTGATGAACCGTTGTATGCCGGCAATACTGTTATTCCTAAAGGCGTCCGCCTTCCGGTCGATTTCGCAGCGTTGCCAGAGGCATATTCAGGTATTAGTGACAAGTTAATCGTTACGAGCGCAATTGACATATTTTCCCTTTACGTCAAGGTTTCACTGTATGCGGCTATTTGCCTGTCGGTTCCGTTCCTGTTGTGGCAAATCTGGGCTTTTGTCTCGCCGGGGCTTTATCCCCATGAGCGCGGCTACGTCACCCCTTTCATCGTTCTCTCGTCAATCTCGTTTGTGCTGGGCGCGACGTTCGCCTACAAGGTAATTTTTCCATCGGCAGCGAAATACCTGCTCGGGTTAGGTTCGGATTTCAGGCTGTTATTGAAAGCAGACGACTACTTTGATTTCATCATTCTTGTGATGCTGGGCATGGGTGTGGTTTTTCAGATGCCGGCAATCACTTATGTCCTGGCTCGGATCGGGCTCATTTCGGCGAGATTTTTGGTGCGGATTTGGAAGACAGCGCTTATCGTTATTCTGATCGCCGCGGCTGTGCTTTCCCCTACCAGCGATATCCCTAATATGCTCTTGTTTGCCGCTCCGATGATTGTTCTCTATGTTGTGTCGATATTTGTAGCCTGGATCTTTAGCCGGCCCAGGACCGTGGCTTAACCCAAATCGTTCTAAATCAGAACCGGGAGCGGTAGCGACTTTGGTATGGGACTGAGGCTGGGATGTGCCCCAACCGTACCCAGTCGCTACCACCACCCCAGCGCGGCTGGGCGCTCCCCGGTCCGCTCCCGGTTCTGATTCGAGCAAAAGGCAACGAGCGCCGACATTTCCGGCATCTTGACTGTGTCCGCGACGAAACCTTAGAATCCGTTGTTTCAGATTAGGTCCCGACCCGTTACCGTGGCATCTCAAGTCCCAAAAAGTCTCTAGGAGTTTAGTTATGTCTTACCAGAAAGCCGCTTTTCGGCTGGCAATTTTCCCCCTTGTCCTAACCGGCGCCAGCTTTTTGGGTTTTGCGCAAGACCCAAAGCAAACGCAGGATCCGATGGACAAGGCTCGCAATGTAAAGCCGGAGCTCAAGAAGGCTTACAAAGACTGGTTGGAGAAGGATGTCACTTACGTAATCACGGATGAAGAGCGAAAGGCTTTCAAGAAACTCGCAACTGATGATGAACGTGAGCGGTTCATTGAAGAGTTTTGGCGCCGTCGCGATCCGGATCCGGATACTGATGAAAACGAATTCAAAGAGGAATATTACGAGCGCATTGCCTATGCTAATGAGCATTTTGCGTCTGGGATTCCCGGCTGGAAAACCGATCGGGGACGAATCTGGATCATGTACGGAAAGCCTGACGGGCGCGAAACCCATCCGATGGGCGGCTCCTACGATCGTCCTTCCTACGAAGGTGGTGGCTCTACGACGACCTATCCCTTTGAAACCTGGTTCTATCGTTATTTGCCCGGGATAGGTTCCGGGATCGAGATCGAGTTTGTGGATCCTACCGGCAGCGGCGAGTATCGCATTGCACGCAACGCCAACGAGAAAGATGCGATGTTGATGGTGCCGGGTGCAGGCCTCACGCTTTCAGAGCAGTTGGGGCTTTCTGACAAGGCCGACAGAATTACCGGAATGGGCGGGGTCGGAAATAATAGTTATCAGCGTGAACAGGACAGCCCGTTCTCGCGATTGCAACTGCTTGCTAATCTCAGCCGTCCGCCTCAAGTGAAGTTTAGCGATCTGCAATCGGCAGTCAACACCGGTGTCATAGAAGAGAATCCTCTCAACTTTGATATTCGCGTAGACTTTTTCCGGCAATCGGATGAGCGTGTGATCACTGCGTTTACGATCCAAACGGAAAACAAGGATTTGGTATTTCAAGAGAGCGGTGGACTAAAACAAGCGCGCATTAATATTTTCGGAAGAATCACATCAGTAGCGGGCCGACGAGCGGGAGTTTTTGAGGACCCGGTGATTACCACGGCAACGAATGAGGAGCTGCTTGAGGCCAAGGACCGCAAATCTGCATATCAGAAAGCTGTGGCCCTGACGCCGGGAACTTATAAGGTTGACGTAATTGTCCGCGATGTGGCGTCAGGCGCCACTGGGGTGCGGCACATTGGATTCACGGTTCCTAAGTACGACTCGCAGAAGCTTTCGACATCGACCCTGGTGCTGGCGGCGAGACTGGAGAGCCTGGCAAATCAGCCAGCAGTCGGACAATTTGTCATCGGGCAACAAAAAGTAATTCCAAACGTGGCGGGGATCTATCGTCGCGGCAATCCAGTCGGGGTTTACCTCCAGGTTTACAATGCCGGAATCGATCAGACGACGCTGCGGCCTTCAGTCGACGTTGAGTATCTACTAACGAAGGATGGTAAAGAGGTTGGTAAGCAGGTGGAAGACTGGCGCGGCATGAGCGATTCAGGTCAACGTCTGACCCTGGCCCGACTGGTGGATACGCAAGCTCTCCCCTTTGGAGAGTATGAGTTAACGATCCGCATCCGGGATCGCGTGTCAGGTCAGACACTCGCCCCGTCGGCGAAGTTCACTATGGTTCAGTAAAGTCGTGCTGAGAATGCGGGCGTCTCGCCCGAAATCAGCCGGTAACGCGACTGTAGGCCACCCCAGCGGGGATGCCCCGCCGGGGACCCCGGGTTTGCGAACGACTCGTTGTCGCTCAAGCTGGTAGCCCCGCGCCGTTCCGAAAATTAACAGGCACTATTCGGCAACCCGGCGGGTTGCCAGAAAGACTGTGGCACCCTTCCTCCGGGGTGCGGCGAACTGCTCTCTGCTTTCCGGTGGTCTTCGCTACGCCGCGACCACCGGCTACTATCTGAAGGCTTCCAGTCTGAACCCCCCTACTCGCTGACTTTTCACACAACCGCTTACGCAGGTGGTTCCGCCTCAGTGCACAATCTTCATTGAATAGAGGACCGCGTAAATTTCGTCCTGATGTTTGGGAAAACCCTTGCCGCTGCTCGAGAGAATGAGGTTCACCAGTTGCACCTGGCCCGCATACTTTCGATAAGCCATCCATTGTAGCCGCCTGATGCCGTCGGGCTTTTCAGGATTAGCTTCACGAAATTGGACCCCTTTCAAACCATCGAGCTCGAGCCACTTCAGTTCATCGACCTCACCGTTTTTTGCCCGGCTCTTGGCGCCATCATAGAACGCCTGGATGCTGTCGTCAGTAGGAAAGCTTTCGTCCATCGCCGAGATATTCGCGATCAGCGAGGCTGCATCCCACGAGCCAGGAGAACGCCAGACCAACATCTTCGATTCGTTAGAGGTTTCCTTCCACTTAGGCGGCACAGTCCATGACATTCCCTGCTGATCCCATTTGATAGTTTGGCCTCCGGCCAGCGCCTCCGTCTGGGCTGCTGTGGGGTTTGGTCGCTCAACGTTGCCGTTGTCGCTCGAAGTTGATGCTGTCTTACCCCGGTCCGGAGAGTTGGTCGGGGTTTTTAGTCTGTTGCTTAAGTTGCAAAACGAAAGGGCAAATCCGAGAACAAGGAGCACAGGAATCTGTTTCATGGGCCACGCTCATCAGGAGGGAATGAAAGATCAGTTCGCTTCTATTCCAAAACAGGGGTCCAAGTCAAGGTAGTGCGTTGGTAATGTCGTTAGCACATGATATGTCCGATCGAATTAACACATGAAGTGTCCGATCTGAGCGGAGGAGGTCAGAGCACATGACAGGATGCTGTTATGAAGCAAATGACACCATCCGCGGTGGAGCGGGCG
>JBPCKD010000064.1:0-61229 GCA_051004635.1 Pyrinomonadaceae bacterium
CTTTTTAGTCAGCGAATGTATGGAGATTGTTTGCGTTATGCCCGACGCTATGAGGAAGCTATCGCGCAATACAAACGAGTGATAGCAATGGATAAGAATTTCGGCACTACTTATCCCTGGCTTAGTAACACATTGGAATTGCAGGGCAATCAAGCCGAAGCTTTTGAATGGTGGATGAAATTTCTGGCATTACAGAAAGCAGACGAAGAAACCGTTCAGATTTTTAAGACAGCCTTTCAAACATCCGGCTGGCAGGGCATTTTGCGCGAGCGGGTCAAAAGATTTGATAAAAGCGATGAGGCTTATTTCCACGGCGCGGCAAACAACGCCCAAGTCGGGAATAAGGATAAAGCGTTTGAATATCTGGAGAAATCGTATCAGCGACGGGAGTTATGGATGGTTTATCTTCAAGTTGACCCGCGATTTGATTCCCTGCGCGGCGACCCGCGATTCGATGAATTAGTCAGGCTCGTTGGATCGAAGTGAAGTGCCGACTGGAGCGCAAGCGTCCCCGCTTGCAATGAGCGCGATAGCGCGAAAACTCGCGTTGCAATCGAAGCTACTGAAAATCAAACTTTACTACGCCGCTTTCAGCGACGTTTGCAAGCGGAGACGCTTGCGCTCCAGATCAGTTCAAGTCAAAAAACTTATGACAGATTACAGGTTTCAGCCAAAAGGATTGCGCTCAAATTTAGGTTGGTATGATCGCGGTTACATTCCGCATTTTGACGGCGGCGCGATTCCGCAGTTTTTTACTTTTCGATTATTTGATTCGCTGGCCGGACTTTGCGCGAGCGCGAAAGATTGGCGATTTTCGAGCGCGTTTCATAAAAAAGACAAAGACTGGAGCGCAAGCGTCCCCGCTTGCAAACGTCGCTGAAAGCGGCGTAGATATGTTTATCTTTCAGCAACTCAGTAGGCAAACGCTTGTTCGCGCTATCGCGCTCATTGCAAGCGGGGACGCTTGCGCTCCAGTCGGTTTTGCTGCTGTCTGTCGGAGGTTGGGAAAAACGAAGAAAACAGCTTTACACCTTTTAATCTGCGCCATTGCTGTCGGCATAATGTTAGCCGTCTCAACTCCGTCTGCTTTCGCCCAATCGCAAGCGTTGAACGGGCAAATCGAGGGCACTGTGTCAGACCAAAATAACGCGGCTGTTCCGAATGCCGTCATCAAGGTTACAAACATCGAAACCGGCGCGACCAGAACTGTTACAACCGACGAAAGCGGCGTTTATCGTTTTCCACTTCTACCTCTCGGAACTTACCGCATCACCGTCGAAGCCGCAAACTTCAAAAAACTCGTGCGAGAAGGCGTAACCTTGACCACCGGACAAACTGCCACAGTTGATTTCAGTTTGTCTGCCGGAGACGTTCAGGAAGTCGTGACCGTTTCGTCGGATACTTCGGTTGCCGATGCGGGCAAAACCGATTTGGGGCGCGTGATGAATAACCGCGAGGTGCAGAATCTTCCGCTTATTCCGCGCAATCCCTATAACTTCGCTCTCCTGCAAGCCAACGTAACAGGTCGTCCGAGCCGCGGATTTGCTTTTCCGAATGTCAATGCCAACGGCTACCTGCGGCGGGTCAATTTCCAACTCGACGGCAACACCAACACGCAGGGCGACCGCGGCTCGATTCGTTTTATGCTGATTTCCGAAACTTACGTCAGCGAGGTTCAATTGGTCACGAATGGTTTTGCGGCGGAGTTTGGCAACACGCCGGGCTTGATCATGAACGTCGTTACGCCTTCGGGAGCAAACAAAATCAGCGGTTCGGTCAGTTATCGTTTTCGCCGCCCGTCGTTTTATTCGCGTCCGTTCTTCTATCCTTCGTCCGAAGATATACCGGACAATAAGGCTGATAATTTTACGGCGGCAGTCGGCGGTCCGATTATCAAAGACCGTTGGCATTTTTACTTTGGTTATGAATGGGTGAAACGCGACGATAAGGCGGTTGCCGCGCGGCTTTTGACAATTAATCCGGAGGACCGGACACAGTTAATTGCCGCAGGTTTGTCGCCTTCTATTTTTCCGATTGCTATTCCTTCTTTGGAAACCGGAACTTTTTATATTTTTCGGACTGACGCGCAACTGAACGATAGGAATCGTTTGACCGTGCGGTTTAATCATTCCGATTTGCAGTCAAAGAACTCTATTCAGGGTCGACTCAACACCTTAGAGCGCGATATTGATGCGTTCACCGTGGACTACGGGCTGGCAGTGCAGCTTGCTTCGTACACGCCGCAGGTCTTGAATGAATTTCGCTTTCAATATGCCCAACGCATGAATACGGGTACCGGTGGCAAAAGAAACGAATTTTCCGGCACCGGACCTTCAATCGTGATTACCGGCGTGGCAAACTTCGGTTCGCCGGATAACGCCGACACAATTTTCCCGACGCGAAGAATAACGCAGATGCAAGACAATCTGACGCGGACTGCCGGAACTCACGACGTCAAATTCGGTGGCGGTTTCACTTTCTACGATCAGACCGAGCGTTCTCCGATTTTTAGCCAATACACATTTCCCTCGATTGCCGCTTACATCGCCGCCCGAAACGGGACGAATGCGCGGAGTTATACTTCTTACGTCGAAACCTTCGGCGACCCTGCAATAGACTACAAAGCGGCTTTCTGGAATTTCTTTGTGCAGGACGATTGGAAGCTGACGCGCCGCCTAAAAATTAACTTCGGCGTGCGTTACGACCTTTACCGGATTCCCAAGGCAGATTCGACTTCACTGTTTCCAGCTTCGCAAAAATTCAAAGTGGGCAAGAACAATTTCGCGCCGCGCCTGGGCGTTGCTTATGCCTTACGCGAAGGCAGCCGACCGACAATTCTTCGCGCGGGTGCCGGAGTCTATTTTGACCAACCGCTTCTGGCGATGTATCAGCGGGCATTGCAAAACAACGGTAATCTAAGATTTTTCAATTTCAGTTTCAGAGGAAATGCCAACGGAACTACTATACCAAGCCCAAATGCGCCTGCGTTTCCAAACACTTTCTCAGGCTCTTTGCCTGCCGGTCCGGTTTTGCCGCCGCAAAACATTGATACGATTGCGCCTGATTTTGAAAATATGTATGCGCTCCACTCAAACATCCAACTCGAACAAGCAATTACCAACGACCTTTCGCTCACCATCGGTTATATCCATTCCGGCGGTCGTCATATTCCGGTTTATCGCAACATCAACCTGATTAACCCGATCCGTTTTTTGGCTGACGGCAGACCGGTGTTTAGCAGACTCGTCAACCCTGCTACTCGCTTCGATGCGAGGTTCAACAATATCCTGATGGTGGAATCCGCCGGAGTTTTGCAATACGACGCTTTGACTTTGCAATTGACCAAACGGCTTTCACGCGGACTTCAATTCAGCGCGAACTACACGCTTTCAAAAGCAACCGACGACGCGCCCGAACAAAATATGACGACCGGCAATATTCAAGGTTTGGTTTTGTCAGACCCGACTAATCGAAGTTTGGACAAAGGCAATTCGTTCGCCGACCAACGTCATACTTTTGTGATGACCGTGGTTGCCCGGCCGGAGTTTAATTTTGAAAACAAACCGCTTCGCTATCTCTTCAACTACAATCAATTCGGCATCATCGCCACCGCCAACAGCGGCGAAACATTCAACCTCATTTCCGGTTTAGACCTCAACGGCGACGGCGTTTTAACTTCTGACAGACCTGTCGGCATCAAACGCAATTCAGGAAAAACCCCGCCGCAATTTAATATTGATTTGCGCTACTCGCGCTTTTTCAATTTTACCGAGCGTTACAAACTGGAAGTCTTCGCCGAATTCCAAAATCTTTTCAACATTAACAGCATCGTCCAATTCACAAACGTCACGGTAACGACGAATGCTACTACCGGCGAATTAATCGGCGGACTTCCCGATTTCAAAGCGCGCAATCAATCAACCTCGCAGGACAGTCGCCAATTTCAACTCGGATTCAAGTTTATTTTCTAGCGATTACCGACATCGGAAACGCCAGCGACAACCGGCCTTCAACTTTTGATGTTGCGCCGGAGCGTGCGCAAGTGCGTCTTTGTTACTCTCCGTATTCTGTGGGCTGGCGAAATTGATAAGGTAAAGGCCCGATAGATTTGAACATCATCAGCGGTCCGGTTGCGCCTGCCGGAGTCTTGACAGGATGGACTGGCCTGGAAGCTAACCATACATATGACCGATAAAGAATCTGCCTTTGCGTGTGACATGACCGCGATATCCGCGGATCAACGCGGCGCACATCTAGCTACCATAAACAGACTCTTTCAGGCGGTTAAGAGCTTCCGAGAACTGCCGAACGGTTACAGCTTCCGCTTGCCTAACGAGTCGGACGTATTGCTAACAGCGGCACAGTTCATCGCGCTCGAACGGCTATGCTGTCCGTTCTTTGGTTTTGGTCTGGAGATTGAATCCGAGGGCGGCGCTGCATGGTTGAGTCTTACAGGACGCGAAGGTGTGAAGCCGTTCATCATGGCGGAGATTGGCGATCACCTGCCCACCAGGATTCAAAGATGAATTGCCTTTTCGGTACTACCTTCTACTGACAAAGGAATTGTCGCTTACCCAAAACCGCCAGGGCTTGTCAACCCAGTCCTCGGCGTAATCTATGCCGACGCGCGGCCCCGACATGATTCGTGACCGGGGAATTTTTTCAGCGTCTTCGAGCCAGACACGGTCACCCGATAGATCAGCGCCATCGAGTCGACGATCAATACCAAGAGCGATGCAGAGTTTGCCAGGTCCATTCGTGAGATTGTGATCGGGTTGGCTGTGGCGACGTCTGCGCATAAGCTCGATCCCTTCCACCGGCTCGAGCGCCCGGATTAGAACTGCGTGCGGAGCGTCTTCAACATTCGTCACAACGTTGAATTGGTTGTACATCCCATACACAAAAAAGACGTAGGCAGACCCGCCGATGCCGTACATCGTTTCCGTGCGCTTTGTCCGGCGCCCGCCGTATGAATGAGCTGCTCGATCCATGGGACCGCGGTAGGCCTCCGTTTCTACGATGATTCCTGAGACGCGTGTTCCGTTTCGGTTGGGCACGACTAAAAGCTTTCCGAGCAGATCGCGGGCGACGGTCGCGACATTTGGTCGCGTGTAAAACCCGCGTGGAAGTTTCTTACTGGAGTCCACTCCTCTGGTCATCTTTAGTCTCTACGTTACTCCGGCTCTGCCGTCTGATGTGCGGTGGCGGCTATGCCCCACCGTCCATTGAGCCAATACTTGAGGGGCCGCGCCGCCAAATCAGGGGCATAGCCCCAAAATCATGAATGTCTAACCGGAAGGTCATAGACCTTCCGCACATCAAGCGGCACAGCCGCGACTCCTATTGCCAAAGCTGCCAGAGCATCACAAACGTAATCACGAATCCAATCACGACAATTGCACGCCGGACGATGGCTTGATCCACGCGCACCGCCATTCGCGCACCGAAATAACCGCCAAGCGTAGCAGCGACGGCCATTATCAGAGCGTCGGGCCAGACAACCAGGCCCTTGAGCCCAAAAATAACGACCGCGGTACTGTTGATGCAGATGCCCAGGAAATTCTTGATTCCATTTGCGCGGTTAATATGGTGCAAACCGAGAATCCCCATCGCCGCCAGCATCAGAATGCCGTTGCCCGCACCGAAATAACCACCGTAAATCGCTGAAAAAAACTGAAATATGATGGCACCCAGCCACCAGGACATTTTCGGTTCGGCGTCAACTGATTGCAGGCGCAGTTGGCGTGTGATTGATCCCTGGACCATGAAGAGGATGGTGGCGAAAAGAATCAGGAAGGGAACTAAGCGAGCAAAAGTCGGAGATGGGGTCGAAATCAGCAGCCATGCCCCAATGGCGCCGCCGATTAGGCTAGTGGTGCCGAGGCGCAAAAGTATGGCCGAGCTGTTCTCCAGTTCTCGTCGATAACCGAATAGTCCTCCAAACAGTCCCGGCCAGAGAGCTACGGTGCTGGTTGCGTTGGCAACTTTCGGATCAAGGCCGAGCCAAATGAGAACGGGAAACGTGATCAGTGTGCCGCCACCGGCAATGGAATTGATGACACCCGCCGCGAAAGCTGCGGCGACCATCATCAAGATGTTAGGGAGAGACATCGACTATTAGTTAAGAGTTCTAGCTTCAGCTTGCCGCCGCTCAGCGCTACAACCTAAAAGGTCGAACTCTGAACATTTGAAACCGGGCTGCCATGTTAGAGTGCGCCCCGCAGTTTCACAAACCAGAAGCCGGGGTAGGCTACGCAACGGCAGATGTAACTATTCGTCCGGTCGAAGAATGGAACCATACATGGATTGTCCAACGATCTCTCCGATACAGAGGGAAACAAGATAACAGTTGATAAGCCGCGCCTTACACTTGCCATTGCGTCGCTTCTTCTAATTTGAAGCCGTCGCACTATGGTTCAGAAGCGATCCCTAACTATAATTTAGCGGAGTCCTCCAGCGCTTAAGGACCTAAACACACCCACATCATAACTTAGGCGCGCTTGCCTCCAGTTGATTCAGAGCACTTAACAATGAATTAACAACAACACGACAAGTTACTCATCATCGAAACGGCAAGAACTCGGCGGACAATGCGCTCGCATATTTGAAGTAGCGGCAGCTTCAATCAATGGCCTTCCTGGCATTGCTTTGAGGCTGGCCAACTTTTCCTCTCCGGAAAAGCTAATCAAGTGCTCTCGGGTAAACCGCAGTGAGGTGCGGTACTCCTAAACCCAAGCCGTAGACACTGACTCTCCCAGTCTGAAATATCACTCTCTAGTTGCCGGAAAGCGGGCGACCGGAGTTACGCGTAACCGTCAGTACATTTGAGGAGATCAAGTATGCCCCTACAACATGCCCCGCCCGTTGCAAGTCTTCCAAAAGCCTCCCGAGGCAGGCAGCAAACCGCCACTGGTGAAAAGACAACCTCAGCAAGGCTCAGATACCTGTCGCATTACGATGCGTTAACCACATTGCCGAATCGCGTGTTCTTCAGAAACAAGCTGGGAAAGGTTTTGAGGACGGCGGGAGAACACAATCACATTGTGGCTGTTCTTTTTCTGTCAATCGATCCTTACGCCAGAATCAACGACACGATTGGTCCAGCAATGGGCGATCGCCTGGTTCGGTGCGTGGCCAGGCGGATCAAGGAACTCATGGCAGGGAGCGATGTCGTAGGGTACTGGGGCAGTGATAAGTTTGTTTTCTTGCTGGAGCGTCCGGGTGATGAGTCGCAGGTAGTAAAGATCGTACAGGCTATCAAGAAGACAATTGAACGTAGGTTCTTTTCCTTCAAACAAGAGTTCTTCCTTACATCGAGTATCGGAATCGGGCTGTTTCCTTTAGACGGGTCTACGGTGGAGTCGCTGTTGAAAAATGCTGGAGCTGCCCTGTTTGAAGCACAAGAGTGCGGTGGAAATGGTTACCGGTTTTACACTGCTGACCTGAATGCCAGGTCGCTCAAGCGATTCGCTTTAGAGAACAGTCTGGGTCGAGCACTTCAAAGACGCCAATTTGCTCTTCACTATCAGCCTCAAGTCCAAACCGGAAGTTGGCAGATTACCGGCGCTGAGGTTTTGATTCGTTGGGTACACCCGGAACTCGGCTCGATCCCACCAACAGACTTCATTCCTTTCGCCGAAAAAAGTGGCCTAATCATTCCCATAGGCGAGTGGGTTTTGAAAGCAGCGTGCCTACAGTTAAAGGAGTGGCACAATAGTGGTTTCCCAAAGTTAAACCTCGCAATCAACGTGTCAGCTCGTCAATTTCAAGAGCCGGCGTCTGTCGACAAGATAATGGAAATCCTCGAGGAGACTGGACTCGATCCGGCATGCCTGGAACTGGAACTAACGGAGGGTTCGTTTATGACTAATGCAGAGCATGTCATCAAGTCGTTGGGCAAACTAAGAGGCATAGGGGTCAGGCTCGCAATCGACGATTTTGGCACGGGCTTTTCCTCGCTGGAGTACCTTAGACGGCTGCCGTTGGATACCTTAAAGATAGACCAGTCGTTTGTGCGGGACACTTCAAACCACGATGGCGCCGCACTGGTATCGTCAATCGTGGCCCTTGCTCAGAAGCTGCGACTGCGGGTTGTGGCTGAAGGTGTGGAAACCGAGGAGCAGTTGACGTTTCTGCAACGGCTCGGTTGCGACAGCATGCAAGGCTATCTATTCAGCAGGCCGCTGCCATGTGCCCAATTCAGAACGATGCTGGCTTACCCCGATTACCAGCTCACAGAAACAAATGATTTTGTTCCGGCGCTAGCGGCCTCGTGACCAAGGCGGGTGATTACTCCGGCACAGGCCAGACCACCCCAGCGCGGCTGCCGCGCCGGTGACCCCGCGGTAGTCAAAATTTCCGAGCCCCATCATCTGCATAACGGGAGAGAACATGTCTCATAAAGCGCTCAAGATCTTATTAGTACACGACGCGATCGGAAGCCAGCTGAAGATTCGCGACCTTCTGTCTAAAACTGGTTTCGCTCAATTCGAGTTGGACGCTGTGTCAACAGACATTGCCTTTCGGGGAGTTCGACTCAACTACTACGGTGTGTGCCTGATCGATTCAGCGGTGAAAGGAACCTGGCTCCTCAAAGAGTCGCGGCGAGTTGGTTTTTCCACGCCGACCATCGTTCTCACATCCAACTCGGGCTACAAAGTTCTGAGCGCAATGCGCCAGGGCGCCGCCGACTGTCTGCTCAGGGAGGCATTAACTGCTGGGGCGCTGGAGGAGTCGATCTGCGTCGTGATGGAACGCGCTCGGTACAAAAAACATAGGTCGGAATGCGCCAAGCGGTATATGGGTCTGGTAGAAAACTCCAGTGAAAACATCTACACACACGATCTGCTGGGAAACACAACCTCATTCAGCAAAGCCTTCGAGCACTTGATCGGTTACTCCCATGAGGAAATCTGCAATATTAGTTTCTCCAAAATACTGTCTCCCGAATCTGTCGAGTGTGTCTGGCGAAGCACGCTTCGCATGTTGGCCGACAGGAAGCCGTCTCGATGTGAGGCTGCGATTGTGACCAAAGAGGGGCTGAGAATTCCGGTCGGTGTTACCATGCATCTGGTCTATAGAAAGGGGAAACCCATCGAAGTACAGGGCATCGTTCGCGATCTTAGCCCGCAAATTCCACTAACGTCGGCACTAACGGAAACCGATCAGGTGTCCCGAGTTATTCTCACGTTATGAATGATTTCACTTGTGAGCAGTCGCTTATCGACGGCGCGGTTCTGTGGCCTTTTAACTTCTCTTGCTCCTTGACCTAAAAGAATCACGAACGAACAAACACCAAAGACCATAGGCCCGACCAATTTCTTGTTCGCGCTTTGTGGTTTGGCAACAAATGATTCATAGTCGGCTCAAAGCAGCTTTCTTTAGCATTCTCCTCTTAACCGCTGTCATCTCCGGAGCGGATTCAAGACGATCAACTACAACAGTCTCGAGCTCGAAGAGATTTCTCCGGGTGATGACCTACAACATCCATGTGGGTGTAGGCATGGACAAAAGGCTTGACCTTCAGCGTATCGCTGAGGTGATCAATCGTGAGCATCCCGATCTCGTAGGGTTGCAGGAAGTGGATCGAGGCGTTAAGCGCACGGAAGGGAAGGATGAAATCGCCGAACTATCAAAGTTGACGGATATGCACTACGCCTTCGCGCACAATCTCGACTACCAGGGCGGTCAATACGGCGTGGCAATCCTGTCGCGGTTCCCGATCGGAGCCATAGATCATCACAAGTTTGCGAACCTGAGGGAGGCGGAGCGAAGAGGGATGATTCGCGTTGAGGTAAACGCCGGCGGGAGAACAATTAATTTCGTTACCACTCATCTTGACTACCAACACGACGACGGCCGGCTGTTTGAAGCAGAGCAGCTGCTGAAGTTTCTCCAGGGTATCAAGGGTCCACTGATAGTTGTCGGCGATCTCAACGACGAGCCCCTGGGAAATACTTACAAGTTGATGTCTCAGGGGTTCGACGACGCGTGGGTGCGAAGCCGCGCGAAAGCCGTTGGTCTTACCTATCCCGCTGACAAACCTGTAAAGCGAATCGATTACATATTCACCCGGCAGTCGGACCGCATGAAAGCAAAGAAGGCATGGGTGGTGAACACACTGGCTTCGGATCACTTGCCTTTGGTTGCAGATCTGGAGTTGAAGTAAACGTTCTCAGCTTCTCAAGTCAACTCCCAACTGTTGTGAGGGTCGATGAAAATTTCTCGAGAGTGACTCTGGAAATGGAATTCCAAGCCCCGCATTGAATAGGAGGTTATGTCGAGTTTCCGGCGACGGGGTGGACAATCAAACCGGAAAGCGAAAAAAAGCTGTCGCCAATATCTTACTTGTGTTTACGCCACACTGGTTGTGTCCACGCGACTTTCCCATTCGATTCGAGAACTTTACCGCGCACGTAGATTTCGTCGCCGCGAAATTGATAAGTCGCAGGGTTTGTGATCACTTCCTTTAACAAACGTCCGCCTGCGCCAATAAACTGCACGCGATACTTGCTCGAACCTTCCTGTTTCATCGTAATCTGTATTTCTTTGTCGCTAGCCTGATAGTCTGTTAGCTGGACGCCGGTTGAGGCGTAAAAATCTCCACGCTCCAGGGCTTCAAGTATTGTCTCCGTGCTAAGACGAGCAGCTCTAACAACCACCCAGGCCTGACCGGGTCGAGCGCTATTTCTGTTCCACGGCTGTTTGAAGGTGTGCGCATCATCCACCGCGATCCCGTAGAGGAGCTTTCCGCTGGAAAGGATGATGTCCCAAACCTCTTCAAGACCCGGCACGCCACCCCCTCCCTGATTATTTACCAAATGATGACCGTTATAGATCTCGAAGAGCTTGTTATTCTGAACTTGTTTGAGATCATCGGCCGTGATTGCCCATTCGAAATTCGGATGATTAATGTGGGGAACCCCCGCCGCCCCGCGCACAGCGTCGACGTTCCGTTGAATAGTGTCGAGCACACTCTTTCCATGCTGTGGCTCGACCGTCCGTGCGATGTTGAGTCCATTCACATGAATGGGCTTACCGGCGAACACGTCGGAAACCTCCTCGCCCTTGATGACAATGAACTTCTCGTCGGCTGCGTGGAGCGCATTGAGACCATCAACGCTGGTGACAAAGTTATGATCTGTGAGCACCAGAAAGTTGTACCCATTCTCTCGGTACCAACGAACAACATCATCGGGGGTCGAGTCTCCGTCGCTATTGAGCGTGTGCGTGTGTGTATTCCCCTTGTACCAACGCAGCTTCGGTCTTTCCGGCGTTTGCAATGGTGAGGCCACGCGGACTGGACCAGCCACGAATGCCGGAAGGAGCGCCAGCAGTAACAAGACAGCGAAACAGACTCTATTTGTCAGATTCATTTCTGGCCACGGCCGGCGCGATTTTTTACTGCTCCCCGGGTGTTAAGCAAAGCGAGACATAGTTGCAGAAAAACGAGCGCGTAGGCGTGATCGTACCAGCCCCAAATAATCCACAGCACATTGCTCAATAGAAAAAGCCAGAACGCCCAATTCCTTTTGAACTTTCTCTGCGAAGCTATTAACCAGGCGGCCACGACGGTGACTACCATCGCCGGCCATTGAATTGCATCGATCCAACCCATCGATTTGCAGTGTAACCCACGCCTATTAGTTTGCGCTCTTTCTAAATGCGAGCGTAGCGATCTAACAGTTTGCATTACATCGACATTCGAATTGGCGTTGTGAAACATTAATCGAGCCTGGTTTTCAAGAGCTCACAGCGTAGTATCCGCCAGGTTCGATTTATACTTCGTGTTTGTCTGGCGATCGTTGAGTTCGATGTAGACATAGCTCGGAGGAATAACACCTTGTTCGAGTGCGAACCATATCCTCCCAAGATCAGCGGGTTTGCTGAACGCGCAAAACCCATTGAGCCTTTTTCCGGTTGAATCGTAAAAATCTACCCACGTGCGGGAGGCCTTGGTGTTTGTCCCACACGGCGGGAGGCTCGGCGCCGCCGCGAAAAGTTCCTTCGGAAAGTCGGCAAAGTTTTCGACAAAATAGATATAACGGATCCATTGTTTGCGATTTGCGCTGAAGGGTTCCTCTCCCTGCAAGACAAGAACCGGATTCGAAATGAGTACCGGCGCAGTAGAACTTCTGGCAGTTGCCCCGATAATCAGAATCAGACTGGCTAAAAGTGTGGAAATTGTTTTCCTGAGGTTCATGGGCTATTTCCTTTCTACTGAGATAGAGGATAGATGCTGCGTTGCGAGATCTGACGAGGACAAACGCTTCTTATTCCAAATCAGAGGCGGATGTCAATGCTTATTCTGCGTGGGTGGGAATGAGTCGAGCTATTTTGTCTTAGTGACCGTTATCACTTGGTGTTCTGTTCTCATGAATTGCCAGAGTACAAAACGGCCATCAATACAAATCTATCTATTGTCCCTGAAGGAAATCTGTGTGCTGGACTCTAACTGCTTTTCAAAGTATTGATCGACCCGGGCGCGGCTCCTCGTTTGAAAAAAGGGACTGCGATTCCTGCCGCTTTGTCGATACAGTTCAGCCGCCAAAGCGTCGGGAGAAGCTTGTTTGGCAACCATCGCTGTCCATTGAGACCCGGGAAAAACGTTCGCAGTTAGAAACAACGCTGCCAACAGAATGATTGATTTGACCTTTGCCATTGGTTGCCTTCAAAGACGTTCTTATGTAAGTAGCGCTGTTTTTCCGAACGCATAACGTGTCTCATGGCCGAAGCTGCTAATGTTGACTTTCTACTTTCGCTCGCGCTTAAGCGTGAGTCTGGCAGGAACACCTTCGATGCCTGGCGATGTGACCAGGCGCCAGGTCAGGATTGGACCATTGAGCGTTAGAATGGCAGTGCTTGGCTTGCGATTGTCCGTGGGAGCTGCATAAGTAACATTCTGCTCGTAGCCGGCCACTGTGGCAGATGGATCAAATTCGATCGCAATCGTGGAGCCCTTCACCCGGCCCAAAAACGGCGTCTGATTCCCGTCTTCACCCTGCCATTTGCCGTTGATGAACTCATCCACGTTGTAGACGCCACGTACGACATCTCCCTTACGATTAATCACCAGCGTGAACTGTGTTTGAGGCTTGTTCTTCCGGGCAATTTGCTTCCACACCCATCGTCCGCTGAAGGCAGAAGGAGTTTGAGGATACATCGTCGCGGACGTCAGCAGCAGGATGGCGGTCACGAAGAAGATTCGATATCCCAAAGTCCGGGTTTTCGTGTATTGCATTGTTTCCTTTCTATAATAAATAAAGTGATGAGTAGTGAGTGGTAAGGACTGAGTTCTGAGTTATGAGCGATGAATGACTGAAGCCCCAACTTTGCGCAGCGGACCGATCGTGCTCATCACACATCGCTCACTACTCATCGCTCGTCACTGTCCAGGATTTCGTTATGAGATTTCCTAAACCTTCGGCGCTGGATTCGATTTTCGGTATGCCACAAAAAGATCCGACAGTTTGTCCGCGGCAGCGGGGTCGCTCCGGGCGAGCAGCGTGATGATTTCATCGCGCCTGGCAAAGAGAGGCAGCATTCCGTCCCTTTGGGCGCGTGTGAAATTCGAAGCATCACCTTTGTCAGCCTCAGCTCTCAGGGCGGTAAAGAATTGACTGGCAGCCTGGCGTGCCGGCTCATAGTCTCCTCGCCGCGCGTCAATCACGGCTGAAGCCAGGGCATTTTGGATCAGGGCAATGTTTAGTTGCTGCTCCGCCGCAGCAAGACTGCTGCTACATCCCCGAGCCTTGAGCCACATCGGAACAAAGCCAAGCAGGAAAACGACGATCAGCACGGCGGCGTAAATGCCTACTCGCCGGACCAACGGCGTTTGCTTGACCGCTATGGGTTGCACATGTTCATCCATAGTGTCTCCTCAATCAACTTCTTATAGACGGGTTGCGCGGCGAACGACCAACATCGAAAGCTAAGAGGGTAGCTCATCGCGACTGTGTTGCAGGTGCAGTTTGCCGGAAAAGTTAGTCGATGGGCAACTCCAGCGGTGGGTATTACTGTAAGGCCGCGATCTACGAGCTGTCGGGAAGATCGAGATTGCCTCCATGCAGGCGTTTAGAGTCCAACCTTTAGGTTGCCGCTGTCCAAACACGCAAGCTAAAGCTTGGACTCTAAACACCTGAATTCGGACGATCCTTATCCCGATAGAGTCTTTCTGGGTGAAACGCTAACTGATCCCGAAGGAAGTATTAGTTTCTTTCTTTTAGCAGTCGTTCAACTTCCATCTTTATCTTTGGGTCGCTGGTGTGACTAAGAATCTGAGTCAGAATCGACTCTGCGAACCGCCCGTACCTGTTGATTTCCTTCAGAGCCGTTTCCCTGACGCTTGCCGATGGACCGTTGAGAGTTTTCAACTGCGCAATTACGTTGTTTTCCATCTGTGGTGTAACCAGCTCTGTTCGGCCCACGAGTACACGCACGAGGCTGGCCGGCTGCGGGTCGATGTCAATAGGCAGAACTGTATCAGTGGACTTGCGCGGCACTATGTAGAAGATGCGCAGTCCTTCCTCAAACCAGGAGTCGCGCCAGGTGTTAAGCATGGCCTCCGCTTCCTTTCCATAGAGGCCGTCTGAGATCAGCATGGCCTTCAATTCGCTGCGCAACTCCTTGAGGTCCCCCTGAAGCTGGGGCCGATTCAGCGTGACTTCCATCGATGCGAGCTCGAGGATCTGATAACCAATCTTCCCGTCCCGGTTTTCGAAGAGAACCACCTTGCGGACAATTTCTTCACCGACATTTTTGATTATCACCTTATCTTCCGCGAGCCTCACTGAGAGGGGCAACCCAAAGTTTCCGACGCCACGATAAAAGAGAAACTTCTCCTGCTCCGTCACCTGATCACGGCGGATCTGAATAGTCGCAACATCGGTATCGCGTGCAGGATAATAATGATTTTCGCTAAAGTCGTTTGGAAGATAAACCTGCGCCCCGGGCATTACCCTGAATTCTCCCCAGTCGATGTTACCTTTGCTGACCTGGGCCGTCGGATACCACTCCGTGATTCTCCCACTGGGAAATCCAACCTTGACCGCGACAGACATCTCTTCTCTGGCATAGAAATAGAGAACGGGAGTTTCCATCCGGACCCGGACCGCCAGACCGCTTTTGGACGGGTAGCGGAGTCCTCGCCAGGTGTCGCCCTTGTCAACGCTGTAAACGAAGGAGGGTAAGTCGCTCTCCACGGTTAGCGGGCGCCAGATAAGGGCCTGGCCATCCTGACCCGCGACGGATGTGAATGTTCCCCATTCATGGACTACGAGTTCGGATTTTGTTCCAGGCGAATTAGCGGATGAGAACCTTGAAAGATCTGTTCCGGCGGCAATTACCAGGCAGAGCAATGCCAGACCGAGGATGACGACGCGTGCAAGCGGTTGCTTCAACATAACAATTCTCCTTGAAACTCAATCAAAAATGGGAAACCACGGAGCAGCGCGAACGCAACAATGAGTCCCTACTCAATTATTAGACGATCTGAACGCGACACTTCTTCCGTGTCATACCAAAATGGTTATTAGTCTGCCGATTTGGTTGGCTTTGGTTTTGAAACTGGAGAGGAGGGCGGGTAAAGAGTTATGTCCTAATCCAAAAGACAAGTATACGATCCATTAGCACCCCAGCCGGGCTGCCCGGCTGGGACCCCGCCTAAATCACACTAAGCAACACTAAATTCTCTTCGTGCAATTTCGTGTGCTTCGTGGATCGTTTTTTGACCAACGAAGAAGAGATAAGCGAGCAAAGAGAATTTTGAACGGGGCAGGCCTCGGGTCAATTCTTTCCGTTCCTGAAACTCTGCAGCAACTCAGGGTGGCGCAAATACCCGGCAACCCAAATCAGAAGTAGTAAGACCGCCTGGCCGTAGTATGGCTCACCGTTTTGCATATGTGGGACGATTGCTCCGCCCATATATGCCGAGAGGAGCAACACGCCCAGAGAGTTTGTCTGTGGAATAAGAAAGAGTAAGACGCTGACAAGCTCGCCTGCACCGATGAGGATTAATTGATCTCTCAAACCCCACTTCTCAAACAACACAACCACTTCTGGCGCCGCTAAAAACTTGAAGATGGCGCTACTAACGAAGAGAAGAGTGATCAGGCCGGTCAGGATCCAAGCTGCGATCCGGCGCCCTTTACTTTGTGGGTTCATTTGCGCACCTCAGGTGAGATAGTGATTACTCGTATCCTATGGCCTCAACCACCCGCAGCCGCAAGGCCCGCTGGGCTGTCCACCACGCGGCCAGGAGCGACACGATAAGGACGACCGGCAGTGTGGCCAGCACTACGGTTAAAGGAAACTCGAAACGAAGGCTGAACCCCGCGATGATCCTGGCAGCGGTTCGAACCAAAAAGTAGGCATTGAACAGACCAGCAATAACGCCTGTTCCGAAACCTACGAGTGAGATGGTGGCGGCCTCCAGTAGAACGATCTTGCGCACCTGGCTGCGCAAACCGCCGAGGGCGCGCAAGATACCCAGTTCGCGTTGCCGGTCTGAAACCGAAACCACCAGCATGTTTATCAAGCCCATGGTAGCCACGAAGATGGCAATCAGCATTTCCAGGTAGGTTAGAGTGAAAAACTGATCGGTCAGACGCGAACTCCACTGCTTGTATTCTTCATTCGTGTAGATGAAAGCGCGCTGCTCGCCTGCCATGACGCGGTTGACCTCGGCTTTGAACGAGGACCGATCAATAGAGGGCTCCAGATAGAGCAGTATGAGATCGACCGAATTATCTCCCCAATACTCCTTGTAGAGTTTGCGGTCCATGAAGACCGTACCCTTTTCAACATAGTAGAATTCGACGATGCCGACCACCGGCCGGGTGAGAGGTCCGCCGGGCGTTTCTAAGCGGAGCTGATCACCAATGCCTACGCCGCTTTGCAAAGACTGATTCTGCGAGATCACAAAACCCTCGCCCCGCATCGACTGTTCGTGCGCCTTTTGCGTGTCGCCTTCCTCCAGCAGTCCCGGCGAATGCGAAAACCACACATTCATGTCGCGAGCCATCACCATTAGCTCCTCGTTTCCTTGCTTCACAGCGGTTACGCGCATCCCGTCGTTGCTGGTGACACCGGGAAGGGAGCTGACGCGCCGTTCCTGTCCTTCACTGAAATGATAAGTGCGTGACCGAAGTTGATCTGAGGTCGCGATCATCAAGTCTGCGTTGACGCAGCGATCGACCATGCGATTTAGCGCGGCTTTATGGCTATGAATGAACGCACCGACGGAGAAGACGAACGCTAGCCCCAACATCAACGATCCAACCGTGGCCGAGGTGCGTCGTGGCATCCTCACGGCGGCGTCAACGGCCATCAATCCCTCAGCCCCAAACAGTTGACCCATAACTGGGCGAAGAATGCGCGAACCCCAAACAACAAATTTCGGCAACAGTAGAATCATGCCAAACTGCACCATGAGCGAGAAGCCGAAGTGGACCAGCAAGCCAACGCCGGGCGGGGAAAAGAAGGTTAGCGCCAGCCCGACAAAAATGAACAATAGCCCAAGAGCGAAGCGCGTCCAGCCCAGTACTCCTTCGCTTCGTTGTACCTCAATGTTGTGCAAGGCCTGAATGGGGTTAAGGCGAGACGCCGCGCGCGCCGGCAACCACGCCGCTAGTAGAGAGCAAACCACGCCAATCGCGAAGGCATGGATCGCGTAATCCCAGTGAAAAGCAAATGGTTCGGGAGTGGAAACCAGGCCGTACATCGAGGCCGAAACGTTACTCATGATTCTGGTTGCACCCTCGGCGAGGACGAAACCCAACCCGACGCCCAACGCCGAACCAACCAGGCCCATCATGATAGCCTCGCCCAGAAACATCTTCTGGATCCGGCCAGATTCGACTCCTATCGAGCGCAAAACTCCAATTTCTTTCCAGCGTTGATTAACGCTCACGCTCATTGAATTGAAAATGATAAAGACGCCGACGGTTACTGCCAGCAGGCTCATGATTAGGAGACTCAAATGCATCGCCGAGACTGCCTTCTCCAGACCCTCGCCGCGGCGATCGGGCTTGGCGACTTCCAAAGCCGCCGGCAGGCGTAACCGCAGCGCTTGTTGCACCGCATCAACGTTCGCGCGCGGATCGGTCATAATATCTATGCGATCAAACTTGCCGACGCGATCGAAAGCCACCTGCGCGGCATGAATATCCATCAGGGCAATGTTGCCCCCAAAAACCACACTGGCGCCGGTGGTCTTGAAGAAACCTCGCACAGTGAAATTCTGTCGCCCTCGTTGCGTGTAGACGGGGATAGGATCTCCGTCCTTGAGACCATAGCGATCCGCGAAAGGTCGCGAGACGGCGATCGAGTCGGGTCGCTCACTAAACGCCAGCGGGTTGCTGATTTCAAGACCACCTTCGTCAAACTCGCCCTCGTACAATTTCAAATCGCTGCCAGTGTCCATCCCCATCACCAGTAAACTAGTCGCATCGGGCAAGGCCGTCTGAACGATCTTTTCGATAACTGGCTCGGCCAGAAGCACGTCAGGGTTTTGGCGAATAGAGGTAAGCACTTCCTGGGGAAGACTGGCTTCACCGGCCGAAACCTGGAGCGTGGCATGACCCGCCAGCTTCTCCACCGTGGTCGCCAGGGAATTCACCAGCGTAGTGTTAGCAGTGCGGACTGCGAAAAAGACGGCGACTCCCAGAGCGATGCCCATCAGGGTCAAGCCGAGCCGGAGCTTATGTAAGGCCCATTGTCTGATGGTGACGAACGTGAGCGCGCCGGTCATCATAAAGCCTCCGTCAAAAGGCTATTGCTCGAGGGTGAGAGGGTGCTGTCTTCAGCCACGCGCCCGTCGCGCAGGATCAGCATTCGTTCGCAGCTCCGGGCGGTGAGTGCGTCGTGTGTCACCAGCAGAACGGTCGTATTGAGTTCGCGGTGCAATTCCTCGAGCAGTTGCAAGACTCCGGCGCCACTGGCTGAGTCGAGGTTGCCCGTTGGCTCGTCAGCCAGGAGCACCGGCGGATCAAAAATCAGTGCGCGAGCGATCGCCGTTCGCTGGCACTCTCCGCCTGACATCTCATCAGGGCGGTGCGTTGACTGCCTGTGCAAACCGACTCGTTCGAGCAATGCTTGCGCCCGCTTTTCGGCCTCGCGCCTCGATTGACCTCGCAGACGCAATGGCAGCGAAACGTTTTCCATGGCCGATAACGTCGGAAGCAGATTGAACGACTGAAAGATCATGCCAACCTTTTCCCGGCGCAGTCGTGTGCGTTGGTCGTCGCTCAGTTGAGACAAGTCAGTTCCTTCAATGCACACCCGACCCGAAGTCGGCACGTCCAGACCGCAAATCAGATTCAGCATCGTTGACTTGCCTGAGCCCGAAGGTCCCATGATCGCTACGCGTTCTCCGCGTCTGACTTCGAGATCGACCCCGTTGAGGGCATAAAACAGTTGTCCGTCACCGTAGGCCTTGGAGACTTTTTCCAGCCACACCACGCTGTCTGATTCAGTCATTTGTTTTATCCAAGACAATAGGACCTATATGACCAATAGGACCTATTTGTCCGCCCTCTTCTTATTGCCACGGCCCTTTAGATTTTACGCAGCGCCAGTTGTTTCAAGCGATCCCGCGTGAACATTGCGTCATTCCCCTTTTCGGGGAAATCGAGGTCAAGCGTTTCAATTGTGATCTTGGTTGGGCGAATATGATTCTCAATCTCCGTGAGCCAGACGGCCTCTCGTCCCGCAGCGCTGCCATACTTCTTCACCTGAAAGGTCCGCAACTGCTTGCCCTCCGAATTGAAGAGGTGCATTTCAGCCGGTAGATATGTGTCAGCGCGAAAGAGTGTTCGCGTCCGCGCAATCAGGGAGTCGGTTGACGGCTTGAGCGTGCCTTCGACATCGTAGACTTTGGCGCCGTTGAGTTCCTTCTCGTCTACCAGGCTGTAATCATATTTGTCCAATTCGCCGAGAAGTTCCTGCGCGGTCAAGCCTCCAAAGAACATTTTGTTGGTCCCGGTTTCCCGAAACTGATCGGTGGACGAGACGTAGGTGACGTTGATGGTAGCCTCTCCCTTGCGCTCGACGCTTAATGCGGCAAGGTCGTTTTCGTCAGCAGGCTGAACCACGTGCGTCAGCGTGAGCGTTTCGGCCGCGGTTTGCTTCCGCCAGATCTCCAGCTCGTAAACCTTCAGCGGCTCAGACGCCGAAGCGATAGTCAGGCGGACGCGATTTTTGCGGTAAGGCGCTGCATCGCGTTTGAGGTATTCCGCCACGATTTGTGTACCGCGCTCGCGACGTATGGACGGGTCATCGCGACCGGCTGGTGTTTTGCTTGCACACCCATTCCACACACCCACGCCGAGAAGCAACAGCAGTGAGCAAACAGCAAGCTGTGAAATAGAGCGATTGATAGGCGGCAGTCTTATATCCTTATTCATGCGTCGCAGAGCCTGGGCAAGGGAGTAACGCCGGAACTATAAATGAGTCTTGATGAAAAGAAATGGCGCGGCTGCTTCTCATTTTCCAGTGAACAGCGTCCCCTCATCTACGAAGCAAAGTCCATTACCCCACGGGTCATAAACATAGAACGAGCGTTCGCCCCAGGGTCGCACGGCGATCTCTCCGGCGCTGTCGCCATGAACGTCATCGGTAGATAGACATCCCAGATCGCTTGCACGCGCATAAACCTTCTCGAGATCTTCTACCGCGAAATAGATTTTGTCGGGAAGGGGTTTCGCTTGTTCGCCGTCAACCGCTGGATTGACCAGTGCGAGTATGACGGGGCCACAGTCGATGTAATGACGAGAGGCGTAGGGTATTCTCCTTCCTCGGTCGCCAAGGAGCTTGCCATAAAACTCCTCGGCCTTGTCAAGATCGTCGACTTGCAAAATGATTCGGAAGAGGTTGGGAGCTTCAGCCACTGCTATGACCTCGTTGTTTTGGAGTTTTATGTGAACCGCTTTTCAAAAGAGAAAGTGCTTTCACGGATCCCGGCACATTTCCAGTCCCCAGCTTTACTGCAGGACTGGCAGGAATCCTTGTACTACCACGCAACTGCATAACGTCCGCGCCGCGGGTCCGCGCCGGCGGAAGAGACTCTGGTTTGCGGGTTGAAGATGATCACGGTGGGCGCGGAGAGTGTGCCCCAGGCGGATTGAACCTTCACTTTATGGCCGCGATGCTTCAACTCATCGACCGTCTTTTCGGCAACGCGCGATTCGATATTCAAAGAGCCCGGTAGGAATTCGTGGTCATCAAACGAACTCACGTAATGCTGGGTATCAAAGCGTGGCGCTTCCACCGCTTCCTGCGGATTCATATCAAATTCGATCATGTTTAGCAGAACCTGCAGGAGCGCCTGGTCCTGATTGTCGCCACCGGGTGTACTCAAGACCATGAACGGTTGTCCCGCCTTCAAAACCAGCGTTGGTGTCAGTGTGATCCGCGGCCGTTTGCCGGGAGCGACAACGTTAGGACTGTTTGCATCGGTCAAAGCTGACTGCAACCGTTGACCCATCAGAACGCCTGTGTCACCGGCAACCACGGCCGGTAGCCACGCTCCGCTAGGCGTCGCGCTGAAAAGATTTCCGTCTTTATCGATGACGTTTACGCAAGTAGTGTCGTTTGCACGTTCAACCTCCGGAACGGATGACGCTCGTCCGATGGTTTGTGCGGTCGCCAGGATTGCTCGCATGTTCAAAGGGTCGCCAGGTTGCTGAGCCAGGGATGCGCGCTCTTTGTCGATGAGAGGCCGTCGTACGGCGGCGTAACTTTTTGAAAGCAACTCGGTGGTCGGAATCTTTACAAAGTCGGGATCGCCGTAGTAGCGATCGCGGTCGGCCATCCCCAGCTTTATCGACTCGGTGAGTGTGTGAATATAGCCGGCCGAGTTGTGTCCCATCGCTTTGAGATCGTAACCCTCGAGGAGATTGAGGGTCTCGACCATTGCCGGGCCCTGGGTCCAGAATCCAGCCTTGTAGATTTCGTACCCGCGATAATCCGCCTTTACGGGCGTGCCGAGTTTGGCTTTGAATCGAGCCAGGTCTTCAGCAGCAAGTAGGCCTCCATTTTTTTGCATGTAACTGCCAATGCGTTGGCCCACCGGGCCTTTGTAGAAGTAGTCGCGAGCGGCCATCAACCCGAAGTGGCGTCCATTCTTAGTCTGCTTAACCGCGCGCCTTTCCGCCGCGACGATGGCGCGGAGAGTGCGGGCAAGATCCGCCTGCACAAAGATGTCCCCGACTTTGGGTACTTCACCATTCGGCATGAACACTCTCTTCGCATCGGCCCACTTCGTGAAAACGGCCCCGCGGGTCTTGATGTATTGCACTCGCAACTCGTCGATTGGAAAGCCGTCAGCCAGCTCAATGGCTGGCTGCATCACTTCCGCCAGGGATTTGGTGCCAAACTGATCGAGCGCGGTGACGCAGGCATCGAGCACCGCAGGCACGGTTGCCGCCAGTGGGCCGGTGGAAGGAATGAGACCAGTTTTTGCGCCGGCCATTGTTGCCATGCCTGATCCTTCTTTAGCAGCGCGACTCAGGAAAAATTCACGCGTGGCCTTCATCGGCGCCTGGCCCATGCCTTCAATAACAGCGACGTTCTTTCCTTTCAGCTTGATCAGGATCGGGACTTCGCCCCCGAAAGAGAAGTGAGAAAACTCAATCACCGAAGCCGCGAGAATTGTCGCAACTCCTGCGTCGACCGCATTGCCGCCTTTTTGCAAGATGCGTAGTCCGGCTTCAACCGAGAGTGGATGACCACCCGCGACAACTCCACGTTTGCCACGGACGACAGGCCGAAACGTCTGGGCATTGGCGGCTTGAGCACCGGCAGATTGTGCATTGGGTGTTTGAAGTGGAATAGCCCACGAAGCTATTGAGAGAACCAGGACCAGAGCGAGGCGTTTTTTGCGTAACATGGCGCGGTGTTTTGGGAACATGTCGCAGTTTTGGGGGAACATGGCGCGGTGGTTGGGGAACAGGATGCGAGTTTTGCAGATCATGGCAGGCCCACCTCTCTTGGATTCGGCGAATTGTGATCCCGTTTTGGTTAGGAGTCAACGGGAATCGCCGATCCTGAAACAATTGGCGACTCGTGGCTGCTAGTCCCGAGATTTCAGACAGCCTGATGATTCGCTGCCGCCGCATTCCAACTTTTGAGCCGTTTACTTCAGCCAGGCTGCCGAAACTCTCGCGCCGTCAGTCCGCGCATGATAATTCGTAGGCGACTGAAAACCATAGCTTTTATGTCCAGTGGTCAGAATCGTGGCGCGCGGTGCTTCGTTGGATGGAAGCGCATCTGCAAAATGCGTCGAGCGCGGTTGCCGAAGTGAGTTCCCAAAACTGACCCGAATTACCTCCGTATGCTTGAAGGGACTCCGGTAGAACTGCGCAAGCACATCAACAACTGCATCACCAACTCCAACGATCTTAACGCTCAGTCCGGAATTGAAAGGATCTTCGTCGAAGAGGATTCGCACCCGGTGATTATCCGTTCTTTCCTCATCAGCCATTGCAAATTTGAGGTCTCTAGAGTTTGCCAACAGAGTCAGCGCAAGGCACCGGCGTGAGATTTATCAACGAGCCGATGACGTCTTCGATCATAGTTTCAGGACGTGTGCAATCGCCTTTGAACCTTGATTGATAGGTTCGCTGCTGCCCTGAAGCGTGATGATACAAAGATAGTTGCCATCAGCCCCCGTCCATGTCTTTCCGTCAGCGTGAGTCTTTATTAAGGAAAAACTTTCTGGAAAGAAAGCCGATGCCTTTCGAGATTCGTCTTCAACCAAAGTCTCGGAGATTTGCGGTAAAGCTCTCAGAGGAAATATCTGTCGGTGTTGTCCCTAGAACCACCGCTAACGATCCCTCGACCGTCAGCGCTGATGGCGACGCTCGTTACCACGGACTCATGCCCTTCGAGCACCTTCAGTTCTTCGCCAGTCTTCATGTCCCAAATACGAATTGTGTGGTCCGCAGAACCGCTAACAATCCGACTGTCAGCACTGACAGCGACGCTCTTGACCAAATACTTATGTCCTTTTAGAACCTTCAATTCTTCGCCTATCTCTATGTCCCAGACACGAACCGTCTTGTCTGCAGAACCGCTAGCGATCCGTCGACCGTCAGCACTGATGGCGACACTCGACACCGGGTCTTCATGACCTCTTAGCACCTTTAATTCTTCGCCCGTCTCCGTTTCCCAGATACGAATCGTGCGGTCCGCGGAACCGCTCACAATCCGCCGACCGTCAGCACTGACAGCAACACTGGACACCGTGTTTTCATGATTTCTAAGCACCTTCAATTCTTCGCCCGTCGGCATGTCCCAGATACGAACCGTCTTGTCCGCAGAACCGCTAACGATCTGCCGACCGTCAGCACTGATGGCGACACTTCGTACGCCGCGATCATGTCCTTTCAGCACCTTCAGCTCTTCGCACGTCTCCATGTTCCAGACACGAATCGTTTGGTCCTCTGAACCACTCACAATCCACCGACTGTCACCTGTGATAGCAACGCTCTTTACCTCGTCCTCATGCTCTTTCAAGATGGCGATTTGAGGGGTGCCAAGATGCTGTGGCGGCGGGCGCAACGAACGTAACCAACGAAGGCCGGGTATTTCGGTTTCTTTTTTTGATCGCCATTTTTCAAGCAGTTGATAAAGTTTTGCTCCATCTCTCGACCAAGGACCATCCTTTTCTTCGTAGTGGTTCGCCGCCTGCGGACAGTCGTACCACCAGCAACTATTCCAGAGGCATTAAAACAAGGTCGTGGGGTGGCGGGCGATGAAATGGATGTCGCGTCGCAGGGCTTCTTCCAGTAAGCGCAAGATGCGTCGCTGGGGGCGTTCGCCGGGGATGGCCTTCAATGCCGCGGTGAAATCACTCGCTAAGTCGAACACCATTCCGGCTTCGACCTTGGCTTCGAGGAAAGACAGATTCGTAAGAAGCAGATCGAGCTCTTCCCACTGCTCGGCGTGGAGAATGTGCCAGGCCAACTCACTCGCTTTGCGGAGATTCGCGGGTCGCGGTGAGGGTGGAAGTCTGAGCACGCGCTCGCGCTGCGCTTCGAGAGATTCGAGAAAGTATTCCTGACCCTGAAAGAATTGCGCCAGACTGATATGCCGTTCGCGTTTCGCTCCGCCGGCAAGAAACGACTCGGTCACCACTTCACCAAGTTGACGGTGATAGAAGCCCAGCACGTTTGTGCCGTCCGCGCTGCGTTCGGTGAGGTAGGGTTCGAGATCGAAATAAAGACGCGACCAGATGACCACCGGCAGACGGTGTTCGGGTGGTTGATGATGAGAGCGCCGCAGAAAATCATTGAAGACCTCAAGATCCAGCGCAAATCTACTTCACCCCAGGTTACGCCGCGTGATTCACAAAGCTTGCGCAACTGCGGGAAAGTGAACTTCACGAGGTAATCACGCTCCGCCTGCATGTCGCGGAAGGTTGAGGAGATGAAAACTCGGACTACTCGTGATTGATTGTGGTCTGGCACTTGGTGTAGCCCTCTGGTGAATCCACCTTTCGATTGCTATTCCGGGCCGGCTTGCCGGGTATCAGCAAGATTGAAGACCGACAATGCTACTGGTCGCCTCCAGGTGTAGCTCGTTCTACAACTCCCCGTCGAACAGCGCGCTGACGGATTTGCCGACGTGAATGCGGTTGATTGTTTCGGCAAGCAGGGGCGCGACAGAGAGTATGCGCATATTCGGAAGACGCTTCTCTTTGGGAATGGGGACGGTGTTGGTAGTCACGATTTCTTCGATGTCAGGCTGAACGCGCAGCCGGTTAATTGCTTCGCCGGTAAACAATCCGTGCGTGCAGACAACGGTAATCCGTTTGACTTGCCGCTCGCGAAGTTTCCTTAGTACTTCGATGATGGTCCCACCGTTCGCAATCTCATCATCAATAATGATCACATTCTTGCCATCTACATCGCCGACGATCGCGTCGATGATCACCTCGTCATCACTGATACGCTGTTTGTTTGCCGCCGCCACCGGCAAGTTCAGCATGCGGGCAAAATGCGTGGCTGACTTGGCATTCCCCAAATCGGGCGAGACGACCACGGTGTCCCGCAGGTTACGGCGCCGAAAATGTGCGGCCAGTACTTTAAGCGCGTTCATGTGGTCCACCGGTACGCTGAAAAAACCGTGCACCTGTGGCGAATGCAGGGTCAAGGTCAAAACGCGATTCGCACCGGCAGTGGCGAGCAAGTCGGCCACCAGCCGTGCGGCAATCGAAATGCGCGGGGCGTCCTTCTTGTCTGAACGTGCATACGCGTAATGCGGAATCACTGCCGTGATGCGCGCAGCCGACGCCCCCCGCGCTGCGTCCAGCATCAATAACAATTCCATCAAGTGCTCCTGCACAGGCGGCACCAACGGTTGAATGATGAAAACATCCGCCTCACGGCAATTGGCCTTAAGCTGGACGCCCAGGCAATCGTTGCTGAACCGGTTGATTGTCGTCGGGCTGAGTCGTTTTTTGAGGCGCTGGCAGATTTCTTTTGCCAGTTCCACGTGGGCGTTACCGCTGAAGATGACGATTGCTTTCACGAGGTTCTCCCTGGTTGGATGTACGAGTTTTCCGCCGCAGTTTACCCGTCATTTGGCTGTTGCTCGCCATAGCCGCACCGTCTTATCATCACTTCCCGTCGCTAACGTGCTTCCATCCGAAGAGAACGCAATAGAAGTTATATGCGATGGCACGTCGATCACTCTCGTAAGTTCTCCGGTTTCCAGATTCCAAAATTCCAATCTACCTTTTCCTCCGGCATTCCAACTCTTTCCCAACTCACCGGAAACGGCCAGCAAGCTACCTATTCGCCAAAGTCCGGAAGTAAAAAATGCAAGACGACAACGAGCACAGCGAGGACCAGGCCAAAACCAAACAACGACTGCGCCAGATTTTCCCTGCGCGCGAGGTTACTATGATCGCGCCTGGTGGCCCGATCAAAAAAGGTGCGCTGATCTTCAACCCAGTGTTTGAGAACAAACTCTACCATAGGTGCGGAACCTCTCACCTCATGCGCTGAACTGCCTGAAGCGCAGTCGGGTCCGGCGATTACATTCCACCCTCGAATTGCATTTCGGATCCATTCCAACTCAGTGCGGTGCTGACGCAGGTAATGGTCCGCCACTTCGTCGGACAGGCCTGCAATCTCCCAGAACAACTGCACCCGCAGGCCTTCAGCCAGGGCACGATAGTCGAGGTGTTTGTTCTGGAATTCTTTCCTTTTGGCTAAAAAGTAGAGTGAGACTGCACTTGCCAGCGAAAGCGGATAGATAGCGAGGACAAATGGATGAGCAAGAAGGTGGGCATAGACTTCAAAGCTCAGTACGGCCAGCACGGCAACTAAGAAAAGCGTGATCAGCGTAAGCCGTCTTCGTTTCTGGAAGTAAAGTGCGAGAGCGTCGGCCACAGCATATTGATCGAGAAAAAAACGCGCGGTTTCCGATAGGTCGAGAGATTCTGGCTCCGGGATCAAAAAGTCTCTGTTTGTTTTCAAATTCGACGCGCGTGTTTTAGTGAGGCGCAGCGCATCGTCGTTGAAGGTATTCATCTGCTTCAGATCCGGCCATAGGATTTCTCCAGTGACTCTGAACTCTTCCATCCATCCGGGAACCTGATCTCGAGATTGAAAGGTGTGCCTTTCGGATCGGGATTCGCGGTGCGAGGGGTCACGATTTGATAGACAGGACCGTTGTCAACGATATCGAGCGGTTTTCGTGTACGCGCGAAGGGCGCCGGGATCCCCTTCAGTTTGAAATCAACGATCTGCCCAGTGCCTCCCTCCAGGCCTGTCTGCTTGCCATCCCACAAGGCAATAAGGATATGACTGTGGCGGGCAATGTAGGCGCCCACCAGAGCGTACTGTTCCTCGCGTTTGGGCCCGTGGCCTTGAGTGTTCGCAGACGTGTTCTCCGGCGCCAGAGGAAGCTCAAAGCACTTCCAGGCTTGTTTGAGCAGATCGCTAAAATCGTTTTTGGATTCTTGAGTCTCAAAGTCTTTTTCATACTCCTCTCGCGCGAGTGGGAGAGGAACAACGAGCCTGGCTCCTTGTTCCAGAGCCACGTTAGCCACCAGGCGGTCGGCACCTTCTGCAAGCGGTGAGAGCAGGAGCAATGGTGTCGCGCGATGGTTATCTCGCAGTCCACTTAGGATCGCCCTCACCTGGTCTTTTAGTCGGGGCATATCCGCCGGCCGTAAGTCCCGATGACCGGTCACACCGATAATAATTGGAATCGCAGAATGGTGTTGGAGTGGATCGACTTGTTCTGGAGCAATCGCCATGACTCTATCTCCGGTAGAGTTGTCCTGGTCGGACTATGACTCGCGCCCAAAATCAATAGCTGCTCATTCGCTCAGAGTGAGCGTCCTTACTTCGGCGACGTGGCGACGCGCACTGTGGCAGAAGCAACGTAGCTTTGGCAAGCGGTCTTCACCAGGTTCCGGCAGGGCACTCGAAAAACAACCCTTGAAGACGTCCCGCACCTCAATTTCAGCAGGAGTTAATCAGGTATCGGTGGCCGAAGAAAAGCGCGCGAATAGGGGCGCAGTGGTTTCCGCTAGTTCAGATTTGGGAGGAATGCCTCGGAGCGTTGGAAGATGTCGAGCGGCCGAAGTTACGCCAAGCCCGGGCGTCAAGATCCCTCGCTAAGAAGTTCTTCGCAACCCGGCGCGGCGAAAGTAATCGAATTGGCTCGGAAGTTCTGAATTTGAGAGGAATGGCTTATTGTCGTCGATTGCCAGAATAGATTGAGGGCGCCGACCTCCCCCAAGACCGGCGCCCCTTTGCCTTTATCCCAGTTCTCCCATGGAGAATTAACGATGGGGCATCCTAACCCGTCACTTTGTCGCGGAGGTTGCAGTAATCTTGCAAAGCCTTCACGGCAGAGTAACAAAACTTTCGCAAACCTTTTGCCATGGATCGCATTAGGATGTGATTCTCTCCCTGGCTGGATGTTCTAGAATCTAGAATTGGAGTTGCTTCGAGAGACAGATTGATTGGAGGAACCCTTTTAAATGCGTGAGCCTAAGGTTGCACCGTATGGATCATGGAAGTCGCCGGTAACCACTGATTTGATCGTGAGCGGCTCCGTTGGTTTGACCCAACCGCTGATTGATGGCCCGAATGTTTACTGGATTGAGATGCGCCCCACTGAAGGTGGCCGCAACGTGATCGTTAAACGAGATGCGGGCGGAGTTATAACTGACCTAACCCCGCTTCCTTTTAATGCTCGAACACGCGTTCACGAATATGGCGGCGGCGATTATGCGGTCCTGGACGGTGCGGTTTACTTTTCAAACTTTTCCGACCAGCGACTTTATGTCGTGAGAGATGGGGCCGCGGCGCACGCGATTACGCCAGTTGGTGACCAGCGTTACGCCGATCCAGTTATCGATGAGGCGCGACGGCGCTTGATTTGTGTGCGGGAAGATCATACTGAGAGCGGGGAAGCGGTAAATACTCTGGCGAGTCTTAACCTCCAGGGGAATGGAGACTACGGGCGCTTGCTCGTGTCAGGCAACGACTTTTATTCGTCGCCTCGGCTAAGCTCCGATGGTACTCGCCTCGCCTGGCTAACCTGGAATCACCCGAACATGCCCTGGGATGGCAGCGAGCTTTGGATCGGCACATTCGGTGAGGACGGGCTATTAGCAACTACTGAGCAGGTTGCAGGCGGACGTGATGAATCGATATTTCAGCCTGAATGGTCTCCTGATGGCTTGTTGTATTTCGTCTCGGATCGCAGCGGTTGGTGGAACCTTTACCGGTTGAACCAGATGATGGCTATTGAGCCGATTTGCGAAATGCAAGCCGAGTTTGGCATGCCGCAATGGGGATTTGGTATGTCGAGTTATGCGTTTGAATCGGCAGCAAGAATTGTCTGCACTTACATCGATAGCGGCATTTCGCAGCTGGGATTTATCGATACAGGAACGAGAAACTTACAACAGATCGAGTCCGCATACACCGACATCAGATACGTGCGCGCGGCGCCGGGACATGCCGTAATGCGTGCCGCATCACAATCGGCGCCGCCTTCCATTGTAAGACTTGATTTGGAGTCGCAGAGTTTCGAAGTCCTTCGCCGTTCGAACAATCTGGGAATTGACGCTGAATATCTTTCGAGTCCGCGCGTCGTTGAGTTTCCCACGGAGGATGGATTGATAGCTTACGGTTTCTTTTATGCGGCAAAGAATCCTGATTTCCATGCGCCTGAAGGGGAGCGCGTGCCGTTGTTGGTGGTAAGCCACGGTGGACCAACGGCGGCGGCGACCACGGCGTTGAGTCTCACCGTTCAATATTGGACCAGCCGGGGAGTCGCGGTGCTGGATGTGAACTATGGCGGCAGCAGCGGTTTTGGCCGAGCCTATCGTGAACGATTAAAGGGCAAGTGGGGAATCGTCGATGTTGACGACTGTGTCAACGGAGCGCGTTATCTGGTTGAGAAAGGCGAAGCAGATGGCAACCGGCTGATGATCACTGGCGGGAGCGCGGGCGGCTACACGACGCTTTGCGCGCTTACTTTCCGCGACGCCTTTCGCGCAGGCGCCAGCCATTATGGGATCAGCGATGCAGAGGCGCTTGAAAAAGACACGCATAAGTTTGAGTCACGATATTCTGACGGACTAATTGGCCCATATCCGGAGCGACGGGATATTTATTACGAGCGTTCGCCAATAAACTTCACAGACCGTTTGTCGTGCCCCGTGATTTTCTTCCAGGGACTCGAGGACAAAGTGGTACCGCCAAAACAAGCGGAGGTGATGGTTGAGGCATTGCGAGCGAAAGGAATTCCCGTCGCGTATCTTCCGTTTGAGGGCGAGCAGCATGGATTTCGGCAGGCGAAAAACATTAAACGGGCTCTTGACGCCGAACTATTTTTTTATTCGCGTGTGTTTGGGTTCGAACTTGCGGAACCGGTAGAGCCGGTTGAGATAGAGAATCTGTAATCAGGAGCAGGCAGCAGGAGCAGGAGGCAGGTGGAAAGTTCAGAATTGTCGTCCCTTGCCTGCCTCCTGCTCCTGCCTCCTGCTCCTGTTATTCAATTGGTTTGTCAGAAAGAGTAGCCGCTCCGCCACCATGATCGCCGCCCCTAAGAACCCCTGTTTCATCTATAAAGAAAGATCGTCTTCCGGTTGTTCCATATTCCAGTGGCACCGCCGTCGCTTCGAATTTGTTCGACAGGATAGTTACCCCAATTTTGTAGCCATACTTTTCAAACAAATCCCTGCTGATGAGTCCTTCTTTGGCTAACTCATCGAGTGTTCCGTAGCGACCATCGCCTTTGCCGGAGTGGAAGGTAGCCTGAGCGGCCCCGATTGTCCGCAATAAACTCTGCGCAATTGATTCGTTTGTGACTATCGGTGATTCGTTTGCCTGACTGGTGATTCCGGCAATCATAAACATCAGCAGATTCCTGGGAAGGTGAAGCTCATGCAAAGGACCCAAGCCGTCGTTAGAAAGGGCGTAGGTCAACGGCTCGATCACCGGGTTCAGACGAGACAAAAGATTCCGCATTTTTTCGTTGACTGTGGCGATGTTAGCAAAAGGGTCATAAAGGTCGAGCAAGGCAGCGCCGGCGTAAACCTGTCCCTGCACCTGCCGGGGTTGCCATCGGGTAGAGTTTCTGAAATGGCTATCGGAGGACAGAGTTTCATTATTCAAGTAGGCATCAACTACGTGGCGCGTTAGCTTAGGGTCCGGCGTCAACACAAGGAAATCGCCGACAAAAGCATAGGAGAAAATATTCGCATATGAAGTGATTTCGGTGGCATCGCGCTTCTCAGTTTGTGCAAAGAGATTAGCGCCTTTGAAACCGAGGCTTTCAACAATCCTGGGTATCAATCGGCGGACCGCTTCCTTGTCTTTAACCGAAATTGCGATTATCGGAGTTTGGTCCGGAGCTCTCACAACCTGACCGCCGTTGTCTTCCTCCGGTTGCTTGGTTTCCGGAGTCGGGGAGTTCGCCGGTGCAGGTTGGGGCTTCTTCCTGGGGATCGCTATGGCTAGTTCGTTGCCAAGGAGAGGCAGTAAGTCGTCCTTGATCTTCAGGCCCAGTGTTTTTTCATAAACGGCGAACGGCGATTCAGGCTGGGCGTCTACGGCGGGGGTTGGGCCACTGATGCGCTGGGCGCTGAATTTTCGCGACGATTCTTGCGCGTCCGCAAACGTTTTCTTCATCCCCTGATAGATCTGGTTGTAATCAAGCGAGACCGCTACGAAGAGATCGATGTCCGCCGGAAAGATACTTGGAGAAGCAAGAACCAGTGGCGGACCGGTGGCGAACAGCGGAACAAAAGGAATGGCATCGTTCCTGTTTTCGTCGCCATTGATTATCAACGTACGCAGCACATAACCGTCACCCTCAAAGGCGATGGCCGCCGCAATAGCTTCGGGCCATTTGGGCTGTCCTCCGAACAGGAGACCGAACATCGAAATGAACCCATAACCCGAGTCAGATCCCTCCATTGGACCAGCCGAGAGCGTGGCACCGCCCGAACTTTGTGCCTCAGTTCCTAAGGTCACTTGCGGGGAGCCTGATAGGACTGGCTCGGCGGATGGTGGCGGAGGCGCGGTCGCAGAAATCACCTCAGGCAGCGGAACCTCCCTGGCATCTGCTTCGATTGGAGATTCTTCTTGCTTGGTTGGATTGGCGGCTTCGCTTTCGGCGCGTCGGCGAGCTTCCTCTTCGGCTTTTTGGAATTGCTCGCGCTGCTCTTTCTCAATAGAGGTCACATCGACATAGAGAAAAAGCGACTCGGCCGCAAAGCGATTGCGCGCCGTAGCGAAATTCGGATCTTCACCAACTAATTTACTGCCGCGAGGTGCCAGATCGCGAAAGGCAAAGGGCTGGTCACTCATCAAAACAAGTGAGCCGGCTTGCTTCATTTGAAATGGTGGCGAAGTGGGCTCTTCCGGTTTCTGTGATGGATTCGAAGGGGCACGCTTCAGTAGGGCCTGATCGGTCGAAGCTGCTGGCGACGACGTGGGACTGGGTGTGGGGGTTGGGATCAAAGTAGGAATGAAACCGCGCAACTCGGGCTCAAATTTCTGTGCCTCCTCGACAGAAGAAAATTCGATCGCGATCAGAACGGTCGGTAGTCTCGGTCTCGCCGGCCATGCCGCTATCAGCATTCGTGAGCCTGCCAGAACCTCCGCATGTGCATTAAGCCATTTCAACGTCCTTCTTAGTTCTTTTGGCGGGCCGCCCGCCGTCAACATCATCACGGGATCCAACAGGTCTTTAACGGCCTGGGAACGAATCAGTGCGCCCACCCCTCTAACTTCGCCGTAGATGCGGTAGCTGTCTGCAGCGAGAAGATTGTCGAAAGTCGGAATGGGTTGAGCTGCTTGCCTGATGGCCGGCTTCTTTGGCGGCGTGCTGCGCTTTTGTTGCGCGACAACTGGGGATGCGAGGAGGACGACCGTACCGATGAGAGTAATTAAGAGCCTCGGCCAATTTTTGTTTCTTCTAAATTTCTTCATGAGTGTCTGAGCCGGTGGTGTTCCTGCAATCTGATTAGTATGCTCCTACTTCGCCACGCGCCGCCATACATTAGCTTCGCCCTCATTGTGAATTAGACTTTTTACTTCGATGTACGCCGCGGCGTAAGCCACCCTCATGTCATCAGCCGATTTAGCGTTTAGGAGCTGCTTCTCAATTTCTTCTGTCGTAATGCGCCGTCGCGGTCCGTAACGGGCCACCATCCGACCTTCTCCTGCCAGGTGTACTGCCAAACCTTCGGCCAGCCATCGAGGCGTGGAACCGTGACCAAGCGCATCTACCAAAGCATGTACGAGTTCGTGGCGCAGGGTTGTTTCGAGAATTCGACGACGTCTAAGCGTTTCCAGCGGTTGAAGCTCGATGTGATTGCCCTTTGTTGCCGCGGCCGCCCAGGGAGGCTGTCCCGTTCGACCCACAAAGTCGCCGGTCGTTTCGTTTATGAAAACCTCGAGCGCAGGGAATTGGCCCGCGACGCCCGCGCCCGCGATGCGCGCGGTCAGCGCCGTTCGGCTGGACTGAAGGAAACGTAACAAGGCTTCGATCTCACGCCTGGCGATACTAGCAGGATAGTTGATGCGGAGGTTTTCGTTGCGGAGCGAGTGACGTCTTGTCCCGGGTACGCCTGGCAGTATGCCCGCGAGTAGACTCTCAACTCGAAGGAATCGAGAGTTGTCGGTCATGTCTCGGATTTCAAAGCCTTCGTACTCACCCCAAAGCAAATCAGCAAAAGTTCGAGGTGGTCGGTCGGATTCTGCCGCAGCCAGGATGCTCGCGGGTTGTATCTCTGAGTCGAGGACCGTTGGCGATTGATACCAACTTGCCGCCTCCATTCGTCTAGCTACGTCAGTTCCCGGAAAATACTTTCCAAGTATTTGTCGGTAATTTGCACCGCGGCTGGCCATGACGTGGGCGCCTTCCTGGCAGAGCCCGAGGCCGTGTCCGAACCCGCTACCGCGAAACACGAAATTGGACCCCGAGCGTGAAATCTCAAACCGCGAACTCTTCAGCAAGTTCCAGCCAAGAGCACGACCCACGATGATCTTGAAGTCCCATCCTTTTACGGTGAGCCGGCGCTCACCTTCGACGGCCATTATCTCTGCTCGACCGCTCGCGTCTTGCCGTAAGATCTGAACGTCCTCCAGTCGGTTTCCAACATTCGTGCGCGGGTCGGTTTGCATTGCTTTGAGCAGTTGCTTCTCAGAAACAACATCGGTCCAGTTATGGTGTGCACCTGTCGCGCAGTACTCATCCGTCAAGCCTCGCAAATAGGGAGGCGCCGTGGCGCCCCAGAGCGATGTCATGTTCGCTGTTGCTCCACCGCACGAGGCGCTGAAGTAAGAATCAGCCACCTGGTTGCCTGCATCCAGCAAAACTTCACCCCTGGTGGCATTAGTGGCATGGCCAGCTTGAAGCGCAGCCGCAGAAACGAAAGACGTCGAATCTGAATCTGGACCTCGATACCTTTGGCAGTGGGTCGTCGTGCAGAAATCGTAGCCATCTTGAGAATGCCGATCAATATTTTTTAGCGCATAGGTGCGACTGGCAATCGCCAGAGCTTTCAGAGCTTCTGGTTCGCTCTCAGTACTTCCTTCGGCGGCAACAACGCCAAGAACGTAGTTTTCGAGAGACATTTGGCGAGTGATGTTTTCGCGAACAAGGTGAACACGAACGACGGACGCGGAGACAGGGAGACGCGGAGAGGCGGAGAAGTCACGCCTGTTGTCGGTAGCTTTTTCCGTTTCACCGTCCCCGCCTGTCTCCGCGTCTCCATGTCTCTCTGTCGTCGGCTCCGCGCCCCTCATCTCCGCTTCTCCGCGTCCTCGTGTCTCGGCAAAACGCGAATACTCTTCGAAGATGGGCCGTGCCACTTGCGCGGCGTCAGAGCCATGGGCCTTTGCCAGGAAAACAAGTACAGCCAGCTTCACTTTTTCCGGCGCTGACTCGGACTCTGCTGTTGAGCTGTTATCCAGGAGTGAAGCAAAGCCGACGAACCAACCTTGCGAGCGAAAACCATTAATCTGTGTTGCGGTGCCCGTCTTGCCAAAGATGTAGACGGGAAGCGAATAGAGGCTGGCCGTCTCAGCGGTGCCGTAGCGAACCGCGCCACGCATTCCCTTTACAATCAGCGCCCGGTGTTCGTCTTTAATCGCGATAGTTGTGCGAAGGTTCGGCACGTAACCTCTCGCGGAAGCAACCCTTGGAGAAAAAAGGTGACCGCCATTAACGAGGGCTGAATATGCATCAATAATTTGAATCGGTGTTGCCTGAAGGTCACCGCACTCGCCGATCGCATTCTGCGAATGCCAGCCGTTTCGCGGCAGTTTACCCTGAGCTTCGGTCCCCGGATTAATTCCGGTACTTTTGCCAAAGCCAAATTCGCTCAGGGTGGAATCAAAGCTGGATTCATTTAGCCGCTCGCCGACTTTGCCAAAATAGTAATTGCACGAATAAGCAATCGCCTCCGTGGGATTAAGCGGCGCCAGGTCGCGCGGATGTGAACACACAGTTTGAAATCCGTCGTGCGAATACTTTTCCCGGCAAAGCGTATGCGAGTCTTCATCAATCAACCCGGACCTCAGCGCTGCCAGTGTAGTGAAAGGTTTAATCGTCGAGCCCGGCGGAAGGTTTTCTTCGAAGGCAAGCTCGGAATTGACTACTGCCCTGACTCGACCGGTTTGCGGATCCATAACGATGACCGTGCCGCGGCGTTCCCCAAGCGCAGTCGTAGCCGCCTGCGAAAGGCGCCGGTCGAGCTGATCCTCGTTCACGGCCTCCGCCAACGAAGCAGAAAAAGGCGAGTACCTTGTCCCTCGCAGCGTGATAGCTCCAAAAGAAACTACAACGCAGATCGTGACAGCGCTCAAGAGAAGCAAGCGGGTGGAGTCGATCCAGTTACGTTGTTGACGAATGACGTTGGCTAGCACGCCGCCGCAGGGTCGCCGATGGGTCAACCCCGCCGAGGTGCCAGGCGTGTTATCCCCTGGTGAATTCGGTGGACCCGGCGCCAGTGAGTCACGAGCAGGCATCAAGCGGCCTCATTTGCAGGGTGGGGTTGACGCGGCGACAAGGAGTTCGTCGATAAAAGAGAAATGGCTTTAACGGTCATCACCCATCCGAAAAGAGTCAGGGCAAAAACGATTGCCAACCTGGCAACAAGAAGTGAGATTTCCAGCCACGCGTGCCTGGTGGATATGGTTTTGAACAGCAGGAAGTAGGGAATGACCGCGAAAATGAGAAAGCCGACTACATATATAAGGACCGACTGAGGAGCGAAAGCGCGGGCAAGCAGAGTGTTCAATTTTCTAATAGCCGGCCCCAGACCTTCTTGTGCCGTCGCCAGCCAAAGGTGAATTGCCGCCAGCGGCAAGACAAGCCCAAAGGCCAGGTAGCGAAGGGTGGAAAGCGTAGCAGCTCTCCAATCGATGGGCCGCGCAGCCTCGCGCGCATTTGCCGCGTTAGCCACCCGCCTGGGGACGTCCATGACGGATTCGTTAAGAGTGGTCCCAAAACGTGTCTGAGCTTTTCCCAGCAGATACGCAATGAGAATTGCTAGTGCGATCAGGGGCAGGGTGATCAGCAGGAGCTTCCAGAAACTAGTGAGAGCTTTTCTGACTAAAGTGCCCGAGGTCAATTCCTCCGTCTCACTGGAAGCCGCCCCGGCTATCATCGCCTGAAGTATAAAGAAAAGTAGCGGTGCTGTGATCGCGAGCGCAAATGTCAGGACAACCTGCGCGAGGCTCGCTTCGCGGACGCTTGCGAAGAAATAGAGAACCACCAGAAGACAAGCGTAAACGATCGCGATTAGCAACATCGGCTGCCAGTTTCTACGAATGTTGCGTGCGGCAATGGCAATTGATTGGAATGTTTCTGTCAGCATTATTCACCTCAGTGAACTCTTTGGAGTGCGCCGACCTGTCGGCGCTTTGGTCCGACGTTAGGTGTCGTGACCTTAGTTAGTTGAAACCTCGTAAGGAGAGCGGCGCCAGGCCGCCGCTGGCCAAAGCGGCGACAGGTCGCCGCACTCCAAAGAGTTGCCTTTGTCCTCTCACTTCCGCTCCAGGAAAGTCATCCTGCCTGACGCACTGTTTGCTTGAGTGGTCGGACGGTACATCAACTCCGCGCGGGCGGGCGTTACCCGAAACTGCCCCGGTACCTGAATCCGCATCGCATACTGCAGCGTTGCATCGCCGTCAAAGTAGTCAAGGAAAAACACAGTTCGGTTATCGCGAAACTCTCTGGAACTGTACCAGTCTGACCAGTTCTGACCCGCTGAATAATCAAGATTAAGATTTCCCACACTCTCAACCTGCTCGGCGCCGGCGGGAATCGGATCTTCGACCATCATATGGCGCGCCTTGGTTCCATTAAGTCTCAACCGGACAACAATCACGTCGCCAGAATGTATTTCGCCCTTCAACGGCTCGGTGGTCCACTTGACTTCGTCACCATCCGGAATCAACTTGAGGCGGAGGTATTCGCGGGTGATATTGAGATCCGCAGAACCTCTCGCGGCCACGTCTTCTTCGCCGGTGTAATAATCGAGCGAACTTGAGAAGTAGATCATTCCTTGACCACGTTTCACGACACGTATTTGACTCGCTCCCGCCACCTCCCCAGCCTTGCGACTAATGGAAAAAGTTTGCGAAGCAGCCGCTGACGATACATGTTGCGTCAGCACATTTTCGCCGTTTAGATAAACCTCGACGTCGTAATCCGGCGATAGCTCGCGGCTCACCTTTAGATAGTCTATGAGTCCAAAGATCGCGAAGGCGGTGTCTTTAGTCGAACTCCAGTAATAACTATTGCGACGATTCGATACCAGCCAGCGCGCGACCTTGGGAAGAAGCGCGCTGTCAGGCTTGATTCGCGCTAAAGCCTTTAATGAAAGCGCGGTCGCTTCGGTGTCGTTTGATTCCGCGAAATCGAGCATTGGTTTGCGTTTCGAGTCCCAGCCGGCGGCGAAACTGTCCACCGTTGCCGTTCGTTCTATTTCAGCGGCAACTTCGCCTGCTCGCTTGTCGTCTTTGCGCTGCTTCAAAGTCAGCGCCAGCAGTGCGCGACCATATGGTTGCAAGTTGCCGCGTTCGCTATATAACTTTTCCAGGTGACTTTTTTCGCCACCGCCACTTTCCTCCAGTGCGTAGACCATGTACGCACGCGTCTCGAGGTCGATCGCGGTTCCGGCCTCGGTAGTCCCTGCCTCGATCATCTGTTTCAGTTTGTCCCGTCCATTTTGGACACGACTCTCATCCACCTGATAGCCGCCCTGCTTCGCGAGGGTCAGTCCGCTAACAACGTAAGCGGTCATGAACGGATCGCTCTGGTCGTCCTTCCACCATCCCCAGCCGCCGTCGTCATGTTGGTAGGCGTAAAGACGATTCAAACCTTTCTGTACCTTCTTGCCCAGGTCGCTCGGATTGCGAATCGAGGACGACTTCACGTCCTTCAAAGCCTGCGAAACAATCACGTTGGGAAGAAAACTCGACATAGTTTGTTCAGTACAGCCGTAGGGATAAGTTGTTAGGTAGTCCAGCGCGCCAAACAACGAGCCGGCTACCGAAGGGGCAACTTCGATGCGAAGACTGCGCGCGCGTGCATCGGCGTTTGGCGGCAAATCCAAAGAAAAAGTCTTATCGGCCTCATCCTCTGAAAAGGTCCATGACTCGTTCTTCACTTGATGAAGGCCACGCGGCACAACCGTAAGAGGCAACTCCACCGCGTCTGACTCAGTGTCGGTAAGCGCTTTGGCCAGGAGCTTGATCTCGCCAACGTTTGGAGCCGAGATTTGCCAGTCGATGCGATGCTCGCCTTGCCTGTTAATGGTCACGGTTTGTTGCCCGGAGTTCTGAAGCTGTGCCCCGCTAACTTCGAGCGATATCTGGGTTGACTTGTCGGCGTTGAGATAGTTGTGAACGATGCCGGACAGAGTGACCGTGTCACCTTGCGTAATGAATCGCGGCGTCTCGAGCCGCATGATCACATCTTTGCGCGCGACGACTTTGTATTTTGTGGCGCCGACTTTTGTATCGGCCGTTACGCCACGCGCGGTTGCACGCCAGGTAGTTAAGTTATCCGGCAGTTCCACCTTGACGGTCGCGCGGCCATCGGCGCCGGTAAGGACGTCAGGTTGCCAAAAGGCTGTATCTTTAAAGTTTTTCCTAATCGTAGGTTGGACCATGGGCCCTTCATTCTTGAAATCGGCAAGCTGATACGTAGACTTGTTTTTTGCGAGGTCCATTGGCTTGTCGCCGGCAAAGCCTGTGAAGGAATAGTTGATTGAGAGATGCGTCTCGACGCTGTTGTAGCGCAGGCCGTAAAACTCGCTCTTGATGTTGCCGGCGTAATCCGGGGCAAGACTGTAGATCGATTCATCAACCACGCCCAGGCTAACTTCGGCGCCGGACACCGGTGCGCCCTCGGCATTGCGCGCAAGTATCGTATAAGACGCCGTCTCGCGCGGCTTGTACTCATTCTTGTTTGAGATAATTTCAAGCTTGAGCATTTTGTCCAGCGCGGGGACCACCAGCCGCTGGTCGCTAGAGTACATGTCGCCGTTCTTCACGTAAGACACGTTGAGAAAGACATTAGGCGCGTAACTGCCCGTAATCGGTATATCGAGAACGATTGATTTCCCGGGCGAGCTGACTTGCTGGAGCGACATAACGGTCGTTAACTCCGTCGAGACCAACAGGTGAGCTTTATCGGTCGGCAGGATGGCGAGCACATGGGCTGTTTCCCCGGGCTTGTACGACTTTTTGTCCGGGACAAGCTTTATTGAATTGTAGTCTCCGCTGTAATACGAAGCGTCGGACCATTCAGACATCTGATCGGTAACCCACAGGTAGCCTCCGATTGAGGCAACCTGTCTTCCGCCTTCATTGATCACCGTCTTTATGGAAATGTTGCCGTCTTCAGTGGTGGTGTAGCCGTAGGTGGCCCGGCCTTGTGAATCGGTTTGCACGTCGGTGGAGGCTATCAAGCGCTCATGCATTTCATACTCGGGGTATGAATATTCTTCCGCATCTTCCTTCTTCTCTTTCTTGCTCCAGGTCCGTTCTACTAATTGCAGTTGGACTTTGGCGGAGACTGGTTTTCCCTCGTAATCGGTTGTCGTCACTGCAATTTTGGCCAGATCGCCTTTGCGATAGACGTAACGATCGGGATCTGCATTGGCCACGATGGTGCCGCGAGTGGCGACGAAGTTCGCGGCGCCATCAATCGTGCGGCGGGCAGAATCGGTGACTTGCGCTTCCAGGCGATAGCTGTAATCCGAGGTATCGTTCTCTGCGGTTTGCGGGACCTGAAACTCAACATTCAGGTGGCCGCGCGCATCGAGAGTTCCCTCGCCCTCCTGGACCATGTCGTCTCCGCCACTGTAATACTGGGAATATTCGTCTTGGGTGTCGGAAGCCTCGCCTGTGACATCCGAGTCGTCTTCGCCATAGCCGCCCCAGGCGTAATAGCGAGAGCGATAGATGTAGTACTTAACTTCGGCCTTGGCGACGGGCGCCCCAAAGAAATAGCGTGCGTCAATTGAGAAGTTGGTTTTCTGGCCCGTCTGAATGAATTTAGCGGGAACCGAAACCGTAACCTTGTATTCAGGTTTTTTGTATTCTGCGACCTCGAAGCTGCTGCTCGATCTTCCGCCGTCAACCTGCGCGACGATGTTGTAGTTTCCCAGCGGAGCCTCTTCTGAGATTTCGATTTCCCCGTTGAAAGTGCCGCGCGGTGTTAAGGGAAGGTCTTTGTTGTAGATCGCTGCGCTGTTTGGGTCTTCAATCGTGACGTTCACCGTATTTTCTGCGGTGGGTTTGTACGCTCCATTTCGGTCAACGGCCCTGACAATGCCTTTGAAATTTACCTTGTGAGCCGGCCGGTAAACAGGACGGTCTGTGTAGATGTAGCCTTTGATCTCTGCCCCATCTCCCTCGCTCTCCATCACACCAAAAAAGAACGATCCCAGGTCCGAAATGGCGAAGTTGTTGCTTTGCCTGGCGAGAATCAGAAGAGGGTTGGAATCTACCTCACCATCAGTTTCATCTGCGGCAACATCGGTATCTGCCTCGGCGCCCTTGTTCTCGTCGGCCTTTGGCTTTTCGATCTTAGTTCGAAGAATCCCCTGGCTATCAGTGACGCCGGAGGCAATTGTTTTTTTCTCTTTCACAATCTCAACCTGTGCCCCAGGTCGAGGCTCGCCGGTTTTTCGGTCCACCGTGTAAACGAGAAGCTCGCCGTCCTGAGTCGTCTTATCGATCATGATCAAATCCGTCACGACTACGACCGTGTACGCACGCAGATCATTTGCAACCGCTTCTACCAGGTAGACTCCGGGGCTGCGTTTTCCCAGCGGGATCATGCGCTTGTCGTATTCGTTCTCCAGCGGCGGAAGCGGCTCGCGCCAGGTTGTGACAAGCATGTCGGGATTGAGCAAGGGCACGCGCGCATAATCCGAAACACTGAGCGGCGTGCGAACAACCTCCGCTTCCTTGCGAAACTTTTGATTAAACGCCTCGCGTGAATCACGCTTGAGTTGACCGCGCACGAAGGTTTTGATTCCCGTATAGGCCCAACGCTTGAAGGTGCGCACCCTTTCCAGAAAGGACTTGCGGTGTGGCAACGAGCTGGCAACTTCTTCCTCTTCCTGTTTACCCATCTGATGAGGATCTTTCAGTCCCGTAAAAAACTTCCGCGGATCCTTAACCTGGTAGACGCGGAAGTCCAGGTGGTCCACGCCCTGGTAGTCGACCCAAAGTCGCGGGTTGTCACTGGTTCCGTATGTGCGATGGGTTGAAAGCGAAAAGAATGGCTTGGTTGCCGGAGGCCTTTCGGTCTCTTCGGCAAGCGGTTCCGGAGTGGTTTCCGGTTTTACCTTCGCCCGCGAACGCAGTGTGGCGATCGTGAGCGCGCCGGCGATGGCCACCAGATAAATCAAAGAAGCAGTCAGGACGCGATAAGAACGAGAGTTCATTTCAAACACGGCTTAGCCTCCTTCGGGCTAGTCGAGAATCTTGAGTTGCTACTCAAGTATTTTCAATCGAAAGTATCCCAGGAAATTCGTATTTGTTTCCACGGGGCGCCAACGACGGTTGGGGTGGTGATCGAGAACTGAAAGCTCGACCTTCTTCACTGTGCCTTCATCCGTTGGCGAGGCACCTGTGTGATAAACCACCCAGTCGGATGATTGCTCGTCACTTAGCTTTGAGTCGCCGAGAAAAAGCATCACGTGATAAGGAAACTTCTGAACCCAGGGCTGATAAAAAAAGAGCAGGTCCCCCGGTTGAGCATTGTGACGATCGCGGCTAACAAACCTGACGTTGAAGCTTTTTAGAGTGCGGGCGTCGGCAAACTCCGAGAAGGTTTCGGTAGATAGGTCTCCTTCTTTGTAGGAGCCAAAGCCCGTCCGGAACAGCTTTTCGCCCAGTGGGCTTTGTTCGAGGTTGTAGCGGGCCACGTCCGGCGCAATCGCCTTGTAGCCCGGACCCATCTTTTGAAACCAGGCGCGGTCGTGTCGGCGCAGGGCCTCACGCCAGGCAAAGCGCACCAGGCCCGAACAGTCTCTTTGCTCCGCGTTCCACTCCTTGCTTAAACGGTAAAACTGACCCTCGGCGATCAGGGTAAACCAGCGACGAAAGTTTTCGCGGTCCATGAAGCTTTGGAGTTCGGCAGCGTCAGGAATGCCGTCGTTGTCGGAATCCAATGAAACCGAATAAGACGGATTGTGTGAAGTGATGTGATTAGAATTAGCGGGACTTTTGCTTGCGACGTTTGATCCTGGCAATTCTGGCAGCCGTGGCGCACTGTCAACCTTCCGGTTTCGTCCGAGGATTCCCAGGGTGAAGTAAGAAATCGGAAGAACGAGGGCAAGCCCAAGGATTAACGCGAAGCCATATTGCTTTTTTAGGAACGCGAACATGGGGGAATTATCGAGCCCAGCTAATAAGTGTACGAGGCGATGCTAAACAGTCGGCGGCCATGTTAACACGTCCGCATCCGCCGCTGGGTACGGATTGAGTTACTGTGGAAATCCACAGTAGGGCCAGGCAGAACCGTGGGCGGTCGTTGCCGCGCTCACAAACTCGATCAGCTTCTCAGAATCAGTAGGGCGTGTGTTTACTAAGCCCAACCCTTGAGCACTATTTTCGCGTGCATAGACCGAGCAAAAAGAGTATTGCAAAAACTAACGGGCGCGGGTAGATTGTCCTAGCCAATCATAACCTCAGGCGGGTTCACCGGATAGTGTTGGTGTAGCGCTGCCTCGATAATTTTTGCGGGAGGTAAAGAAGTGCCGACTGGAACATGTCCCGAGTGTGACGCGGATGTCCACGTGGATACCGACACTGACAAAGGTGAAACCGTTTCGTGTGAGGAGTGCGGTACAGATCTTGAAGTGGTCGGACTCGACCCGGTGGAGCTGGACATCGTGGAGGAAGAAGATTCAGACGAGGACGAAGAAGACGAATTCTGAAAAGACAGGAGGCAGGAGCAGGAGGCCCCACGTTACCGGACTCACTGCCTCCTGCTCCTGCCTACTGTTTTTTACTTTCCGCCTGAAATCCTGGACGGCTTTGCCTCAGGGTCAGCCCACTCGGACCCTCAATTCTAATGCTGTGAAACTGACCATCCCGGCGCTTCGACTCCGGGGGATAAAAGGCTAGCACATATGCCGAGGTAACCTCCTCAGCCAGGGAGCGAAATAGCGCGTCGTAGTTGGTCTCCTCCGCGTACACGCTTCTACCGCCGGTCAGGTCGGCAAGTCCACTAACATCCAAAGGCGTGGGCAGTGGGGTTTGCGTCGAAACAGCCATCATTCGTGAATAAGAAGGAAGGGTGACTACGTAAATGCTCGCATCCGCGGCGTTCGCTCGTTCGATGACTGTGCGAGAGGAAACTGTATCACCAACCGGAAAGCCATCGGTCACCACCAGCACGGCGCGTTTCATCAAACGCCGCTCCCGGCTTCGCGGCGCATGACGTACAAGCAAGCGAACGGCATCGTCAACTGCGTCGTAGGTATGGGTGGATAGGCCGTTTGGCTCGCGCGCTATTCGGTCAACTGCTCGGTCCAACTTGTCTGGTTCGGAAGTGAACTTCTGGAGGACTTTCACGTTCATGCCGAAGACCATGACTGAGTAAAGCGCGTGATGACCCGCCAGCTTCTTTGAAAATGCGTTCAAAGCGCTTCTCAGGCGTTCCATCTCGACTGCCGTCATACTACCGGAAATATCAATCGCAAATACGATTGCCAGCGGACGAGGCTGACCGCGCCGGCGTTCCACCTGAAAAAAGGAAAGCGGCTGCTCGACGCCATCGAGGTACAAGTTGAAATCTTCCTGCCGAAGATTTCGAATCGGCCGGCCTTCACTGTCAGTGGCAACGACATCGAGGGAAACAAGATCGGTGTCGATCTTCAGGACGTCATCCGGCTCTTCGTTTCTCGGGAATACTTCCCGGGGACGTTGGGCTGGGCGATCGGGTTCCTGCGCCAAACACGGCAAAAACGTTACCGCGCCAAGCAGAATGACGATGGATAACAAATGGATCAGATTGATGAACCTGCGAGACTTGCTCATTGGCGATTGCTGACACTCCTGCAGTTTAGAGTTTAAGCTTTAGCTTGCGTGGCGAAGCGGCAACCTAAAAGCTACCACCCTACGCGGGCTGCGGCGCTCCCCGGCTGAACTCTGAACTTCCGGCTTCAAGCTGCATCAGTAGCTATTACTTCTTGGGAGAGTGTCGAGTTCGGATGCTTGAATGCTTTGACGAACTTTAGTTTGTCGTCTATTTCCGGATTAATGCTTCTGATACGAGTGACGACAAACTAAAGTTCGTCGGACATCGGCGACATTGGTCATCAGAAGCTCGGATTATATGAGGCGATTTTCTCGTCGCCAAGGACGAATGCTTCTATCGAGGCAACAGCCAAAGAGGTTCTCTGCATCAACCCACTGCGGATAGAGCCTGGGGCGCTCGGCCCGTAACGGTGCTATCATTCCGCTAACATCACGATCGGTCGGCTGGTTAGTCCAGGAGAGGCGGCAAAGAAACCAATGAAACTCAATAGATCAATACTACTCCTCCTAAGCATAGTCCTGCTGGCTGGAAATGTGCTCGCGCAGGATCGGTCCACCGGCGGCTTGAAAGGCAAGGTGAAGGTGGAAACTGGCACGCCCGCTGGGGTCGCGATAGTGGTCAGACAGGGCGCGCGCGAAGTTGCCCGCGGCCTGACAGATAAGAAAGGTGAATTCCTCGTTTCCCGCCTATCGCCCGGGCGTTATGGTGTAACGCTCAGAAAATCAGGACTGAGCGTAGGCACAATTGAGGATATCGAAGTCAAAGCAGGGAAGACGCGCTCGCTTGGGGATAATCTCGTCCTGGCAATCGACGAAGGCTCCATAGCTTTCATTCGTGGCAGCATCTTTAACGAGGATGGCCACAGTGTGCCAAACGTTCGGGTTGAGCTCGGAAAGATTCAGGATGATGGCACTGTGAAGAAGATTGATGGCCGCGTCAGCAATGAGATTGGCGCCTTCGTGTTTCGCCTCACGCCCGACCCCGGGAAGTATCGCCTTACCGCGAAGCCAGGCGGCGGAGAATCAGTTAGTAAAGACGTTGAAGTTGATGGCCCCGCCGTCTACCGCATAGCCCTTTCGATCAAGTCTCCGGCAAAATAACCGGCAGGCTGAAATCCGGTGCTGATGAAATTGGCCTCACGGCAAACTTGCCTGCGCATTATTCTGTTTTATATTTGGATGAAGGTTTGTGTTTGCTATAGGATGGCCAAATCCTGTAGCCATGGAAGAGCGTGAAGAATTTCTGACTGCTCGCCAGCTTGCCAAAGTGCTGCAAGTTAGCGAATCAACTGTGCGACGGCTTGCACGCAAGCGCCGCATTCCTTCCGTTCGCGTCACACCGCATATCATCCGTTTTCATCTCGACGCCGTCCGTGAAGCGCTGGATGTTCCTCGCTCGAGGATCCGCCATGGCGAATTCGACGAGCGAGTCGACGATGCGCAGTTGTCGTTTGAGGATCTGTTGCTGAGCTGAGAAGACGGTGAATAGTAAATGGTAAATAGTAAATAGTTGAAGAAAGCTGGCTTGAGGTACGAGTCTCGTGAGGATAGATCCGATCGCTTCTACTTCCATTTGCCATTCACCATTCACCATTTACTTTTGCGCGCTGAATTCAATCCACTTGTGACCCTGCTTGATATATATCTTTGGTTGTCGAATAGGAAACCTACGGGCAAATGCAGGATTCGTTTTCAAGAATTTTTGAACAGTTCCACTATCGCCGGTGGCCACGCGCCATCTGCCACCCTCACGCACCAGGTATTGCTGGACAACTATCCTACCTTCGGCAGGAAACGGATTACTAATTCGCCCGTAAAGCTCCGTATCTGCAACGGCGATATTACCGGAGACGCGCACCGCTCCAATACTAATGCGATCCAGAACGTACCGATCCTGTGCTCGTTTCAAAGCGCTTATGAAACGGTCGCGCGACATTCGTGTTCGCGAAGAGGAGGGCAGGGAATCGTAGACGGCGCCATAGTCTCGCGACTGTAATTGTTGAAAGACTTGTTGCACGATTGCTCGCACATCCGACTCTTCAGAGGCTCGGGCCGAGGCTGGCAAAAGCCAAACGACGGCGATTGCAAGTACCACCACGGCTTTAATCTTGAACTTTGTAATGTCAGTCCTCATCGGAATGTTCCCCATCGTTCATTTCCTCCTGCTTGCTCTGCTCTAGATCTGCAGCCGTGATAATCGCCTTCATTTGAATGCGGTAATTAAGGAACCAGGCCACGATGCCTAAGGCCGCTATTACAAAAGCGGTATTGAGCTCGCCTCGGAGCAGCAAAACCGCGGCGGCCACTATGCAAATGCCAGACACTATCATCCAAAATAGTTTCACGGCGTACCAGCGGATTAATTAATACTCACGGGAATTACGAGATCAAGCGTTCCCGGCGGATAGCAAACTTGTTCGTCGCAGGCTTGGATGCGTAATTTGGCCGGAAGGGACTGTTGGCCCTGCCTTGCTGATTTATCAGCCTTAAGCTTAGCTTTCACCTTTGTCTCTCCTTCATAGACCGCAAGCGGCTTTTCAGCAAAGACAAATTTCCTATTAAGCGGTTTCGGATAAGTAACAGAGCCCGCTGAAATCCCATCGGCGGGCGAAATGTCCAGTGTGGTTGCTATCAAGTAAGGATAGGTCGGCGGGTTTGCATTGATGTGATAACCGCTCTGAATTGTAAGCTGCACGCTTGCCTCGGCCGAGCTGCCGGCAGTCATCTCCACGGGTTGAGCCGCCGCTTTAACCACACCGACTGATGTGACCCGCTTGTCCTCCACGAGAGGAGAAGTTGCGGCGGGAGCCGTCGGCGATTCACTCCCGGAATTCTGGACAGGTTTCGAGCAAGCTGAAGCGACTAATAAAAGCAGCAAGCAGAGATTGGTAACATGGATGGATCGAGTCATCTTATCCTCAGGGCTTTCATCTTAGGTTAGCTTGGCGTTGAGTCTGGCGACGAATCTGAAGGGGTAGCCGGTTTTGGTGCGGCGCGGCTGAATTGCATTTTCCTGGCGCGACGGAACACGAAGCGCGCGAGAAACCACCCGGGAAGAATAACCAAAATAAAGATCGGAATCATCACGATTACGAAACGGATCAGAAACAACACTATCGCGATGGCTACGTCCACGCCGTCTGCGACTGCCTCCCGAATGTTTCTGCCGAAGCCCGAAGTGTTAACGGCAATAGCAGTAGGAGACTGAAGATTAACGGTGATGGTCGAAAGGCTGGCACGGTTCTCAAGAAACCTCTTGCGACCTTCAAGCTTCTCGATCTCTGTTCTGACCTCGGCGATCTGACGCTGCACCTCAAGGGCGTCTGATACCTTGTTAGCCTGTTTCATAATCTCAAGGAACTGCGACTCAAGAGCCTTTTGGGTCTTAAGGCGTGCTTCAAGATCGATAAACTCCTCGGTTACGTCCTGACCGGTTATCTTCTCCTGAATCACCCGACTGCCCGCGCTGCGAATCTGTTCCAGAGCAATGCCAAACTGCGGCGCCGGAACGCGGATTACGAGCGTCACCTCGAGTCCCTGCCTTGCAGCGTCCGCACTCTGACGCTGCTTCGATTCAGAAGTAACTACGAAGCCACCAAGCGACTCAGCGATCGAGGTGATTTTGCGTTGGGCTTCCGTTGGAGCGGCGACTTCCAGCGTCAGATCGGCATTGCGAAGGATCTTGCGGTTCATCGCTTCAGCCATCGACTGAGATTGGTCGGCCTGAGTCAGCGAGACTTGTGCGGTAGCTGGGTTCTGCGTTCGCTGTAACAATGGCTCGTTGGTAACAATCTCTTCGGTCGCGATTCGGCTGGCTGGCCTTGCATCCTCTGATTGTACTCGGGAGCGCTTTGACGAGTAGCATCCGACTAATATGAAGAGTGGAAGAATCAGAAAGAGGAACTTTGGAGATTTCATAATCAGCCTCCGTCGCCAGAATGAATTTGGCGATAGAACGTCAGCAGGGGAACGTTCTTGCGGAATTGTGAGATTGATTATTACCGGCAAGAAACCATCCCAGTCTAGCCAGCCTCTTCGTCGGTCGCCCCCGGCTTCTTGATGCCAAACTTTTCCAGGCGATACTGCAACGTGCGAAAAGTCAGACCGAGAAGCTTGGCGGACTTTGTAATGTTGTAGTCAGTTTGTTCCATCGCCTGCATGATTAGGTCGCGTTCGACATCTTCAAAACTGATGCCTTCGGGCGGCAACTTGAACGCGCCTTCAGAAACAGGACGAGATTCCTGACGCACTTCGAGCGGCAGATCGTCAATCGTTATCTCGTCGCCTTCACAGAGAAGTATTGCGCGTTCTATGGCCGACTCGAGCTGGCGCACGTTGCCGGGCCAACTGTAATCAATCATGAGTTTCCGCGTTTCCGAAGTTAATCCCCGCACCAGGCGCGAGGTATTGCGCGTGTGCTTCTTCATGAAGTAATCAATCAGCACCGGAATATCTTCGCGGCGCTCACGCAAAGGAGGAACGTCAACCGAGAGAACATTGATGCGGTAGTAGAGGTCGTCCCGAAATCTGCCATCAGACACCATGGCCCTAAGGTCTCGATTTGTAGCGGCAATTACGCGGACATCAACGTTGATCTCATGAGTGCCGCCAACCCGCCTGATCTTTCGTTCCTGCAAAGCGCGCAGGAGCTTTGCCTGCATGGCTACATCAAGCTCAGCAATTTCGTCGAGGAACAGAGTGCCCCGGTCAGCGATCTCGAATAGCCCCTTTTTCTCCGCATGAGCGCCGGTAAACGAACCCTTCTCATGTCCGAAGAGTTCCGACTCGAGCAGATTTTCGTTTATGGCGGCGCAGTTTACTGCCTGAAACATGTCTTGCGCTCGCGGCGACTGGTTGTGAGTTGCGCGTGCTATCAGTTCCTTGCCAGTTCCGGACTCACCGCGAATCAGCACCGTCGAATTAGAGCGCGCCACCTTCAGAATCATTCTCTTGACCGACTCCATCTTGGGCGAGGCGGAAACAATCTCGGTGTCGAGAGCGTCGAGCCGTGCGAGGGCGCGATTTATTGTGGCGAGCAGAGCTGTCTTGTCATAAGGCTTCTCGAGATAGTCAAAGGCCCCGCGGCGCAACGCTTCTTTAGCTGACTCGATGGATCCGTGAGCGGTCAGGAGAATTACGATTATCGAGGAATCCAAAGCGAGTAGATGCTGTAGCAACTCAATTCCATCCATCCCGGTCATCTTCAGATCGGTTAACGCGAGATCAAATCTGCGGTCTTTGGCAAACTTTATCGCCGCTTCGCCCGAAGAGGCGGTGGTTACGTCATAACCTTCTCCCGAAAGAATCATCTCCAGGATTTCACGTTGCGATTTTTCGTCGTCTACTACAAGTATGGTTTTGCGCGCCATAGTGATTAATTATGAAGGAGTCAGAACCACCTGCGTTAGCGGGTGGTTTCTAATAGGTCAACCCACCCGCTAACGCAGGTGGTTCTGACTACCTTCAGCCTTTCCTCCGTCCTTTGGTCTTGCGGGTAGCATTATGGTGAACGTTGTGCCGCCGCCTTCTTTTGAACTCACGCTGATTGAGCCGCCATGATCATCAATGGCTTTTTTGACAATGGCAAGTCCAAGACCGGTGCCAGTTTCCTTGGTCGAATAATAAGGCTCGAATATCTTGGCGATGTCTTCCGGAGCGATGCCCCTTCCGGTGTCGGTAATTTCAACTCGAACCCGATCCACCGCTTCACCCGCCAGCTTAATTCCAATGCTGCCTCCCTCACCATCCATAGCTTCCAGGCTGTTAATCAGTAGATTCGTGAAAACAGAACGCAGCGAGTCCTTATCAGCCACCACCAAAGGCACTTTATTTTCTTCTTTCAAACTCGTCTCGATCCCGCTTTCCGCGGCCTGTGCGGAAATGACTCGCATCGCATCTTCGGCCTCGGACCGAAGATCAAGCGGCTCGAGTTCAAGCGCGGAGGGCCGCGAATACTTTAGAAAATCCGTGATGTGCCGATTGATTCGGGCGACTTCCGATTTGAGTTGATTAGCCAGCCGCTCAAAAGTCTCGCGCTTGGAAGGATCTTCGGGTGCAAATGATGAGCGAAGATGGTCCAGCGTAAGATTGATGTAATTCAGAGGATTGCGGATCTCGTGGGCGATGGCCGCCGCCAGCCGGCCAACTACCGCGGCTTTCTCGACCTGATGAAGTTGTGACTCCAGTTCGCGCATGCGTTCAAGCCTCGCGATCATTTCGTTAAAGGCGGCGGCCAGTGCGCCCATTTCATCGCTTTGGTCGGTGGGAACTCGAACGTCGAAATCTCCGTTTGCGACACGTCTTGCAGCCACCGACAAATCTTTGATGGGCCGGGTAAATCGCCAAACAAACAAGCCTGTGACGAGCGTGGTTCCGAGCAGTAACAGAAGCGTATATAAAGCGGAGCGAAAAGCTTGTCTTTCAAGAATATTGGTAAGCGTGTTGGCGGAATCGAGCACAACGATTATGTACCACCTGCCCTTATTCGTTTCGACTGGAACATAAAAAGCCCCTGGTTCACCGGGCCTGGAGGGAGCCGATCCTTTGAACCAGGGAGGAAGGTTCTCATTCAAATCGGGCAGGTCCACGGCCGGGCTAAGCGGAGGAATGGGAACATCTTTAAGGTGGACGAAGGTTTTTGTTTTGTGTTCGTTGTAACGCGGAGAATAAGCTGCAACAAGACTGTCTTCAACAAACCCATCACTATTCACTAAGAGGATGTTCTTCACACGTCCGGTATTCTCGTCGAAAACCGGCTCACGTAAATCACTGCGCCTCTGATCGAGGTATTTCTCGTTGTATATGCTGCTGACCCCAAGAGCTACCCCCGCCATGATTGCTTGTTCCTGTTCAACTATCATATGGGCGTTGCGCCTGACCGACCGCAGATTTACGTAATACTGCACGCCCAGGGTCAGTCCCAGAAGCACGACCAGCAGGAGCACAAGCCGCGCGCGAAAGCTGTTTAAGAGCTTCGGCATTTTCATAGGGATTTGACGGCGAGATTGGTGAAATTGTTGTTCCTATTAGTCGTTTCCATTAAGTATCCAATCAGGTTGAGGGTTCTTTGTCACGAGTTATGTACAAAAGATTACTTTTGTGTTGCCGACTTAGGCCCCTGATGTTATAGTTGCGCCGGTCTCGAAGCAATGTCCCCAGGGGCCGCCAAATTATTGGGAATTCTCCCGCCTCAACTTAAGACGGACCGTAAGGTCCATAACACAACCAGGCGTTTTACGAGAGCGCTTTGAGCCTCTCATGTTAGTCAACCCAGGTGTTTGCACCCGAAAGAAGCATTTCAGTTGTCGGTTGCAAATTCGTTAAGCGGCGTTGGAATTTCGGCGAAACTCACGAAAGTGAGTGAACTAATCCCAGGAAAGGTAATATCCCCTGATGACTTTGACGAATCACCACCCTCGGACTCTCCAATTTGCACTAATATTATTTATTCTTCTCGTTCTTCCTTTTCAAACTACTGTCCTCGGTAAAAAACGGCAAACAAACAAGACCAGGCGTCCCGCGACGCGTGCCGAAAAGGGAAAGAAACTCTCGGCCAAAGAACGTCGTGCGGGTCGCCGCAATAATGAGCGGCTCTCAGCAAGGCAGTCGCGCCGTGGCGGAAGGTCCCGCCTCTCCCGCAGAGAGCTTAGGCGCGAACGGAATTTGAGTGCCAGGGAACAAGCAGCGTCGCTGAAAGCGCTCGAACGCCGGCTAAGGCGTCCATTGACAAAGCGCGAACGAGCTGCCGAGTTGCGTCGCAATTCTTCCCGACGCCGGCGCGAAATCCTGGAGGCCCGTCGCCGCGCTGAAGCTGCGCGCCGCGCCGCGATTGCACGGCAGCGCGCAATTGAAAAAGCTATGCGCGACGAAGCGCAAACTTTCATCGGCAGAGACGATACAACCGGTGAAGACCCGGAAGTGCGTCGAATTGCTGTGAACGCGCTCGGCTATCATGCGGGCACAGTGGTCGTGATGGATCCCATCACCGGAAAGATCTACTCTGTCGTGAATCAGGAATGGGCGCTGCGGAGAGGTTTCAAGCCCTGTTCCACGATCAAGTTAGTGACTGGAGTTGCCGGCCTGGAAGAGAAGATGATCAGCCCGTTTGAGACCACTAACATTTCTGATAAGTACCGGCTGGATCTAACCGACGCCTTGGCTTATTCGAATAACACGTACTTCCAGCACATCGGCGGGCAGGTTGGCTTTGAGAAAATGATGAGCTACGCCAAAGAGCTCGGGTTGGGTGAGAAGACAGGTGTGAATGCTCCAAACGAGTATTCCGGCCGACTTCCCTTCGAAAAGAGCGGCTTTGCCCTTAACCGCATGTCTTCGCATGGCGACGACTTTGAGGTAACAGCCTTGCAGTTGGGGACATTAGTCTCAGCAATGGCGAACGGTGGAAAGCTATTAGTTCCTTACGTGCCGCGAAACGGCGAAGAATTGAAGTCCAAAGCAAAAGTTCGCCGGCAGTTGGATGTGAGTCAGGACAATTTGCGACGCATGGTTCCAGGCATGGTCGGAGCAGTGAATTATGGGTCCGGCAAGAAAGCCTATGATCCACTCCAAACCGTAGCCGGCAAAACCGGAACCTGTATTGGCCAGGGTTCCTGGCTGGGGTTGTTTACCTCTTACGCGCCGCTGGCAAATCCCCGCCTGGCAGTGGTTGTAATTACGCGCGGCTCAGATGCTCGAAACCATTTCCCCGCCGCGGTGGCTGGACGAATTTACCGTGAGCTGGGCGCGCGTTTTGGCGCGCCAATAAATCTACAACTGGCCACGGGTCAGCCGGGTAACGATTCTAAGGCTGCCGAGTTGAACGAGGAAGACAGGGACGCGGCGGAGGCAGAGGCGGCTGAGACGGAGGCTGCTATCACTGCCGAGGAGGCCGCGACGGAAACCACGGCTTCAACTCCAATAGAGTCCCCCCGACCACCTGTTAACCAGACTGCTGCACCCCGGGATACGGTCAAGCGTGTGCTCATGCCGATTGAACCTCGCGGCAATCAGATTCAGAAACCAGAAACTAAATCAGGTGTCACGAAAACTTCTGGTAAGACTTCGACACAGCCTGATGACAGACCTCGCAAGACCCAGCCTTAAATACAAGGGAGTTGCAACCCCCGGAAAACCATTCTGCGCCGGACACTCGTAAACTAAAACGAGACCGGCGCAGATGCTTTTAGTACTGCTTTTTCTTTTGCCGGCGGGATTTCCCGCCTTGACAGGTTTGTTAAGTTGCAGGAATATTGCGGGCGTTCTTTATTGCGCGTTATTCGACCCGAAAAGACTGTGGTTCTCTCCTGTCATTGTTACCGCAGATCGGCAACTGGTTTTTGTAAGTCCGCATCTTAGTGTCGCTCTCTCGCGACGCTGGAAGCCACACGTTGGCCCCCGCAAGAATAGCTGGAAGTGGGAACTTGGAGGTTCTGACAACTAATGAAAAAAATTATTGGAATATTAGCAATGTGTACAGGCGTGCTGGTTGCACAGGTGTTTGCACAAGCCCAGACGCCCGCCCCGGCTGCTTGCACCGATGAGGCAAAAGCTGCTTTGTATACCGACTTTACTACGTTTCGCACCAGCGATTCGGCAAAGGCTTATGAAGCGGGGAAAAAGTACCTGGCGTGCTCTCAGCAAGAGGATCAGTACACAGCTTATCTCAAGAAATGGGTTACGGCCTACGAGAAAGAAGCGCGCAAATCAAAGATGGTTAACACGCTCTATATCGATAAAAAATACCCAGAAGCGCTCCAGCTGGGCAAGGAGATTTATGCCGATGAGCCTGAAAATGTCCGGGTGATAATCGATCTCGGCTATGGTAATTATCTTGCCGCAGCGAATCTCAAGAACGAGAGCTTCAACGCCGACGCTCTAACGTTTGCGCGCAAGGCAATTCAGATGATTGAATCTGGTAAAGCGCCAGCCAGTTGGGCCCCCTTCAAAGGAAAAGAAGACACGCTAGCTTACCTATATGACGTCGTCGGCCGTCTGAGTCTCAAGGACAATCCTGCGGCGGCGCTCGGTTCGTTAATAAAGAAAGCTCAGTTTGAGACTGACTTGAAGAAGGATCCGTGGACTTACTACTTTATAGCGGCGGCTTATGAAAGCGGGCCGTACACGAAGTTGTCGGCTGATTACAAGACGAAATTTGAAGGCAAAGACGAAACGCCTGACAGCAAGCTCGCGCTCGGGAATATCAATCAAGTCGTCGACCGTATGATCGATGCATACGCACGAGCCGTAGCGCTTGCCGGAAACGACGCGAAATATGCAACTCCAAAGAAGGAATGGATGGACGGTCTCAGCACCTGGTACAAATACCGGAACAATCAGTCGGATGCGGGTCTGGACGGGTTGATCGCCAGCGTCCTGTCTAAGCCGCTGCCGCCTGAGCTTCCGCTTACAAGCTTGCCGGCTTCGGCGACAACGCCAGCAGGAAGCACGACCTCGACGGCTGCTCCAACGACGACCACAGCGGCCCCAGCAACTACGACGGCGGCTGGAAATTCAGTGAAGCCTGCAGCCTCGTCAACTAGCACAACGACTCCAGCGAAACCGAAACCTCGAAACGCTCACGCGACCACTCGAAACAACAAACGGCGTCGCTGAGCTAGCTGGATTAGGGATCTTCGTTCAAGAGCCGGAAGCTTTGTCGCTACTTCGACGACGCTTCCGGCTTTGTTACCAATAAACCTGCCTTGAAGAAACAAGGGATTCAACTTCCGGATCTGGACCTGCTCGAGGAGACTCTCTCTTACAACTTTCGTGACCGTACCCTGTTGGAACGCGCTATCACGCATCGCTCCTGGGCACACGAGCAAGTGGCGCCCGGCGCTGAAGATCAGGCGCGCCGTCTCCACAACGAGGCTCTGGAGTTTCTTGGCGATTCGGTGCTGGGTTTAGTCGTTGCTGACTATCTCTGCAAAGCTTACCCGGCCGGCACTGAAGGTGAACTCTCCCGCATGAAACATCGGCTGGTGAGTGCACCCACCCTGGCGGCGGCATCTATAAGGTTGCACCTCGGCGATTTCCTGCGCTTCGGGCGGGGAGAGGAGAAGAGTGGTGGACGTCGTAAGGACGCGCTGTTGGCCGACGTGTTAGAAGCATTGACGGGCGCGATTTTCATCGACGGCGGATTGGACGCCGCTACTAGCTTTATCCAGCGTGCCCTGGGCGAAGAATTGCAGCAGGTCACTCCCATCGCGGCAGCGGAAGCAGACTATAAGACAATGTTGCAGGAAAGACTTCAGGCAGAGCGCCGACCTGCACCAAGATATTCAGTGGTGGAGTCGGTTGGACCGCCGCATCGGCGCACTTTCCATGTGGAAGTCAGTTGGGATAACGGCAGCGTGCGCGCGGAAGGACGCTCCATCAAGACCGCAGAAGCCGCTGCGGCGAAAGAGGCACTAGCATTTATGAGAGCGACAGAGAAAGAAGCGTAACCCGCTCAACTGACTCCCACATTGACTTCGCGTGGGGACACGCACAATTCTCGCAGCGCGCGCGCTCGATGCGTAACTCGCATTTTACTGAGCGAACTTGACCGCAGCAGCTAAGGTATCTAGGATAATTTTACAGATGACGAATAATCCTTCGAGCGGATCAGGTTCAATTAATACTTCCGAAACGAAAACGGAACCGAAGTCCTTTTCTCTGTCACGACTTTTCAATCGAAACGGGCACGCTCGGGCCCCGCAACCAGAAATAAAACCCAAAGGTCCGCCAAAATCTGTCTGGCGAGAGTATTTTGAGTCAGCAGTGGTCACAGTGATCATGGCCCTGTTTGGCATGACCTTCATAGTCCAGGCTGTGAAGGTGCCAACTGGATCCATGCAGAACACGATCATGATCGGTGACCACCTTTTGGTGAACAAATTTATCTTCGCGCCCGGCAAGACTCTACCCTTCCTCCCTCAGCGGGAGATCAAGCGCGGCGACATAATCGTTTTCAAGTATCCCGGGAATCATTACGATCCAAAGCGTGATGACCGGCCGGATAACAAGCCAATCGTTACGAATTATGTAAAGCGGGTAATTGGCTTGCCTGGGGATCGCATTAGAATTAACGGCCGACACGTGATAGTCAATGGCCAGGTGCTGCCCGAACATGTTATCGAGGCGGTAGACAAAAACGATAACAAGTCGCCGCTTGAAACTCTGAATAACTCGCCCCGCAAGCCTGGTGAAGCCTATGACGTCTATTACCATCCCGGCTCAGGCGATGAACGCACCAGCGAAGACTACGATGCCTTCAGGATTGATGGAAAAGATGGCGAACTCGTAGTTCCGGCGGGCAAGTATTTCATGATGGGCGACAACCGCGAAAATAGTGAGGACAGTCGTTATTGGGGATTCGTGCCACGCGATCTCGTAATTGGGCGCGCGATGTTTGTCTATTGGTCCTATGATGAGGGGGCACCGCACAGCACCGCGCCTTTCCCTGTCAGCGTCATCTCAGATTTCATCTACAACACCCGCTGGGCGCGGACTGGCACAATGGTCAAGTGACTGTAGGTCTCCTGCCTTCCTGAAAACAAGCGCACCTCCTCTAACCTAAGTTTCGCCTTTTCCAATAGCGCTTATCTCCGCGCTGCGTTCATATAGGGGACTTGTCCTCCCGGTGGGGGCAACAGCCACCCCAGCCGGGTTGCCCGGCCGGGGACGCCGGCAAGTGCCCTTTCTAAACGATTGGCGTGTTCGTCACGTAAGCCAAAGCTGTTGAACTCTAAACTGCATCGGTACCCAATTTGGCCCTCGTATTCCCCCGATCCTTGACGTGGTAGAATCCGCCTCGTTTCACAGATGTGACAGTTCATCGGCTATCGGCTATCGGCTATCCAGGGGGATTGCTGCATTGAATTGGAAAACCTTTGTCCAGCGGCTTTGGACACGCATTAACGACCACGACATATTCGGCCGTGCTGCTCACCTCTCTTATTATTTCCTGCTTGCGCTCTTCCCACTCTTGCTTTTTCTAATGACCCTGCTCGGATATTTTGCCGAAGCAGGCTCAGAACTGCGTAACAAGCTCATCGCTTATCTCGCCACGGTAATGCCGTCTTCGGCCATTACTCTGGTACACACGACGCTCGATGAGATAAGCCAAGGCGCGCGGGGGGCACCAAGCTTTCTTTGGGAATTCTGGCAGCCCTTTGGGTAGCTTCTAATGGCATGGGCGCAATCAGCGATACCTTGAATGCGGCCTACGCGGTAAAAGAGAAACGTGCCTGGTGGAAAGTGAGGCTCGTGGCAATCGTGTTAACGATTATGGTTTCAATACTGATCGTCGTGGCTCTGGCAATTGTCTTGTTCGGAGGCCAGATAGGCGAGCGCGTGGCAATGCATTTTGGTCTTAGCGGGGCCTTTACCATCGTCTGGAAAATTCTCCAATGGCCCATCGCGCTCTTCTTTCTGTTGCTGACCTTCGATCTCATTTATTCCTTCGCGCCTGATGTTAGGCGACGAAAGCGGAAATGGTGGACACTCGGCGCTATAACAGCCGTCGTTATGTGGTTGCTGGTCTCATTCGGTTTTCGGCTTTATCTACACTTCTTTAATTCCTATAGTGTGACCTACGGTTCGCTCGGCGCCTTGATCGTACTTATGTTGTGGTTCTACTTTACGGGCCTGGCAATTTTAATAGGCGGCGAGATCAATTCGGAATTGGAACAAAGCGCGCAAGGATGATGAAATCGCAGTTGGCAATGCGGGTTGTGTGCAGGCAAACACCTTTACGACTTTCAGGCCCCGCTCGGAAGATAGTCTGGCGCACTGTTTTCACTGCGGCGCCGACCCTAATTTCCTCTGTTACAGTTGGGCTTCTGCCCTTTCTGTTCCTGGCGCCAGCCGCGTTTGGGGCCCAAAAGAAATCAAGCACAGCTAAACCAAAAGGGACTCTGGCGGCTAAACCAAAAGCGGTTCAGACCAAACCCACGGATGAACTGGCAAGGCTTCGAGATGAGTTCATCAAAGCCACCCACGACTATGAAGCGCTCCTGAAAAAACAGCTGCCCGGCCTTGAGAAGAATGTGGCCAGGGCACAGGATCAATTGACCAAATCAACCCAGCTGTTCGCAGAAGGATTGATTTCGAGGAAGGAGCTGGAAGCAAGCGAAAGGACGCTCGGGCAAGCGAAAGACAAGGTGACCGAAATAAACCAGGCAATTGCGACTGCCGACTCGCGCATCGCCGATACGCTGCTTGAAGCTGAAGCGGAAAGGACGCTCAAGAAAACCAAGCCGATTCCAAGGGGTGGCATGGTAAGCACCGCTGCCATGATTCGCTTCAACGGCGGCAGCGCATGGGCGTTAGCCGATGCGTGGAAAGTACAGCGCTTCTTCCTCGATGCATTCAAGAAACCGCTTCCAATTGCAGTTTTTGGGCAAGGATCCATTCATGAGCGCTGGCGCCTCGACCACCGCAACTCCATGGACGTGTCTCTCCATCCCGATGGCCCGGAGGGACAGGGATTGCTAAACTTCCTGCGAGCTAATGGAATTCCTTTCCTGGCATTTCGCCAGGCTATTCCCGGCACGGCTACGGGACCGCATATTCACGTAGGCCGCCCATCCCACAGGTATTAGAACTCTCAGAAAAGGCAGGAGGAGTCGTGTTTAAGTCCACACTTTCAATTATTGTTTTTGCCTTTATCGTTTTCCAGACCGTCCAGATCAACGCACAGATAAAGAAGTACAACCCGCCAGCTTTGTCGTTGAGTGAATCTCAGGCCTCACATTTTGCGGAGCTGGCGCTGAAGTGTGTCGGCAGGGAATACCCAAACAAGCCGGAGCATGTGATGAATGATAGCCGGGATGTGCAGAGCCCGATATCACTCCACCCCGCTTTCTACGGTTGCTACGATTGGCACTCCTCCGTTCACGGCCACTGGATGCTTGTGCGGCTCCTCGTGATGTTTCCTAATCTTCCCCAAGCCCAGGCAATTCGCAAAGCGTTGAGCGCGAATCTCACGGCCGAGAAAATTCGGGCTGAGACGGCCTACCTCCAACAGGCGAACCGCCAGTCGTTTGAGCGAACTTACGGTTGGGCCTGGCTGCTGAAGCTGGCCGAAGAACTTTTTCGGTTGAACGATGCCGAGGCGAAGAGTTGGCTGAGCAATTTACAGCCGCTGGTAGATGTTTTAGTCAGCCGGTACATTTCATTTTTGCCGAAGCAAACGTATCCGATTCGCACCGGCGTCCATCCCAACACCGCCTTTGGGCTGGCATTCGCTTTTGACTATGCCAAGAGAGTTGGCAACGAAAAGTTAGCTGTCCTTATTGCTGAACGCAGCCGAACCTATTTTTCAAAGGACGCCAATTATCCCGCGGCCTGGGAGCCCGGGGGCGAAGACTTTTTCTCACCTGCTTTGATGGAAGCCGATCTAATGCGTCGGGTGTTGAACCCGCCGGAGTTTCGTCGCTGGTTTCGTCGTTTTCTGCCGCAACTCCCCGCGGGTTTACCAAAGGCCTTAATTGAGCCCGCCACGGTTACAGATCGTAGTGACCCAAAACTGGTCCATCTCGACGGACTCAATCTTAGTCGCGCCTGGTGTATGCGAAGTATAGCCTCCGCGCTTCCGCCGAATGATACTGCGCGAAAGGTGCTGGCCAACTCGGCGCGTTCACATGCCAACGACGCGTTGGCCCACGTGGCCAGCGGAGATTATGCCGGCGAACATTGGCTGGCGTCGTTTGCGGTCTATCTGCTTTCGACTCCTGAGCCGTAATTGGTTAAGTTGAGAGCCGTGTCTTCGACAACATCCAACCCGATTGTTCTTTATGACGGTGTTTGCGGGCTCTGCAATCGCCTCAACCAGTTTATTCTGAAGCGAGACACTCACGATCGATTCCGGTTTGCCTCTTTACAGAGCGACCTGGCTGCATCTCTGCTGAAGCGGCATGGGGCTGATTCGCAGGACCTTGACACAGTGTATGTGGTGCTCGGCTACGGGGAGCCTGGAGAGCATCTGCTGGCGCGCTCAGATGCGATCATCTATGCGCTAACGCAGCTCGATGGCATTTGGAAATTGGCGGGAGTGGGACGTGTGTTGCCAAAATTTCTGCGGGACGTGATCTACAAGATCGTGGCACGCAATCGTTATCGCGTTTTTGGAAAACACGAATCCTGCATGTTGCCGGACCCAAAACATCGCCACAAGTTTTTAGAAGT
>JBPCKD010000065.1:0-14768 GCA_051004635.1 Pyrinomonadaceae bacterium
AAAGTCAGGCCAAAAAGCAGCCTGACTTTCCCACATTCCCACAGCTACTACTGCTGGTTAAAGAAATGGCGAAACCGGACACTTCACTTGCTAATAAGACCGGACATTTTAATTTGCTAATAACAGGTAGTGCGTTGGTAACAGGACAAGAGCAGCTAATGAATCGTCGAAGATGAGTGCAATCAAGCAGACACTCAATACAGAACCGCGCGCGGTAGCGCCGGATGCCGGAGTCAACTTGGTGTTAAGCAGATTTCCTCTGCTCAATAGCGAAGTTGAGCTCAGCATCCAGCGCATCCACCACCCCAGCGGGGCTGCCCCGCCGGGGACCCCGGTCCGCGCTTCGGTTCTGTAATGTCGCCAGTTTATCTCGGAGGTTGACACTAGCATCCGACTGCCGCCTCTTGGTTCTGTAATCGTCACTCGTTCCCCCAACTTCAAACTGACCACTACCCAAGTCAACTGCCGCGTTACAAACTCCGACGTCGCATGGTATCCTACGGTTCCCCCTTTAATAACGCCCCCTTTTTGATGACTGAGCTAACAACGCTCGAGTTCCTCGGAGACTGTTTATGAAAACTGCCGCCATGAAAACGCCACTATTGATTTCGCTTTTGATCGCTGCCCTGCTGGCCCTCGGAGCAAGCGCCTGTCAGAAAACTGATACCAACGTAAACACAAATGTGACGGCGAATGCCAACACATCTCCTGCGAACGCGAACGCCAATATGTCGCCAGCAGTGACTTCTGTAATTTCCACGCGTGAGCCGGAAAAATATCGCGCTACGTTGGCCCTCAGCGCCGAAACTGAAGGTGGACAAAAGACCGTCGGCATACCTACATTGTCGGCTGCAGTTGCGCGCAATGGAGCTGACCGCCGGATTTCATTCAAGCTGCCTGATGGTTCTGATCTGATCTATCTCGAGCAGGGCGGTAAACACATTGTAATCGCCCCGGCTCGTAAGCAGTATGCGGAGTTGACGCCCGAAGCCACCGGGTTTCAGTTGCACAAGTTGATGACGGCCGGCCAGATCGTCTCTTATATCGAGAAACTGAAAGGCGTTGAGCGAGTTGGCGACGACACCTTAAATGGACGCACGGCTGACAAGTATCGTTATGCGACAACTACTAACACCTCAACGTCGGCGGGCCAGGTGAACACAGAAGCTTTTGTTTATGTCGATAAAGAAACCGGCTTGCCGCTAAGGGCCGAGCTATACACAGAAGCGAGCGGCAGTGTGCAGGGAGTGAAGGGAGCAAAGATTGTTGCCGAGATGCGTGACATTAGTACAACCGTAGACGATTCGCTGTTCCAGGTTCCGCCGGGGCTCAACAAGGTTCCACCTGAGCAGGTTCGTGCACAGATCGATGCGTTCACCAACACCGCTGCAGCTTTAATCAAAGCGTTGCTTGGTAACATGAATTCGGCGGCCGCAACAACTGGTACGTCTCCAAAGCTGACGGCGTCGCCGGCAATCTCTCCCTCGCCACAAGCCAGTCACTGAGAATATAAATGAGATACTTTCTGATTCTTCTGCTGGGGCTCATCATCGGCGGCGCCGCGGCAATCTACTTTCTCGGCATCCCTCGTGCCAAAGCGATTCCGGGCACTCGAGTTGAGGCTCCGGCTGCCGGCGGCAACCCTGCAAGCACAGTTGTGGTTTCACTCAACGAAAGTTTTCTTAACGAAGTGCTGGGCACAATTTTTCGCGATCTGGGTCCGCCCACGTTCAATCTGTCTTCGACTACTCCTCCCCCGGGGGCTGCAACTATCGAGCGCGCTGCTTTCCAGGGAGGTTGCGCAAACAGCGTGACCCTGGCCGCTGAAGGCAGCAACGCCAAAACACAAGTCAAATTTTCGGGGGGCACGATCTCTGCTCCCCTCGTTTTCAGCGGCAGCTATAGTCTGATGGGGAACTGCATGCAGTTTAAAGGATGGGCGCAGACGAGCATCCAACTTTCCTTTGATCAACCCTCGCAGACTCTCTTTGGCCGCGTGGTTGTTGACGGGGTCAACCTGGAGGGAGTGGCGCCGATTGCCAACAACTTCGTCACCGTGTTTGTGCGAGACGCAATTGACAGCCGGGTAAATCCGCTTGAGCTTTTGCGCCCTTCGCAATTGCAGTTGATGATTCCGGTGAAGGGAAGCAACGGCGCGGTGAAGGCCCAGGTAAAAGACGTGCGCTCGGAGGCGCAGGATGGTGTCCTGCGTTTGCATATTACTTATGACTTCAGCGGCGCGAAGGGAGGGCAGCCGACAGGGTGAAGTCCGCAGTGCAAAGCATGTGGTACGTTGAGTTAGGATCTCTTTAAGGAAGTCTCACCTTTGCAGCTTCTTCCTCGGGTGAATCATGCTGAGGCGCAACGCCCACGCCATGCTTGTAAGCAAGCTCGCCACCCAGCCAGCCGGAGATCGAGATCAGGATCATTCCCAGACACGAAATCAAAAAGGGAATGCGCAAGCGGTAGTCGACCCAGTGCGCTCCCACCCTCATTCGCAAGTAAAGGCTCAAGGCAAAAACGATCAGAGCGATGATGTTCAATCGAGCATGCCAATTCGCAATTCGTTTGACCTCAGGATCCTTAATATTCAACCAGTCAATGATGCCGGGCACGGCCGCAGCCATGGCCCCCAGGCATCCTGCCGCCAGCAGGAACTTCGAAATCAACATCAGGCTGGGTCCGCGCCAAAAATAAAAAAGCACGTCGGCAGCAAACGACGTGGACCACAGACCGATAGGAAATGAAACGAGCATCGGGTGGATAGGATGTCCACCGATACTGGCTTTGCTAGCCATATAGAACTCCTCCTTTCGGAGACGACAAGAGTTTTGATGTAAACGAGCAGGCGTATTGACCGACCAAACGAGCTCGACCTTGTAGGACTTATTTCGCCGTCATTCTGATGCTGGTTGGGGCCGGCGTCAAGGTTTCCGGGTTTGAACTACGCAAATTACAAGTGAGCTTCGACGCCGCTGGCTGTTCCACTCTGGGCAAGACTCCGCTGGCGCGCAAAGTGGTCCACCACTTCCTGCGCGGTCTTCTTTCCCACAAATGGCGCGAGCTCCGACTCTGTTGCTTCCGCTATTCGATGAATCGATCCGAAGTGTCTCAAAAGACGACCCTTGCGCTTTTCGCCTACGCCCGGAATAGCTGATAGTTCAGACGTGAAGTCACGCAACTCCCGCCGTTTGCGGTGGTAACTCAAGGCGTAGCGATGTGTTTCGTCGCGAATCATTTGCAGCAGGCGAAGAATCAGCGAATGAGGATCGAGAAAGACGGGCTCGTGTTCGCGCCCCTTGACCAGCAGATACGAAACCTGATTGTGCTTCAAAGGCGGTTTGACCACGCCCACCATCGGCACTGCTTCAAGATCCAATTCGCTCATCGCATCGGCTGCGGCATTCAGTTGGCTCTTACCACCATCAATCATGATCAGATCGGGCAGCGGCTTCCCTTCGTCCAGCAGACGGCGATAACGACGAAGCACAACCTCGCGCATTGACGCCACATCGTTCGCGCCTTCTACTGTCTTGATCCGAAACTTGCGATACTCCGCTCGATTCATCTTGCCGTTATCGCTCACGACCATTCCGGCAACGTTCTCGGCGCCCTGGATATGGGAAATATCAAACGATTCGATACGCGCCGGAAAGCGTGGCAGCTCGAGCGTTTCCTGTAACTCCTCCAGGACGAGTTTCATGTCAGGCTTCAACACCCGGAAGCGTTGCTCAAACGCAAGCTTGGCATTCTTCTCGCCCAGGTCGATGAGGTCGCGCTTTTCCCCCCGCTGGCTGTAGTGAATTTTGACCCGCCGCCCTTTGCGCGCCGTCAGCGCCTTTTCGAGCAATTCGCGGTCTTCGAAATCAACCGGCACGTGAATCTCTTTCGGCACGTAGTCTGTCGCGTAGTATTGCGCCAACACTTCGCCAAGAAACGAAGCGGGATTAAAGTCATCTTCTGGTAAATCTTCCCAGAAGAATTCTCGCCGGCCAACGATGTGGCCTTCGCGCATCGTGAAAAGCTGTAGCGCAAGCAGCCGGCCCTCGCGGTAGTAGGCGAAGATGTCAACGTCGCGGTCAGGCGAGGTAGCCATCTTCTGCTGTTCGGAAAGCTTGATCACGGTCTTACGCAAATCGCGATACTTCGCTGCCATCTCGTAACGCATCTCTCCGGAGGCCTCGTCCATACGCTCTGAAAGCGTGTCTGCGAGTTCCGTGTTTCTCCCCTCCAGCAGCAAACGCACGTCGCGCACAGCTTCCTGGTATTGTTCCGGGGTGCATAAGCCCTTGACGCATGGACCAAGGCAGCGTTTGATGTGGTATTCAAGACACGGGCGCGGCGCCTTGCCGTCGATTTCAATGTCACAGGTGCGAAGCTGAAAGGTGCGGTTGATTACGTCGATTGTTTTTCGCGCTAAACTCGCCGGCAGAAAAGGTCCAAAGTAGAGCGCGCCATCCCTCTGAATTCGACGGGTGATCACGGCTTTAGGGAAGGGCTCGTTGTTGGTCAACTTGAGATGCGGATACGACTTGTCGTCTTTTAGATTGACGTTGTAGCGAGGCTTGTGTTTTTTGGTGAGCGTTGCTTCAAGTATTAAGGCTTCGACTTCATTGTCGGTAACGATGACCTCGACGTCTGCGATCTGTCTTACCAGCGCATCGGTTTTGCGGTCGAAAGGTCGGGCTTGGAAATAGGAGCGCACACGACTGCGCAGCCGCTTTGCCTTGCCGATATAGATGATTTTGCCGGCGCTGTCCTTATAGAGGTAAACGCCGGCTGATACTGGAATTTCTTTGAGTTTTTCGGCTAATGTCACTGCTTAGAACACTCTAAAAATGAACCTGTTTGACGGTTCTATTCTAACTGAGATGAGATGAGACGACTAACCTCCACCACATGCGTAATCCTACAATAACAACTGAACACTAACTCCTAATGCGATTTCCTTTCACTCTCCCCCCTGACCGCCAGTTTGACGCCGTAGGCTTCGGCCTTAACGCGGTCGACCATCTGATCGTCGTACCGGAATATCCTGCATTTGACACGAAGGTTCGTTTACTCGAACACAAGCAAGCGGCGGGCGGGCAAGCGGCCACTGCGATGGTGGCACTGAAGCGATTGGGTCTTAAGACGGCCTACGCCGGTCGGTTTGGATCAGACGATGAAGGACAGTTTGGTTTCCAGGCGCTCAAGGCAGAGGGTGTCAACATCGAGTTTGCCGAAGTGGTTGAGGGCGCCCGTAACCAAATCGCCTTCGTCATCATCGACGCTCGCAATGGTGAGCGCACAATTATCTGGGACAGGGACGAGCGACTAGGTTACCGCGCTGATGAAGCGCCGATAGCCTTAGCTTCTCAAGGCCGCGTGCTGCATGTCGATGCGCACGATCCGCTGGCTGGCGCTCGGTTGGCGCTCGCAGCGCGTAATGACGCGACAATTGTTTCTGCCGACATCGATAACATCTACGACGGGCTGCCCGAACTGCTGCCACATATCGATATCCTTGTTGGTTCCCGGGAGTTTCCCCATCGATTGACCGGCATCGCTGATGAAAAGACCTCGTTAGTAGAACTGAAAGCGCGATACGGCTGCGCAGTAGTAGGTATGACACTCGGTCAGCGCGGTGCGATGCTCTATTGCGAGGGACAGTTCATCGAGTCACCGGCGTATGAAGTGCCCGGAGGATGCCGGGACACGACCGGCGCGGGAGATGCCTTTCACGGCGGACTGCTTTACGGCATGTTGACTGGCCAGGATGTTGAGACGACCGTAAAGCTCGCTAATGCAGTAGCCGCATTGAAGTGTCGCGAGTTGGGCGCGCGCAGTTCTCTACCAGGAAGAAGTGAATTGACTGAGTTTCTTCGTAATGCAAACTGAGCGGGGTCCCCAGCCGGGCAGCCCGGATGGGGTGCTTGATAGTTTGCGGAGCTTGGGTGGCACTCTCAATTAAGGAGGCACAGTGGACAAGTTACTTCTGCCGGTTCTTCTGGGCACCAATCGAAAGAACCGAAACAGCGTACACCCAGCCAAGTGGCTGGTCGGAGAGATGGAGAAGCGGCCTGAGATTCAAACGAGACTCTTCGATACGGCCGATTTCGCGTTGCCTCATGATGATTACGGCCAGGGGATCAAGGACCTCTTTCCGGAATGGAAAGACACGATCATAAAGGCCGATGGACTAGTAATAGTTTCGCCGGAATATAACCACGGCTATCCCGGCGTCTTAAAAGCGGTGTTGGATCTACTCCTTAGGGAATACGTCCACAAAGCAGTTGCGTTTGTGGGCGTGTCGGCAGGCCCGTGGGGTGGCACACGCGTTATCGAAGCCATGGTACCGATGGTCCGTGAGCTGGGCTTGGCCGTTACCTTCACTGACTTAAACTTTTCGAAAGTACAAAACACGTTCGACGCTGAAGGAAAACTGTTGGATCCAGCTTTCGAGAAACGGGCAAAGGAGTTTTTGGATGAGTTAGTCTGGATGAGTACCGCCTTGAAGTGGGGCAGAGAAAACGTGCCATCCAAATACCATCCGAGCAAAGTATCGATCTAGTGGGTGAGGGAAGTGGATGCTTGCGCCTGTGCCGCCTGATGTGCGGAAGGTCTCTGACTGTCTCTGACCTTCCGATCGGCGATTGTTATTCTTTGGGGCTCCGCCCCAGATCCCGGGGCATAGCCCCATAGTCATGAACAAGCGCTTACGGTGGGGCATAGCCACCACCGCACATCAGACGGCAAAGCCGTAACACTCACCGCACTGTCCAAACCTGAGTTCCGTTCATCTGTCTTAACTAAGCTCGTGTTGGCACGGCTATCGCCAAGTGTTTCCTGAATAGATCAAGCACTCGTCGCCATGCATCAGCCGCGGCCTCAGGGTCATAAACTTCAGGACGCGTGTCATTGAAGAAAGCGTGGTCGGCGTCGTAGGTGACGACTTCGAGCGGCAAGTCATGTTTGCGGGCCGATTCGATTAGTGCATTCACTTTCTCTTGATTGATCCACGCATCGCGTTTTCCGGCGATGAAAAGAGTTGGCACGCTAAGCTTCTTCAATACTTCCCCTTCCGGAATGTCTCCGTAAAAAGGTGCGGCCGCCGCAAGCTCATTTATCTCGCACGCCGCGCTCAAGGCAAACGTGCCGCCCATGCAGTAACCCGTCATGCCAATCTTCTGGACATTGTAGCTGCGTTTCGTTTCGGCAATCGCTACTCGGATTGTTTCCATGCCGTCTTCCACTGCCAAACTGTGCATTAGTTTCGCAGCCTCATCTGTGTCCCTGGTAACCTTGCCGCGGTAGAGATCGGGGGCAACGCAAACATAACCTTCCCTGGCATAGCGGCCGGCAATATCGCGAATGTGATCGTTGATGCCCCACCATTCATGAATCAGCACCACAGCAGCCGTCGTGTCGTTTTCCGGACGCGCTATGTGGGCAGTTGTCGCGCCGCGCGATGTGTTGAGATTGAGTGTTTCTGTTTTCATGGCAAGTCCCCTGGACGATAATCTAAGTCAGTTCTTTTGAGGGTCGATTATAGTTCAAACTGAAGGCACGCTGTAAAACGACGCTCGACCCTACAGTTTCTCTCAAGCAAATGGTATAAAACTCTCGCTCTGCAAACATCTTCCTGGGTTGTTCAGTCAAAACAATTATGAAAGCTTTGATCTCTCTGTTGGTGGTGCTCCTCTCCGCTCTTCTGCTATCGCCAACTATGGCGCAAGTTCAATCAGCGGATCTTGTTTTTAAAAATGGCAATATCTATACGGTCAACGACGCCCAGCCCAAAGCAGAAGCCATCGCCGTCAAGGGTGATCGCATCGTCTTTGTTGGTTCAAACCGTGAAGCCCAACGATTTGTAGGCGGTAAGACGCGCGTCATAGATCTGAATGGCAAGACAATGGTCCCGGGCATGACGGACGCGCATCAGCATCTTGCCGGAGTCGGCTTTCGCGAGATTACGCTGAACCTCGAAGGCATCACCAGCCTCGACGACTTTCTCGCAAAAGTCAAAGCGCGAGTTGATCAGACACAACCGGACGCCTGGGTAACCGGGCGCGGTTGGATCGAGACGTTCTGGAAGCCGCCAGTTTTTCCAACGCGTTGGGATCTCGATAAGGTTGCGCCAAACAATCCCGTCTTCCTGGATCGAGCCGACGGCCACGGCGCGATAGCAAACAGTGCAGCCCTCAAAATCGCGCGGGTTGACAAGAACACGCCCAGCCCTTTCGGCGGCGAGATTTCGAAAGACAAACAGACGGGTGAACCAAACGGCATGCTGCTCGACGCCGCGCAGGATATAGTTCAACGGCACATTCCTGGTCCGACGGTTGAGGAGACGGAACGCGCCCTGATCCTCGGCGTAAAGCGAAACATCCAACTCGGTTGGACTCAGGTACAGGATGCCGGTGGTAGTTATGCAGACGTCGCCCTCGTCAGACGACTTTACGGCGAAGGAAAGATCAAGCTGCGAATCTATAAAGCGCTTTCCGCTCCAGGCAGGGAGGCTCAACAGCTTTTCCGCGATGGGCCAATCATCGGTGAGCACGGCAACCGCTTAACTGTTCGCACTGTCAAACTTTATGCTGACGGTTCGCTGGGTTCGCGTAGCGCCGCGCTGCTCGAGTCTTATTCCGACAAGCCCGACACTTCCGGATTTCTAACCATCAAGGAGGAAGTCTTACGGCCGTTTCTCGAAGAAGCCTTGAGAAAAGGCGTCCAGATAGAGACGCACGCGATCGGTGACCGGGGCAACCGTTTCATTCTTGATGCCTACGAGAGGGCCTTCAAAGCGGTGCCGCCTGCCGAGCGCAAAATTCGGGAGCCGCGCTGGCGGATAGAGCATTCTCAGATCGTCAATCCGGCCGACATTCCGCGCTTTGCCAAACTCGGCGTGATTCCATCGATGCAACCATCACATGCGATTGGTGACCTGCATTTTGCGCCCAGCCGTCTGGGAATAGAGCGACTCGCCGGCGCCTACGCCTGGACTTCTTTTATTAAATCGGGAGCGATTATTCCCGGCGGTTCGGACGCTCCGGTGGAACGAGGCGAGCCGATGATTGAGTTTTATGCCGCCGTAGCACGCAAGGACATGAAAGGATTCTCGGGCGCGGGTTGGCATCCGGAAGAAGCAGTCACGCGCGAGCAGGCATTGAAGATGTTCACCATCTGGCCCGCACATGCTGCCTTTGAAGAAACACTGCGGGGTTCGATTGAGACGGGGAAACTCTCCGACTTCACCATCTTTTCCTCAGACCTCATGAAGATTCCGGAAACGGAAATCTTGAAGACTCGTTGCGTGATGACAGTAATTGCCGGGGAGATTGTTTACGAAGCGAAATAATCGACAGGATTAACACTATGAACAGGATTAGGCCGCGGATTAACGCGAACATTCGCGGATCAGATCCAAAAAGGGTATTTGTTGATATCCGCGTTTATCTGCGTTCATCCGCGGCCAGTTCTGGTTCGCTCTGAGGTAAATCACCTATGACTAGTTCAACTGCATTCGACCGCCGCAACTTTGTTTCTCTCGCCGGCAAGGGCCTCGGGCTCGCTGCACTTTCTTCTGCCACAGTGGCGTCGCTGCTGAAAGAGATTCAGGCGGCGACGAAAAGTGTGGCGCACCTGACTCCCCAGCAAGCCGCGATGGATGAAGACTACTGGTCGGTCATTCAGAATTCTTTTTCCGTGACGCGCGGCATCATCAACTTGAACAATGGAGGTGTGTCGCCCAGCCCCCGCATCGTCACCGAAGCTTTGGTGCGTTACATCTGGCAACAGGAAGACGCAACCGCTTACACGATGTGGCAGATTCTCGAGCCGCAATCAGAAACGATCCGCACCGGCCTCGCCGAAGTTTTTGGCTGCGACCGAGAAGAGATAGCCATTACGCGTAACGCCTCAGAGTCGCTTGAAATTTTGCTGATGGGCATGGACTTCAAACCCGGCGACGAGATACTCACGACTACGCAGGACTATCCGCGCATGCTCACAACTTTACGCCAGCGCGAAAAACGCGAAGGCCTGGTGCTTAAGTTGATCAAAATACCGATTCCGCCCAAGAACCTCAGCGAGATTACCGCAGCGTTTGAACGGGGAATAACCAATCGCACACGTCTCATCCTAATCATGCACCAGGTCAACCTTACCGGTCAGATCACGCCGGTGAAAGCCGTGTGTGAGATGGCCCGGGCAAAGGGAATCGAGACTATTGTTGACGGCGCCCATTCCTTTGCCCAGTTTCAGTTTCAACAAAAAGATCTCGGCTGCGACTACTACGGGACCAGCTTACACAAGTGGTTGTTTACGCCGAAGGGTACAGGGATGCTTTATGTCAAACGCGACAAGATAGAGAAGATTTGGCCGTTGATGGCCGCCGAGTCGAAACAGGCGAATGACATCCGCAAGTTTGAGGAGATTGGCACACACTCCGCCGCGCCCAAACTCGCCATCGGTGAAGCATTGCTCTTTCACAACGGCATTGGTGCCAAACGAAAAGAAGAGCGGCTCAGGTATCTTTCGCGCTACTGGATGAACCGGCTCAAGGACGTGCCGAAAGTGCGTTTCAATACTTCGTTTGACCCGGCGCAGTCGTGCGCGATTGCCAACGTGCAAATTGAAGGCATGAATCCAAGCGCTATCGGCAGTTATTTATTCGATAAGCACCGCATCTTCACGACGCCGATCATTCACGAAGAGTTTCAGGGCATTCGCATTACGCCAAACGTCTATACGACGCTGGGCGAGCTGGATCGTTTCGGCAATGTAATGGAAAAAATCGCACGCAACGGCTTGCCTGCGTAGGGCACTATAGGACCAATAGATCGTATAGGTCCTATTGGTCCGTTGCTTAAGAGGAATTTTGGAATGACTTCTGGCATAAACCGCAGACAACTATTAACTAAAGGCGTGAAAGCTGGTCTCGGCCTCGCGCTTCTGCAGACCGTGGGGAATGCGCGTCCGGTTCTCATCGCTGAAGGGCTTGGTTTGCAAGCTCATCGTTTCCAACCGGCATTCAAACGTCTCGACGAATTCATTGTGCGGCACATGACGGAAATGGGCGCGCCGGGAATGACGCTGGCCCTGGCTGACCGCAACGGGCTTTTGCGCAGCTCGCAATACGGGTTTGCAGATGTGAAAGCAGGCGTAAGAGCCACTCCACAAACACTCTTCGAGATTGGTTCAATCTCAAAATCGTTTGTTGCCGTGGCGATTCTTCAGCTAGTTGAAGAAGGCAAGCTCGATTTGCACAAACCAGTTATTGCTTATCTGCCCTGGCTAAAAGTCGAATCAAAATATGCGCCGTTTACTACTCATCATTTATTGAGTCACACCTCGGGTCTCTCGGGCGTGCCATTGCTAATGCGCGTAGCTGCAACTACTTTGAGGACCGGCTTCGAACCTGGAACCCGGTTTGTTTATTCCAACATCGGTTATGACCTGCTCGGGTTTATTCTGGAAGCGATCGACAAGCGCTCCTTTGCCGAGCTCATGCGACAGCGCGTGCTCGATCCGCTCGGCATGACTTCGAGTTCGCCGATCATCTCAAACGAAATTCGCGAGCGGGTGGCCCTGGGTTATTGGCCACTCAAACCGGACCGCCCGTTTCCACTCAGGGGAAAACTCGGCGAGGCGCCGTGGTTAGAGGTTCCGGAAGCGGCCGGCAGCATTGCGGCGACGTCTGGCGACATGGGTAACTATTTGCGAATGCTTCTACAACGCGGCGCCGCGGCTAAGGCTCGTGTGCTCGCGGAGAAAACTTTTGACTCATTCATCAAGCCGGTGATCAAGGCGCCATTCCGCGGCGAGGATGCGAGCTACGCTTACGGCCTTTGGGTAAGCGATACGGATGGGCGCACGCTGTTGCGGCACACAGGCGGTATGGTTGCGTTTAGTTCCGCCATGTACGCCGATATCACCGAGGGCTTCGCAGCTTTTGCTTCAGTGAATGCCAGACTCGCCGGTGGCTACCGACCGGTGGCAGTGGCCAAATATGCGCTTGAGTTGTTAACTGCTGCATCGCGCGAGCAGGAATTGCCCGCGGTGCCGCCATCCCTCCCATCGCCTGCCAAAGTGACCAATGCAGCGGACTACGTGGGAACGTTTACATCGCTCGTCGGTAAGAAACTTGTGTTGACGAGCCAGGGTGAACAACTAATCTTGCAGCACGCCGGTTTGCGAATTGTATTGGAACAAACAGGACGAGATCGTTTCCTAATCAAGCATCCGGATCTTGATCTGTTTGCGCTCAGCTTTGGACGTGAAAAAGACGTAGTCGTGGAAGCCTCTCATGGCGCAAGTTGGTGGACAAACGAACGCTATTCAGGTCCAAAGAAGTTTGAATATCCGAAGGAGTGGGAAGCTTACACAGGCCACTTTCATTCGGATAGCCCGTGGTATGGCAGCGGTCGGCTGGTCATTCGCAAGGGACAATTGCTAATTAATGGCGAACAGCCACTCGTGCCCGTTGAGTCGAATGTCTTTCGCCCGGGCGGCGACGGAAACGACGCGGATCGAATTGTTTTCGATATGATGGTAAATGGCCAGGCGACGCGGATGAACTATTCCGGGATTGAGTATTTCCGGGCGTTCACTCCTTAGACGGCTCAGGACTTAGGTCTTTGGTCTTTGAATTTCTCTGGCAGAGTGACTCAAAGATAGAGCGAGCGAACAAAGACCAAAGCCCAAAGCCCCAATTCTTTTATTCAAAGACCAAAGACCAAAGTCCAGACACCAACTTTTATTAAGGAGCACTAAACAATGTCGAGTTCACCAGCACAACAACCATCACCACAACTGTTCTTTCAAACCATCAATGCCTATCAACGAACAGAGGCCTTGAAGGCGGCGATCGAACTGGAGGTGTTTACCGCCGTCGGCGAGGGAAACAGCACGGTTTCTCAGCTCGCCAGGAGATGCGAGACATCGGAGCGCGGAATGCGAATACTCTGCGACTATCTCTGCATCATAGGGTTTTTAGGAAAGGCCGGAACTAATTACGGCCTTACTCAAGACTCCGCGGTTTTTCTCGACAAGCGTTCGCCTGCATACCTGGGCGGAGCAACCGAGTTCATGTCCACGGAAAAGCTAACTGATAACTTCAGGAACTTTGCCGAGGTCGTTCGAAAGGGAGGCAGCCTTGACGAGGACGGTGGCACCGTAGCCCCAGACAATCCCATCTGGGTGAAGTTTGCCAAAGCGATGGCTCCAATGATCGCCATGCCGGCGCAGTTAATGGCGATACTAGTCGATCCCGCGGCCGATCAAAAGTTGAAGATTCTCGATATCGCCGCGGGCCACGGCCTTTTCGGGATCGCCTTCGCAACCAACAACAAGCAGGCCGAAGTTGTCGCCCTCGACTGGCCCAAGGTGTTGGAAGTGGCCAGGGAGAATGCCAGCAACGCCGGAGTTGCCGACCGATATTCGACGATTGAAGGAAGTGCCTTCGATGTCGAATTTGGCAGCGGGTATGATCTGATTCTGCTAACCAACTTTCTTCATCACTTCGATCCGCCGACATGTGAGACGCTGCTGCGAAAGGTGCATGCTGCGTTGGGTGAGAGCGGTCGCGCCGTCACACTGGAGTTTGTGCCAAATGAAGATCGCATCTCGCCTCCGGACGCCGCTGCCTTCAGTGTGATGATGCTGGGTAGCACGCCCAGCGGCGATGCTTACACATTTTCCGAGCTCGAGCGGATGTGTGCCAATGCGGGTTTCTCCCGCAGTGAGATTCATGAGCTGCCGCCGACGATTCAGTCGGCTGTTATTTCGCAGAAGTAGTGAGCACTTCCAGATTCTGGAGGCAGTTACCGCAAAGCGGTTACGTAACTTAGCCCAGGGTTGCCGCGTTGCGCGGCTACCCTGGGATCCCGAGGTAGGAACGTCGCAACCCCAACCGGGGTTATGACATTCTTTCTCCCGCGAAACCGACACAACCCCGTTGGGGTGTTACCTTTCTTGACTCTTAACCCCAGGGTAGCCGCGAAGCGCGGCAACCCTGGGCTGTGTTCCAAAACCGCTTCGCGGTAGGCGCTGTTGCTAAGAACATAACCTTAGTTAGAGTTGGAGAAGGATGAATAGAGTTATTGCGGTAACGGGCAATGATGATTTCTCGCTTGATATAAAGTAGGCGACCGGGGAGCATCAGAAGGAATACTGCAGCTCACGCTGCTCCGTTCGCAGGTTCGTTGCCCACCTTCCGGTTCGCAAGCACTTCCGCAACAGTCCTTAAGAGGGCCTCACTGTGAAAGGGCTTTGAAACGTAGGCGCTGAAACCAGTCTCCATCGCCTGACTCCGAGTCAGAGCAGCGTGCGCCGTAACAGCCATGCAGGGTATTGTTCGGGTGCTTTGATCGGCCTTTAATTCTCGAACCACTCCCCAACCATCCAACACTGGCATGGACAGGTCGATGACAATAAGATCCGGCCGCTCGTCCCTGGCAATCGCCACACACTCGCGCCCGTCTTTTGCTTCGCGCACGTCATAGCCAGCGCCGACCAGCAAGAGCTGTAAAAGCTCGCGATTGTCGTCATGGTCGTCGGCGATTAGGATGGTAGTGGGCATTGGTTGTAGTGTAGTTGGACGCTGTGCGTGGGACTTATATCTTAGGGCCGAAACCGTGTCAATCGTCGCAAACTAACTATGTCGTTAGCACATGATATGTCCGATCGAATTAACACATGAAGTGTCCGATCTGAGCGGAGGAGGTCAGAGCACATGACAGGATGCTGTTATGAAGCAAATGACACCATCCGCGGTGGAGCGGGCG
>JBPCKD010000066.1:0-58705 GCA_051004635.1 Pyrinomonadaceae bacterium
TGTCGTAGTCACGTGGAATCAAGGTTGTCTCTTGAATCTGATTTGTCATCGTCGTTCTCCTCGAATAAGCTTCTCTGGTTTGCTTATTCTAGTCGCCCGACCTGACATTCAGCATACTTGTCTCCAAGGAGTTGCCTTCTCCGTGCCCACAAAAAATTGGCTCCCGCGACAGAAGAACCTGCGCGAGAGCCTAAAGACATCAAGCGGCTCCTTAGCAGTTTTTTACGTGGAGCAAGTCACCTCTAAATCGCCACGCTCATTGGACCAAAATGGCCCTGTCAATTCAAGAGCGCGAGTCTCTGCGATTTCGATAGCCGCGTCAAGCAAATTATTTTTATGGAACGATAAGAGCCGGCGCTCCTTCATGATTGCGGTAACGCTCGGCCAGCGTCAATCGCTTCTCGTAAGCTTCTCGGGCAATCTGCACGTCTTCTAGGAAATGGGCCAGTTCCTCTAGCCTCAGCGCCTGTGGCCCATCCACGAGGGCTTGAGCGGGCGATGGATGGAAGTCTACTAACACCATGTTCGCGCCGGCGATAACGCCCTGCGCCGTCGCGTGCATCACATCGAGGATGCCTTCGGGTCCGCTGGTGCGAAAGCCGACCGAGTGTGACGGGTCAACGCAGACCGGCATGCGCGTCAGTCGCTTAACCACCGGCACATGCGCGAAGTCGACGAAATTGCGGTGCGGCTCACCGATGTTAGTTTTCATCCCGCGCAGGCCGAAGATGATTTTTCGATTACCTTCGCTGGCCAGATACTCGGCCGCGTGCAGAGATTCGTCGAGGGTGATTCCGAAACCGCGCTTGAGTAGTACAGGAAACTCCTGCTGCCGTCCGACAATTTTCAGCAACTCAAAGTTTTGCATGTTGCGCGTGCCGATCTGAAGCATTACGCCGGTTGGGTTACCGGTATCATGGAGCGCTTGCTCGACCTCATCGATGTGAGATTCGTGAGTGACCTCCATGGCGATAACTTTGATTCCATATTTACCGGCCAGCTCAAAAACGTATGGGAGACATTCGCTTCCATGGCCCTGAAAGGAGTAGGGACTCGTGCGCGGCTTGTAAGCTCCCATCCGGGTGCAAGTCTGCCCGTTTTCGCTGAGCGCCCGCATCATCAGCTCGACGTTTGTCGGGTTGTCCACGGCACACAATCCCGCGAACACGTGCAGCGTATCCTGTCCAAAGCGCACGCCCTGATAGTCGAAATGGGAGTCGCGGTCATCGCCTTTATGCCGGCCCAGGACGCGATACTCCTCAGAAACCCTTACTGCGCGCTCCACACCAGGCAGGCTGCGCATATCGTGAAGTGAGATTCCGGCGGTGTTCCCGATTAGATAAACTTCAGTCAACGACCGTTCCACCCCCTCTTCACGATGAACACGCAATTGAATGTTTTGCAAACCACCGAGATGCGCCATCAACTGACGGTAAGAATCGCTTTCGGGATCAATGTTAGGAGTCAGAATAAGAAGCATTACGATTTCCCTTGCTGGGCGCTATGGCTCTATGCCTGCCCGATTAGCCAAACAAACTGCGCGTTACGTTCAATTCGCCTTCTGGATCGGTGCACTCGCGTAACTCATCTCGTACGGCTGTTAACTTTCCGACGAGCGCATCAAGCGCGGTAGCGGTCTCGGTTGAATTCGTTGCCAGGATGTCGCCCCACATTGACCATGAGCTGGAAGCGAGCCTCGTCATGTCCCGATAGCCTGCGCCGGATACGCTAACAAGGGCGTCAGCGTCAGCCTGGTCCCTGGTGACTACTGCCATCGCGCTGGAAACGATCTGTGGCAGATGACTGACCAGCGCCATCACCCGATCATGTTCGACCGCAGTCATCGAGGTAACCCGAGCGCCCAGGAGCTCGAGCGTTTCTTTTATCGCGGCGTGCCCGTGTCTCTCATCCTGATCTCCGTCAGTAACCAGCACGTAGGGAGCACCCGCGAAAAGATCGCTACGAGCGTGGGCCAGGCCCTGAAGGTGACTGCCGGCCACGGGGTGTCCGCCGACGAATTGTTGAGATTCAGAGAGATGCAACCTGGCTGCGCGGCATATTTCCACTTTCGTGCTTCCGGCATCAGTTATAACGGCATCGGGTTTGACTTGCCGTCCGCGTTCACGGAGGAACTCGATGATCTCTCCCACAGGCATCGCCAGGTAGATCAAATCTGAAGGGGAAACATCCCCGCTTGCGCCCTCGCTCGCACCAGACTGATCCATGAACGCCTGATCTATTTCATCAATCACTCCCGCTCGGACAGCTTCATCAAGCACAGATGCGGAGGCGTCCCACCCGGCGATTCGAGCGCACGCGTTCGCTCGACGCAGGGCCATGGCAAAGGAAGCGCCAATCAATCCGCAGCCGATAATTGTCACTCGGTTCCAACGCTTAATCATTCAGTCAAACTTTCGAGAAGAGTCCAGAATTCAGGCAGCGAGACAGCCACCGAGTGAAAGGCACCTTCGATCTCCGACGGTCCCTCGGCGACCAGGGCTGCCACCGCTGATGCCATGGCAATGCGATGGTCGCCAAACGAGGAGAGTTGAGCGCCATGCAACCTGGAACCGCGGTGCAAGTGCCAACCGTCTGCATGCGCCTCAATGCGCGCACCCATACGCGAGAGATTCTCCACCGTTGCGGCGATGCGGTCAGATTCCTTTACCCGCAGCTCTTTGGCATCGCGCAACTTCATCTCCCAACCAATACTCGCGGCGATAAAGCCCAACAAAGGCAGTTCATCTATCAGGTTTGAAATAGTGGCACCCGAAACGTCCAGCGTCCGCGATCCATCCAAAGCGTCGTCCTGAATGCCCCGAATGCGAAGTGTGCCGAGAGGTTCTCCACCCGCGTGGCGCTCGTCCTCAATACGTATGTCCGCGCCCATCGCTCGTAGTGTTGATAGAAAGGCTGTCCGCGTGGGATTAAGTCCGACATCGCGGATCATGAGATCCGATCCGGGGAGAGCGACAGCAGCGCCGATAAAGAAGGCAGCCGATGAGATATCACCTGCGACGACGAGGTTGCGAGAGCGCAGCGTCACACCGCCCTGCACACTGAGCGCATCTCCATTTCGTTCAACCGCCGCGCCGAACTCCTCCAACATGCGTTCGGTGTGATCGCGTGTCTGTGCCGGTTCCTCGACCGTCGTAATTCCATCAGCAGCGAGTCCTGCCAGGAGCACGGCAGACTTGATCTGTGCGCTGGCGATCGGGAGTCGATAGTGGATGGGTTGTAATGGCCGGCGGCCCTTGATGCGAAGCGGCGCGTATCCATTAGCCTCCAGTTCAACCAGGGCTCCCATCAAACGCAAAGGTTCCGCCACTCTCAACATAGGCCGTGTCAGCAGTGAATCGTCACCAGTGAGGGTCGTTTCAAAAGGTTGACCGGCAAGGATACCTGCGAGCAGGCGCATGGTCGTCCCGGAGTTCTGAGCATCCAGAACCTGCTCGGGTTTCTGTAGACCGGAAGGTCCTCCGCCTTGTATTACGACAGTCGAACCATCCCTGACAACGCTTACGCCCAGCGCCCGAAAACACTCAAGCGTAGCCGCGCAATCCTGCGCCGATGAAAAGTTTTCCAGCACCGACTCCCCGCGGGCGAGGGAACTGAGCATTGCGGCGCGATGTGAGATAGATTTATCCCCCGGCACGCGCAACTCGCCGCGGAGACGATTGATTGGCGCTACGGTCACCGCGTCGTAACGCGAACTGTTAGTTTGCGGTGGAGCCACGCCATTGGTATCAGAGCTGGAAGAGTCCTCAAGTACTATCGGTTCCTTGTCTTCTAACGATCTGCGCGTCTTCATTTGAGATCTTTCGCTCGTCCCGTTGGTAAAAACGATCCACGAAGTACACGAAAGTTCACGAAAAAGGTTAGTGTTACCTCGTGTAATTTGGTGGATCGTTTACTTCTCTCTCAATTATTACACTACCGAAAAAATCCACCTTCTACTGTTCTAATCGAAATCAATACTCGTGCAGCTGCCGCCAGTAGCCATCGAAGTTGCGTCGCATCTCACCGAGGCTGTCGCCGCCAAACTTCTCGACCATGGCCTCGGCGAGAATTAACGCCATCATCGCCTCGCCGATCACGCCCGCCGCCGGCACCGCGGTCACGTCCGAACGCTCGAAGGCTGCTGCCTCCTCTTCCTTGGTGTCGATGTCCACCGAGCGCAACGCCCGGCGCAGCGTTGAGATTGGTTTTAGAAATCCCCGCACGCGTAACTCAGCGCCGTTCGTTACTCCACCCTCCAGGCCCCCGGCACGATTCGTGTGCCTCACAAATTCCTGCGCCTGATTGTCGTAGAAAATCTCATCGTGTACTTCAGAACCTGGCAACCCTGCTGCCTCGACGCCGGCGCCGACGGCCACTGCTTTGACCGCGGGGATTGACATCACGGCCTGCGCTAAGCGGCCGTCGAGTTTGCTGTCCCAGGATGTGTGCGAACCAAGACCGGGCACGAGGCCCCGGGCGACAACCTCAAAGATGCCGCCCAGCGTATCGCCGGCGCGCTTAGTTTCGTCGATCAAGTCAACCATGCGTTGCTGTGCCTCGACGTCTGAGCAGCGCAGCGGCGCATCGTCCGCGATCCTGCCGATTGCATCCCAATCAGCTGTTAACGGGGTCTCGGGTACGCCGCCGATCTGGATTACATGGCTTTTGATCTCCACGTCGAAAGCGGCGAGCAACTGCCTGACGAGTGCGCCACAGGCAACTCGCGCCGCCGTTTCGCGCGCCGACGCACGTTCGAGCACGTTGCGCAGATCGCGTGCATCATATTTTTGGCCACCCGCAAGATCAGCGTGGCCGGGACGCGGGCGTTTCACGCGGCGAGACTTTTCTTCCGGTAGATCGCGTGGCTCGGCTGACATCACATCAGTCCAGTTGGCCCAGTCCTTATTCTGAATCATCAACGCGATGGGTGAACCGAGGGTCAAACCGTGGCGCACGCCACTCAGAATTTCCGCATGGTCGTGCTCGATCTTCATCCGTCCGCCGCGTCCATAGCCCCACTGCCGCCGCGCTAACTCCCTGTCAATCGCGTCGACTTCAATACGCAGGCCAGCCGGCAATCCTTCAAGAATTGCTACCAGGGCCTGGCCATGTGATTCACCTGCTGTTGTAAATCGCAGCTTCGACATTTATCTACTCCCTGCCTGATAGCAGCCCAGGACGCGCACTTCCGCCGCGCGTTCGCCGAGTTCGCCCAACGCTTCGATTACTTTTTCGTCGTTCGTTGAGGCCTGCAAATCAAGGTAAAAGTGGTATTCCCATGGCCGGCCCTTGATGGGCCGACTTTCAATCTTCAGCAGGCCGATGCCGCGATCGGCGAAGGGTTGCAAAGCGCGGTGCAACGCGCCTGACTTGTGCGGTAGTTTCATGACCAGGGAGAGCTTGTCCGCACCGGAGTCTACGTTTTTTGACAGGGTGAGCAGGACAAAGCGCGTGTAGTTTTCAGCGTGATCCTCGAGATTCTCCCGCAACACGGAACCATTGTAAATGTTTGCTGCTCGAATACCGGCGATGGCGGCACGCGTTGGGTCGGCCTGCTCGACTACCTTTGCGACGCTCCCGGCAGTGTCTTCCGTGGCAATCCTCTGCATCTGAGGATGCGCGGCGAAGAAGCGTTCACACTGGGCCAACGCCACCGGATGGGATTCGACGCTCTTGATTCCACCGAAAGATGCGCCCGGACAACCGATGAGATAGTGCCTGATCGCGATGATAACTTCGGCAGAGATGTGCAGCGAGCTTTCCAAAAGGAGATCATAGGATCGGTGAACTGATCCGGCCAGACTATTTTCAACGGGGGCGAGCACATAATCGGCGGCTCCATCGTCGATGGCGACAAAAAGAGACTCGAAGGTGGGGCGGGGCACGAGTTGAATGTCTTCGCCGAGCAGCTTAACGGCTGCCTCCTCGCTGAAGGCGCCGCGCTCTCCTTGAAAAGCTACTCGTGTGTTGTCGGTTGGCTGGTCCATAGGGTGGAATCTTGTCTCTTGAAAACTTTACTGATGTCTCAATAGACTTCAGAGTGTTTCGTGAGGCTTCGTGTAATTTCGTGGATCAACTCTTCGCCTTACAGACGCACACGATCCACGAAATAACCCGAAAAAACACGAACTTAGAGCTCTTTACTGCCGCGCTCCATGGCGCAAGCCTCAATCCGGCGAGACTCTCGTATTATGCAACCGAACAGCTCCACGATTGCCTCTTCATCAAGTGGACCCGGGTTTTGCTTACGCATCCGCTCGATAATCTCCTGCTCCCGCGAAGGGTCGTAGAGCGCGATGCCCGTAAGCCGCTTAGACTGGCCCACCTTGACGGCCAGGCTGGCGCGCTTGTTGAGCAGGCCGAGTAGCTCGATATCGATTGCGTCAATTTCCAATCGCCAGTCTTCAATGCTCATCTGCTCTGCTCCTCTTAGAACCACACGCCGTCGGCGTCCTGAATGAAACAAAAAGAACAGCCGCAACATTCTCCTGGAAGGTTGCGGCTGGCTTTGAAATCTTTTTGCGTCTTTTTCTACATCACCCGGTGACGCTCGCAAGCTTTCACGCAGCCGCTCTCCCTAAAGAAGAAGCGGTACGTAAAGGCAAAGTAATAAAAGCAAGTGTGATGCATTTTGTGCAAATCGCCCCGGCAGATTGTCTTAACTCTCATGCAGAGCGACGAGGCACTATACGCAAGGCTGTAAAAATCTGTCAAGGTCTTTCCCAAAAAGACGCTGAGGGCGACGCCGTGCATGGCTCAGGGAATCACGAAAACGATTTGGAGCATTGAGGATTTACTGTCAGCAACGATCCAGCGCGCGTATAATCGCCGCGCCCGGTCAACTCTGACGATCGGCGCCGTAACCATGAATTGGAGAAATAATGAAGTCGATGCCATTCTTTCTCGCATTGCTTCTTCCACCATTGGCGATAGCCGCTGTCTTTGCACAATCAGCAAATCTAATCAGTCAGAAGGATGCTCAAGCGATGAATCGTGACAGGGAATACGGAAACCCTAATCCTAAGGCGCCTCTTGAACTCTCCCAGTTCGCCTTCATCATTGGCAAATGGCGTTGTGAGGCAAGACTGAAGGGAGAAGATGGGACGTGGCAACCTTACCAGGCAACTTGGGTCGGCCGCTACATTCTGGATGGCTACGTGATCGCTGATGAGTATCGAATGACAAATCAAACAGGCGAACTCATTGTCCATGGAATGAACTTCCGCTCCTACAGCGTTGAAAAGAAGACTTGGGTAATGAGATGGCTCAGCGCCACGAGCTCTTTTTGGCTGGAGTTGGGGCCGGAAAAACTCGGCGGCGTTCGCGTTGGCCCCAAGACCATTACTTTCAACTTCATCGATACATTTGCTCCGGATGCCCTTTCTCGAGTTACCTTTTCAAACATATCAGAAGGCCACTTTAGATCATTTGGCACTCCGACGAAGTCTGTCCGCAGATTACGCAGATTACGCAGATTCGGAAAACAACTCAAGAAAGAATAGTTGGCGTCTGGGTCCCCTGGTGGTCTATGAGTCTCAGTTTTCTTAATCTGTGTAATCGGCGTAATCTGCGGATGGTACTAAGCGAAATTATTTTTATTAGTCGATAAAAACAATTAAGTTGACGGATGTTGCTACCATTTGTTACCTTTCCCGCATCGTGTCGCACAGATCCAATATCATGAAGATCGAAACTCCAGGCTGTCGCTGTATGTGTACCTGTATGAACATGCGCGCGACATGTCGACATATGTTGCAGCGTTTCCCCTAAAAAGGCTAAGAAACGAATGAGCTTTGACTCTCGCGCTTACTTAGCGCGAGAGTTTTTTTTTTGGACATAGCTGAAGCCTGGCTTCGCCGTCCATCGAGGTCAGTACTACCACGTGGACCGGGGGGCCGCAGCCGGACAGACCGGCTGGGGTGGTGTTTGCGGGTGGGTGGCCTCAGGCGCGAGCGCCAATCACCGGACTGACTCTGAGAAGAAATGACGATGGAGATTTCCGAGCCTCAATCGCAAACCTTGCCCGCATATGTGCAGGACGAGCTGGCTAATTATGAACAGCAGATCCGCAAATACCGGGCAGGCCAAGTGGATGAGACAAAAATGCAAAAGCTGCGGCTGCACTTCGGCACCTACGCTCAGCGCCAGGAGGGAGTGCAAATGCAGCGGATCAAGATTCCCGGTGGAGTCTTGAGCGCCGATCAACTCATACGGCTGGCCGATGCGGCAGACCGATTTGGCAGTGGGTTCCTGCATTTTACCACGCGCGAAGATGCGCAAATTTACTACGTTAAGTTGGAAGAAACTCCTGACCTCTTGCGCTTCCTGGCTGAGGCCGGCATCACCTCTCGCGAAGCGTGCGGCAACACAGTGCGCAACATCACCGCGTGCTATCGCGCAGGCACGTCTGCCTCCGAAAGCTTCAATGTGTTGCCTTATTCGCAGGCGCTGTTTCGCTTCCTGGTGCGCAACAAGTACAACCAAAACCTCGGTCGCAAATTCAAGATCACGTTTGAAGGTTGCGCAGACGACCATTCGGGCCTGCGGATTCACGATATTGGTTTATGGGCTGTCACCAAAACTCGGAATGGCAAATTGAGGCGCGGCTTCCGAGTTTATTTGGGCGGGGGCCTTGGGGCCGCGCCTCATCTTGCACATCTCTACACCGACTTTCTTCCCGCTGAGGAGTTGTTCAATTTGGCGGCTGCTGCGCTCAGACTTTTCGACCGCTATGGTGAGCGCAAAGCGCGGATGAAGGCCCGCATGAAATTTCTGGTCGAGACTCTGGGCTGGGAGGCATTTTGTGCGGCGCTCGACGAAGAGCGGGAACGAGTTGGCCCAGTACCGTTAACCAACTACCTGGACAAAGAGGAGGAGTTCATTCCCGAAACTGCGGGGGGCGCGCGTGGCAACAAAGGCTTGAAAGTGTTGGATCCGCGGACCAACGATCCAAAATTTCAAGCCTGGGCTCGCGATTCGGTGATTGATCACAAGATTTCGGGCTTTCGCGGAGTCCACGTGCGTATCAAACTCGGCGACATAACTTCCGAGCGTGCGCGCGGTCTGGCCGAAGTTGTCTGCCAGTTCTCGTCCGGACGGTTGCGGATTTCAATCGAACAGAACATCTATCTGCCCTGGGTCAGGGAAGAAGAGCTTTCGGACCTTTACGCTGCACTTGGTGAACTATCACTGGCCGAACGCGGTGTGGGGACGATTACTGATGTAACGACGTGTCCGGGATCTGACAGCTGCCGGTTGGGTATTGCGTCAGCTAAAGGGCTTGGCAGCGCCCTCTCCGGCCCTATCGGCAGCTTGCCTGGAGACATTACTGGTCTACTACAGCAACCCATTTTGGGTGGTGAGTTAGCGCGCCCTCTGCGTATAAAAGTCTCCGGGTGCCCTAATGGCTGTGCCCAACACTCAATAGCCAACATCGGGTTCTACGCCGCGGCTCTTTCGCACGAGGACCACAGCGTGCCCGCATACTTTGTGACTTTGGGCGGCGAGGCGTCGCCCGAGAATGCACAGTTTGGTTCACTGCTCGGCAAGTTTCCCGCGAAAAACTGCGTGACGTTAACGGAAACCCTGCTGGGGCTATACGATAAGGAGAGACTCCCGGCTGAGAATTTCACCGCTTTTGCCAACCGCATCGGAACCAAACGTCTGAAAGAAATCCTCGACACGCTACGGCAGGTTCCTTCGTTTGAGGCAGACCCTTCATTTTATGAAGACTACGGACACGAGCATGAAAGCTTTGCCGTTCGCCGTGGGATAAAGGGTGAATGCGCCGGCTCAACCGTAGCCGGGACCCTGCCCACGATCGAGGCAGCGCGCGAACGATTGGCCCAGGCCGAGGCATTGATCTACCACAAGGAATATGAAGAGGCAGGTCGCGCGGCTTATGAAGCAGCAGCGTCCGCCGCTCGCGTCCCGCTCTACCAGAGGTTGGTTGATCCCTTCACCGCCGATGAGGCTTTCTGGGAATTCGAGAACCTGTTTGTCTTGTCGGGTGAGACGGAAGGTGCGTGGGAGGGAGTCTCGTCGCTTTTTGAACAGCTGAAGAACGATGTCCGACATGCCCCAGATGTGAGACGCGCCCCAGATGTCCGACACACTTTAGTTTGTCGTGATCCTACGGAAGAAGCCTATCACCGAGACGAGCGACAAACTGAAGTGTGTCGGACATTCGCTACATCTGAAGTATGTCGGACATCCGCGACATCTGAAGTGCGTCGCATGCCTGATGAGGCTGCGCGAGAGATCCTCGAGCAGGCTCGGAGATTCGTGAGCTACTGCGCTCTACCGATAGGCCAGAAGTCGGAGGTGGCCGCATGAAACAGGAGACGCAACGTGGCGTTTTGGTCGTGGGTCACGGCAGCCGCCGCGCGGAAGCAAATGAAGATGTGCGACAGGCGGCCCGGGCCATCTGCGAACGCGGCGGCTTTGTCCTGGTCGAACCCGCTTTCCTGGAGATCGAACATCCAAACGTATGCGAAGGATTTGAGCGGCTGGTCCGACGAGGAGCACGCGACATTACGGTTCATCCATATTTTCTCTCGCCCGGGAGACACACACGCGGCGATATTCCTGTAGAAGTTTCCGAAGCGGCCAGCCGCCACCCAGGCATTAACTATCGCATTACCGAGCCATTGTCGGCCCACCCCCTGGTAATTGACGCATCCGTCGAACGCATATTCGAGAGCATGGATCGTGCTAAAGATGTGCATTCACTTGATGCCTCCCGCTATAGGGCTGCGAATCTTGCGGCAGGCAACATGGCACCCCAGCGGGTATGGCACCCCAGCCGAGATGCTCGGCCGGGGACCCCGCGCTGCCCCGCCGGGGACTCCGCGATGCCGGCGCTCCCAGGAACAGTCTATCTCGTCGGAGCCGGGCCCGGTGATCCGGGACTGCTGACAGTGAAAGCGCTGGCCCTTCTCGAATCATGCGACGTGGTCGTTTTCGACTATCTCGTCAACCCCGAGATGCTCAGTCATGTTCACGCTTCCGCCGATCGAGTCTACGTTGGCAAAGTCGGCGGCGGGCGGCATACACCACAGCGGCAGATCAACCACTTACTCATTCAACATGCGAGAACGGGAAAGCGAGTCCTACGGCTCAAGGGTGGCGATCCGTTTCTATTTGGACGCGGCGGCGAGGAGGCTGAGGCCCTGGCTGAGGCAGGCGTCCCGTTTGAAGTGGTCCCGGGGATCACTTCGGCGCTTGCCGTTCCGGCCTATGCCGGCATCCCGTTGACTCATCGCTGTATGTCTTCCTCCGTGGCTGTCATCAGCGGCGCTCGCGGCGGTGATGGGGCGTATGAGACGGGGGCTTTCGCGCATCTTGCGTCAGCAGACACCTTGGTTGTGTTGATGGGGGTGGCCCATCTGCGCGAGATTGCGAACGACCTGGTGAATTCCGGGCGTTCGGTCGAAACGCCGGCGGCTGTAATTCGCTGGGGCACTTACAACGGCCAGGAAACCGTCACCGGCACACTTGGCACGATTGCTGATGAGACGGAACGCGCCGGCATACGCGCTCCTGCAGTCATCGTCATTGGCGAGGTCGTTCGGTTGCGTAAACGCCTTAACTGGTTTGAGCAGAATCTCGGTGTTGTCTACGAGGAAGAGTTGGAGCCCACACTCGCGGTGGCTTGTTGAAAGAAGGTGACTGGAGGAAAACTCGAATCTCAAGATTCGAGTTTTCCCTGGCAGGACTGAAAACGGCATGACCCGTTCTCGAGGAAAAAGCGGACGATCCACGAAAGGACACGAAATCACTCGAACTAAGAAACTTTCGTGCTGGTTCGTGTGATTTCGTGGATCGTTCCTAGTTCTTCGCCAGTTTAAGTCGCGAAATAGGATGTCAGTCAAAGTAGCAGATATTGGACAGGAAACGACAGACATAGATTGGAAAGCTATCTCGGATGAATTTGAGATGGCTTCGCCGGACGCTGTCCTTCGTTGGGCCATCAAGGAGTTTTCCCCGGATGTGGCTCTCGCGACCGGTTTCGGCTCGGAAGGCTGTGTGCTGATCGCAATGTTGTCGGCTATCAATCCCGACACGCGTATTTTTTACCTCGATACCGACCTCCTCTTCCCGGAGACCTCCGCTTTGCGGGCTCAACTCGAAGCGCGCTACGGCGTTCACTTCGAGCGGCGTGCCAGCAGCCTTTCGGTTAGGGATCAAGCTGCTGAATATGGTGAGCGGTTGTGGGAGCGTGAGCCAGATCGTTGCTGCCGTCTTCGCAAGGTCGAACCGCTAAGGGAAATGTTGAATGGGATGCGCGCCTGGGTTACAGCCATTCGCCGTGATCAATCGCCCGCGCGCGCGGGCTCGGATCTGGTCGAGTGGGATATGAGATTTGGTCTGGTCAAGATCAATCCACTCGCAAAATGGTCGGCGGGTGATGTCTGGAACTACATCGCAAAGCACGATGTGCCCTATAACCCACTTCACGACCAGGGCTACCCGTCTATCGGTTGCATACCGTGTACGACGCCCGTGCAAATCGGTGAGATCCCGCGCGCTGGGCGTTGGCGCGGAACAGGTAAGAGCGAATGCGGAATTCATCAACGGGTAAATGGTGAACAGTAAATGGTAAATTTTGGAGTGCGGTGACCTGTCACCGCTTTGGCCTTCGGCGGCCTGGCGCCGTCGTCCTAAGTAGAGTCAAACGAATCGTAGTCGCGACAGGTCGCGACCGACCAATCCAAAGAGGACTAAGCAGATGAAACTTATTCGTCCCCATGGGGGCACGTTAGTTAATCGAGAAGTGACCGGGGCTGAACGTGATCGGCTGATTGAATCCGCCGCGAACATGCCCGCGCTTCGTCTGGGCGCGCGGGAGATTTCCGATCTGGAGATGATTGCGACCGGAGCCTATTCGCCACTCGACGGTTTCCTGGATCGATCCGACTACAGTGCGGTTTGTGCGAACATGCGACTGGCAAACGGTGTGGCCTGGCCGCTCCCGGTAACGCTTCCACTCGCGGATGAGCAAGCCGCCTCCATACGCCAGTTTGAGGATGTGGCATTGTATCAGGACGATCACCTTCTCGGCGTACTTCACCTTGCTGACAAGTATCGTTATGAGAAAGCGCGAGAAGCGGAACTCATATACCGCACCAGGGACCAGGCTCATCCCGGCGTCAGCACGCTTTACAGTCAGGGCGACTGGCTGCTGGGTGGAAAGATTAGCCTCGTCAATCGTTCGACCAATCTTGCCTTCCCGAAATACCGGTTGGACCCGTCAGAGACGCGCGCTCTTTTCCGGGAGCGTGGCTGGCGGCGCGTGGTCGGGTTTCAAACGCGCAATCCAGTTCATCGCGCGCACGAGTACATTCAAAAGTGTGCGCTGGAAATCGCCGATGGGCTTCTCTTACATCCACTTGTTGGTGAAACGAAGACCGACGATGTGCCTGCAGATGTACGGATGCAGTCGTATGAAGCAATTCTTGCCGGTTACTATCCGGCCGACCGCACAATCCTTTCGATCATGCCGGCCGCGATGCGCTACGCCGGCCCGCGCGAAGCCGTCTTTCATGCACTGATTCGTAAAAACTACGGCTGCTCGCATTTCATCGTGGGGCGCGATCATGCCGGCGTGGGTGACTACTACGGAACTTACGACGCTCATCACATCTTCGATGAGTTCGAACCAGAAGAGTTGCGAATCACGCCACTATTTTTTGACCACACTTTTTATTGCCGCACGTGCGCCGGAATGGCTTCGAGCAAGACTTGTCCGCATGAAACGTCGGCACATGTCACCTTATCGGGAACTAAAGTGCGGGAGCTGTTAAGCGCTGGACAATTGCCACCGGTAGAGTTTTCACGTCCGGAGGTTGCGCAGGTACTTATCGACGCCCAGGGGGCGGCATAGAGGGCGGTATAGGACCTATTCGACCTATAGGACCTATCCGAGACCGAAGACCAATAGTGGGGAGCTAAGAGATGAGCAATAGAAAGGGATTTACCTTGTGGTTGACAGGCTTGTCCGGGGCGGGCAAGACGACGTTGGCCGCACTCCTGGCCACCGAACTACGCGCTCGTGGCGTGCGTGTAGAAGTTTTGGATGGAGACGAGGTGCGGACCAATCTGTCAAAGGGGTTAGGTTTCTCTAAAGAAGACCGCGACACCAACATCCGCCGTATCGGCTATGTTTGCCGGCTGCTTTCGCGCAACGGTATCGGCACTGTCTGCGCGGCCATCTCACCGTATAGCGCTATACGCGACGAGGTGCGGCGCGCGGTTGAGCAGGATGGAGCCGGATTCATCGAAGTCTTCGTGAAGTGCCCGATTGCAGTGCTCGCCAAGCGCGATGTGAAAGGCCTCTACAAAAAGGCCCTCGCTGGGGAACTCAAAGGGTTTACCGGAGTTTCTGATCCGTACGAGGAGCCGCTTGCTCCGGACGTTGTGGTTGAGACGGATCGGGAATCGGTTGAGGTCAGCATCAGCAAAATTCTGCTCGCGCTCGAGCAACGCAGCTTGATACCGGAAGCAGACTCAAGCCGACCACCGAGGATGCGTCCTGTTTTTCCACGGGGTTGGAAAACGCATGCGAAACGTTTACCCGCTGTGAAAGTCGCTGGACGCGGGAGTAGCCTGACAATATTGAAGCGACTGTTTCTCAAGAGACGGTTCCGCAATCACGTAAGGAGGTGAGCATAACCATGGGCGTGGCTATCGAGCCCACATTCGAAGCGGACTTCACCTTCGCAAATGACGAGCCGTTCAGGCTAAATGCCGGCGGGAGCTTGCGGCATGTCACCCTTCGCTATGCGCTCTACGGTAAGCTCAACGAAGCGCGTGACAATGCGCTGCTGGTCTGTCACGCGCTGTCCGGTTCAGCGCGCGTTGCGGACTGGTGGCCTCAGTTGGTCGGGCCGAACCAACCGTTTGATACGAGGCACTACTGTGTTATTGGAGTGAACGTGATCGGGTCGTGCTATGGCTCGACGGGACCATGCAGCCCGCATCCCCAAAAGCCGGGACAACTTTACGGCAGCGATTTTCCCGTCGTGACGATCAAAGACATGGTGCAAACGCAGGCGCGGTTGCTTGATCATCTTGGGATAGAACGGCTTCATACCGTCATCGGCGGATCCATCGGCGGGATGCAGACACTGAGTTGGGCGGTGGACTTTCCGGAGCGAGTTGAGCGGTGCATTGCGATCGGAGCGGCGCCGCTTTCGGCTATGGGACTGGCGCTCAATCATCTGCAACGGCAGGCGATTCGCAACGACCCGGCGTGGCGAGATGGTAATTACACACTGGACCAGCAGCCGGTGGCCGGACTGCGGCTGGCGCGTGCGATCGCGGTTTGTAGTTACAAATCGTCGGAACTGTTTTCGGAGCGTTTTGCGCGGCGGCCGAACCGCAGCGGCGAGGATCCGCACAGTTCGCTGACCGCACGTTACGACATCGCAGGCTATCTGGATCATCAGGGCTCGATTTTTACACCACGTTTTGATGCGAACTCCTACCTCGTGCTCTCGAAGGCAATGGATACCTTTGATCTGGCTGAGGGTGATAGATCAAGGGCTTCGCTGGAGGCAGCCTTGCGCCGGATTCGCGCGCGCTTATTGCTGGTTGGTATATCTTCAGACTGGCTCTTTCCGGCGAGCGACGTCCGCGCGCTTGCCTGGGCCGCAAGGGCCGCCGGAGTTAAAGCAAACTACGCTGAGCTTAATTCGTCACACGGCCACGACGGATTTCTGGCTGAGGCCGCACAGCTAGCGCCGATCATCATCGCCCATCTTGAGGAAGAGCAGCCGACTCTTGCTCGGGCTGGTCGCCGATAGAGGAAAGAGCTGTCATAGGTCCCATAGGTCGAATAGGTCCTATAGATCCTATACTGTTGGCGTTCTTCTAATTCTCAAGGAGCAATTTTGGTTTTCTATGACTGAAGTAAAACGCATCGGCGTGTTAACCGGAGGTGGCGATGCGCCGGGGCTTAACCCCGCCATCAAAGGTTTGGTTTATCGCGCTTCTGAGCGCGGGATCGAAACAGTGGGCCTCAGCGACGGCTGGCTAAGTTTGCTCAACCCTCCGGTTGATGTCGTACCGCTTGACCGCGCCAGCGTGCGACGCTGGGATCGCGACGGCGGCACTAACCTCGGATCGTCGCGCACCAACCCCTTCCAGACACCCAACGAGTTGGGTGAGCGGATCGATAAATCGTCTGAGGTGATTGCGAACATCGAGAATCTTGGTCTTGATGCCGTCGTCGTTTGCGGCGGTGAGGATACCCTCGGCGTGGCGGCGCGACTCGCAGAGAAGGGGGTGCCTATAGTGGGCATTCCCAAGACCATCGACAAAGATCTGGCTGGAACGGATTACACGCTCGGCTTTGACTCGGCGTTGAGAAATGTGACCGAGCTTATCGAGCGTTCGCGCACGCCTGCCGGTTCCCATGGCTGGGTGCAGGTAATCGAAGTCATGGGCCGTCACTCCGGCCACCTCGCTCTTTGGTCAGGGGTTGCGGGGCAGGCAGACATGATCCTGATCCCCGAACATCCCTTTCGTTACGAGAAGGTTTATCGCCACTTAAAAGACCGTCTGGGAGATTCAAAGGCCCACCCTCGTGATCCACATCACCCGCGCTACTCGGTGGTCGTAATCGCCGAGGGTGCGTACGCAGAAGATGGCGAGCTGGTCATCATAGACGACCGCCATGACGCCTTCGGTCACGCGCGGCTGGGTGGCATCGCCGAAGTCCTGGCGCGGAGAATCATGAGTGATACGCCCTACGATGCGCGTTCGGTAGTTGTTGGCCATCCGCAGCGTGGCGGTCCACCTTCGCCGGTGGACCGGATCATGGGGTTAGTGTTCGGCGCGCATGCGGCTGACGCCGCCGCCGAAGGTGATTTCGGCAAGATGGTTTCATCGCGCGGAATCGCTCCGGCGTGCGATCTGTCGCTGGTAGATATTTCGACGGTGCTTGGGAAGATTGATACGGTGGACGTAGCCCGACTTTACGATACTGATCGTTATCATTTAAGAGGCATCGGGATGTGATCAGGGCAACGAAGGCTCGATTAGAGGTGGGCACCGCCCACGTGCAACGTGGACGAAACTATTCAGGTGAATAAATGGCTGAAGACATTGTAAACAAAACTGCTTTGCCGGCGTCGCTGTTGCGTGGCCGGGTAGCGATTGTGACCGGCGGCGCCCGCGGCATCGGGCGCGCGACCGTGCTCCGGTTGGCGGAGGCAGGAGCCGATGTGGTCGTTAACTATGCGCGCAACGAAGACGCGGCGGAATGTGTCGCGCGTCGGGCTCGAGAGTTTGGCGTGCGCGCGCTGCCGTTGCGGGCTGACGTTTCTGACGTGGGCCAGACATCTGCTCTTGTAGACGCAGCGGTCAAGGAGTTTGGCCGTGTCGATCTCCTGGTGGCGAATGCCGGCATCTGGGAAGGGGCGCCCGTCGAAGAGATGTCGGAGGCGCTTTGGGATCGGGTCATCGACGCCAACTTGAAGGGGACCTGGACCGCTTGTCGCGCCGTCGTTCCTTTCATGAAAGCGCAGGGAAGCGGCTCGATTGTCATCGTCAGTTCAACCGCAGGGCAACGGGGCGAGGCTGGTTACTCGAATTACGCTGCTTCAAAAGGGGGCCAGATCAGTTTTACCAAAGCGCTGGCGGCGGAACTTGCACCAAGCATCAGAGTGAACAGCGTTGCTCCGGGTTGGGTCGATACCGAATTGAATGACGAGGTGTTTGGCGACGCGCCTTTCAAGCAGAAGATCGTGGACACCATCCCGCTCGGGCGAGTTGCGACGGCCGATGACATCGCCCTGGCGATTGCTTTTATCGCGTCGGATTGGGCGGCGAGCATCACAGGCGAAATCCTCAACGTCAACGGTGGCTCGGTGCTGTGTGGATAGTGGCTATAGGTCCTAGAGGTCATATAGGTCCTATATTAATTTCCCATCAACCAGTATTTCTCAAACCCGCCGCAATGCCGTTAATCGTCGCCGCGAGCGCATAGTTCAAATCTTCGCTTTCCTCGCTGGCTTGTTTGCGCTGCAACAGCGCGACCTGTATTAGGCTCAGGGGATCGACGTAAGGATTTCGCAGTCGAATCGAACGCGCGAGTACGGGATTTCCAGCCAGCAACTCTTTCTGTTTTGTCACCCGTAGAATCATGCGGCGTGTTCGCTCAAACTCCTCCACGATCATTCCAAATACACGCTCGCGCACGCCTTCGTCCGCGACCAGAGCCGCGTAGCGATGCGCGATTCTAAGGTCGGCTTTCGCCATCCCGATTTCAACGTTTCCGATCATATCGGAAAAGAAGGCAAACTTCTTCGTCATCATTTGCAGCAGTCGTTCTCGTCCAGGATCCGTACCGGCGAACTTTTCCAACGCATAGCCCACGCCGAACCATCCCGGCAGCACATGTCGGCTTTGCATCCAGCCAAAGACCCAGGGGATGGCGCGCAAATCCCGGAGTCCTCGCGTCTCGCTTCGCCGTGCCGGACGTGAACCGATGCGCGCGTGTTCCAGTTCCTCTACGGGCGTTGCTTCCTCGAAGTAAGTCAGAACGTCCGGGTTTTCGACGATGTGCTCGCGATAGAAAGCAAAAGCGTTCTCGGACATTTCTTCCATGGCGGCTTCCCACTTCGATTCTTCGACTTCTCCATTGCCTTGCGCACGGTCTGGTCGCGCCACGGCTTCAAGCGAGGCGGCAACCATGAGTTCGAGGTTGCGTTCAGCTAAGGCGGCGTCGGAGTATTTCCAGTAAAGAACTTCGCCCTGCTCCGTGATCTTCAGCGAACCGCTAAACGCGTTTCTGGGCTGGGCCAAAATCGCGCGGTGAGTAGGACCACCTCCGCGTCCCACGGTTCCGCCGCGCCCGTGAAAAAGTCTGAGCCTGACTCCGCATTCGGCGGCGACCGAGTGCAAGGCGCGGTGCGCTTTATAGATCTCCCATGAGCTGGTAAGCATCCCGCCGTCTTTGTTGGAGTCGGAGTAACCGAGCATCACCTCCTGCTGTCGGTCCCACGAATCAAGCAGAGGTGCATAGTCAGCGGCAGTCCAAAGCCGGCGGCAGATTTCGGGGCAGTTGCGCAGATCCTCGATTGACTCGAACAGTGGCACCGGCATCAGTCCCGGGTCTGCCACCCCTTTGCTATCCACTGATGCTTCCACGCGCACGCCGCAAAGCTGGGCCAGCCAAATAACCGCGAGCACATCTTCCACTTTGGTTACGCCGCTGATCACGTAGCTGCGAATCGCTTGCGGCGGAAACTCACGCTTTAGATCTGCAACAGTCCGCAGGCTTTCCAGGAGACTCCGCGTTTCATCTGAGGGCGAAGCAGGCAAACTGATCTGCTCGGTTCCAATTGTTCTTTCACCGCCAGACAGCTCAGAAATCACGCGCGCATGCACCCGTGCGTGCTGTCTGATGTCGAGCGAGTGCAAGTGAAATCCGAAAGTGCTGACTTGTCTGAGCAGCGGGTCGAGCAACAATTGCGCGATGCGCTCGCCGCTGTTCGCGACCAGGCTCTGCCGCAGCAGGTTCAAATCATTAGCGAAATCCTGGGCGTCCGGGTATGCATTGGCCTGCGGTGGCCGGTCGCGCGTGGCGCGCAGACGTTCGAGGACATAATCCAGGTAGCTGCGATAGATCTCCTCCGCGGCCCGAGTCTTGTTGGCATCTGCAACCCACGGCATGCGCTGCGCATATTGGTTCACTGCATCTTTCAGGGCCGCCATGACCGGTGCCTGGCGCTCTGAAGGACTGAGTCGATCCATCAACTCGCCCGACACGGAAAGGTAATGATCGAGTATGACCTGCCGCGCCAGATACAGGGCGTCGCGTGTGCAAGCTGCAGTGACGAAAGGGTTGCCGTCGCGATCTCCGCCAATCCATGAACCAAACTGCAGGAAGCTGGGTAACTCATTGGCGGTTAGTTCGCATTCATATTCCTCGCGCAAGGCGTCCGCGAATTCCTCATAAAGGTTGGGCAGCATATCGATCAAGCAGCCCGAGTAGTAATCCAGCCCCATCTTGATTTCATCACGCACGGTCGGGGGCCGGCGACGAACTTCATCCGTTTGCCAGAGCGCGGTAATCTCGGCGGCAATAGCGCCTTCACGCTTCATCGCTTCCGCATCTGTGAGCGGCAAACGATCCAGCAATTCCAGATTGGCGGCAACCCGCTGTCGCTTAAACAACACCGTGCGGCGTGCGACCTCGGTCGGATGGGCAGTGAAGACCGGAACAACTTCGATCCTGCGCAGCCATTCGAGTGCGGTCTCCAGATCAATTCCCGACTCGCGTATGCGGCGCAAAGTGCCGCGGATGGACCCTGGCTGGGGCGGGCGTTCGGGGGAGAGTTGGGCCGTGCGCCGACGGCGCTTCCGATGATTGGTCTCTGCGAGATTTGTTAGTTCAAAGTAAATGGCAAATGCCTTGGTCATGCGATAGGCTTCGACCAGTTCCATGTCTCTGACTATCAGCGCCACACGTTCCATCAACTCATGCTCGGGCGTGCCACTGCGGTCTTGAGGTGCGTCATGCTCCAACTCGCGGTATTCGATGGCCAGCTGACGAATCTCTTCGACTGCATTGAACAGGGTCTCGCCGGCTTGCTCTTTCAATACTTCACCCAGCAAACGACCCAGTGAGCGCACGTCGCGACGCAGTGGCGCTTCCTTCACATCCGGCGCGTCACTCGTCAACTCAACGAGCCTCGCGGCCTGATCTGCGGCGCCCCACAAGGGTTTGGTTTTAGACTCGCGCGTGCGGTCGTTCATTCAGAATTCACCAGAACTAAATGAGTCGGCGGATTCAACTCCCTGGAGTGCGCCGGCCTGGCGTCTTTGAGCTCGAAGGTGCCGGCCAGCATTTGTCCCGTTTCGAGAAATGTTGCCAGCTTTCTCGCTTCGGCTTGCCCAGGTGTCATGGTCTTAACGGCAGAAATGGGCGCCAGCCCGGTCCCCGCGCCTGCATTGTAAGTAGTGTGGTCCTGCTGAGAAATTGTTGTAATACCGTCCTTCCAAATACACAAGCGTTGATTCGCTCCCCTCCCCGCGAGAGGCGAAACTCAAGAAAGGCGCTGTTTAGAAAGCAGACTTGTCTGCCCGCGTTTGCCACGTCCCCACAAGTGCGCAATCTAAACAGGTCGCTACGCTCCGGCGCACTAGTGCGCTATCTAAACACGCTTCAAAGTTGGTGAAGGGTTTCGACTTCACTGTGATTCTCGCCATGCCGCGCGCCTTGCCTCATACGCGGCAATTTGCGGTTCGTATTGCTGCGTCAGTGCAATGTCATCGAGCCCTTCCATCAGACAATGACGGTGAAAGTCGTCGATAACAAACGAAGCCGAGAAGCCCTGGTCGTCCTCCACCACACGACGCTCAAGATCGACGGTGAGCTGATAGCCCGGCCCATCACTCGTTCGCCGAAATAGTTCCTCAACCTCTGTTTCCGAAAGCACGACTGGAACAATTCCATTCTTCATGCAGTTGTTCGCGAAGATGTCGGCGAATGACGGAGCGATTATGGTGCGAAAGCCGTAATCAAGAAGCGCCCAGGGCGCGTGCTCGCGCGACGAGCCACAACCGAAGTTCTTTCCCGCCACAAGAATTGTTGCGCCTTGATACTCGTTTGCATTGAGCACAAAGGATCGGTCAGGCTCGCCCTTGTCGGTGTAGCGCCAGTCGTAGAACAGAAATTCTCCAAACCCCGTGCGCTCAATCCGTTTCAGAAACTGCTTCGGAATGATTTGGTCCGTGTCGACATTGGGCCGATCAAGCGGCGCCACTATTCCTGTGTGAATGCGAAAAGAAAGCATAAGATTGTTGTCAGTGGTCCGTTCGTGTCGGTGGTATAGGTCCTATAGGTCGAATAGGTCCCATATGGCTAACCACTGACTAGGATCTAAAGTCCCAATTACGGACATCAATAAAGTGTCCGGCGATAGCAGCCGCTGCTGCCATTATCGGGCTGACCAGATGCGTGCGCCCGCCGCGTCCCTGGCGACCCTCAAAATTGCGGTTGCTGGTTGAGGCGCAGCGTTCGCCCGGTTGCAGGATGTCCGGATTCATTCCCAGGCACATCGAGCAACCCGCCTCGCGCCAGTCAAAGCCTGCGTCTATGAATATGCGGTCCAGACCCTCCGCTTCCGCTGCGCGTTTGACAGTCTGCGATCCGGGAACAACCATCGCGTGAACTGATGGGTCAATGTGGTAACCACGGACTACGTTTGCAGCGGCGCGCAAGTCTTCAATGCGCGCATTGGTGCACGAACCAATGAAGACTCGGGTCACGGGAATATCTTCAATACGTGTGCCCGGCTCGAGCCCCATGTAATCAAGCATGCGTTCCGCAGCCCGGCGATCGCTTTCCGTTGCCGTCTCGCTTGGATTAGGAACACTGCCGGTTACAGGCACAACATGCCCCGGACTAGTTCCCCAGCTGACATAAGGCGCGAGGCCGCTGGCATCGATTTCAACAACGCGATCATACCGAGCGTCTGCATCTGTCGTTAGCGTACGCCAGTAAGCCAGGGCGTCATCCCAAGCAGCCTTTTCGGCAGTGTTGCGTGGAGCAAAGCGCCTGCCCTCCAGATAAGCGAATGTCGTTTCATCTGGCGCAATCATTCCGGCCCGCGCACCCGCTTCTATGCTCATATTGCATAACGTCATGCGGCCTTCCATCGAGAGTGCGCGAACTGCCTCGCCGGTGTATTCGATCACGTGCCCGGTCGCTCCAGCGGTTCCGATCTGCCCGATTATGGCGAGCGCGAGATCTTTGGCGGTGACCGACTCTGGTAGTTCACCGACGGTGCGGACCTCCATGGTGCGCGGCTTCTGTTGCGGCAGGCATTGAGTGGCCAGTACGTGTTCCACTTCTGAAGTGCCGATGCCAAACGCCAGTGCGCCAAACGCGCCGTGGGTGCTGGTATGACTGTCGCCGCAAACAATGGTCATCCCCGGTTGCGTCAACCCCAACTCGGGTCCAATCACGTGGACAATTCCTTGCTCGGCTGAGTCAAGATCGTAAAAGAGAATGTTGAAATCAGCGCAGTTTCGCCTGAGCGCTGCGATCTGACGGGCTGCGATCTCGTCAGTGATAGGTAAACTTCGATCTGTAGTTGGAACGTTGTGATCCGCCGTCGCCACGGTTAAGTCGGATCGTCTAACACTACGGCCAGCCGCCCGCAGACCGTCGAACGCTTGAGGGGAAGTGACTTCATGGACCAGGTGCAGGTCGATATAAAGCAGCGCCGGTTCGCCGGATGGCTCGCAAACCACGTGGTCGCTCCAAAGCTTGTCGAATAAAGTGCGTGACATAAAATCAGATGTCAGATGTCAGAGGTCAGATGTCAGAAAGAATCAGATGCCAGATGTCAGATGTCAGATGTCAGAAAGAATCACGTGCCGGAAATCAGATGTCAGATGCTAGATGTCAGATACTGGATGTTAGACAACGTCGTCACCTGACGTTTGACATCTGACCTCTGGCACCTGATTCTTTCTGACATCTGACATCTGACATCTGACATCTGACATCTGATTTCCGGCATCCGCCTTTAAACTGCGTGACGAGCATGACGCTTGTTAGCGATATCCGAAAATGCCTCAACGACCAGCGAACCCATTTCAGACGTTTGCACTACGCGCTTACCTGTGCCGCGATCGAGGTCGGGTGTGCGGTAACCGGCGTGGAGCACTGCGCGGATGGCGGCCTCGATCTCTGTTGCTTCTTGCTCGAGGTTAGCTGAATGGCGCAGCAACAGCGCGGCCGAGGCAATTGCGCCAAGCGGATTCGCCAATCCTTTTCCGGCAATGTCTGGCGCTGAGCCGTGCACCGGCTCATACAATCCGACTGCGCCGCCGATACTGGCAGAGGCGAGCATGCCTAACGAGCCCGCAATCACAGCAGCCTCATCTGAAAGTATGTCGCCGAAAAGATTCTCCGTAAGCATCACATCAAACCTTCGCGGGTTCATTATCAAATGCATCGCGCAAGCGTCAACGTAAAGATGCTCCAACGTCACACTCGGATATTCCTGAGCTACCTTTGTAACGACTTCGCGCCAGAGTTGCGAGGTTTCAAGAACGTTGGCCTTATCAACCGAAGTTACTTTCTGCCGTCGCGTCTCGGCGGCCCTAAATGCGACGTGAGCAATGCGCTCGATTTCGGGAGTCGAATAGCGCAGGGTGTTGAAAGCGCTGTCAGTTCCTGCCTCAGAAAGCAATCCGCGCGGTTGACCAAAATAAAGGCCGCCGAGGAGTTCGCGCACAATCAGAATATCTGCGTCACGAGCGATTTCCGGCCGTAGAGGTGAGCATTCGCTGATGGCCTCATAGGCAACAACCGGACGCAAATTAGCGTAAGCACCAAGCCCGTTGCGCAGCGCGAGCAGCCCTGCTTCGGGGCGTGCTTCGGGCGCGAGATTGTCATGTTCGGGCGCGCCGACCGCTCCGAGCAACACCGCATTACTCGCAAGACAAGCGTCCAGGGTTGAAGAGGGAAGTGGCGCGCCTTCCTGTGTTATCGCGACGCCGCCCACCGGCCATTCCTCAAACTCAAACGTGTGACCGTGTCGTTCAGCGACGGCATCCAGCACGCGCACTGCCTGGGCCGTCACCTCCGGACCGATCCCATCGCCGGGTAAAATTGCGATTTTTAGTTTCATTAGCTACTGATTAAATCTTGAGCGGTGTTCCCTTTGCAAACGGACTCCCGGTTGTTAACAGGAGGTTGAACCATAGGAAACTCAAACGGATCATCCTAGAAACAAAGGTCAGCGTAAGTCAAAACTATAATTTTTATGATGAGATAAATCTAGCCGACCTGTAAGAGAATAGGCGGCAGGTGGCAGACGGCAGTAAGCAGGAGGAAAAGATGTGTGATCCGAGAACAAAACTCGCAGGCGAACGCTCCGGTTTCCGTCGTGTCCTGCCTACTGCCTACTGCCTACTGCCTCCTGCCTCCTGCCCCTGGTCTCGCAGTGGCGCGTTGTCGCAGCACTTCAAGGAAGGCAGCAGAGGCGTGCGAAAGGGTAATGTTCCGGCGGTGCGTGACCCAGAGCGTTCGGAAGTAGGTCAACTCCGGAACGGGCACGGTCGCGAGTGTGCCGCGTTCCAGCTCCTCAGATACACACATTCGGGGGACAAACGCGAGCCCTATCTTCAGTTGAACGAACCGCTTGATGGTTTCTACCGTGGCCAGCTCGAGGGTGATGTTTAGCGGTGTATGGTGTTGCTCAAAGGCCTCGATAACCTTGTGCCTGGAGGCAGTCTTTACGTTATGCGCTACAAATGATTGCTCTCCAAGTTCTTCTATCTTCAACGACTCGCGTTTTGCGAGCGGGTCGTCCGGGCTCATGATCAGCACGAGTTCGTCTTGCAGTATGGGGAAGGATTCAAGGTCGCTGTCCACTGGTTCGAACGCCAGCAGAGCGAAATCCACATTCCGATCCAGCACCTCACGCGGCAAACGTTCAGACACTTGCCGGAAGATTTCGACCTTCACGTTTGGATGCTGCTCCCGATATTCCAGGATGAGGTGCGGCAGGATATAAAGCGAGGTGCTTTCGTTGGCGCCTATGCGCACGCGCCCGCGCTCGAGTGAACGTAACTCCGAGACGACGTCTTGCGCCTGGTCACGGAGCGCGAGAATTCTGCGTGCATAATCATAGACAAGTTCGCCGGCGTCAGTGAGGGTCGGAGTTTTTTGCGAACGATCAAAAAGCGGCGCCCCAATCTCTTCCTCAAGACGCCTAATCGCGATACTGACCGCCGGCTGGGTGCGGTAGACGCGAACGGCGGCCTTCGAGAAGCTGCCCTGCTCAACCACCATCATAAAGAATTCAAGTTGGGTCAGTTCCATTTCTGGCTTCAGAAAGGTCGTATCCACAGATTACATAGCGCTGCCTAGGCCGCAACCAAATGGAAGGCTCAAAGAATCATTCAACGAGCCTGCGAAGCTTGCGGACAGAGTGCTAGCCCCAGGCGAGGCAGCCGAGCCTGGGGAACGAAACAAATGCGTCCGAGCCCACGAATGTGGGCGGCAGATGAACTGGAAGATTAACCAACGCAGACAAAATATTTAGTGGGCTAACATATGTCGCCAGCTTCGCAGGCTCAGTGAGTTTTTGTGGCATCGACCCCAGGCTCGGCGCTGCGCCATCGCCTGGGGCTAGCACTCTCTCCGCCAGCTTCGCAGGCTGGTTGAATGTTTCCCTCAAACTCAGTCTTAATAGTACCCGCACCCAAAACCTTGTCAAAAAAAAACAAGAAGTTGTCGGTTTGCTTCGCAGATTACGGAAACAGCGGCAGGAGCAGGAGGCAGGAGCAGGGGCACGGCAATCAGAACGGGGTTCCTGCTCCTGCCTCCTGCCGCTGCCTCCTTCTTTTCTAATCTGCGCAACCTGCGGATTCAAGAAGCGGATACTAACATACCCGCTTAACCGTTGTCCGAGTGGGAATACTCAGATAAATACCATTCGACTAGATTCAAAGTCATCAACAGAGTTAGCTCAACATCGGTTTCTGATAGTGAGCTGTTATCAGCAGACCCCTCAACTTTTGCGGGGCCGGCGTGCGCTACTAGATTGCCCAGGACACGGAGGGTGTGGAGGTACGACGCAATCCGACGTGGAAAGACGCGACCCTCTTCGAGCACATGTCGTCAAAACTAAGGGCCTGGTTGGATATCCTGGTTTGAGTTCTTGTCCTCAGTGGTGTCCGGTAACGAAAAGTCTGTCGGTTCCTGTTGCTTTAGCAAAGTTTAGGTAGAAACAACGATCCACTAAACCACACGAACCGACACGAATTGCCTTTGGTGTCATTTCGTGAAACTTCGTGGATCGTTTCCCTTTGGTTGGGGCTAAAGCCGCCTCACCCATGACCCACATGGTCGCTTGCGGTAACAGCGACAATTTTTTCCGATTGAGGAACTTAGCGAAAGTTCATTCGAAGATGGCTTCGGCTTCGACGGTTCATCATTACGCGGTTGGGCTTCGATTCATGAGTCAGACATGCTGTTGGTTCCCGATCCATCGCGTTACTGGCTTGATGCATTCATGGGTGAGAAGACCCTGGTTCTTATCGCCGACGTCATTGACCCGATCACCAAAGAGGGCTACTGGCTTGATCCACGCGGCGTCGGACGGCGGGCGGAGAGCTATCTTAAATTCACCGGCATTGCCGACACGGTCTATTTCGGGCCCGAGGCTGAGTTCTTTGTCTTCAACGAGTTCCACTTTCATAACCAGGAGGCAGGAGGCAGGAGGTAGGGACCAAATAGGACCTATAGGACATATAGGTCCTATATTCCTTCTTGCTCCCGCCTCCTACTCCTGGCGCCGCCCCGCTAGCGCGAAATTTATGAGCAGCTAAAAATTATCAATTATGCAAGACGGTCACGAAAGAGTAGATTGCTCGCGCCCGTAGTTCACCACTGTTGCCAGGTCGGTTGACGTGATCGAACTGCCATTGGGCCAGTAGCGCTATCTGCGCCCGGAACATCAGGATGACGAAATCAGCGAAACCAATGTCGGTTGTAGTATCGGTGGGGTCGGCTCGTGCTCTGCTAAATCCAGTGCCCGCTCGAGGAGACCTTACGACCGTCACCGTACTTATTTCCATTTCACTATTCGTAACAAAGGACAGCACATAATGGCCTGTTGCTGATATTTGGAACTCTTGCACAGGCCATCAACGAACAGGTTGATGGCTTTCTTCTTGTCAGAACCACCTGCGTCAGCGGGGTGGGTTTTTAGGCTGACCCCGAGTTGAGTAAGGAGAAAGAACTGACCCACCCGCTAACGCAGGTGGTTCTGACAAAAGGTGAAATGACCCACTTAAGCTCTCCAAAGAAGCAGGGGTTATATGACCCGCGCTACGAGCATGAGGCTTGTGGTACGGGCTTCGTAGTCGACATCAAGGGTCGCAAGTCATACGACATCGTCCAAAAGGCCATTCAGGTACTGCTCAACCTGGAACATCGCGGCGCGTGTGGTAGCGAGAAAAACACAGGCGATGGAGCCGGAATCCTCTTGCAGATCCCCCATCTGTTTCTTGCCTCCGAATGCCGGAAGCTGAAGATCAAACTGCCTCCCCCTGGTGAATACGCCGTTGGGATGATCTTCCTGCCAACAGAAGAGGAAAGCCGCTGGGAATGCGAAAAGTCTTTTGAACAGATCGTCTGGGAAGAAGGCCAAACGGTACTGGGTTGGCGCACCGTGCCTATAGATAACTCTTCACTTGGCCAGACAGCGCGGGCGTCTGAGCCAGTCATTCGGCAGTTTTTCATCGGCCGAGGCGAAGCGATTTCTGACGATCTCGCCTTCGAACGAAAACTCTGCGTGATTCGCAAGCGGATCAGCAAGGCAGCCAAGCGCGGTATCCACGAGCGCGGCATGTTCTACGTTTCCAGTCTCTCCTGCCGGACGGTCGTCTACAAGGGTATGTTGACCGCAGATCAGCTCCCGCTCTTCTACCCTGAATTACGCGACACGCGGGTTGAGTCGGCACTGGCTCTGGTCCACTCGCGTTTCAGCACTAACACTTTCCCGAGCTGGGCGCGGGCCCATCCCTACCGCTATATCGCTCATAACGGCGAAATCAACACCTTGCGAGGCAACATCAACTGGATGCGCGCTCGCGAAAGCAAATTCGAATCGCGGTTCTTCGGCGCTGAGATCCAAAAAATTCTTCCGGTCATCGACACCGACGGCAGCGACTCAGCCATGTTCGACAACGCTCTGGAGATGCTGACGCTCACCGGCCGCTCTTTGCCGCACGCAATCATGATGATGATTCCTGAGCCCTGGGGCGATCATGAATCACTAAGCGGATCGATGAGCGAAGAGAAGCGAGGGTTCTACGAGTATCACTCTTTTCTTATGGAACCGTGGGACGGACCGGCATCTATCGCATTCACTGATGGAATCCGTATCGGCGCTGTGCTGGATCGTAATGGCTTGCGGCCCTCGCGTTACTACGTGACGAAGGATGGGCTGGTGGTCATGGCGTCCGAAGTGGGCGTGCTGGATATTCCTCCTGACAACGTCCTATCAAAAGGCCGCCTGCAACCAGGCCGTATGTTTCTGGTTGATACCGAAGCCGGTCGGATCGTGGACGACGAGGAACTGAAGCAGCAAATCGCCACTGAGCATCCCTACGGCCAATGGGTCACCGACAACGTCGTCAGGTTGGATGAACTTCCGAGTCCGCCCCTGCCGCCTGAACCGGATCACTTGACCGTGGTGCAGCGTCAGCAGGCTTTCGGTTACACAAACGAAGAACTCAAACTTCTGATTGCCCCAATGGCCACCGATGGTAATGAAGCAATCGGCTCGATGGGTTCTGACACGCCCATCGCCGTGCTCTCCGAGCGGCCGCAGTTGCTCTATAACTATTTCAAGCAGCTATTCGCGCAGATAACCAACCCGCCGGTGGATGCAATCCGCGAAGAGCTAATCATGTCAACCGACACCAGCATCGGCCCCGAAGCGAATATGCTGGAGCCGACACCGGAATGTGCGCGGCAAATCAAGCTCCCGTCACCGATCCTCACCAACGAGGAACTGGAAAAGTTGCGACACCTTGCCGACCCGGACAATTGCGTGGGCGATTCGAGATTCAAGTCCATCACTCTGCCGATGCTGTTTGAAGTGAGTGCGGGTGGTCGTGGTTTGGAAAGTGCGCTTGATGAACTCTGCCGGCAGTCGAGCGCTGCGATTGCCCGCGGCTTCGGCATCATCATCCTTTCCGATCGCGGCTCTACAAATGAGCAGGCGCCGATTCCGGCATTGCTGGCAGTCGCCGGCGTCCACCACCACCTGATTCGGCAGGGCACGCGTACCCAGGTGGGTTTTGTAATTGAAAGCGGCGAGCCTCGCGAAGTTCATCACTTTGCTCTGTTGCTGGGCTATGGCGCGGCCGCAGTCAATCCGTACCTGGCCTTCGAGACTTTGCGAGACATGATCGCCCGCGACTTGTTGCCTGGTGTCTCTGCCGACAAGGCAATCGCCAACTACATCAAGGCGATTAACAAAGGCGTCGTCAAGGTCATTTCGAAGATGGGGATCTCGACGATACAGAGCTACTGTGGCGCCCAAATTTTCGAGGCCATCGGTCTCAACGAAGACTTCGTCGATCGCTACTTCACCTGGACTCCTTCGCGCATCGGCGGCATTGGCCTGGATGTGATCGCAGAAGAAGTGAAGCTGCGACACAAGCAGGGTTTCCCCGACCGGCAAGCGCACGATCAAACGCTCGGCGACGGCGGGGAATACCAGTGGAGACGGGAAGGCGAGCTTCACCTGTTCAGCCCCGAGACGATACACAAACTTCAGTATGCCTGCCGCACGAACAGCTACAAGGCGTTCAAGGAATACAGCGAGTTGGTGAACAACCAATCGAGCCGTCTCTGCACGCTACGTGGATTGATGGAGTTCAAGCCAGAGCGTGCTCCTATCCCAATCGAAGAGGTAGAGCCGGTAGCCGATATCGTCAAGCGCTTCAAGACAGGCGCGATGTCTTACGGTTCGATCAGCAAAGAAGCGCATGAAGCGCTGGCCGTTGCCATGAACCGCATCGGCGGCAAGAGCAACACCGGCGAAGGCGGCGAGGATCCGGCGCGTTACTTCCCAGACGAAAATGGCGACTCGCGCAACAGCGCGATTAAGCAAGTCGCTTCCGGACGGTTTGGCGTAACCAGCAACTACCTGGTCAACGCTGAAGAGCTGCAGATCAAGGTGGCGCAGGGCGCGAAGCCCGGCGAAGGCGGACAGCTTCCAGGCCACAAGGTCTATCCGGAGATTGCCAGAGTGAGGCATTCGACCCCTGGCGTCGGTCTCACCTCACCGCCGCCGCATCACGACATCTATTCAATCGAAGACCTGGCGGAGTTGATCTATGACCTCAAGAGTGCGAACCACACGGCCCGTATCAGCGTCAAGCTTGTCGCCGAGGTCGGAGTTGGCACAGTGGCAGCCGGCGTAGCTAAGGCACACGCCGATGTGGTGTTGATTAGCGGCTACGATGGCGGCACCGGCGCCTCACCGCTTTCCAGCATTAAGCACGCAGGTGTGCCGTGGGAGCTCGGACTCGCCGAGACTCACCAGACCCTGCTGCTCAACAACCTGCGCAGCCGCATCGCAATAGAGACAGATGGGCAACTGAAAACTGGCCGCGACGTAGTTGTTGCCGCGTTGCTGGGAGCGGAAGAGTTTGGTTTTGCAACCGCGCCGCTCGTGGGGTTGGGTTGCATCATGATGCGCGTCTGCCATTTGAACACCTGTCCGGTTGGCGTGGCGACGCAGGATCCAAAACTGCGAGCCAATTTCAGCGGGGACCCTGCACACGTGGTCACCTTCATGCACTTCATCGCGGAAGAGGTGCGCGAGTTAATTGCCCAACTCGGCTACCGAACGATCGATGAAATGATTGGCCGCACGGAATGCATCGAGATGCGGACGGCCATCGAGCAATGGAAGACGCGCGGCCTCGACTTTTCAAACATCCTCTATCAGCCAGATGTTCCGGACTCGGTGGGCCGCTATTGCCAGATCCCGCAGGAGCACGGACTGGAGGCATCACTCGACAGTACGACACTGCTGGAACTCTGCAGGCCGGCACTCGAACATCGCACTCCCGTATTGGCAACCCTGCCGATCCGTAACGTCAATCGCGCCGTCGGCACGATGCTGGGTAGTTCAGTTACTCGGCGCTATGGTCCGAACGGTCTGCCTGCCGACACAATCCAACTCTCGTTCAATGGTTCCGCCGGCCAGAGTTTCGGCGCCTTTGTGCCGCGTGGAGTAACGCTAAGACTCGAAGGCGATGCGAACGACTATGTTGGCAAGGGACTGTCGGGGGGCAAGATCATTGTCTATCCGCCGCGCGAAGCCACCTTCAACCCACAAGAAAACGTGATCATCGGCAACGTCGCGTTTTACGGCGCGACGAGCGGCGAAGCCTACATCTGTGGCGTCGCGGGTGAGAGGTTTTGTGTGCGTAACAGCGGAGCCTACGCCGTGGTTGAAGCAGTGGGCGATCACGGATGTGAGTACATGACGGGTGGTCGCGTGGTGGTGCTGGGCCAAACCGGCCGCAACTTCGCCGCGGGAATGTCTGGCGGTATCGCCTACGTTCTCGATGAAGAAGGCGTTTTTGCGGGGCGGTGTAACAAGCAACTGGTCCAACTCACGAGCGTCGCAGACGCCGACGAGATGGAATCGGTCAAGAACATGATCTTCCGGCACGCCGAGTACACGGGCAGCAGCCGCGCCACTGAGGTGCTGTTGCAATGGGATCAGTGGCTACCGAAGTTTGTGCGCGTCATCCCACACGACTACCAGCGCGTGCTCGAGGCGCAGAAGCAAATGAGGGAAAGCGGCATGACACACGAAGGAGCGGAGATGGCTGCGTTTGAGTTGAATTCACACGCGCTGGCCCGTGCGGCGGGGCAATGAAAGAAAAGTGCTGAGTACTGAGTTCTGAGTACTGAGTCAACAGCACTCATCTATCCAAACTCAGAACTCAGAACTCAGTACTCAGAACTCGGTATTAGGAATGGGAAAACCTACAGGATTCATGGAATACACCCGGACGCTTCCAGTCGTCCGGCTGCCGGCGGAACGTATTTCCGATTGGCAGGAATTCCATCTGCATTCTCCTGAAGAGGCGCTGCGCGAACAAGGCGCTCGTTGCATGGATTGCGGCGTGCCGTTTTGCCATACCGGCCGAATGATAGGGGGGGCGGCTTCCGGATGTCCCATTAACAATCTGATTCCGGAATGGAACGATCTGGTCTACCGGGGGCATTGGCGTGAAGCGCTGAGCCGGCTTCATCACACTAACAACTTTCCGGAATTTACGGGCCGCGTTTGTCCAGCGCCATGCGAAGGGTCATGTGTGCTTGGTATCAGCGATAACCCGGTCACGATCAAGACGATTGAGCAAGCGATCATTGACAAAGGTTTTGAGGCAGGCTGGGTTTTACCTGAACCGCCGTCTGTGCGTACCGGCAAAGAGATCGCAGTTATCGGCTCTGGTCCGGCCGGCCTCACTTGTGCCGCGCAACTCAACCGCGCCGGTCATTGGGTAACCGTCTTCGAAAGAGCCGACCGCATCGGTGGTCTGTTGATGTACGGCATTCCCAACATGAAACTGGAAAAGACGGTAGTTGAGCGGCGCACCGATCTGATGGCCGCTGAGGGCATTCAGTTCGTTACGGGCACGCATGTCGGCCATGACTATCCACCCGGCAGACTAATGCAGGAATTTGACGCGGTCGTGCTCTGCGGCGGCGCAACACGCCCACGCGATCTGACGATCGCGGGCCGACACTTAGGAGGAATTCATTTCGCGATGGAGTTCCTCCATGGCAACACCCAGAGTCTTCTGGATAGCAATCACGAAGATGGCAGCTATCTCTCGGCTAAGGACAAGGACGTGATCGTTATTGGCGGAGGCGATACCGGCACTGACTGCGTGGGCACTGCCTTGAGACACGGTTGTAAGAGCCTGGTGCAATTTGAAATTCTCTCGAAACCGCCCCACGAGCGCGCGCCCGACAACCCATGGCCGCAATGGCCCAAAGTTTATCGACTTGACTACGGTCAGGAAGAGGTCGCCGCTGTCTTCGGGAAAGACCCACGCACCTACTGCGTCATGAGCAAGCAGTTTATTGGAGATGAGAACGGCAAACTGCGCGCGGTGCAGACGGCGCAGATCGAATGGACCGGGAGCAACAACGGAGGATACTTGCCGCGAGAGGTCGCCGGTACGGAACGAGAGTGGCCCGCGCAAATGGTCCTCCTGGCTATGGGATTCCTGGGCCCCGAGACCGACGGGCTGGTGTCCCAGCTCGGTGTAGCAATTGATGAGCGCGGCAATGTCCGGATTAACGAAGACAAGATGACGAGCGTGCCGGGGGTTTTCGCGGCAGGTGACATGGCGCGCGGCCAGTCGCTGGTCGTTTGGGCGATTGCAGACGGACGCCGGGCCGCGAAAGGTGTTGATAAATACTTGATGGGAGAAACGACGCTCCCATAAAAATCATGTAGGGGTGGCACTCCGTGGCCACCCCTTGGTTGGCTTGAGTAATGTTTCGAAGAATGCCTGGAACCGGTGAGGAGGGGCGCCCACGGAGGAACGCCCCTACAAAAGGAACCACATGAGCGCACAGCCACAAACACTAACCACCACAGCTCAACCACTGTTGACCGATGCGATACAAGAGCCGCGCGGGGCGGAGATCCTGATCGAAGCCCTTCTGCATGAAGGCGTGGATTCGATCTTCGGTTATCCCGGTGGAGCCGTCCTGCACATCTATGACGAGCTATGGCGGGCGCGCGATCGCATTACGCATTACCTCGTGCGCCACGAACAAGGAGCGGTGCACATGGCCGAAGGCTATGCGCGCGCCTCAGGCCGCGTGGGGGTGGCGCTGGTTACCTCGGGGCCGGGTGCAACCAATGCGATGACCGGCATTGCCAATGCTTATATGGATTCGACGCCGATAGTCGTCATCACCGGCCAGGTGCCAACGCCGCTCATCGGCACTGACGCTTTCCAGGAGGTTGATACGGTCGGGATCACCCGTTCCTGCGTTAAGCACAACTACCTGGTGCGCGACGTAAAGGATCTGGCGCCCGTGGTCCACGAAGCTTTTCACCTGGCGCGAACGGGCCGGCCCGGGCCGATTGTAATCGACATTCCAAAGGACGTGTCGGCGGCGCGAACCTCATATTCCAGTTTGAAAAACATCAGTTTTCCTTTAGTGGAACGGAAGTGGCCGCCGGACCCTCGGGCCGTAGCCGAAGCCGCCGCGGCGATCATGAAAGCGGAACGACCCGTAATGTACGTCGGCGGAGGCATCGTTAATTCTGGAGCCGCCGAAGCGTTGCTCGTTTTAGCCGAAGAGTTGCAATTGCCAGTCACGCCGACGCTTATGGGACTCGGTGGTTTCCCTTCGGTTCATCCTCTTTGCCTGAACATGCTCGGCATGCACGGTACCTATGCAGCGAATATGGCCGTCGCTGAGAGCGATCTTCTGATTGCCGTGGGCGTGCGCTTCGACGATCGGGTTACCGGAAAACTCGCAACCTTTGCACCCCAGGCGCGGGTCATTCACATCGATATCGATCCGGCAAACGTCGGCAAGAATCGGGCGCCGGAAATCTCGCTGGTGGCCGATGCGCGCGAAGCCCTTGCCGCTTTGCAGACAGAAATCAAGAACCTGGGCCAACTCCACATCGACCGGAGCGTTAAGCGCCGCGCGGTTTGGTGGGAACGTATACGCGGATGGCAGCTTGACCAACCACTACGTTTCACGGGCTCGGGCGATCACATCAAGCCGCAGACCGTGATTCGTGAGTTGCACCGTTTGACGAACGGAGACGCGCTTATCGCCACCGACGTCGGGCAACATCAGATGTGGGCCGCGCAGTTTTATCCGTTTAAGAGATCGCGGCAGTGGATCACCAGCGGCGGTCTTGGCGCGATGGGTTACGGTGTGCCCGCAGCCATTGGTGCGCAGTTAGTGCTGGGCGATCAAATGGTAGTCGCGGTGGTCGGAGATGGCGGTTTCCAGATGACCAATCAGGAGTTGGCGATGGCGGTTCAGTATCACCTGCCAATCAAGGTCCTGATCATGAACAACGGTTACCTCGGAATGGTGCGCCAGTGGCAGGAGATGTTTTACGAGCGCGCCTATTCGGAGGTTGACCTGTCAGTGTCTCCCGATTTCGTAAAACTGGCTGAGGCCTACGGAGCGTTTGGTGTGAGGGCCACGCGGCCGGACGAATTATCGGATGTGCTTTCGGCCGGTTTGTCACATAAGGGAGTCGCGGTGATGGACATCGTGGTTTCTAAGGAAGAGAACGTCTTTCCGATTGTGCCGGCGGGAGGAAACTCGCGCGACATGATCGTTCACAGCGGAGGAGTCTGAGGAAAGAATAGGTCCTATTAATGGTCCTATTTACCATGAGACACACACTTTCAATTGTAGTTGCTGATCAGCCGGGCGAGCTTTCGCGCATCGTGGGTTTGTTTAGCGCCCGCGGTTTCAATATCGAGACGCTGTCTGTGGGACAGACAACCGATCCGCAATGGTCGCGCGTGACCGTGGTAACACGTGGCGATGATCGGACCATCGAGCAGATCGTCAAACAGTGTTCGCGGTTGGCACGCGTGCGTGAGGTGTTGGACGTCACCATGCAACCCCACATCGAACGCGAAATGGCCCTCATCGATGTGGAAGCGACGCCCGGTGCGATGCGGCAGGAGGTGCTGAGCCTGATCGGAGTCTTTCGCGCCAAAGTCGTGGACATTTCGCAAAGGGGAATGATCATTGAAGCGTCGGGAAACAAGGAGAAGGTCGAGGCGTTTATCGAGCTGCTGCGCCCAATGGGCATACGCGAGATCACGCGCACCGGCTGCATTGCCATCGGACGATTGTCGACAATAAATGGCTTAAGGCCAGCAACAGAAGAAGAGCTAGGCTTGGCTGCTAAGAGTTCATAGGTCATATGGGCCCTACAGGCCCTATAGATTTCTAAAGATTTCTAGAATCGGAGAGGATCAACCCCATGAAAGTTTTTTACGACAGAGACGCCGATGCCAGCCGTCTGAGCGACAAGCAAATCGCCGTCATCGGTTACGGCAGCCAGGGCTTTGCTCAGTCTAACAACCTGCGCGAGTCAGGTTGCAATGTCACCGTTGGGCTGCGGGCTGACAGTCCTTCACGTGCAAAGGCCGAACAGTCTGGTCTTCGCGTGCGCCCTGTGGCGGAAGCTGCTGCCGAAGCCGACATAGTGATGATGCTGGTGCCGGATGAGCTCGCGGCCGACGTGTACGCGCGCGACATCGCGGAATCGATGACGCCGGGAAAGTATCTGGCGTTTTCCCACGGCTTCTCCATTCATTACGGGTTTATCAAACCGCCTGAGGACGTCAGCGTCTTTATGGTTGCGCCGAAAGGCCCGGGCCATCTCGTGCGACGTGAATACGAGAAAGGCGCCGGTGTTCCCTGTCTACTCGCGGTCCACCAGGATCCATCCGGCGAGACCAAACAAGTCGGGCTGGCTTACGCATCGGCCATCGGCGGGGGTCGGGCCGGCATTATCGAAACCAACTTCCGAGAAGAGACGGAAACGGATCTGTTCGGCGAACAGGCCGTGCTGTGCGGCGGGCTAACTTCGCTCATCAAGGCAGGTTTCGAGACGCTCGTGGAAGCGGGTTACGCGCCGGAGATGGCCTACTTCGAATGCCTGCACGAAATGAAGTTGATCGTCGATCTGATTTACGAAGGCGGCATATCCGAGATGCGCTATTCGATCTCCAACACTGCGCAGTATGGCGATATGACGCGTGGGCCAGCCGTCATTAACGACGAAACAAAGCGGCGCATGAAAGGTTTGCTGGCGGACGTTCAATCTGGCGCGTTCGCGCAAGAGTGGATGAAAGAGGCGCGCAATGGACGCAAGCGCTTTGAACAACTTGCAGGTCAAACGAAGGAGCACCAGATCGAGAAGGTAGGCGCCGAGCTGCGCGGAATGATGCCCTGGCTGGCGGCGGGACGGCTCGTTGATAAGGCCAGGAACTAAAAAGCCAGAGGTCAGAAGTCAGAAGTCAGAAGTCAGAAGTCAGAAGTCAGAATTCAGAGGCTGGATGTCGGATGCTGGATGTAGGAATTGTAATCAGAGTCGGGTTGAGGGCCTCATCTGAAACTGACATCTGACATCTGCTTTTTTGGAGGTGAAAGATGGGTTTATACGATTGGGATCGAATGAAAGCGGAAGAAATCACGGACCTCTATCAGAGAAAGGTGGCGATCGGTGAAAGCATTACGGTGGCCAGGGTCGAGGTTAAGGAGGGCGCTATCACGCACTCGCACAGCCACGAAAACGAAGAGATGATCCTGGTGCTGAAGGGCAGTTGGCGCTTCCATCTGCCGACCGGCGACGTGACCCTGGTGCCGAACCAGTTGCTGCGCATTGCGCCAGGAATTGAGCACTCTTCCGAAGCGCTCGAAGACACCGTAGCACTCGACATTTGCGCACCCGCGCGGGCCGATTGGCTCAACGGTGCGGATCACCCTCTCCACTACGATCCGGACCAGTCGCTCTGGGCTGTTTGAGCGTTAAGCTTCGGTTTGTGACAGCTCTATCAGAACCGGGAGCAGTAGCGACCGGGTTGTTCCCGCAGCACGCCAGCAACGCAGCAGAACCCGGTCGCTACCGCTCCCGGTTCCGATAACGCTTGCGCGTTTGAGTTTAGGAGGTAACCTAGTGACGTTTGATCAATCTAAATGGGTGTGGATGGATGGCCGTGTAGTTCCATGGCACAACGCCACCACCCATGTGTCTGCTCACGCGCTGCATTACGGTAGCGGTGTTTTTGAAGGCATGCGTTGCTACGAAACCAGCGACGGTCCTGCTGTCTTTCGTCTTGATGCGCATCTTGATCGCCTTTACGCGTCAGCGGAGATCTATGGGATTGAGATCCCATACACTCGTGAAGAGCTTACCAACGGTGTCGACGACCTCGTTCGCCTAAACAACTTCAGTAGTTGCTATGTTCGGCCCATCTGTTATCTCGGGAGTGGCAGCCTTGGTGTGCATCCAGGTAATAATCCTGTCGAGGTTGTCATCCTGGCGTGGCCGTGGGCGCCTTACCTTGGCGCGGAAGGATTGAAACAGGGTGTGCGCGTAACCGTCTCACCGTGGCGAAAGTTTGAGTCGCGAATGATGCCGACAACGGCTAAAGCATGCGGGCAGTATCTGAATTCAATGCTGGCTGTGCGTGACGCTGTTAGCCGTGGCTTTGCTGAGGCGTTGCTCCTCGATGCCGAGGGTCATCTGGCTGAAGGCTCGGGTGAAAACCTTTTCATCGTGCGCGACGGGCAGTTGCTAACCAACGACGAGCGTCATTCGATCCTGCTCGGCATCACGCGCGACGCCGTGCTGAGAATAGCGAGTGATTTGGGTTATGAGGTGGAGGTCAGGGCCCTTGACCTGGAGGATTTGCTTTCTGCCGACGAGGCGTTTTTTACGGGGACAGCGGCGGAAGTGACGCCAATTCGTGAAGTTGACGGAACCGCGATCGGCAAATGCACCCCCGGATTAGTGACGGAAGAGATTCAGAGGGTGTTTTTCGCGGCCACTTCGGGTCGTGACCAACGATACAAAGATTGGCTTCATCCCATCGACTCCGAAGCTGTGGACGTTAGCGATCAGTTACTTCAGGCGGTATCTTAGGAAAGAACTAAAGACAATAGGACCTATATGACCTATTGGTCCTATTCGGCCCTATGACAAAACAGGATTTAGAGATCGAGCGGCAGAGACGCTTGCGTGCAGCGCAGCGCGTAGTTATCAAACTGGGCACGAGTGTCGTCACAGGTGCCGGCGGCGAAGTTTGCGCAAACCGCATTGAGCCGCTGGTGCGCTCAATCGCCGCTTTGAAACAGGCGAGTCGTCAGATTGTGCTGGTCTCTTCGGGCGCGGTGGGATTAGGCGCTGGGCGGCTGGGCCTCCACGCATCCAGACTAAAGGATGTCGTCGTTCGACAGGCTTGCGCCGCGGTGGGCCAAAGTTTGTTAATGCACGCCTACGAACAGTTGTTTCGTGTGCATGATGTGAAAATCGCGCAAGTGTTGTTAACGGAAGACGACTTCACGGACTTCAGGCGTTACACCAACCTGCGCCGCACGATGGAGAAACTCCTCAAACTCGGAGTGGTGCCCATCATCAATGAGAACGATACCGTTTCGACCGCTGAACTCGAGTACGACCAAAGTTTGGCGGCCTCCGGTCACGAGCGGGTCTTTGGCGACAATGATCGCCTCGCCGCGCTGGTGATGAGTAAGTTGGAAGCAGATGCGCTGGTGCTGTTGACCAATGTGGACGGGTTGCTCTTGCACAAGCCGAAGGCAAGGAACATGGGTATCGGCAACAGCGAAGCGGATGCGGATGCATTGCCTGTTGCGCTGGTCGAAGAAATCACGGACGAATTGAAAGCAATTGCCAAGGGACCGTCTGCGGGGGGACGGGGCGGAATGTCGACGAAGTTGGAGGCTGCCCAGATCGCCATGCAAGCGGGCGGAGTTGCTGTCATTGCCAACGGGACGAAGCCGGAGACTTTGGATCTCATATTTGCAGGTGAGCAAATCGGCACCACCTTCATGTCAACTTCAAGGATGGCGGGCAAACGCCGCTGGATTACTTATGCAGCAGGGGTGCGCGGCCGTGTGATCGTTAATGAAGGAGCACGCGAGGCAATCATGGCAGGCAAAGCCAGCTTGCTTTCTTCGGGCGTCGTGCGCGTGGAGCAACAGTTTGCGCCGCAGGACGTGGTGAGCATAGCCGATTCTGATGGACGCGAGTTTGCGCGCGGGATCATTAACTGCGCCAGCGAAGAGGCGGCCCGATTGATCGAGAGAACTTCACCGCAGCAGATGGGGGAACGCGGCCGGGTGTTGGTGACACGTGACAACCTGGTACTTTCGGAGCAGAGATGAATCAGGCAGCCCTTCAAGATTCGCCGGTTGAAAGCCCGGTCGAAAACCCCCTGGAAAAAATGGACGTCGCCGCCGTTGCGCGCGGCGCGAAGGCCGCGTCGCGGCTACTGGCAAGTGTGGGCGGCGAGCGTCGCGACGCCGCGTTAATAGCTGCCGCCGATGCAATCGAGGAGCGTAAGTTAAGAATACTTGCAGCCAACAGGCACGACTGCGATGCCGCCCTCCGAGCCGTGAAAGCGGAAACCATGTCGCGGGCGTTGTTTGAGCGCTTGCGGATCACGGAGCGTTCCATCGCCCAGATGGCCGCTGGAGTTCGCGAGGTGGCGGCGCTGGCTGATCCACTGGGCCTAACGCTGGCAGTTACGGAATTGGATGAAGGGCTGACGCTATACAAAGAGTCGTGCCCGATTGGAGTTATCGGTATTGTCTTCGAGGCGCGACCGGAGATTGTCCCACAGATTGCAGCACTGGCGCTGAAGTCCGGCAACGCCGTCATCCTCAAAGGTGGATCGGAAGCTCAACACAGCAACCGCGCGCTGGTCCAAATCTGGACCGACGTCTTAGCCAGCTTCGCTGATATTCCGTCCGACGCCGTTAACCTCCTCTACACCCGCGCAGATGTGGAGGAAATGCTCGCGCTAGAGGATGAGATCGATCTGATCATCCCGCGTGGCTCGCGCGAGTTTGTGCGCCACGTCGCTGAGCACAGCCGCATCCCTGTGCTTGGCCACGGTGAAGGAATCTGCCACGTCTACATCGATAGCATGGCTGACATAGAGAAAGCGCTCAATATCGCTTTCGACTCGAAGGTGCAATACCCCGCAGCCTGCAACGCGATGGAAACTCTGTTGGTCCATGAAGAGGTAGCTGCTGTTTTCCTGCCAGAAATGATCTCCCGTTTCGAAGCCGCGGGAGTTGAGGTGCGCGGTTGCCCACGGGCCATCGAGATAGGAGTGGGCGGCCGCCTTGTCCCCGCGAGCGAGGATGACTGGGGGGCGGAATACTCCGACCTAATAGTCGCGATAAAGGTTGTGCATGGTGCCGATGAAGCTATCGAGCACATCAACCGCTACGGCTCAGGCCACACGGATTCTATCGTCACCGAGGATGCGCAGGCGGCGTCACATTTTATGGAGCGAGTTGATGCGGCTGGCGTCTATCACAACGTATCTACGCGTTTCGCCGACGGTTTCCGCTATGGCTTCGGCGCGGAGCTGGGGATCAGCACCAGCAAGCTACATGCGCGGGGCCCGGTGGGCCTCGATGGGCTTACCACCTACAAGTACAAGTTGATTGGTGACGGTCAGACTGTTGCCAGCTATGTGGCAGGAGAGCGGACGTTCAAGCATCGGAAGGTGAAGTGATGGTCGTCGAAGCCAAATGGAAATCGATTTTCCATTTCTCATTTGCCATCGCCGGAATTCATCGCTCATTGGGGAACATTGGGACCAATGGTAAATGCAACGGCCCACAATTGTTTAGCAAGCGGACTTGTCCGCCTCGCGCAGCCAGGGTGGGCACAAGTGCCCTGTCTAAACGGTGCGTTTAGAAACTCTTGACTGTCGCGCTTGTAGAAACTCTTGAATTCCAATGACAACTGAGAATGTCAAATGAGGAATGGAAATGATCAGGTCTGACGCCTTAAATGGAGCGCGATTGTCCTTCATCGGCACTGGTGTAATGGCCGAAGCGATGATCGCGGGGCTGCTGAGTAAGAATCTGGTGAAGCCCGAGCAGTTGGCAGGCAGTCATCCACGCGAAGAGCGGCGTAAAGAACTCCAGGGTAGATATGGTATTCGCCTTTTCGAGAACAATCGGGACGCGGTCGATGGTGCGTCTTCGATGGTTGTTTTGACGGTCAAACCGCAGCGCCTGGGCACCGTACTTGGCGATCTAAAAGAGGCGGTCAAACCGGACCAGTTGGTCATTTCCATAGTGGCGGGCGCGCGCGTAGAAACGATAGCTGAAGCTTTGCAGAATAGATCGATCGTGCGGGCCATGCCTAACACTCCCGCGCAGATCGGTGAAGGGATGACGGTTTGGACAGCGACACCGGAAGTTAGTGAAGCGCAGCAGGCGCAGATTCATGCGATTTTCGGCGCGCTGGGTCGCGAGATGCACGTTGAGGAAGAGCGGATGATCGATATGGCCACGGCGCTCTCGGCGACAGGGCCGGCGTACACGTTCCTGGTGATGGAGGCGCTGATCGATGCCGGCGTGCATATGGGTTTTTCAAGGCACGTCGCGGAAGAACTCGTTTTGCAAACGATGCTGGGCAGCGTGCTGTTTGCGAGAGAATCGCGCAAGCATCCGGCAGAGTTGCGCAACATGGTTACTTCACCCGGTGGCACATCGGCGGAGGCAATCTATCAAATGGAGAAGGGCGGGTTAAGGACAGTTTTATCAAAGGCAGTTTGGGCGGCATTTCAGAGGGCGACTGCATTGGGGCGAAAGGTCAAAGAATAGGTCCAATAGGTCGTATAGGCCCTATTTGATTCGGGGATTGAATTTTAGAATGAACAACCATCGAAGCAGCTTGATCACCTCCGGAGCCGAACGCTCTCCCAATCGCGCAATGCTGCGAGCTGTGGGTTTCGGTGATGCAGACTTCGAAAAACCGATCGTCGGCGTGGCGAATGGTTACAGCACTATTACACCCTGCAATATGGCTTTGAACGATCTGGCCGAGCGCGCCATTGCCTCTCTTCGCGATGCCGGGACAATGCCGCAGGTTTTTGGCACGATCACCGTCAGCGATGGTATCTCGATGGGCACCGAGGGAATGAAATACAGTCTTGTTTCTCGCGAGGTGATCGCCGATTCGATTGAAACGGTATGCCAGGCGCAAAGCGTTGACGGGCTTCTGGCCGTAGGTGGCTGCGACAAAAACATGCCGGGGGCCATGATCGCGATTGCCCGAATGAATATTCCATCGATCTTCGTTTACGGAGGAACGATCAAGCCGGGCCATTACGATGGTCGAGACCTGACAGTAGTGAGCGTGTTCGAAGCTGTGGGCCAATACTCGGCGCAGCGCATCGGTGCCGATGAGCTGCTTGAGGTTGAGCGACGTGCCTGTCCGGGCGCGGGCTCGTGCGGCGGAATGTTCACAGCAAACACTATGTCATCGGCGATTGAAGCGCTGGGCTTGAGCCTGCCTTTCTCTTCGACGATGGCAGCCGAAGATCAGGAAAAGGCCGACAGCGCCGCTGAATCGGCAGGAGTTTTGGCGGTGGCCATTGAAAAGCAAATCCTGCCGCGCGACATTCTCACCAGAAAAGCTTTTGAGAACGCGATTGCAGTAGTGATGGCAGTCGGGGGTTCGACAAACGCAGTGTTGCACCTGCTCGCAATTGCGCATGCGGCTGGTGTGCCTTTGACGATTGACGACTTTGAGGAGATTCGGCAGCGCGTTCCCGTGCTCTGCGATTTGAAGCCTTCGGGTCGCTACGTGGCTACCGACCTGCATCAGGTAGGAGGCATCCCGCAAGTAATGAAAGTGCTATTGGCCCACGACAGACTGCACGGCGACGAACTCACTATCACGGGCCGGACGGTAGCTGATGTGCTTGAGGATGTTCCTGGCGACCCCCCCATTGATCAGAACGTGATTCACCAGTGGTCCAAGCCGCTTTATCGTCAGGGGCACCTGGCAATACTCAAGGGTAATCTCGCAACTGAAGGGGCAGTGGCAAAAATAACGGGCGTGAAAGATCCAAGATTTACCGGCCCGGCGCGAGTATTCGATTCCGAGGAAACCTGTCTGCAGGCGATCTTGTCAGGAAGAATCAAACCGGGCGACGTCGTTGTAATTCGTTATGAAGGGCCGCAAGGTGGTCCGGGAATGCGCGAGATGCTCGCGCCGACGTCCGCCATCATCGGCGCGGGACTGGGCGGCTCGGTGGCACTTATCACCGATGGACGATTCTCGGGAGGCACCTATGGCCTGGTGGTCGGACATGTTGCTCCAGAGGCTGCGGTGGGTGGCACAATTGCACTGGTCGAAGAAGGCGATTCAATAACCATTGATGCGGAAACGCGATTGCTGCAACTCAACATCTCCGCAGAAGAGTTACAGCGCCGCCGGGCGATGTGGCGCCCGCGCGCGCCGCAATACACACGCGGAGTGCTGGCGAAATACGCCAGCCTTGTTTCGAGTAGTAGTCTGGGCGCCGTGACTGACGGCGAAGCGGTGAATCGGGGCGGAGCCCCATAGGTCCTATACGTTCTATTGGACCTATTAAGTCATGACCGACCGAATCGAAATCTACGACACCACCCTGCGCGACGGGTCGCAAGGCGAAGGCGTCAACTTTTCTGTCGAAGATAAGTGTCGCGTCGCCGAACAACTCGACGCGTTTGGCGTTGACTTCGTTGAAGGCGGATGGCCCGGATCGAACCCCCGCGACCTGGCTTTCTTCGAGCGCGCCCACAGTTTGAAGTTGACGCACGCACGCGTTGCTGCATTCGGCTCGACGCGTCGCCATACACTTACCTGCGACGACGATCCAAGCATTCAGGCCCTGCTCAAAGCGGAAACGCCTGTGGTTACGATCTTCGGCAAGTCCTGGCTACTGCATGTCACAGACGCGCTGCGTCTCAGTCCCGAAGAGAATCTGGAAATCATCGAAGACACGGTGCGCTATCTGTCGGCCCGGGTGGCCTGTTTGGTTTATGACGCCGAGCACTTCTTTGACGGCTACAAAACAAACCCTGAGTATGCGCTCGCTGCTTTGCGCGCTGCTGCTGCCGGTGGCCCCCATCGGATCGTGCTGTGTGACACGAACGGCGGCAGTCTGCCGGAGACAGTCGCGCGTGTAACCCGCGAAGTGAAAGAGCAGATAGAAGTGCCGCTCGGGATACATTGCCACAACGATGGCGAGCTCGCAGTTGCAAACACGCTGGCAGCCGTTTCCGCCGGCGCGGTGCACGTGCAAGGAACCATTAACGGATACGGGGAGCGTTGCGGCAACGCGAACCTCTGCGCCGTGATTCCGAATCTGGAGTTGAAACTCGGTCGTACGGTCCTGGGCCGCGAGCGGTTGAAGAGACTGCGCGAGACGTCACGCTTCGTCAGCGAGATCGCGAACCTGTCGCTGGATTCGCGCGCGGCTTTCGTCGGCGACAGTGCATTCGCGCATAAAGGTGGCGTGCACGTGTCCGCTGTCGAACGCAATCCGATGACTTACGAACACATCGCGCCTGAAGCAGTCGGCAACCGGCGGCGCATACTTGTCTCTGATCTTGCAGGGCGCGCAAATCTGCTCGCCAAAGCGAGGGAACTGGGAGTTGAACTGAATGACGAACAACGCGTCCTCGACGAGTTGAAGCGGTTGGAGCACAACGGATATGAATTTGAGGCAGCGGAGGCGAGCTTCGAGCTGCTGGTGTCTAAACTGCGAGGCGCGCATCAACCATACTTCGAGCTGCTTGGCTTTCGCGTGATTGATGAACATCGCGGAGCCCTGATGCCGATGAGCGAAGCAACGGTGAAGGTCAAGGTGGGAAACCGGGTCGAACATACGGCGGCTACCGGCAATGGGCCGGTCAACGCGCTGGATAACGCTTTGCGCTGCGCCCTGCAGACGTTTTATCCGTCGCTCACCGAGATGCATCTGGTTGATTACAAGGTGCGCGTCATCACGAGCAATCTATCAGGTTCGGCGAGTCTGGTGCGGGTGCTGATTTGTTCGGGAGACAGAAACGCGCAGTGGGGCACGGTCGGCGTGTCAGCGAATATCGTCGAAGCGAGCTGGCAGGCGCTGGTCGATTCCGTTGAGTACAAACTGGCCCGCGACCGAGTTGCGCCGATTTTCGGCGACCAAAACAACGAGTCGGCATCGGGCCAGAATAAATCCCTGAGTGAATCTCCTGGTGAAACCCCGGATCGATCCCATAATGAATCACTGAAAGAAGCAATCAGCTGATGCGTGACAACCTACAGGTAATGAAGTTTGGCGGCACGTCCGTCGGCAATGCTGAGTGTATTCGCCGCGCGGCAGAGATTGTTGCGCGAGCAGCAGGCGAAGGTTCGGTGGTAGCAGTCGTCTCGGCGATGGGCGGCGTGACCAATAGTTTGATTGAAGCCGCGCAAGCCTCCGCGCGGGGCGACATGGACGCAGCCGGCAATCTTGCTGAGACCCTTCGCCGGCAACATCAGGAGGCGATTGAGATTCTGATCGGCGCGGAAGAAAAACGCCTGCAATTGGCGGCTGAGTTGGAGCAGATCATCGAAGAAGTGACGAGCCTTTGCCGCGGCACAGCGCTCCTGCGTGAACTCACTCCGCGCACGCTCGATGCTATTTCAAGCGCGGGTGAAAGACTTTCGGCGCGGTTACTGGCGAGTGCCCTACGTGAATTAGGACTCAATGCAGAGGCCGTGGACGCGACTGAGCTGATCATTACAGACAACCAATCAGGCCGGGCCGAGCCGTTGATGGCCGAAACCCGGGAACGTGCTACTGCGCGGTTGGCTCCGTTATTGGCTGAACAGTCAGTTCCGGTCGTGACTGGTTTCATCGGCGCGACTGTGGAAGGAAAGTTGACGACCTTGGGGCGTGGCGGTTCGGACTACTCCGCAACGATTCTTGGAGCAGCGCTCGAGGCGAAAGAGATCATTATCTGGACAGACGTTGACGGCGTGTTGACGGCCGATCCACGGCTCGTCCCTGAGGCTCGCACGCTCCAGGAAATCTCTTATAACGAAGCGGCCGAGCTGGCCTACTTCGGTGCGAAAGTCCTTCACCCGAAAACGCTCCGCCCGGTTTCCGAAGCAGGCATCCCGGTGTGGATTCGCAATAGCTTTTTACCGGAGCGAAATGGCACCAAGATTACGGAGACGGGCCATCCGACCAGGCGAGGCGTAAAAGCGATCACGGCGATGAGCAACGTGACTCTGATTACGGTCGGCGGGCGAGGCATTGTCGGCTTGCCCGGCGTCGCTGGCAAGACTTTCACCGCCGCCGCTACCGCTCACGCCAACGTCCTGCTTATTTCACAGTCGTCATCGGGAAACGACATCTGCTTCATCATCGACTCGGGAGACGCCGACCGTACCGTTGCAGAGCTTGGTTCCGCGTTTGCGTTCGACCTGGCGCACAAAGAAGTGGAACACATCACCGTTAACGCTGCTATTGCGATCGTCGCCGTGGTTGGCGAAAGAATGCGAGGCACGCCCGGGATTGCGGGGCGCACCTTCAGTGCCCTGGGCCGGCGTGGGATTAACATCATCGCCATTGCGCAGGGGTCTTCGGAATACAACGTTTCGCTGGTTGTTGAGGCAGGCGTCATGCGCGAAGTCGTCCAGGCTTTGCACAGTGAATTTGGCCTGCAGAGGCGTGCTTCTCGTTTCGAGCCGGTTGAAAGTGAAAGTGCGTTGGCAAGCGCACGCCACCCCAGCGTGGCTGCCACGCCGGGGACCCCGTTATGATTGAAATCGAGAAGCTTCAAAGAGGTACGCAGATAAGCGCGGAGCAGGTTTGCATTGATCCCGCCTGCGGCGCGCGCTTCAAGCTTGATGAGAGACTCTATGTCTGTCCGGGGTGCAGCGGACTGTTGGATGTTGCGCTCGAGCCGCTGGCCGACCCTGATCCTGAAAAGCTGCGAGCTGTATGGACCAGGCGACTGGCATCGTTCGATGCTCGCGACCGCAGCGGTGTCTGGCGCTATCGCGAGTTGTTACCTTTCGCCGCCGATGCACCTATCGTTACCCTCGCTGAAGGCAACACCCCGCTTTACGATGCTCCAGTTTCAGCTGCCTACTGCGGCCTTGACGCACTCACGCTCAAGCACCAGGGTTGTAATCCGACCGGTTCATTCAAAGACACCGGTATGACGACTGCGGTCACGCAGGCCGTCATTCTGGGTGCGACGACAGTGGTTTGCGCCAGCACAGGCAACACCGCGGCGAGTCTCGCCGCCTATGCCGCTCGGGCTCATCTACGGTGTGCCATCCTGGTGCCGCGTGGGCAGATCAGTCACAACAAGCTGGCCCAGAGTTTGGACTACGGAGCGGCGGTGTTGGAACTGGATGGCAACTTCGACGACGCGATGCGGGTGATACGCGAACTCGCCGAAGATGAATCAATCTATCTAGTGAATTCCATCAACCCGTTTCGCATCGAGGGCCAGAAGACCGTCGCCGCCGAGTTGTTGCACCAGCGTGGGTGGCGGGTGCCAGATCACGTTGTTATGCCTGGCGGAAATCTCGGAAACAGTTCGGCGATTGGCAAGGGCTTCAAAGAACTAAAGGACCTGGGACTGATTGATCGCTTGCCGCGGCTGAGTGTGGTCCAGGCGGAAGGCGCCGCGCCTTTCGCGAGTTTATTTGGGTCTGAATCGGATGTGCTTACACCCCTCGAACATCCACACACCTTAGCGACAGCGATCAAGATTGGTGCGCCGGTATCGTGGCAGAAGGCTCTGCGTGCAGTGCTCGATTCCGGCGGAAGTGTGCTGAGTGTCAGCGAGCAGGAGATCGCGGACGCGAAAGCGATCATTGGACGGGATGGAGTGGGATGCGAGCCTGCTTCTGCAACCACGGTTGCGGGTATCAAGCAGTTGGTCGCCGATGAAGTTATTGGATCGGAGACGGATGTTGTCGCCGTCTTAACCGGACACATTCTCAAGGACACAGACTACGCGATCAATTATCACCAGGAAAAGCTCTATACGCACGACCGGGCGCCGGATAGGACCAAAGAGGAGCGGAGGCTAGCCGGCAATTACAGCAATCCGCCTGCGCGCGTGAAAGCAACGAAGGCTGCGATCTTGGAAGGCCTTCGACGACATAAACAGGAGCATTTGCGTAACTCATAAAAGCCTTAGATCGAGTGGTGTTTCTAACTTGAACCGGCGGCTTGAGGCAAGCAAACGATCCACGAAACCACACTAAAACACACGAAAGCTTTTTAGTGTGATTCGTGTGATTTAGTGGATCGTCCTGGAAGTGAAGGAACAAGAACCCGGAAGAATAAAAGGGATGAGTTTGGAAAGCGGAGCAGTCGATATCATTGAGGACGGTGCCGAGGCAGGTGACAATTCTGAGCGCTCCTTTACCGTTCGTGTGCCTGCGTCAACTTCCAATCTCGGCGCGGGGTTCGACACCTTCAGTCTCGCACTGCAACTCTATCTGACGGTTAGAGCCAGCGTGCTGTCGGAGGCGGCCGCAATATGCCGCGTGACCAGCAGCGGTGAGGGCAGCACCAGCGGGCTCCTGTCTCCGACGGAAGACAATCTCATTTTCCGGGCCATGACTTTTGTTGCCAAGCGCGAGGGCTGGACTCTTCCGCCGGTGCGGCTCGACGTGCACAACGAGTTGCCCCTTGGACGTGGACTTGGCAGCAGCGCCGCGGCTATCGTCGCAGGTATTACGCTGAGCTCGTTGATTTGTGATCAGGAGCTGCCAGCCCAGACAGTTCTTCGTTACGCGTTGGAGATGGAAGGTCATGCTGACAACGTTGCGGCAGCCTACCATGGAGGTTGGGTCGTCAGCTGCGTCAAGCCGGATGGAGATGTGCTGGCTGTGAAAAGACCCTGGCCCGCGGATCTAAAAGTAATTGTCGTCTCGCCTGATGCGCTCTTGAAGACGGCGGAAACACGTAGCGCTCTGCCGGCTACAATTGAGCGCGATGCTGCCGTACATAATTTGCAACGGGTTGCGTTGTTCGGTGCGGCAGTGGAGGCCGGTGCTTACGATCTATTGTGGGACGCAATGCAGGACCGAATGCACCAGGCATTTCGGCAGTCGCTAGTACCGGGTTTGACGGAAGCCCTGGCAACGAAACCTCAGCCGGGACTGCTTGGTGTAGCCCTGAGCGGTTCTGGACCCAGCGTGATCGCATTGGCCCGTGATCATTTGGCTGAGATCGGGGAGGCAATTGCGAGTAATTTTCGCAGCCACGGCATTCCTGCGACTGTGCGCTTGCTGGAGGTTGACCGCGAGGGTTGGAAAGCAATGGTGGCGAAACCGCGATGAAAGGGTGCCTTAGCGCCAAAGGCGCCGAATGTAATAGCCAAGGGCAACGCCCGGAGTAACGGTCCGTAAATGTTTTAATGTTCGGTTATTGTTTTAATGTTCGTTTAGAGGCGGGCACCGCCCGCCGGTGCAGTGTGGCTGAAACCATTCAACTAAAAAACTCTTCGAATGAAATAACCTAAGCTTCCTCTAAACGAAGGGGGCTCAGCGAGCTTGAGTGGTTTCAATAGCGTTGAGGCGGCGGGCGGTGCCCGCCTCCAAACGAAGCAAATATTTATTTGAGCGCCTCCAATGAAAGAGGCGCTGAAGGCCTTCACTAATAGATAGCGAAGAGGAGCTTAATTAATGACTGTTGAGTCTATGACCCCAACCGCGGTTGCCACAGCATCGGCGGCAGACGCCGACGCATTCCCGCTCGCCGGGCGCGTCGCCGGAATGTCCATGTCGAAGACAATGGCGGTCTCGGCCCTGGCTGATCAACTGCGTCGTGCGGGTGCGGATGTGATTGACCTCGGGGCCGGCGAGCCCGACTTCCCAACCCCGGAGAACATCCGGCGCGCGGCTGCGGAGGCGATAGAGGCGGGTCACACGAAATATACGGCGGCGGCGGGAACGCCCAATTTGAAACAGGCGATCTGTGAACGCTTCGCCGCGGATTTCGGTGTGCGATACGAACCCGCGGAGGTGCTCGCCGCAGCCGGCGCAAAGCAAGTCATCTTCAACGCTATCGCGACGCTCATTGAACCGGGAGATGACGTGCTGGTCGCGAAGCCTTATTGGGTGACGTTTCCGGAAGCGGTGACCTTTGCCGGCGGACGGACCGTCTGGGTTGAGACTGAAGACCAGGATTTCCGGCTGACCGCCGGCGCGGTCGAGCGCGCGCTGACGCCCCGGTCGAAAATATTGTTGATTAACTCGCCGTCAAATCCTTCCGGGCTCGTCGTGGCGCCCGATGAATTCGAAAAGATTGTTGAGCTCGCCGTTAGCCGCGGGCTGTGGGTGATCTCGGACGAGTGCTACTGCCAGTTTGTTTACGATCCCGTACAGCCATTCTCTGCGACGCAACTTCCCGAGGCGTTGCGCCGTCGCGTTCTTGTCGCCGGCTCGCTCTCCAAGACCTATGCGATGACTGGTTGGCGCATTGGCTACGCGCTTGGCCCACGTGAGTGGATCAAGGCGATGACTTGCGTGCAGAGCCATTCGACATCAAACCCGACCTCGATTTCACAACAGGCAGCGATTGAAGCGTTAACTGGACCCCAGGACTCGGTTGGCCAGATGTTGCAAGCCTACAGCGAGCGCCGCGATTGGCTGATTCCGGCGTTGAATAACTTGCCGGGCGTGACTTGCGCCACGCCGGAGGGAGCTTTTTATGCTTTCCCCAATGTTGAGGGAACGGGCCTGACTTCGGAAGAGCTCACCACTCGTCTGCTCGAAGAGGCCCATGTCGCGGTGACCCCCGGTGATGCTTTCGGCGCCCCTGGCTACCTGCGGCTTTCGTACGCCACTTCACTCGAGAAACTAGAGGCGGGCGTCGAGCGTATCAGAGGTGTGCTAGCCTCCTTGTGAAGATTGATGTCCGCTGTTTGAATGCCAAAGAATCAGATTTCTGAGACAGGCCGTATTTCAGTTTTCAACGCTTGCCCTTTCTTCAGCTTGGAGACGATCCACTAAATCACACCAAATAACACTAAAAATTCGTGTTTTTTCGTGTGAGTTCGTGGATCGTTTGCCTGGGCCTCAGCCGCCGGTTCAATCAGGGATACCAGTCTAAGACCAGTTTCATGTCTAAGACCAGTTTCATTGACAGCCGGCGCGACGGTCGGGTATAAGAACATTTCACGTGAGAGGCGATCTTATAACGTCATGATCTTCAGCAGCACATACCACCACCACGGCGCACACCATCATGCCAACCATCATTGGCATCAAGGCAGCGCGTTGGTTGTGAGGAAAAAGCTGGAGTAACAAGAAGCTCACAACCGGGAACTTTTAAGGACCCGCTGCCAATGACTCAACAGTCAGGCAGCGGGTTTTTCTTGGGTAGGCATTCCTGCTTGTCCACGGCTTCTTTTATAGGACTGACAGGGGGAAGATTTTCCATATGTCATTTGTCATTTCTCATTTGCCATCGCTGGCATCATCGCGCTTGGAACACAAACATGGATCATACTGAGCCACTCTCCAGAATTCCCACCGGGATGCGCTACTACTTCGGCGAGGAGGCGCGCCTGCGCCGCACTGTCGAAGAGACGGGGATGACCATTTTTGACGGTTGGTCTTACGAAGAGATCACCACGCCCACCGTCGACTACTATTCGCTTTTTGAGCACGGGATGGGCCGGGCAGAGGCCCATCGCGCTTTTCGCTTTACCGACACGGATGGACGCCTACTCGCCCTAAGGCCGGATGTGACGTCTGCGGCTGCCCGGGCAGCGGCCACCCTTTTTGCCGAACGGGAACGGCCGCTGCGTCTCTGTTATGCCGCGCCCGTTTTTCGTCAACAACCACAGTCGCATGCCGAGTGGCGCAGGGAGTCAACGCAGATCGGGTGTGAACTCATCGGCGCCAATACCTGCGTTGCTGATCTCGAGGTGCTGGCGATCGCTTCAGAGTTCCTGCGTCGCGTTGGTCTTGAGGGCAATTACGCAATTACGCTGAACGATGTCGGCATCTTCAATGGTGTTGCCGAACGCTTGAAGCTGGATCCAACTTCGCGAGAGGAGATGCGGCAGTTGATTGATGTGCGCAACTCGGCTGACCTGGAGCGCTTTCTCGATCCTTATACTTCCGCAGGGGAAGCTCAGGCTTTTGCCCAACTGATGCAACTGTCAGGCAAGCGCGAAAGTCTGGATATGGCTCGGAGTGTGATCTCAAACGAGCAATCGCGTGCGGCCCTGGATCGCCTTGAGAGTCTCTGGAATGTAATTGACTCGCTGGGCCTGACGGATTGCTTCGAAATCGATCTTGGCGACGTGGCGCGACTCGATTACTACACCGGTCTAACTTTCAAGATTTACGTCAATGGCGCGGGCTACAGGGTAGGCAGCGGCGGTCGATATGACGGTCTAACGGCCAGCTTTGGGAAGGCCGAGCCCGCAGTGGGTTTTGTGATGGACCTCGACGCGTTAACTGACGTGTTACGCGTGCGCCGAGCGGACGGGTCATCAACGCGCGCGACACCGGGAGATACACCCGAGCTGACAGCAAACGATCCGGAGAAGAAACCCTCGGTTGGTAAGACAGGCATTCCTGCCCGTCAGCACTCGAAGGACAGACAGGAATTTCCGGCCCACGATTCATTGAAAGATCCATCCGAGCTTTTTGGCGAGGCTTTGGAGAAGCGCGCGAAAGGTGAGCGTGTCTCATTAAAGTTGACGAGGTGAAGCAGTGCCGGAATTGACTATCGCGGTAGCTAAAGGAAGGTTGCAAGACGAAGCATTAGCTCTGTTGGCGGGTGCCGGCGCGGGGGTATCAAGCCAGGATCTCTCGTCGCGACGGCTGGCCGTAGAAGATGAGTCAGGACGCTACCGTTTCATCTTCGTGAAGCCAGCAGATGTGCCTGTTTATGTCGAACACGGAATAGCAGACTGCGGCGTAGTGGGCCGCGACGTACTGCTTGAATCCGGGACCGACCTGCTTCAGCCGTTGACTCTCGAGATTGGTCGTTGTCGCATCGTGGTTGCTGCGCCAATCGGAGTATCGCTCAACGAACTCGGCATGCTGAGAGTGGCGACGAAATATCCGCGTATTGCCGCCGCGCATTTCGGCGCTCGCGGGCGGCCGGTCGAGATTATCGAGCTTTCCGGCTCGGTGGAACTGGCCCCGGGGTTGGGCTTGGCCGACTGTATTGTGGACCTCGTGGCATCAGGCAGGACGCTTCGCGAAAACGGACTTAAGGAAATCGAAGTCATCGATGAGTCAACCGGACAGCTGGTGGTTAACCGCGCCAGTTACCAACTGAAAGCGAAACCTATCGCCGTTCTCATCTCAAGTCTGAGATCTCAAATCTGAGATCTCAAATCTGAGATCTGAGATCTGAGATCTGAAGTCCGAGGATTGATAATGAGTCTTGTCGAAGGAGTTTCGGCGTGATCGAAATCATTCGGAGTCATGAAAAGGAGCGACTTGCAACCAGGCTGCAAGCCATCCGCGATCGCAACGTGGCCCTCGACGACACGCTTGTAAGTGAGGTTTCTGCGATCATTCGGGACGTGCGCACGCGCGGCGACGCGGCGCTGCTTGATTACACCGCGCGTTTTGATGGCGTGCATCTGCGAGCAACGGAATTGCGCGTTCCGGAAGACACCCTGCATCGCTCTGCGCTACGAGTCGATTCCTTTGTGCTCGAATCTCTACGCACAGCCATACGAAACGTACGTGCGTTCCACGAACACCAACGAGAAGAGTCCTGGGAAATTACTCCTGCTGAAGGAGTGATGTTGGGCCAGCGAATTAGTCCAATCGCCCGGGCCGGTCTTTATGTACCGGGCGGAACCGCAGCCTACCCATCATCGGTAGTGATGAATGTCGTGCCCGCACAGGTGGCCGGCGTTCGGCGCATCCTGGTGACAACTCCGCCGCGAACGCTGGCTGAAAATCCCGCGGTCGCCGCGGCCCTCGTCGAACTGAATGTTACCGAGGTTTACGCCGTGGGCGGAGCACAGGCGATTGCCGCTCTGGCATACGGTACTGAAACCGTGCCGCGAGTGGATAAGATTACCGGGCCAGGAAACAAATACGTCGCTGCAGCGAAGAAACTCGTTTTTGGAGCTGTAGGCATTGACTCGATTGCCGGACCAAGCGAGGTTGTGATTATCGCGGACGACTCGGCGCGAGCAGAATTTGTTGCGGCAGATCTGTTGGCACAGGCGGAACACGCCGAAGATGCTTCAGCAATTCTCCTGACCACGAGCGAAGACCTGGCTGGCCAAACAGCAGCGGAGGTGATACGCCAGTCAGCATCCTTGCCACGCCGGGCCATTGTTGAGCAATCGCTCGCGCGGTATGGCGCGATTGTTTTGGTGGACGGCGTGGACGAAGCCTGCGCCATTGCAAATAATCTTGCGCCGGAACACCTGGAGCTTATGACGAACGACGATGAGGGCGTAGCAACCCAGATTCGCGAGGCGGGTGCGATCTTCTTCGGCCCAAACACACCCGAAGCCGTAGGCGATTACTTTGCCGGACCGAACCACGTTTTACCTACCGGGGGCGCAGCGCGCTTCTCGTCGGCATTGGGAGTATATGATTTCGTCAAACGCACGAGCCTTCTTCGTTACTCGGGTGAAGCAATCAAACGTTCAGCTGGGCGGATTGCGGCCTTGGCGGCAGTTGAAGGTCTGGATGCGCACGCGCGCTCGGCGTTGATTAGATTGGCGGAATAGGCAACTCCATGGAGTGCGCCGGCCCGGCGAGCGCTTTGGCCGAGCTGAAGATGCAGGCCGTCTTATGGAGATGCGCAGGTTAGCGTAACGGGCGGGCCAAAGCGGCGCCAGGCCGCCCCACTCCAAGGAGTTGAGGTTGTTTCTTTTGTAGATGAATAATCAATCGTGAGCATATCCAACTCAATCAAAGACAAGGTGCTCGCGCTGCGGCCGTACTCGCTTTCGCCGCATCGCGCATCGGTGAAGCTTAACCAGAATGAGAACCCGTGGGATGCGCCGGCGGAGATCAAGCAAGAGACTCTAAACCGCATGAAGGATCGTGCCTGGTCCCGCTATCCGGATTTTTCACCCCGGCGATTGCACGATCGACTCGCCGAGTTTAGTGGCTGGCAACCGGATGGAATTATCGCCGGCAACGGTTCAAACGAATTGATCCAAGCGCTCTTGATGGTGACCATTGGCGAAGGGAAGCGGGTTCTCATTACCGAGCCTACCTTTGCACTCTACCGGCAGATCACGACCGTGCTGGGCGGCGACGTCGTGAGTGTTCCGCTCAATGATGAGCTTCAGTTTGATACGCCAGAGTTGCTGGAAGAGATTGAGGAAACGCAACCGGATATCACGATCATTTGCTCGCCGAATAATCCTACCGGGAACGTGATGAGCGATGAACAACTGGTTGTGCTGTTGAAAGCGGCGCGTGGTCTGATCGTTGTTGATGAGGCGTACCACGAGTTTGCGAATCCGGGGTCCCCCGCGCGGGGTCCCTGGCGGCGCAGCGCCGCTGGGGTGGCGAATGGGCAGCCCGGCTGGGGTGGTGGTCATTCCGCTGTTCCGCTGCTCGGTGATCACCAAAACCTCGTGGTCCTTCGCACGTTCTCCAAGGCGATGGCGCTGGCGGCGTTGCGCGTTGGTTATCTTTTGGCGTCGCCTGAGTTGGTGGTCGAGATCGCGAAGGCGTTGCTGCCTTATCACCTTAACGCCTTTTCGCAGACTGCCGCCGAAGTTGCGATTGAGATGTTCGAGGCGAAGCTTCAGCCCCTGGTCCAGGCAATTTGTGCGGAGCGTGATCGTTTGTACGTTGGGTTAGCGCGTATTCCGGGACTCGTTCCGGTCCAGTCTCAGGCGAATTTTATGGTGGTGCACTCAAAGAAAGAACCAAAGCAGGTCTTCGTTGAGTTATTGAAGAGGGACATTCTGATCCGAGACGTTAGCGGCTATCCGATGCTGAATAACTATTTCCGCGTGAGTGTTGGAACGCCTGATGAGAACGATCTATTGCTCCAGGGGCTGCGAGAAGTTTTGAAATGAAGAAGCATCCGAATTCAGACGATGGGCTTCATGAATCAGCCTGAAAGGCTGGCAGATAGTAGCCGGTGGTTGTAGCGCAGTGCAGGCCACCGGAAGACAAGGTGAAGAGAATTTGCACCCCGGAGGGGTGGCAGAAAACCGTAGCACCCCTCCGGGGTGCAGTGGATCATTGGCTGGCATCCGGTGGTCTGCGCAACGCTCCGACCACCGGCTACTTTCGTCCGAACCCTCCGGGTTAAAAGCCCTGGGCTTATGTTGTTGCCCGCTCTGCAGGCTGATTGAGTTTACCGATTGGATGATTATGAAGACACAAACAGAAACTCCACCGCGCATCGCGGAAGTCCACCGAAAGACAAAAGAGACAGACGTGCGTGTCTCCCTCAACCTCGACGGCAGCGGGCAGTCGCTGGTCAGCACCGGGTTGCCTTTCCTCGATCACATGCTCGATCTGTTTGCGCGTCACGGCTTGTTTGATCTTGAAGTCGCGTGCAAAGGCGACCTCGAGATTGATGATCACCATTCAGTGGAGGACATCGCGATCACTCTCGGGCAGGCCTTGACGGAGGCACTTGGCGATAAAGCCGGCATCGCTCGTTACGGCGAAGCAGTGGTGCCGATGGATGAAGCGCTTTGTCGTTCTGTGATTGATCTGTCAGGCCGCTTTTATCTTGTCTACGAAGTCCAGACGCGCAGGCAGAAGATCGGAAATTTTTCCGTCGAGTTGGCTGAGCATTTCTGGCGCTCACTGGCTGAGGCTGCGCGCTTCAATCTTCATATCGACTGTCTGCGTGGTCGTAATACCCACCACATTCTCGAAGGCACTTTTAAGGCAACCACGCGCGCGTTGCGGCAAGCCGTCAACCGCGACCCCCGGATCAGTGGAGTATTGAGCACGAAGGGGGCCCTTTAATCATCGTAACCCCCACAATTATCGCGGCTAAAGCGGCGCGTGTGGCCATCATTGACTACGGCGTGGGAAATCTGCGCTCGGTTGAGAAGGCTTTTGCCGCGACCGGCTGCGACGCCGTGGTTACGTCAGACGAATCGTTGTTGCGTAGTGCGGACCGCCTCGTATTGCCGGGGGTGGGGGCGTTTGCTGCATGTATGAAGGAACTATCCTCGCGCGGATTTGACGAGCTCATCCGCGAACGCGTGAAGGAAGGAACGCCGCTGCTTGGTGTGTGTGTCGGGATGCAAATGCTGTTTGAAGAGTCAGAAGAGTTTGGGACGACTTCAGGTTTAGGTTTGCTGCCGGGACGAGTGCAACGCTTTCCCCGGAGTCTTCCCGGCGATCTTTTAGTCCCTCAGGTTGGCTGGAACCAGGTGCGGCAACGTGGGGTTCATCCTTTGCTGGCTGATATTGCAGACAACGCTTTCTTCTATTTTGTTCATTCTTATCACTGCGAGGCGCACGACAGTGCGGTTGTCATCGGCGAGACAGAATACGGCGCACTTTATCCGTCAGTGGTCGCCCAGGAAAATGTCTGCGGTGTTCAGTTTCATCCGGAGAAAAGCCAGGCAGCCGGACTG
>JBPCKD010000067.1:0-48591 GCA_051004635.1 Pyrinomonadaceae bacterium
GTCGTAGTCACGTGGAATCAAGGTTGTCTCTTGAATCTGATTTGTCATCGTCGTTCTCCTCGAATAAGCTTCTCTGGTTTGCTTATTCTAGTCGCCCGACCTGACATTCAGCATACTTGTCTCCAAAGAGAGGCACGTCTTTGCAACTGCACTGTACCTCATTCCTTTCGCGGATGGCATTCTACACACTGAAACATCGAGATATCACCCATCTTCCACTCGAAACGTATTTGAGATTCGCAGTTTATCGGTAGCCAGAAAGGTCACGCCAATATCTACAAGCGTGTTTGGCCGCGTGGTATTTCCTGTGATGACATACTCGCCGAGGTTCAGAGTGTTGGGTGTGGCGGCAAGTGGACCGGGGGGGAATCCGGTAACCCAGGGATTAGAATTTCTGCCCGAGAATCTTTCTGTAAAAACAAAGGTTGAGGTGGCGTTGCTGTGCACGATGCGGCCCGTGATATCCAGCTTCTTCGCGATGAGTGTGTGGGCGCTGAACCTCGTGTAGTTAACATCCCCGCGCACGGGTTCATCGCGATTTAAACTCGTCAGTGTGGCGGCTGCGCCACCTCGTCCTGATCAGTCCGTGGACAGACTAGACGACCTCTGCCTCCGCCGGAACGGTTACTACCTTTGACTGCGGCGGAACGCTGGCTGCCTTTTTGTCAGGACGTTGCCACATCAAATTGAGTGCAAAATAAACGAACGAGATTGCGCCGAGGGCGAATATTGTGTCGCCGATCATTCGCATCCAACGCAGAGTCTGCATCAGGTCTGTCTGCATGAATTCGGAACTCCGCGCCGACCAGTAGCCGACTGAGACCGATTGATACGTTTGCATCAAACCAACCGGCAGGAGGCTCAAGAGGATTTCCAACATCAAACCGATATTGATGGCCCAGAAGGCAAACCAAATCGGTCGTTCCTTCCAAATGAGTTCCGGCTTCATCGCCCGCAGACAAAACAGCATTAGTCCGAGTCCGAGCGTGCCATAAACACCGTAGAGTGCGCCGTGCGCGTGCACCGCGGTCGTGTTCAAGCCCTGCATGTAATAAAGCGCGATCGGCGGATTGATCATAAATCCGAAAATACCCGCGCCAACCAGATTCCAGAACGCAACGGCAACAAAGAAATAAACAACCCACTTGTACTGACTGAGCCATGGCCGTGCTTTCGAACGGCGAATGTTTGCCACCGCTTCGTGTCCGACCAGAAGCAGTGGAACGATCTCAAGCGCACTAAACACCGAGCCGAAGGCGATAGCTACGGTTGGCGTTCCAGAAAAATACAGGTGATGAAGCGTGCCGATAATTCCGCCGCTTAAATAGATCGCGCCTGAAAGCAGTGCTGCCTGCGCGGCGCTTTCGGCCCGAATAACGCGCAGCTTGGCAAACAGGAATGCAATGACAACCGTCGCAAAAACCTCGAAGTACCCTTCAACCCACAGATGCACGACCCACCAGCGCCAATACTCGACGACGGAAATGTGCGAGCGCATTCCCCAAAAAAGTCCCGGACTGTAGAACAACGCGATGCCGGCCGTCGACAGAAAATAGAGAGTGATCAGAGATCTGGGTGTGCCCTTTTTCTTGAGCGCAGGAATGGCAGCTCGCGCAATCAGGAAAAGCCACAAGAGCAACCCGACAAAAAGTGCGGCTTGCCAGACTCTACCCAGATCCACGTATTCGTAGCCTTGATGTCCGAACCAAAACCACAAACTGCCGGGCAGCATGTGCATTACCGACATCCATTGCCCGACCATCGACCCTAAAACAACTATTAGCAACGCGCCGAATAGTAGATCCACGCCAAGCTTCTGACGCTTCGGCTCGTAACCGCAGATGAAGGGAGCAATAAAAAGTCCGGCGGCCAGCCACGCCGTCGCAATCCAGAAAATCCCGAGCTGTGTGTGCCAGGTTCGAGTAACTACGTAAGGCAGATAATCAGCGAGCGGAATTCCGAAAAAGCCGCCGCCCTCCACCCCGTAGTGTGCGGTGAGCATTCCCATTGCGATTTGCAAAAGGAACAGCAGCGTAACGACGAAAAAGTATTTGACTGTAGCTTTTTGCGAAGGCGAAATTTGCGCGCCGATTAGAGGATCACTATCCGGCACATCGTCCGAAACATATACCGTTTCGCGCGAGGCGTAATACCAAACCAACCAGCCGATACCCGCCAACAGCATGATAACGCTGACGCCAGTCCAGACAATTGCACTGCTGGTCGGCACGTTGCCAACCAGCGGCTCGGAGGGAAAATTACTGGTGTAGGAAATTGTATTATTTGGACGATTGGTTGCAGACGCCCACGAAGTCCAAAAGAAAAAGGAATTCAACTGGCGAAGTTTCGCGGGGTCTGCTTGCGCGTTGCGCTGAACGGCATATACGGTCTTACCGTTTGCGAAAATATCGGTGTAGTGTTTGAGATTGTCTTCAAAAGCGCGGGCGCGGACCGGTTCGACAGTCAGCCGGCCGGTTGTTTCGTCATAGTTGTTTTTTCGTACGGTATCTTGCAGACGCTGGCGCAAGACCGCTTTTTGTTCAGAAGCCAGATTGTCATAGTCGTTTGAGAAATCCTTATTCGACCATTCGTCCAGGATGAAAAGCGCTTCGCGATGCAGGTAATCCGCCGACCAGTCGGGCGCAACATAAGAGCCATGTCCCCAAATAGAACCACTTTCCATTCCGCCCATTGCCTGCCAGACGTTTTGCCCATTGGATATCTCTTCGGGCCCAATCAGAACCTGGCCATCCGTCGTCACCACTTCGCGCGGAATCGGCGGGGCCTGGCGGAAAATCTCTGTGCCGACCCAGCCTAATATCGCAAACGAAAACACAAATATTGCGATAAAAATCATCCAGAGCTTTTTCATAGGAAACTCGGTTCCTTACTTGGGATCGCTCACATCATCCCAGGCGAGCCCGAACCGACCTCAACTGCGGGTTGCGGGCGGATCCAGTCTCGAAGATGGTTTATCTAAAGAACAGGTAGGAATAACACTAGAAGCCTTGACTGTCCGTGCGGTAACACACATAGCGAAAGGCAGTGAGTAGTGGTCCTTACGTCGCAGAGCGACAGTTGAGTTTGGCTCAGCCTTTCAAGGCTTGTGTCAAAACTCCAGGTCCCAGCGGCAAAGGCGCGAAATGTAAAAGCCTAGGGCAAGCCGGGGTCCCCAGCAGGGCAGCCCTGCTGGGGTGGTAGCGCCCTGGGTAAGGATCCATGAATGTTCGAAGCGCTGAAGGCGCGAAATAGGCGCGTCGATCAAAGATCTCAGTGTTCGCGCTGCCTCAATATTATTTCGCTCTTTCAGAGCTAAGGACCTCCCTTGGTCACACCTGGGCCGATGGCCCAGGCTTTCACATTTCGCGCCCTCGGCGCTGGGATCTCGAGTTTTGACACAGCCTTTCAAAGGCTGGGATCACGACTTAGCCCTTCACAATCGCTGCAAACCGATCTCTCGAAATGTTTCCGCCGGTCAGAATACCGACGACCTTCTTACCTCGAAGTTGATCGCGTAGTTTAATCGCCGCCGCGAGGGACGCCGCGCCGGCGCCTTCCGCAACTTGTTTTCCGTGCTGGGCCAGCAGAAGGATAGCGTCGTTGATCTCTTCGTCACTCACCAGAACAAAATCATCGAGCAGGTCCCACAAAATATGGTTGGTCAATTCGAAAGGCACTCGTGTTGCCAGACCTTCGTGCTCAGTCTCCATAGTGGGATAGGGATCTAGTGTTCGATTCTTCCATGCATGCCACATAGCCGGCGCTTGTTTAGACTGCACAGCTATCACCTGAACGTTCGGATCAAGGTGCCTGGCAACAATGCAGTTGCCTGAAGCGCAACTCCCGCCGCCCGCGGGGGCGATGATTACATCGACGTCCGCGAGGTCGTCAAAAATCTCCAGACCGATCGTGCCGACACCAGCGATGAGTTTTGGTTCATTCGCTGAATGAACGTAGCGATGGCCTTCCTGCCGGGCAATGCGCTCGGCCTCATGGCGCGCTTCGTCGAAATCGCGGCCGTGCAGGCGAACTTCGGCGCCGAGATCGCGCATAGCCTGCATCTTTGACTGATTCACATTCTCCGCGGGCGCATAAATGATCACGCGCGCTCCGAACAGACGCCCGGCGTAAGCGATCGACTGGCCATGGTTGCCGGTCGAAGCCGAGATAAGCCCGGCACGCTTTTCCTCATCGGTGGCTGTACCGACCAGATTTACTCCCCCGCGAACCTTGAACGCGCCGACTGGTTGCAGGTTCTCGCACTTGGCGTAGTAATCAAAGCCAAAGTCGTTGGAAAGTCTTTCGATGCGAGTAAGCGGCGTCGCGGACAGGTATTGCCCGACAAACTCGCGGGCAATCAGGATGTCATTGAAGGTGGGCGGAATCATGCGAGCTATTGTAGTGGGTCGCGGAATGAAAGGTCGAACCGGCGAACGAAGACATCAGCTCGCGTAATGTGACTACGTCTAGCATTTGTGTGACCCAAAAAGCGCTTACAATAATTTGCAGGTTAGGAGGGGTGGCATGCCCCCGCTCGAGCGCCAACGGCGCGACTGGTTGGGAAAGCGTCAGCTAACTGGAAAGCCTCACAGACTTGCGGTGGTGCTGCAACTTGAATCTAAACCCAGCGGTCCCGCCTTTGGCGCTCGAGCGGGGGCATGCCACCCTTCCTAACCTGCAAGTTGGAACGGCTTGAGCCGTCCTCTTAGCATCTCTGAGTATTCACGCAGGCTCTACCGCACGGTGGTACTGACCTCATGGGACCACACGTTGCACGTAACCCCGCTTAGCCGACTTTTGATTTGATGAGCTGCTGACTGAAGTTCAAGACGAAGAGTGGATTGAGGATCAGGTATCTGCGCCAGAGTCGTTTTGGTTCGTTCACCAAACGGAAGAGCCACTCGAGTCCGTAGTCCTGAAGAATCTTTGGCGCTTGCGGCAGCGTGCCGGCGTGAAAGTCAAACGCTGCTCCCACAGCGATCATCGCGGCCTGAATCTTCCCGAGGTGCGCGGCGACCCATTTTTCCTGCCGCGGACAGCCTCGTCCAACCAGGACGATGCTCGCTCCTGATTGATTGATGGTGCGGATGTCTTGTTCGTCTTCCTCCACTGATGCGTCCCTGAAGCGGTCGGCTTGCATTCCCGCAACGATGAGACCGGGAAACTTCGTAGTCAGATTTCGGCTGAGTCGATCCAGCACAGCTTGCGTGCTGCCATATAGAAAGATCGGCAACTCATTTACAGCCGCCCGCTCGCAAACCTTCAACATCAGCGTTGGGCCATAAACGCGATCTTTGAGCTCTCGCGCGCCCAGCAGATTCATGGCCCAGCGCACCGGCTGCCCATCAGGCATAACCAGGTGAAGTCGATTGACCATTTCGGCAAACGCGCCATCGCGGTAAGCTTCCATCACGCCGTGGACTGCCAGCGCAGTTGCACCGAAGCTTCGACGCTTTTTGGCGGCGTTTATGATCGCGGCCACCGCAGCTTCATAATCAACGCGGCTCACGTTTACGCTGAGCACCTTGAATGAAGCCGGCGATACCGAAAGTGTCGGGGCTGATTGAGTTAAGTGCGTATCCATCGCTCCCTATTGTGCTGATAGATTTCCCCCAGAATGTCCGGCACTGTGTAATTACACTTCCACCGCGGATAGTCGGTCTTAAACTTCTTCAGGTTGCTGATATACCAGATGTGATCGCCTATTCGGTTCTCGGCCGAATAAGTCAGGTTCATCCGGTTGCCGGTTAACTCTTCACACATCTGAACCGCTTCAAGCATGGAGCAGTTACTTTCGCGCCCGCCGCCGGCGTTATAAACCGCGCCGGCTCGAGGATTCTCGATAAACTCCTCAAACATGCGCACCAGGTCGTAGCTGTGTATGTTGTCGCGCACTTGCTTCCCGCGATAGCCGAGCACGGTATACGGATGGTTCGTCACGGCGCACTTCATCAGGTAGGACAGAAAGCCGTGAAGAGCCGTGCCGGAATGGTTTGGACCAGTCAGGCAGCCACCCCGGAAACAGACAGTTGGCATATCAAAGTACTGACCATACTCCTGGGTCAGAATATCCGCTGCGACTTTGGAGGCGCCAAACAGGCTGTGCTTCGTGTGATCGATGCTCATTGTCTCGTCGATGCCGTCGCGGTATTCATGAGTGTCGTCGATCTCCCAGCGTTTCTCCTGTTCGATCAAAGGAAGGCGGTTCGGAGTATCGCCGTAAACTTTGTTCGTGGAAGTGAAAATAAACGGCGCGTGCGGAAAGTGGCTCCTGGTCAGCTCGAGCAAGTTTAGAGTGCCGTTTGCGTTGACAGTGAAATCAGTGCGCATGTCTCGAGCTGCCCAATCGTGTGACGGTTGCGCGGCCGTGTGAATCACCGCCTTGATCTCGTGAGACACTGACTTGCCAATCGACTCGAGCCCTTCAGCGTCTCTGATATCAACATCATGATGAGAGTAACGGGCGCCAAGATCCTCGGTGAGCCGGTTGAGATTCCATTTCGAAGAAGCATCAGGTCCGAAGAACGTGGCCCGCATGTCGTTGTCGATGCCGACGATGTGATAGCCCCTGGCAGCAAAAAACCTGGCCGCTTCGGAACCGATCAATCCGGCACTTCCGGTTATGAGAATTTTTTTCATCCAGTCCTCCAATCAAGTGAACCGCTACGCGAGATCTCTTTTCAACTTGCCATTCTGACGGCCTAACCGTCCGGCTGTTTTCACGCTTTGCGGAAGCCGATGGTTCAGTTCAGCCTCCGGCAGCAGCTCACAAAGGAAGCTGCGTAGCTCGTCATGCGCCTCCCTGGCGGCAAGCTCCTCAAGTCGTTTTAGAGCCGCTCTGACTTCTGCTTCCGGGTAAGCCGCGATCTTGCCAATGTAAATCTTTGGGTGGCGGGTTTTCGTAAAACTCTCGCTCTGCAGGTCGAGCTGCTCGGTTAACTTTTCACCGGGGCGGGATCCCGTGAAGACCACTTCGATATCTTCGAAAGGCCTCAGGCCCGAAAGAGTGATGGTGTCCTGGGCCAGCTCGAGAATGCTCACCGGCTCGCCCATATCCAGAATTAGAATTTCTCCGCCCTCGCCTATCGCGCCGGCCTGCAACAAAAGCCGGGTGGCCTCCGGGATAGTCATGAAGTAACGGAACATGCGCGGGTCGGTAACGGTTACCGGGCCGCCTTTGCGAATCTGATCCTGAAAGATTTTGACCACAGAACCAGTGGAGCCAATCACATTGCCAAATCTGACCGCGACGTAACGAGTTCTGTCGTAGCGGCAGTTGAGCGATTGAATGACCAGCTCGGACACGCGCTTCGTCGCTCCCATGATCGAAGAAGGACAGACAGCCTTGTCCGTCGAGACCAAGACGAAAGTCTCCACGCCTCGTTGGCCGGCCAGCTCGGCCAGGCTGCGCGTTGCCAGCACGTTGTTCTTCACGGCTTCAGCCGGGTTCAGCTCCATCATAGGAACGTGCTTGTGGGCAGCTGCATGAAAGATCACCTGTGGGTGGTAAGCATCGAAGATATGGCGTATCCGGTTTTCGTCGCAGACGTCCGCGACGAGTGGGATAACAGCCAACGAGGGATAAGAGCCAACCAGTTCGCGGTGAATCTCAAAAAGCGACGGCTCGGCGCGTTCCACCAGGAGAATCTGGGCAGGATCGAATCGGGCCACCTGCCGGATCAGCTCGGATCCGATCGAGCCACCGGCTCCCGTAACCATTACCACCTTTCCGCAAAGAAACTGCGCCAGTTCGGTCTCTCCCAGATGGATCGGCTCGCGGCCCAGTAAGTCTTCTACTTGCACGTCGCGGATGCGGCTGACACTGACTCTGCCCTGGATTATTTCGGAGAGGGAGGGAATAACCCTCACTTTCGCGGAAACGCTTTCGCAGGTCTCGATGATCTTGCGAAACTGCTGCCTTGAACCCTGCACGAGGCTGATTACCACATGATCAATGGAATGCTTACGCACCAGCTGCGCCAGGTCCGCGGTTGTGCCGAGAACTTTGACGCCCGCAATCACAGTGTTTTGAATCTGCGGGTTGTCATCTACAAAACCGACGATCACCAGGTCGAGATCAGCTCCGCTTTGAATCTCCCGGGCGGTCGTGATCCCTGCATGACCTGCTCCAACCAGCAGAATGGGCTTCTTGCTGTTTAGGGCAACGCTTTGCGGGCGCCGTTGCCTCTCGGCTCGCTCAAATACTGCGCGCCGGACGACACGCATTCCCAACGTACCGCCAAAAGCGAGCACCACATTCATCAACGTGACGGAGAGCGGCACTTGCAGTACGTCCAATTCATCCGGCAGTGCGAGTCGCATGGCGAGAAGTGGAATAACCGAGGCGACCGCAGCCAGCGCAAATGTTCGCGCCTCCGCCAGCCCGGTGTAACGCCAGACAAAGCGGCCGACTCCCGCAATCCTGAGAAAAAGAAGTTCGATTCCAACCACCACCGGCAATTGCACGAGCGTGTCGCGCCATAAGTGAGCCGAAAGGACAAAATCGAATCTCAATTTGTAGGCCAACAAAAATGCCGCGATCAAAACCACCGTGTCGATTGCAAACCGAAAGCGCTTCTTGGCAACTTTCGACGGCTTCCAACGCACACTTGACGGAGCTGGCGTCAGCGAGGATCCCGGATTCATGCGCAACAGACTGTTCGCATCCGTGCCGACTGTCGTCACCTTCGAGTTGTAAGTTTCAACTGACATGCTTCGCACACAGGTATCTGACGGTGTTCACGACGTGGTCAATTTCCTCGCTGGTCATGCCGGAAAAGATCGGCAGGCTCACCAGTCGCTGCCACATCGAAGTTGCCACTGGGAAATCGTCTGGTTTCCAGCCAAACGTTTCCTGGTAGTAGGGATGCAAGTGCAACGGACGCCAATGGACCGAAGTGCCTACCCCGCTCTGCTTCAACTCCTCGATAAACTCGTTTCGGTTGATATTGAGACGCTCGAGTCGCAACTTGATTGGGAAGAGGTGCCACGAATGAATGCGGTTCCGGTCTTCGGGCGGCAACTCAATCTCAGCAACGTTTCCTAATGCCTCGCGGTAGAATCGTGCGAGGCTCTCGCGCTCCCGTCTCACCTCTTCGGCGCGTGCAAGCTGGTGGATTCCGATGGCAGCTGCAATGTCCGTCAGGTTGTACTTGAAACCCGGGGCGAGAATCCGGTAGTCCCAGCCGCCGTCCGAATATCTCTGCCAGGCATCTTTCGACAGCCCGTGGAGCGACATCAGGCGAATGCGTTCCGCCAGCTCAGGATCGTCCGTTACCGCCATTCCACCTTCTCCGGTGGTGATCGTCTTATTGGCGTAGAAGGAGAAGCAACTGACGGAAGCTGTGCCTTCGCCGCAACGTCGCCACGCATCTCCTTCAGGGCGGCGCCACGCCGCCGGAAAAGCGTGCGCAGCGTCTTCGACAATCCACAATCCTCTTTGGGCTGCACATCGCTGCACAGCCTCAACGTCCATCATGAGGCCGCCAACATGAACCGGAATCATGCCGACAACATTGGCCGCACCCGGCACGTTGCCGAGCAATTGCTTCTTCCGGAGTCGTTCGAGTTTTTGTTCCGCATCTGCAAGGTCCATGTTTCCCGAAACGGGATCGCAGTCGACCAAAATCGGAACACCGCCGAGGTAGCGCACAATTTCCGCCGTTGCCGCAAAGGTCATGGTGGGCACCAGCACCGCTTGTCCTGTTTTCAAACCAAGCGCCTCAACAGCAAGGTGCAACGCTGCGGTGCAAGAGTTGAGAGCAATGGCCTGAGAAGCGCCTACTGCTTCAGCAAACAGTCGCTCAAACCTCTGGACACGCGGACCTGTGGTCAGCCAGCCGGAGGTCAGACACTCTACAACCTCGCTGATTTCGTCGCGCCCGATGGTTGGTCGAAAGAAGGGAACTTCAACCTGCCTCGGCGGTGACTCTGTGTCTTTCTCGACTTTTGATACTGCGAGGGCCATGTTTCTCATTTGCTACTTCCAAAACAACTGTTCTGGTTTTCTCCACGTACGTTTCAATCGTGAACTTATCGAGATAACGCTCGCGTCCTCCCCGTCCCATGCTGATTCTCAGTTGCTCATCGTTCAGCAATCGGTTTAGCCGATTGGCAACTGCCTCCGGATCCTTAATCTCCGTCAGGAACCCCGTGATTCCCTCTTCCACAATGCCGGGGATACCACGCCAGGTGGTTGAAACTACCGGCAGCTCAAACATCATTGCTTCTACCAGAACGTTGCCAAACGACTCGGAGCTGTAGTGAGTTGGAAAGCAAAAAATGTCTGCGCTCCGGTAGTGTGCCCATTTCTCGTCGCCGACCTTCCGTCCGCAGAAGTCAACACACTGGTCCAGTCCCTGCTTACTTACTTCGCGGAACAACTTCTCCCGGTATTCTTCGGAAGTGAATTCGCCGACAAGTTGGACCCGAAACTTTCGTCCGCGGGCTCTCAAAAGACGCGCCGCTTCAATCAGGACTTCGACACCTTTGTCCTCCCTAATGAGACCGACAAATAGAATCACCGGCACGAAATTAATGGCTTTGCGCTTGCGAAATCTCTCGAATTGATCGGGCCAGCCGTTCGGCACTGTGTAGATGGTCCTGGCTTTGATGAACTCGCCGTCAGGAGGATTAAGCGACGACTTCTGAATCGCGGCGTCCGGGAAGAAGAATGCCTTTTTGAAGAGCCAGAGCAGAAATCCTTGCCACGAGGAAACTCTCTCGCACAGGCCACTGGCATGAAAGACAAGAATCAACTTTCGTCGAAAACGACGAAGCACCAGCAGGGTCGCAATGTCTCGCAAGACAGGAACCGGGTCGGCGCCGGGTGGGTAATAGATGACGTCAATTCGGTGTCTGATGATCTTGTAGCTACTCTCGAGTATCACCCGAAGCAGGTGAAACAGTTTTCGGATCCTGACCTTGCCGATTTGGTCAGTCGTCTGCGAGTAATTCAGGCGCGTGTGATAGACACGGATGTCCCGGTACTGCGCCTTGACGAGGCTCTCGATGGACAGCATCTGACCGAGGTAAGGCGGCGGCGTTTGACCGATGATTAAGAGTTTGACCATATCGTTTGACTTCATCACAAAAACTTTTCTCTAGTCACTAGTCGTTTAGAGAGCGGACTTGTCCGTCCGGCGGCACAAGTGCCCTTTCTAAGCGCGAGGGGTAATCACCGGCTTGGTTCTTGAAGCCGGCGTTGAGCACGGCAATTGTGATCACAAACATTGCCAGCCCCGGGTAAAAGAGCAGCGGGTTCAGCGTGCCCTGAATCAAACAGTAGAGGGTGACGCCGAGAAGCAAGGCGTTCCTGGTCGTTAGAATTTCTTTGAACACGTAGAGCACAAACGCACACAACATCAGGAGACCGATCACGCCCGTGGTCATTTGCACTTCCAGAAACGAGTTATGTGCATGACCGCCCCACTCGAAGTCCTTGACCAGCAGGTACCGCGAAGCGTAGTAGCCGGTACCGAGTATGGGCTGTGCCACCACATGCGATAGACCTTTGGTCCATAGCTCGGTGCGTGAATTGAGCGTGGGCACATCGTCGGTCATCAGAGAGGCGAAGGTCGCAGGCAGACGGTCCTGAAAAAAAAGTGCAGTGGCAAGACCAATAGAAATGGCCAACATCACCGCGATGGCTCGCACGTCATTCTTTCTAAGTTTCAAAACGGCTAATGCCCCCATTGCTACCAGCAAGCCGCCCGTGGGCCCTCTGGCATCCGTCAACCACAGCAGCGCCAGCACGCCGGGAATCAGAATCGCTTTCCATGCCTTCCGCAGGTCAGCTACAAACAAGCTGATTGCTGAAAGCGCCAGGAGGTCCCCCGTCAGCAGCGGGTGCTGGTAAGCAAGAATCAGGCGTGGCCTTTCCAATGACGGCTCTTCGCCAATTAATTCCAGCGGCAGAGAGGCATCACCCGTGGTTGGCAGCGGCACGCCCCAGAAGTAGATGTTCGCTACCACCACGCCGCAGGTCACGGCCACCATCGACAAACCCAGGATTGTTGCGAGTTTTCCGTTGGTCATCTCCGCTCGCCCAGCCAACGTGACGAACATCACAGCCGCCAGCGAGATGCACCAGAGTTCCGCGCTCTTCGCGATCGTCAGCACCGGATCGGGCGACCAGATCGATGACAGGACGGCCCAGGATGTAAACAGGCTGATGAGCAGGAACACCGGCGACTTCACGTCAAAAGAAAAAGCTCCCTGCGCTTTGAGATAGATCCCGAGCAACGCCAGGCCCGCGAGGATCAAACTAAATTCGATGAAGCCGCGAGTGGTCGTCCCTCCTTCAAGCACATCTACCGGCGGCACGAGCGGCATAAAGGCCAAAACAATCAACCCCAGAGCAACGAGCAGCCGAACACGACCCACCGGCAACAAGCTTTTTGCCGGCAGCGTTTCCGCTGATGCGTAGGTTCTAATCTGGCTAGAGTGCTGCATAAGCATAGCGTTCGTTACCGCGATAATTGACCACTACCTCCTCGTACCATTCGGTCATCTGCTCCGCACGCTGCTGCCAGCCCATGCCTTGTGCATGGATCCAGCCCGCTTCGCCCATTTGTCTACGCAACTGAGGCGACTCAGCCAGCCGGCGTATTCCAGCGGCCAGCGCTCTCACCGTCTCTTCAGGATTTGTCACCGCTACTTTGATTGCCGCCTCTGGCGGAACAATTGCGCCAACCCCCTGATGGTTCAGCGTGAGAATTGGCAGTCGGTAAGCCAAAGCTTCGGTGATAACTGCACCGGAGGAATCGCGTAGACTGGTGAACAGAAACACGTCGGCCCCGCGGTAGTAATCCATCATTTGTGACCAGGGCACAGCGCCGACAAACTCCACGCGGTCACTGACGCCGAGGGACCGGGCCAGGTTTTCCATGTCGGCCCGGAGCGGGCCTTCGCCAAGAATTCGCAGACGGACCGGCGAAGATCGATCGATCTGCGCGAGGGCCTCGAGCGCCAGGGGTAAACCCTTAAGTGGGATCAGCCGGCCGACCCAAAGAATGACTAACTCGCGTCGCTTGGGCGCATGCTCGTCGGGTGAGTGGCCCATCAACTGCTCCGGCACGCCAATGTTTGGAAAGAAGCGCACCTGTCGGGCCCCGGCCGCCGTTAGCGCGTGAGTTGTCTCCGGATTGGTTGAGAGAATCAGCGCGCTCTCGCGCACGGCCCGCCGCAAGCCCGGTAAACGCGTCGCAACTTTGACTCGAAGCGTGCGGAGCACTTCTCTTCCCCAACCCACACCAAAGTAACGACGAAACGCGACGGGTGTGGTTTGCCCTCCGCCAATTGGTCCCCAAACAAACGGGATAGGCAGCCGCCAGAGGAGGGGTGGCGCGCTGATCGTGCCCCAGCTCAAGTGATGAACAACATCGAAATTCTGTTTGCGGTGTAGTTGTCGCGCTTCACGCAACACGGCCCGCTGCCAGAACAAATAGTGCAACCTGATACCTTTGTCGCTGCCAGGCGTGCGGCGCGGGTCCCAACGCGGCGGGAGCCCAACCCAAACAAAGTTCAGATTGGGGTTCGGGTGGAGTTCAAGATAACGTTCGATGTCCGCCCTGAATTGTGGATCAGTCATTACCCAAACCTCGTGTGCGAGTGAAAGGTGCCAGGCGAAGTGCCACGTAACACCTGGTTCCGAGCCGCGATCAGGACCGCAGGCATGACCGACAAGAAGTATCTTCATTTACTCACCGTTCCCAATTGATCTTCAAAGCGGGAGCGCCGCAACCCGCGTGGCGTGCCGATTGTGTGAAAACGCCCCTCGTTTTTCTAAGCCTGCACCTGACGCAGGATAATCATGTTGCCGGTCAGCCGTGTCGCTAGCCACAGGCCTGTCGCAAGAATGGCCCCCGGCAACCCAAACCAAAGCACCAGCGGTACTACCAGACCCGCGAGCAGCAAACTGCCGCACAACTCCGCCACAAACTGCGGCCGATTTTTTTCCAATGCGTTGAGCAGATACTTCAACGTCAACGACACGTAGTGAAGCGCGTAGATAACTGTTAACAGCCGCAGCGCACTGTCCAGCGCCACGTATGGCGAGCTTGAACCATAGAAAAGTCCCAGCAACTGCCTGGGAAAGATCAAAAGTGCCGCAACGTACGGCAGCAGCAGTAATCCGCCCTGCGCGGCATGCCGCAGCGCGACGCGACGAGCCGCGAGCAGGCCATCCTTCATATGTGCCCGCGCCGCGGCAGGGACAACGATGTTTCCCAAACTAAGCATGATCGGATGAGCGACGCCGAGCAGGTTCGAGATTGCCTGGAACCCGGCAGCTTCTGCTGGTCCGCGAAACAGGAAGAGAGCCCACGGCACGGCCTGAATGCTAAAGTTCGTTACCAGACTCGACCCAAGGACCCAATAGCCGGTCCTCCAGAAACTCCGCGCCCAATCTCTTAAGCTGATCGGGGCGGTTAATCGAACGCGCATCAAGCTCACTTGTACTACCGCAGCTACGCCACAGGTTAAAGCGATTACGGCGAAACCAACTTCTGGCGTTAGCTTTCCGTTGCGAGCAAGTAACCAGAGAAGCCCAGCCTGGCCCAGATAGCTGATCGCGTCAGTGAACAATGCGGTGCGAAAGGCCAGGCGAGCCATCAACGCACGCCGCGTCGTTTCCTGAAGCTGCCAGCACATCAATCCGAGAATGGCCCATAGGGCCAGGACCGGACCGCCAATCAGAAACGAAGCGCCAAAAAGAATTAACGCCTGCGGCAGAGCCAGAAGTGCCGTTAGCGCAAGCGATGAAACAACGAGCTGACCCACGTCGGGGTCGTCGCGCGACGCTAAGCGCACTGACAGCGGGTAAGTGATCAACGACCCATGCACCACATTCAAAAACAGAATCAAACCAAAGATGACGGTCCAGATACCGTATACTTCCGGGCTCACCGCCCGAGCCACGATGATTGTGGTCAGAAAGTTTCCGAGGCTGACCACGCCCTGGTCTGCAATCGCCCAGAATCCCTGCAACTCAAGACTGCGTCCACGACTCAAACTCCTGAGCCAGGAGCGTTCTTGAGCGGTTGAGATTCTGGTGTCGGCTTCCATGAGTCAATCTATGCGCGCGACAGCTTCCGCGAGTCGCTGCCGCCTAAAGCCCGCAATAAATAGCCGAACCTGCGCAACCTGCCCACCCAGTCGTATCCACCGAAGAGCTTGCGGCGAAAGGAGCTCAGATTGTCTTCCGAATGAATTACGATTCTGGAAAACAACCCTCCGCCCCGGCCCACCGGCGTGCGGCCTAACTCGGTTGTAAAAAACATCTTGATGCCCTGGGCGGTTAAGATATCTATGGCTGCCTTTGGATATGAGCCGTAATGACCGAACGGAAACGCAAAGAATCGCGGCGCCTCTTCCAGGTGTTCTCTAAAGATTGAAATGCCCTCCGAGGCGTCGCAGGCAATCTCTGGTTCAGACATCCGGCCCAGGTTGCGGTGATGGTGGCTGTGAAAACCAATGGCTACGCCGCCGGCCCTCATCTCGCGCAGCTGCTCCCAGGAAAGCGGCAGCCAGTGTTCGGGAAACTTCTTTCGGCTCAATTGCGCCCGAGCGTTGTTTTCCGCAAAAGCGGGGACGCGTTCGCCTGCAAGCAATCCGGTGCAGATGAAAAGATTGATTTTCACGCCGAAGCGCCGGGCAATGGACCATGCCACCGAGTAGTTGTCGGCGAATCCATCATCAAACGTCACCAGCACCGAGCGCGAAGGCAACTCCCGCAAACCACTCGCGGCCTCGAAGTATTCGTCCAGCGTCAATGACGTGAATCCTTCGTCATTAAGCAGCGACATCTGGGCGGCAAACTGCTGCGGCGTGACGGAATAATCGGGTGGGTCGCTGGTCCCGGCGACCTCGGGCAACACCCGGTGGTAACAGAGCACTGGAGGAACCATGCGACCTTTTCGCCGGTCCTGCCTGGTTGCGACCCAGGTTGCCGAGGTTGCTATCTTTGCCAATGTTATTAACGGACGCATATTTCAGACTTGCGTGTAGAACTCTGCCTTTACAGGGCGCCAACCCCTTTCAGCACAGCCGGCACAGTTCTCAAAAGGATCTTTATATCGAGCGTGAGCGACCAGGTGTCGATGTACATCAGATCGTGTTCCACCCATTGATCGAAACTGGAGTGACTTCGGCCGTTCACTTGCCAGAGACCGGTGAGTCCTGGGGCCACGCAGAAGCGTCGCATCAGCCAGCCTTCTTCAAAGCGCGAAACATCCCGCAACGGCAGCGGCCGTGGGCCAACTAACGACATCTCGCCTTTGACTACGTTAAGCAACTGCGGCAACTCGTCTAATGAAGTTCGCCGCAGCAGCCGGCCGAGCCTGGTCATCCGCGGATCGTCCTTAATTTTGAAAACGGGACCGAGCACTTCGTTTCTGTGCTCGAGGTCACTCTGAAGCGCCTCTGCGTTGGGCACCATCGTGCGAAACTTGTGCATTTTGAACCGGCGCTTGTTGCGTCCGTAGCGCTCCTGGCTAAAGAAAACAGGCGTGCCGCTGGTCAACCTGATCGCGACGGCAATCAACACAAACAGTGGAGACAAGATGATCAATCCGAGTGACGCGCCCACGATATCGATGGCCCGCTTCACGACGTATCTCGCATCGTGGATCACCGGCTTCAGCGAAGTGACGGCAAAGCCTTCCATTCGTTCATAGCCCGTCCTGGCGCGCGAAGCTTCAAAGATCTCCGATAGATATTTCGACTCCACACCGATGCGTTCGCAGACCTGAATCGCTCTCTCGATCTGCGCGTAGCAGGATTTGACTGGGAGAGTAATCAAGACTTCGTCAACAACGTTGGCAACGAGAATCTCTTCAAGTTGTGCGAGGTTACCCAGAAGTTTGCTCTGAATTTCGTGGAAGGGAGCACCGGATCCGGTGCTATCCACAAAACCGATCACCTGATAGTCAGCGCGCGACTTTCCATTCAGTCGTCGATAAAGCTTCAGCGCACGCTCACCGCTGCCGACAATAAGCACTTGTCGCGGATGATTGCTCAGGTTAGTGGGCGCCGCCAGCGCATTGAGCAGCAGCCGTACCGCAACCGTGGAAGATATCGCCAGACCCCAGGCGAGAAAGACCGTGTTAAGCCCAAAGAGCCCGGCGCGGCTGGTCATCATGAACAGCAGGATGAACAGGCCTCCGCAAACGCTTGCCGCCGCCGCGCGGATGATCGTTTCCGGGTTTTGCCGTTCGTGGCGATAGAGGCCAAAGGTGTGACAGATGCCGGACCACAGCAAAGCGAAGAGAGTGATAAGCAACACGTTCTTGACTGAAACCCGGAGCGCGAGGAATCCGGTGGCATCCTCGGGCATGGTGCGGCTGTTTACGATAATGAACGCGGTGGGTATGCAGAGAATCGCTATGAGGACATCAGCAATCTTGTAGGTCCGAATAAGAAACTGCGAGGCTGAGGTTTTGACATGGACCGGTGCGGCGGACGCAACTCTGCGCTCGTAAGACGGGAGTTGTTTTGAAAGTTCCAGGCTGGCTCGCATAAATACAGCTCAAGCATCAAGATATGCACTCGTTTGAAGTAAGTCCGCACGAACGTGCCTTCTCCAATTCCAGAGTGCTTGTAAAGATTTCAGAGTCTTCGATAGAACCATTCCGGTACGACGTGGCGGCGCCTGTTTAATACCAGGCCCATCAAGTTTCCTTTAGCCATCTCGATGGCATGTTTGGCGCGGAAAATCTGATCCCGCTTTGTCCGATCGGCTTCGACTACCAGCACCACTCCATCGACGTTCGGCGCCAGCATAGCGGTATCATATGAGCTACTGATCGAAGGGCAATCGATCAACGTGTAATCGAAGATTGCGCCGAGAGATTGGAGTAGATCGAGACCAGTTTCCGATTCGAGCTGTTGCGGTTTTTCATCATCACGCGACTTGCCGGCTCCATTACTATTACCATTACCGTTGCCGTTACCGTTGCCGTTACCATTGCCGTAACCATTTCCGTTACCGTTGCTTGATGCTTCATCCGGAACCGACCAAAGGTTTCCAACTTTCGTTTGCATGGCAGGCATTCTCATAAGGTCGGTAATACTCAACCCCCGCAATCGCTCGGCGTTTACAACCAGTGTCGGCTTTCCCATTTGGCTCGCGAGCTTTTCCGCGAAGAACTGCACCACGTGGCTGACACCTTCACCCGGATTTGCGGAGGTGAAGGCCAGTATCGCGCCGCCAGTTCGCTTGCTGCCCCCTGATTGCACGCGGGCCAGGAGAAACTGAACGCCTTGCGGCTCTCGCGTTACCGATCTGGAGCGTGGCTCCTTTCGGATCCGTGTCGCAGAATTGAATAGCTGCACTGTGGTTTATCCGCCCCCCTGGCAAATTAATATCTGAAGCTGGTTAAAAGGATTCCGTAGCTTTGCCACACCGGCATTCGTTCGCCTTTCCGCTTCTTCCTAAAAGCACCCGGCAACTAAGCTTCGCTGGTTGACCATGATTCCTCGCGAAGGGTCGCAATAACTGGAATTCCCGCCAGTAGTTCCAGCTCACGCGGTGTATGCACTGTGTCGCGAAGTAGTTCGGCAACGAAGACGGCGCAGAGACTTACAAAAAAGGCCAGGAAGATTCCCAATGCCAGCGTCAATAAACGATTCGGCTTGACCGGAGCGCGTTGGACTATCGGCGTTTCAGCGAGTGCAACGTTGGTGATCTTCTTCTGGTCCATCTCGTCAGTGATCCGGGCCTCTTCCTGCTTCTTGGCGTACAACTGATAGTTGTCTTCGGCTTCCTTCACTCGTCGTTCAAGGTCGCCGTGCTTGTTGGTCGCCTGCTCAAGTCGGGAGAGCACAGTTTGATATTGAGTAATTTGCTGGGCCAGGTCATCGCGGCGCGCTTGTTGGCCAGCCAGATCCAAACGCGCTTTCGCCATCTCTGTTTCCAGCATTTGCCGCAGCGGGTTTATGTCTGACGATTGCTCAATGCTCGTTACAGTCTTTGCCTCTTTTAGCGCCGCAGTCGTGTCTCTGAGCTGCTGATCGACTTCTCGTACCAGCCGATCATCAGTCCGGAATTTTGTCAGCAACTGCGTTCGGCGGTTTCTTAGTTCGACCAACATGGTGCTCAGTCGCTCGAGTGCGTATTGGTTGGGCACCGAACGGCTCTGCGTCGGCACGCGCGCTGGGACCGTGCTTAGTTGCCGCTGGAGTTTGTCGATACGTTCACTCGTGTCTTTCACCGCGCCGACCGACTCGAGATATCGGGACCTGACGTCAGCCATCTTCTGCAGGTTCAACTGCTTCTCCTGCTCAAGCGAAATGAAATGGTTCTGCTCCTGAAACGTCGCGAGGCTGGTTTCCGCGTCCTGTAGTTGCTCGCCGTACCGACTGCTCTGATTTTGAAAGAATTCATGCGTGCCCGGCGGCCGGTGGAGCTTGAGGTGTTTGTCGAGATAGAGATTTGCCAGGCCCTGCAAAACTGCCGCCGCGGTCTCCGGAGAACGCGACGTGTAACGGACTTCTATGATGTCAGCCTTCTTCACTGCAACTATTTCGAGGTCTTCCTCCAATTGGTGCACAGCCCTTTCAGCCGGCGGAATCTGATCGTTCCAAAAGGCGGACGAAGCTGGCCGCTCCAGTCCATTTTGCTTCACCACCTGTTCGAGCAAATCCTTGCTGGTTAGCAATGCAATTTCTGAATTGATCTGAGTTTCGCTAACGTCGGAGTTGACCTCTGTGGGATTGGTCCGCCCAGGCGTGATCACTACGTCTGCGCGTGCGTTCTTCACGAGGATCTTCATCCGCGACTGATATTGGTTGGGAAGAAATAGCACCACGAGAACAGTGATTGCCGCGATCGGCAAAAACACGCCGACGAGGAGCCATTTTCTTCGGAATAGAATCGTGGCTGTTTCCCGAAAGTTCCAGCTTGAAACGCTGACCGGCTGTCTCATGAGAATCGGCAGTTCCTTATTGTGTTGACCCGGCATGATGGACACTTTGTTCTGATCCGGCATGATGAACTATCCGGCAAACTCCCAGACTGCTGCGGCCTACGAATCCAGTTCCCTCAACAGACCTGGCGAAAACGAAACCAGGACCCGCGCGGCCGGAAAAACGTAGAGCTTGTTTGTATAAAGGGTAAATAACTAAAGAGATTGATGTTCCAGCTTTGGAGCTCTACTATTGGCGGGATCAGGATGATGGGGCTTGGAAGTGAACGAACGGCAGATGCTCGGCTGACCACTCGGAGTGGCTCCGGAACTTTTTCCAAATCGCGTGGCAATTCCGTTTGCCTACTCCACGCCAACCTCCAGCGGCCTTTAGACCGTCTACAACGCTGTAAAGGACTGATTGAATGTACGCGATTCTTGTTATCTGTTTATTGTTGGCCTCCTCCTCTACGGCAACATTCACGCCACCACAACATGATGCAGCTCGGCTTTCGGCTGTAGTCAGCACTGACACTGCATCTCTATTGACCATACTGATCATGATCCTCGGCGCGGCAACTTGTCAGTACTATCTGCGGTAGCGGTTAATCACGGAGTCAGTTGTCTGAATTAGGGACAGAAGGAAGAAGTGACTACGACCAACCCCTTCATCGGGATCGAGACGTATGTTAAGCTGTCACGGCAAGACTCTGTATTTCCGGTTCCGAAGAAACTCTGCGCACCTTGGGGGCCTTCAGTCTGAACAGCTGTGTTATTTTCCGCTTTCCGGCTGATCAGGCGAAAAAACATAAAGGAATAACAGGTGGTCGTCTGAAGGTCACAGATACACCCAGGTTTGGATGCGTTGCTATTGCATTAGCGTCGAGCCAGACCGCGATGTGGTTAGTAGTCAGTGGTCCGTTGCCAACTCGGGTCTTCGGCCTTGGGCCTTTGTTCCCTGTTCTTTAAGTCCAAAGCGCAAAGACCAACTGAACACCTGACACCTGACTATTCTCTACAGATATATGACAGGCAGAGGAGCGGAAGGCTTTCTATGAGTGAGAAAAAAGGATGGGGCTCTACTGTCGCCGGTTGGTTCATAGAGCGGGAGGACCCGATCGGGTCAGCAGGAATCGAAGGCGACGGACTTAGTGGTTTACCATCTGCCTCGGACGAAGCATCGTCACCGAGTCGCGAAGATTACGCAACCCCGTCTCCCACTCAGGAAGTTTTTAAGACGTCTCCACCGCCCCCAACGGGCGGCCAGGTTGATTTCGGCGCTGTGTTCGCGGCTGCTGGAGTAGACGGAGAAGAGCAGCAGCGCGTAGCCAGAACCACAGAGTTGTTGCGCAGCCTGCCGGCTGGCACAGATGCGGCGGTGAAGAAGCAGATCGTCGAGGCATCGCTCAAAGCCTTTGGTGTTCCGATTGAAAAAATCATTGAGGCTAGCGTCGAAGAGATACAGGCGCTCGATGGCTATATCCGCAACGGAGCGGCGGATAACGACAAGTTGATTCAGGAATCGGACGCACGCATCAAGCAATACGAAGAGGAGATCAAAAACATACGCGGCGTAATGCAGCAAAGTGTGAATGAACAGCAGAATTTGATTAAGGTTTGCAACGATAAGAAGCTTGAGGTTCAGCAGGTGCTGGAGTTCTTTGGGCGGGACACAGTCGCTCGCGTAGTTAAAGCTTCGCCGAAACTCCACGATCCTTCAGACCAGGCGGAAAATCCGGCTAGTTAAAGAAAGGAAAGAAGACCTATGTTCAAACGTTTGGCTAACCTCTGGAAAGGTTTCCTATCGCTATGGATTTCGGACATCGAAAAAGAGCATCCCGAAATTGCCTATGAGAACGCTATCAATTCGATGGTAGCCAAATATTCGAAACTGAAAACTGCCACGGCAGGGATCATTCGTCGCCGCGAAGACATCGACGAACGTTACAAACGCGCCACCACCGGGTTGTCCCAAACCGAAGCGGAACTGGATACCGCCGTTTCCACCAATCAGGATGATTTAGCCCTCATACTGATCCAGAAGAAGAATGAACTGACTACAGAAGTCACGGATCTAAAAGCAGAGATGGAGACAGCGCGTGGGGACGCCGACTCTGCTAAGGGATCTTTATTGGGCGTGCAATCTGAGATCAGGAAGTTGCAGGGCGAGCGGGATTCGATGTTGGCCAAGATGCAATCGGCGCAGGCGCGAATCAAGGTGCAGGAACAACTAGACGGCTTGTCCGTGGATGCGGAAGTCAAAGCGCTGGATAACGTGCGCCAGCATATCAAAACGACGATCGCCGAAGCGAATCTGGGCAAAGAGCTGTCTGAATCATCGCTCGACTCCAGGCTCGCCGCACTTCGCAATCAAACCGGCGACGTGCAAGCCAAACAGCAGCTCGCCGAGCTGAAGGCCAAAAAGGCTGCACAGCAAAGTGCACAGAGTAATAAAACGATGTAGAGCCGTCAGTTGTCAGTTGTCCGTTGTTTTCGGTGCTTTGAGCTTTGTACTTGGTGTTTGTTCTTCTTAGTTTGTGTCGCTTTCACCGGACCTATGATGTTTGGCAACAAGTGCAAAGTTCAAAGCACAAAGCTCAAAGTACAACGGCGAAACCACTGACAACGGACCACTGATTACTGGCCACTGACTGCGGACCTCTGATCTCTGACTTCTGAACTTGAGGTGACTATGAAACTGACTCCTTTGGCAAAAGCTTTTATAGCAGCTGTAGTGTTCTTCGTTATCGGCTTTGCGACCTGGCATTACAAAGGCGCTGCGATCAAACAGTGGGCCGGTGGTGACAGGGCGACCGGAGGTGACTCGAAGGGCGACTTCGATAAGCTAAATGGCGCGCCCGGTGATCCGGCGCGGAATGCAGGCTCAACCGGCGTCAGTGCGGCTTCAGTCGGCACGGGTCGGTTAAACCGGCCGCTCATAGTTGGCATCAACACCTGGGCCGGCCATGCACCCGGTATCGTCTTCAATAATGGTATGGATCCAAATGCCGGCTCGTCCTACAAAAACAAATACGGCATCGACGTGAAGTTTGTGCTGCTCGAAGACCCGGCGGCCAAACTGGCTGCGTTTCGCAGCGGTCAGGTGGACATCATGTGGAACACGGTGGACAACTGGGCACGCGAAGCGTCGATCCTCGCCGAGCAGAACCAAAAGGCCAAGGCGATTATCATGCAAGACTGGTCGCGCGGAGGGGACGGCATTGTTTCACTCGCTTCGATCAAATCTGTCGAAGATTTAAAAGGCCATAAGATCGCTTGCACACAGTTTACGCCGTCACACTTCCTGCTTCTCTACCTGTTGTCCCAGTCGGGCCTGTCGCCGGAAGATCGGGCAGCGGTGGAGAAAAACATCATCTTCACAACTGATGCGCCCGCTGCCGCCGCCGCTTTCAAAGCCAAACAAGTTGATGCCGCCGTGACCTGGGAGCCTGATCTCTCCGGCGCGGTTACTTTTCGAGGGACCGATGCACACGTGCTGGTTTCCACGCAAGCCGCCACGAACATCATTGCGGACATACTATGTGCGCGGCAGGAAGTAATCGATCAAGCGCCGGAGACAGTTCGTGATTTCGTGCGGGGCTGGTTGGACGGTATCGAGATGATTAAGAACAATCCGAATCCCTCGTATGAAATAGTTGCTAAGGCCCTAAAGCTTGACACCGAAACGGTGTCAGGCATGTTGTCTGGATTGAAGCTCACGCCTTATGCCGACAACGCCCAGTTCTACGGCCTGTCGGGTCCGAAATCACACTACGAGACGCTGTTTGACACGGCGTTCGTTATCTGGCGCAAGAAGGCCCTGGTAACGAAGCCCGTTGACGCGAAAGGCTGGGTTGATACTCGATTCTTACAGGCGATCGCCGCCAATTATCCCGGTCAGAAGGTCGAGGAAGCTCCAGTCGTGGCAAAGGCGCCTTCGGAGAAGGACATCCCGATTCTGCATCAACAGATTCAGATTCAATTCACACCAGGCTCCGACGAGATCATGCCGGGCTCGTACCTGTTGCTGGACAAGTTGGGTGAGACGATGACTTCTTTCGGCAGCACTATTCTGCGCGTCGAAGGGAACACTGATAGCACCGGTTCGTCTACAGGTAACCTGACCCTCTCTGAACGGCGAGCGCAGTCTGTCAAGAACTACATCGTCAAAAACTTTCCGAACATTCCGCCAACGCGCTTCCAGACTATCGGGCGCGGCTCCGGCAATCCGATCGCCGAGAACGTCACTGAAGCCGGACGGCAACAAAACCGTCGCACCGATATCAAGGTGATCTTAGCAACAGGGTAATGGTCCGTGGTCAGTGGTCCGTTGTCCAATACCCTTTAGCTTGTCGCTGACTCTCGCAGGGGACTTCATCGCCAAAAGCGACAAGCTAAAGCGTATCGGACAACCGACCACTGACATTCTTATCCACAATGGCTCGCCGTAAAAACAATCTCTTTTCGATTCGCTCACCGCTGCCCAAGAAGACAGCGTTTGTGCTCGGCTTTGTGGCGCCGGCGCTGGTCCTGGGCGCCTGGTGTGGATTGACGTATGGGAATCTGGTGGCGCCTGACTTTCTGCCTAAACCAACCGAAGTGGTTCGCGGCACGCTCCAACTTTTCATTCATTACGATTTGGGAACGGCGATTCTGGTTTCCACGCGGCGCATTGCGATAGCGTTTCTATTGGCTTCGGCGCTGGCGCTGCCGCTCGGCGTGTTGATGGGCGCGTTCGATCCCATCAATCGGTTCTTCGAGCCAATCATGGCCCCTTTGCGGTACATGCCAATCTCTGCGTTCATTCCGCTGTTGATTCTCTGGTTCGGCATTTACGAGAAGCAAAAGATCGCGTTTCTTTTTCTCGGCGTTTTCGTTTATCTCTTGCCGGTGGTTGTCTCCTCTATTCGGCTCGTTCCGGAAGAGTTGGTGCAGACAGCTTTGACTCTGGGCGCGTCAAAGTTTCAGGTGGTCAGGACGGTGCTAGTTCCAGCGGCTTTGCCGGAGATCTTCGACAGCTTTCGTGTAATGAACGCCATTGCCTGGACTTATGTAATTCTTGCCGAAGCGGTCAACCCCGAAGCCGGACTGGGTTACATGGTCGAACTCGCACGCACACATCAAAAAGCCTCATGGTCCTTTGCCGGACTGCTGGTTATCGGAGGCATCGGCCTTTTAACCGACGCTCTGATTCGCCTGGTTTCCACAGTGCTCTTCAGTTGGCGCGAAGCATCCTAAACACGAGCAGATTATGGCCGAAGACGAAGGTCCGCAAACGCTTCCACAGGCCGGTGAACCCGGCACGATTGCCGTTGACGTCGGCGAGCAAAAGGGTAAGCCGCACGTTACTTATCACCCTGATCAAAGCGGTGCGCCCCCTAAGCTGCGAGTGCAGAACTTGAGCGTGTCGTATATTGATCGCAAGGGTAATCGCACTGAGGCTGTGCGCGACGTCTCTTTTGACGTCTTAGATAAACCGGACTCGGGCGAGATCGTCGTGTTCCTGGGACCGTCGGGCTGTGGTAAGTCGACAATCCTGAAAGCGGTCGCCGGTCTGTTGCCCCCGACGGAAGGAGAAGTGCTGGTGGACGGCAAGCTGGTGACTGACGTGGGCCGTGATCGGGGCATGGTTTTTCAGACCTACACTTCGTTTGGCTGGCTCACAGTGCGCGAGAACGTCGAATACGGTCTCAAACTGAAAGGGGTTGGCAAATCAGAACGGCGCAAGGTATCAGATAAGATTCTGCAATCGGTTGGGTTGGCGGATTTCGCTGGTCGTTATCCGAAAGACCTTTCCGGCGGTATGAAACAGCGAGTGGCGATAGCCCGAACCCTGGTAAATAATCCGCGCGTAGTGTTAATGGACGAACCGTTTGGCGCGCTCGATCCACAAACACGCTGGGGTATGCAGAGTTTGCTCCTTGATATCTCGCGGGCTGAGAACAACACCATTCTATTTGTCACTCATGATGTGTCCGAAGCGGTCTACCTGGCCGACACAATCTATGTGCTGTCTCAGCGCCCGGCGCGTATTCTGCATCAGGTGGAGGTGCCCGCGTTCGCCGTGCACGACATCGCGCTAAAATCAGCACCGGAGTTTCGCGCGGTGGAAAAACATTTGCTCGATTTGATTTACGCACCGAGTAGCAAGCCAGCTAACCGCGAATCGTAAAATCATAAACGAACAACCATTCGTAGCTTCGTTACCATTCGTAGCTTCGTTTAGAGGGGGGCACCGCCCCCCGGCGCCGGCGAGTAGAATCGAGAATTGCACCGGCGGGCGGTGCCCGCCTCTAAACGTATCATTGGTGGGCAAGCTCCCGCATTTTGCGGTTCACGGTTCACGATTTACGATTCTGATATGGGAACAACCGGAAAGCAGGGGTTGACTAAGCCGCCGCAAACGGCCGTGCGGAAAGATGGTGTGCCCGTCAACGCGACGCCGCTGCGCAATGATACGCTGGCCGCGAGTCAGGCTTTCATCAAGCAGAAGATTTACGAAAAGCGGTCTTATCTCAAAGCTGCGTTTGCGAATCCCTACAACCTCTCGCTGCTTGTGGGCGGGCTGGCCGCCTCAGCGCTGACTCTCAACCCCTTACTGGCAGTGATTGTCCTGGGCCTCGAAGTGCTTTGGGTGGTGAATGCCCCCGGCTCGAGGCGGCTCCAGGAATTGCTCTGGGACCCGAAGTTCGATGAGCAACAACAGGCACAGGAGCAGGCTGCGCGCGCCGCGCGGATGCAGAGTCTGAACGAAGCGGATCGGGAGCGTGTCCTCTCGCTCTTCGCGCGCCAACAGGAGATTAACGCTCTGGCGGCGCAGAATCCTTCATTCACCGGCGAGCTGTTGCGCACGGAACTCACCAAGACGGATCGTCTCGTGGAAGCGTTCATGGAAATGGCCATGACGTGCGGGCGCTATGAGGCCTATTTGAATTCGATTGACCTGAGCGAACTTGAAAAAGACCGGCGGCGTTGGGAAGCAATCGTCAAAGGGCAGGACCAACGAGACTCGGAAACTGACATCGCACGCAAGAATCTCAACGTCATTATGAAACGCTTCGACAAGATGAAAGAGATTCATCACTACCTGAGGCTGGCGCGCGGACAACTCGATCTGATCGAGAACTCTTTTCAGTTGATTGCCGATCAGATTGTCACGATGCAGTCGCCGCAGGAATTAACTGGGCAGCTCGATGAGCTGCTTGATGGCGTCGAGTCGATTAAACAGACCGCAGCCGAGACCGAGCGGATGTTGAATCCACTGGGCTTAAAGGATTTGAACATATGAGCGAGCCACGGCTACTTCCCGTGTGGGCCGAAGATTTGCGACGTCGGTATTTGCGGGGCGAGGCTTCGATGTTCGTCCTGCATGGCAACGTCTATGACGTCGTTCTTTGTGACAAGAAGATGATGGCTCTCACTGAATTCCTGACCGATGTGTTGCTCAAGGAATCCAAGGAGACGATTGTTGTTTATAACGTGGCAACTGGAGCGCGCTTCACCAAGCGTGCTAACAATGTAACGAGTCTCGAGGATCTACTCCTGGCTAGCGAAAAAGATAGGGTCTTCGCCGCTCTCGAACGTTTACTGGTAGGCTCTACAAAAACGGCGGTCATTATGGAATATGCTGAAGCGATTGCTCCGGCGGGAGATCCTAACTTTCAAGGCGAAGCTGACCGGGCGGCGATTGTGACACTGCACCGCTGGTCGGCGCTCCCGGAGATCGAACGGGGCGATAACGTCGTACTGCTCATCGCAGAGAACCTGACGGAGTTAGCGCCTAAACTGATTTCCAATCCGAAGGTTGCCGTTGTCGAAGTGCCGATGCCGGATCACGACACCCGGCGGGCAGCCGCAATGCTGGCGGACCCTGGCTTGACAGAAAAGGATGGGGAGCGCTATGCGGGAATGACCGCTGGTCTAAAGGCCATCCAGATAGCATCGATATTGACGCCTCCCCCCGCCGTCGAAGAAGAGTCGGCCGACCGCGAAGCCTACATCGCCGGCTTGCTCGGCGGCGGTCCTGACGCTGCCGGACGCGCGCACAAACTCGCCGCCCTTACGAGTAATCTAAACCGGGACGAGATAAAGGAACTGGTTGCCCCAACGGCTGCCACGCCTTTACCTGACGCTACGTCGCCCAGTCCGTTTGAACGCGCCCGCAAGGAGACCGATCGACTCATCGCCCATAGGAAACGAGAGATTCTCGAACGTGAGTGTTTCGGGCTGGTGGAATTCGTGGAGCCTGCGCACGGGTTTGAAGTTGTCGGCGGAATGGAAGAGGTCAAGAAAGATTTGCTCGTCATTGCCGAGAGCATTCGGGAAGGACGCACCAGTCGCGTGCCGATGGGCGTCCTTTTCACCGGGCCGATGGGCACGGGCAAAACATTTGTCGCCGAAGCATTTGCCAAAGAATGTGGACTAACTACGATCAAGCTCAAGAATTTTCGCTCAAAGTGGGTCGGGGCGACCGAGGGCAATCTTGAAAAAATCCTGAATGTGATTCGGGCCATCGGACAGGTCGTCGTAATCATAGACGAGGGCGACCGCGCGTTCGGCAACACGGATGGAGAAGGCGATGGTGGCACTTCCTCCCGCGTCATCGCGCGCATCAAGGAGTTTATGTCTGACACCTCGAATCGCGGGCGCATCCTGTTTTTGGTCATGACGAACCGGCCGGACAAACTCGACGTTGATCTCAAACGCGCAGGCCGGCTCGACCGAAAAATTCCCTTTCTCTACGTCCAGACGCCTGAAGAAGTGGAACTCGTTGCCAGGGCCCTCTTGCGCAAGAACAAGATCAAGACAGACGTTGACCTGCCAAGCATCCGCGATGGGTTTTCCAGCAAACTTGTTGGTTACAGCAACGCTGATATTGAAGCTGTCCTGCTGTTGGCGAATGAAGACGCTGCCCGTGAAACTGAGCGGGGTCCCCAGCCCGTTGGCCCCGGCGGTGCAGCGCCGCTGGGTTTGCAAACGGGCAGCCCGGCTGGGGTCCTTGATGGCGAGGCGTCCGTGTTGGCTAGTCATTTCTTGCGGGCCGCAAGCGACTATTTTCCCAGTCGAGACGCTGAGTTGCTCGAATACATGGAACTCCTCGCCGTCTTTGAAACCTCCAGCCGCCGACTCCTACCAGCCAAGTACGCGTCCATGACCCCTGAAGACCTCGATGCGAAGCTGCGGCAACTACGAACCGTAGTTGGAGGTCGTCGTTAGGAAGCGCGGCTCTCAAGTTCTGTTAGACTGAACGCATCGTAAAGCTTGGAGTTGCTGCAGAACTGTGTCCAAAATCGCGTGGCAATCCCGTTCGCCTTTCTACCACTGGCCATAACTCAATCGCCGTTCAAGTATTTCGTCGGAAAGAGTGACGGCCTCCAGATCATCGTGAAGATAGAGCCATCGCCCACAATGCAGCGCGTCGCAGGAGCGGCGGATTCCTGGGCCACATCGTATCCAACTACAGGTTCGGCCAAGATAGCGACCGCGAGCATTCGCCAGGAAAATATCAGCACCTAAAAGTCGAACTCGAACTTGCCGCGCACGGACGCGCCGAGGCTGCTGAAAAACTGGCCGAGTCGCGGGCTGGCGATATTGTTTTGCACCTCACTGGGGTTGAAGTGGTTAGTGGTGTTAATAACCGCCAGGCCGATTCGCACTCGTCGTCCTCCAAACCTGGGGACGAGCTTTGGTATGGCGAAACCTTTCGTCACTTGCAAGGCGAGCGACAGAAATGTTGGGAAGCGTCCCGCCCGGTTGCGTGGGCCGACAATATCCAGGCGCTCATTAACGAAGGAGAACGGGAAGCCTGATCGAATCTCGACCACGGGCGAGATGTTGATATCCCAGGGTATTCGAAACTGGCCATAGGCCAGGAATCGGTGCGGCGCGTCAAACGGCTGTGGCCCATACTCGTTTGGCTGCACCACGAACGCTGGAAAATCGCCGAGAAAGTTATCAATGGAGTTGAGATCGCCTCGAGCGTTGGACCACACGTAAGTAGCGTTCAAAGTACCGATGCGCGGGTTGTCGTAGATCGCGAGCAGTTGCAACTCGCGGTAGCGCGAACGGCCGAGGTTGCTGAGCACAAGGGTGCTCTGGCCTAAGCCGCCTGATGCGTCAAGACGATTGACCAGGAACTCGTCTGTCGTTGAGCGTTGCAGATAGCCAATGCGTCCCGTCAGCTGACTCGTGATAGGGAAATCAATTTGCAGGCTCGCCCGCAAGCTGCGTGGGTTGCGCAGGTGAGCTGCGACCTGGTTCCGGAAACGATGCGGGCCATCAGTTATCGAGATGCCGTCTGGCGCAAATGTGGTAACAGTGCGCTCGGGAAGCTGGCCGAAGTAGCCTACGCTAAGCGGAGTGCGATCATAGAAGAGACCGATTCCGCCGCGTATGACCGTGGCGAGACTCTTGACCGGCAGGTACAAAAACGAAAGGCGCGGCGAGATGGTGTTCTGCCGGGCCAGCCGGTCACGGTCGAAGCGCAGGCCGGCATCGACCGTGAGCTTCTTATTGACGACCCACCGATCCTGCGCGAAAGCGGTGAACTCGCTGAGGTGGCTTGAAACACTCGCCGCAGGGCCGAAGTCTATGCGCCGGGCCAGGGTCAGGTTTAGCCGTCTGATCAGGATGGAGTTTTCGTGGAACACACCCGTCACGCGCGAGTAATCAATTTCGCCGCCGAGCTTCAAGGAATGCTGACCGTGAAGTTCAAGCCCGTGCGCGTAGTAAATTTCCCGCCACTGAAACCGTTGCGACTGCCTGCGGATGTCGGCGAAGTAGTTACCGGTGTTGCCTTCCGGCAACAACTCGAGAGGTGCGGTCCCCTGCCCGAAGACGTCAAGGTCAAAGGTCTTGTAGCTTAAGGAGGAAGAGAGAAACGAGGCGTCACGGAAGATTGCCTGCTCGGAGATGGAGACGAGCATGCCTCGCTGCTTCGTATTCGGTGTCGTCGGCTGCGGATTGAAAGTGTTGAGTCCGGCGAAGCGTACCTTCTGCGGGAAAACTGCCGCGACGAATTTGGCGCTGTTGGTCTTGTTGATGTTGAAATCAAACTGCGTGAATGAGCTGAAGTTCTCGGATGTTGAGTGGTCCACCGGGTCTTCGAGACTCGGCACGCGAGTGCGCGTGAAGCGGTACTCAAGGGACTGCAGGAAGAAAAGACGATCGCGGGCTACAGGGCCGCTGAAAGTGACCCGCGGACGAAATGAATCGATCTTGCCGGTGAAGGTGTTGCGAAAAGTTGGAAAGACCCGCGCAGCGGTCACTTTGAATTTGTTGCTGCCGCCTTTCGTTTCGAGATCGGTCGCACCGCCGGTAAGCCGGCCAAACACCGCCGAGTAAGGGTTCTCTTCGGTTCTTACGTTTGCTGCCGCTTCGAGCGGGATGTCGAAGGCGAGGTTTCCAGTAACGGGATCCGTGATGTCCACACCGTTGAGTGTGTAAGCGCTCTGGCCTGCGCGGGCGCCTTTCTGATGGTCTACTCCATCTATTCCCTTCACCACACCGGGAGTCAGCAACGGCGCGCTCTGATAGTTCTCTGCCGGCAGCGGCACATCCGTCAGTGTTTGTGAGCGAACGGTATTGGTGGTGGTTGTTTCGGCCGTACTGAGCAGTCCCTCTTCCTCACGAATGGTGACCGTTTCGGAAATCGTGGCTTTCATCAGGATTTCAACGGTCAGCGCTACACCCGACGCCAGACTGATTTCACGGTTCACTGTGGCCAATCCATCAGCCTCAACCGTCAGTACAAACGTCGCCGTCGGCAGATCGGCGAAGATGAAGTTGCCCACATCGTCAGTGACTACCTTGAACACTTGCTCCGTCAGGTCACGATTGAACAGCGTAAGCCGCGCCCCAACAAGTAAAGCCGGAGGCGCATCCGCGGCTTCACTGGTGACCTTAACAGTACCCTTAATGCGGCCCGTCAAGTGTTGGGCTTGGGCGCTGGGGAGTAGGACCAGCAGACCGAATATCACAATGCACAGCAGGCTCGAGTGTAAGAATTTGCGATCAGGCGAACGAGTCGAGTCGCGACTTGTCAGTTTTCTGTTCATTCCAGGTTCCGTCGAACGGAGCTACGGGTAATCTACCGGGGGGAGGTATAACGGGGGTTGCTATCGTGTCTCTTTAACGGCTGCTTCAACTAACAGCCGCGACAAAAGACGACCGGGACTGCTGATTTTTCGACACCTCGTATCCACTTCTGTGTGTTTCCTCAGACGAGCTTACCAAACGCCCGCGGGAGCACAGCAGATGAGCAGAGCGTTCCGAATAGAGTTACATAATGCGCTGACTCGTGCACTTCGACAAACCCGGATCAAGCCTTTGCAAAAATGGGTGACAGGCACGGGACAGGGATGCTTACGCGCACGACTACGGCCTCCCGTTAGGGTTCTACCGGCAGTCCTTCCATCTGCATGAGCTTTAGGGCGTTGGTAGTCGGACATGGACCTGGCCGCAGCAAATAATCGAAGACCATCTTTCCGTCGTGTACCTCATCGCGGAAATGGAAGTTTGCTACTCCGGGAATCTCATCAGCCAGTGTTACCAGTTCTAGATCGTGCGTCGCGACAATCCCGACTGCCGTTGTTTGGCTCGACAACGTTCGGATGAAAGGCGCATTGTTGACTTATACACTTCGAGAAACGCATCATCAGTTAATCCTGGTGAGGGTTTAGGGCGTAAGCAACCATTGACGCCGGGGAGTCAGGATTCAGATTGAGATCCCTTCAGACGTAGCCCCAGCTTTTACTATGGAACTTCAGCTTCCAGGCGGACGGTTTTACGGACAGACTTCCCGAACGCGTGAAGTTGGCGGTTTCACATTAGCCGAGACAACCTACTCACGCGGGCACAAACTTCCGCGTCACTCACACCAGCATCCTTACTTTTGCTTTGTCCTACAGGGAAAGTTTGCCGAGTTTTGCGGCAAACGAGTTCGGGCGTGTCAGCCGTCAACGCTAATCTTTCATCCGTCGGGCGAATTACACTCCGACCATTTCAATACTGATACGCACTGTTTTAATCTTCAGATCGATGGTCATCTGAATCATCAAAATGCCCAGTTGCAGCAACCCGCTGACTTTCAAGGCGGGACGCCAGCCTATCTAGCCAACAAACTCTACCGGGAGTTCCGCGAAACGGACGAGTTCTCGCCGCTTGCAATTGAAGGGCTGGCGCTCGAACTTATTGCTGAGGCGCTGCGCGGCATCAAAAGGGAGTTGCACCAGGCGCCAGTCTGGCTCAAGCGCGCTCGCGAAATGCTACACGCACAGTTTGCTGAACCCTTAACGATTGCTCACGTGGCAGAGGCCGTCAGCGTGCATCCAACGCATTTAGCTCGAGAATTCCACCGCCGTCACCAGCGGACAATCGGTGAGTACGTTCGGCAGCTGCGAATCGAATTCGCTTGTCGACAGCTTTCCACTTCGGATAACCCTCTCAGCGAAATCGCCATTGCTGCCGGCTTCTTCGATCAGAGTCACTTTTCGAGAACCTTTAAGCAGATCAACGGCATGTCGCCTGCCACTTACCGAAGAACCTTCCTGCCTCGAAGACAGATACAAAAACGCTAAAGCTGTACACGATTTACCGGAGACTCTCATTGTAAATTTACTGCATGAAAAGTCTCTGGTTAGTTACGCTGTATGCGCTGTTAACACCGCACGGCAACGCGCCTATTCATAGACCAACCCAACTGTCTGTCAGCCAGGTTTCTGAATACGATTTATCCATCAAGGTTTTCCCAGATCTTCATCGTCTTGAAGTGACCGGCACATGGAGATTGCCTCCAGCACCTGCGGCGAGAAATGAAATCGAGTTTTATCTGTCGCCGAAGATGGAAGGACTGGCAGTGCAACTCCTCGAGCCCAAAGCTTCTGCGCCTCTAAATCTACAGAGCAGTAAAGAGGAAGGCGGAGATACGAAGCGGATTTTCAAGCCGGCGCTGCCAATACCTGCCGCGCAATCCATACTGCTGCGGTTCTCATACACTTCAGACGGCAAATCTGCGCCGCAGTTCAAAGTCAGTCCGGAAGGCTCTTTTGCCGGCGGCGGGGGCGAACTATGGTACCCCCAAACTGCTTACAAAAACCGTGAGGTTGGGACGCTGCGCTTCAAGGTGCCCGCTGGCGAGACCGCGTTTTCTAACGGAGTGCTCGAAAGCACTCCGCAGGAGAAAGCCACCGGGGAGTTCATTTTTCGTGTCACCGAGCCATTAAAATTCGCATTCGCCAGTGGCAAATATTCTGTTACGCGGCGGGAGGGAGCTGTTCCCTTCAACCTGTATTAAGATCAAGTCAGTTACTCCTGATCCACATTACAAAGTATTGCGATGGCTGCCTGAGTTTCGATAGCCGCAAGTAAAGATCTTCGGCCAACCTAATTCTGGAACCCTGGGAAGGTCTCAACCGATGAAGATATTCTCTACATTCTCGATTGTTGTATTGTTCTGTTCCGCTTTGCCTTGCTTTGGGAAGTCTGAGAACAGACTAAGTACTCGAAGTGCACAGATACATAGCACCACAGACTGGCGCATCCAGCCATCATTCACACTAGACACTATTTGTTTCCTCAATGTACTAACAGGCGACCCTTTTTATGTAGGTTACTACAAGGGTGAATATGCGCGATTTGAACCGCAGTTGACGCCCGCCGTCCGCGCCGCCCTGGCTAATCTCAAAAGCAAAATCAAAGATGACAAGAAAAATATTATCTCCGCTTTCCTGGCCCTCTACTTCTCGGCAACTGACGACCGGTCACTCAATGACATGCTGAAGACGCTCAAGAATAGCGTTCACATGAAGAAGAATCTAAAAAAGACTATTTACTACAATGAGTCGGGCTGGCGGTTGTATGAATCCGTCAGAAAGGATCTACGAACGATATTTGAGTTCCTGAAAGCAATTCAGTTTGAAAGCTACTGGCAACAGAATATTCTTCCGAGAGTTGAACGGAGGATTGACGAAATCAAAAAGGATTTGCCCAAATACAATGTCATCACTGAGGTGGAAAAAGTGTTGGGCTTTGGACAGCCGTCGAACGAATTGACGGTTTACATCCTCAACTACTCTCAACCGCATGGCATCCGGCTCATTGGCATGCGCTTTCTGACTGACGCCGGATACCCTTTCAGAATCGTGATGCGCAACGCTGTGCACGAGCCGATGCACCCGCCTTACGATCTGGCTCATGATCCTGAGTTAAGGGAGGCGCTTGATTCATTACGTTCGGATGCCTTCCTGTTGGATAAGGTGCAGAATCACAACCCGGCATTCGGCTACAACTCGTTTGAAGGCTTTGTCGAAGAAGATTGTGTTCAGGCACTCGAGCAAGTCATTAATGAAAAGTTCAACGTGCAGGTCGAAGCTCACCAGCGTTGGAAAGATAATGATGACGGAATGCACGTTTTCGCCGTCGCCCTGTACAGCGTGATGAAGGAAGAGAAGTTTGAGGAGGGGCGAGAGGCGTTTCGTGGATTCCTAGTCAGAATGATTCGTTCAGGCAAGTTGGCTGCCGGCAGAATCAAGCCTATTTATGATGCGTTTTACTCTTCCAGACTGTTAAATAACCATACAAGTGGATCCCTCCCTGCAGCAGCCTTCCCGAGACGGCCTCCGGTTAGGGTTCTACCGGCAGTCCCTCGATCTGCATGAGCTTGAGGGCGTTGGTAGTCGGACATGGACCTGGCCGCAGCAAATAATCGAAGACCATCTTTCCGTCGTGTACCTCATCGCGGAAATGGAAGTTTGCCAATCCGGGAATCTCATCAGCCAGTGTTACCAGTTCCAGGTCGTGCGTCGCGACAATCCCTGCCGTTGTATGACTCGCCAACGTTCGGATAAGGGCGCGACTGCCAATGTGGCGCTCACGACTATTTGTCCCTCTATAAATTTCATCGATCAAGAATAGGACCGGCTCGTCCTCTTCTTCTATTGGCGGGACCAACTGGCTCTCAGATAATTCCCTGTTCAGTAATACAGTTTCCCTATTCGCGATCGTTCCTTCCTCTATTAGTGAAAGCATCGACTTCAGTCTCTTCACCTCCGCATAAAAATAAGAGAGTCCGTCTTGCACCGAGTCGCTTACCTTGATACAGGTGAATACTCGAAACAGCGAAACCTCCAGACGATCCCCATTGACAGTAGCGCCCGCGTAGGCCAAAGAAAGGTTGATCCCTATGGTTCGGATGAACGTGCTCTTACCCGCCATGTTCGATCCGGTAAGGATCGAAATCTTATGATCCTTTCCTACACGGAAGTCATTGCACACTTTGAATTCAGGCTTGATGAGCGGATGTCCCAGCGCGCTGGCGTCAAACACGTTTAGCTTGGATACGATTTCTGGGAATGTATAGCGCGGATTCAGATAGGCAAAGTTGGCCACTGAATTCAGAGCTTCAAGCTCGTACCAGGCATCAAGCCAACCTGGCAATAAGCGCGCGATGTTCTCCTTCAGAAATGCCAGTCGATAGGTGAAGTAAAAATCCCATGGAATGAATGCGTGGACGATTAGCCACAAGACTGGATTCGTTCGCAAGCCGAGCGCTGACGCTATCCTTTCAACCCTCTTCAACTGAGCTGAGGGTCGCTGCCGTTTATCACGGAATGGCAGGCAAATTTGGGCCAGCCCGGGTCGATTCTCATGCGCGCGCGATTCCAGATATTGAAAGACAACTCTGAATCTGCGAAGTGTTGCCTCGAGTGTCTGCAAGTCTCCCCAAGCCGTCGCAATCTGGCCGCGTTTGGCTATCAGCACACTTACATAGATCAAGAACGCGATGGGCCATAAATTAGGAATGAGGCCAAGGGCACCCAGTACGATTAAGGTGATGTTCAGGCCGGCCAATAGGCCAAGCACTCTGGCTGTCGAAAGCAACGAGTCTTTGTGGACCGGATGCTCAATCCAATCAATTAGAACATTCGACTTCCATCGCCCTTTTGAGCCGGGACTGACTAATGTCGAATGTAGATGTAGCTTATCCCGGAAAAGAGAAAGGTCTTTGAGTTCTCGAACCAGGGACTGTCTCTTTCTAATATCTGCAGGAGTGGGCCTGGTATTCAATAGCCAGGACTTCAATCTATTGCTGCCTTCACTGGTAACCGCAGTGTCGAGGAGCCGGAGCAAAGATCTTTCGCCGGTTATGTCCAGATCTGATTCAAAAGGATGGGCTGTATCGGATGATAGCTGATTGGAGGGTGGGATCTTCTCCCAATCCAGATGGATTCGAGCCACCTGAGTATGCTTAATGTCCAGCATCAAAACGTTTCTGGCAATGCTATCCTTCACTTTTCTGTGATAGACAGCCACCACCCCGAAGATAGTGACAAACAAAGCGGCGGAAACCCATCCGACTAACTGCCCGGAATATCTGCAAAAGAAAACGGAAAGTAAGACGCCGCAAACGAAGAGTACCCTTCGGGCAGTCCAATATTTATTGCTTACGCGCTCGAGTTGTTTAGCTCGGAGCTCTAATCTCGCGATTCTGTTTTCCAGGCGTTTCACACGATTCACGCCGTTGGTTGTTTCCACTTTAATCAGCCCTGCTTCCGATGGATGATATCAGACCTTACGGAGTGGCAATTACAAGTAGGTGCAGTTCGGGGCACTGTTCTGTTCGGTTTTCCTCTGTGCCACTTCTGTGTTCTCTGTGTCTCTGTGGGAGAATAGACGCCAGGAAAAGGCTCACCACAGAGACACAGAGAACACAGAGGTAGCACAGAGAAGGTCAAAGACTATTGCTGGGGGGGGCCAGTTTCCCAGGTTGACGAAGAATGCGATACAGTGCGGGAACCTCAAGGATACGAAAACTAACTTATGAATCGATTCGTCGCTTTTTTATTCGGGCTCACCCTTATTCTGATTTCCCCGCCAGTATGGGCGCAACAAATCGAGCCCTCCAAGCTTGAAATCGGCGCACAGTTTTCTTCGCTCACGCTGACTGAGCCGGGCATCAAGCGGGAGGTAGGAGTGGGCGGTCGCCTTACCTACAACGTCAACAGGAGTCTCGCTATTGAAGCTGAGGGGAACTACTTCCCAAGCGGAAGTACGAGAGGCTTCATACACGGCGGCAATATTTTGCAGGGTCAATTCGGCGTAAAGGCCGGTAAGCGTTGGGATAGGTTCGGCATCTTCGCCAAAGCTCGCCCCGGGTTTCTTAAAAGATGAAGGTGCGGCGGTTACCAGCCGAAGCGCGAATGCGGGGAACGAGTCAACGCCGAGATTTGAAGTTGGCGCCCACCTAACGTCTCTGACATTTAACGCACCCAGCTTTTTGTTTGGGTTTCCTGTTTTCTCAGGGGAGAACCGTCCGCAGACGGAAACTGGACTGGGCGCCAGGTTCACGTTCAATATGATCGACTCGATCGGGTTGGAATCGGAGATTAACTATTTTCCCACCAGCGAGGGCGTGGGTGCTGGTGCCTCGGGACGCGTTCTGCAATGTCAATTCGGCATAAAGGCCGGCAAGCGATTCAAACGGTTCGGTTTCTTCGGTAAGGCGCGGCCTGGCTTCGTCAGCTTTGACCGGTCGATCAAGCTAGTCGGCACTGAGCCTTTCACTTTTGGGACCATCAGGTCCTATTCATTGAATGAGTCGTCCAAGCGCCCCGCGAATTCGTTCGGGAATTGGGACCGGCCGCTGCGTCTCGCGATCGACGAAGACATGTACGAAGTAGCCTGCTGCGGCCGCAAGAGTCTCGCCTTGTTTGAAGATCGCAAGTTCGTAGCGGACGCTCGAATTCCCCAGCTTCCCGACGCGCAACCCGACTTCGATCACTTCAGGAAAAGCCAGCGCCTTGAGGTATTGGCACTGAGACTCGGCGGCAAATGCGATGACTTCCCCGGCGGTGATATCGAGGCCACCTTCAGCGATGAGATACTGGTTGATAGCCGTGTCGAAAAAAGCGTAGTACAGCGCATTGTTAATGTGGCCGTAGACGTCGTTGTCCATCCAACGCGTCGGCAGCGTCACAAAGTGCGGATACTGTGAGCGTGTGATCTCTGGTTTCTGAGACATATTTTTCAATTGGGAGGAGACGCCTTTTTACCGACGTGCCTCTCTTTGGAGTGCGCTGACCTGTCAGCGCTTTGGTCGTCTGCGACCTGTCGCAGCCGTCGGTGGTGGAAATACCAGATTGGTAGAAACCTTTAGTTCAGTGTGCAGGAGGACGGCGGCGGCAGGTCGCCGATGGCCAAAGCGGTGACAGGTCACCGCACTCCAAAAATAGCGATTGCGCTTCGCACTGCCATCCTAGTCACTGAACGAGATAATCTGCCGCACCGCCTGCGCCTGGGCCAGGCGATCGAATCCCGCATTGATCTCCTCAAGCTGCAAGGTATGTGTGTGCAACTTATCCACGGGCAGGATGCCCGCTTGATACATGCCAATGAAGCGCGGTATGTCACGACGCGGTACGCACGAGCCCATGTAGGAGCCCTTGATCGTGCGTTCCTCTGCAACAATGCCAAGCGCGGGAACTGCAAAGATCTTGCCAGGCGCGGGTAGACCGATGGTAATTGTCGTGCCGCCCCGCCCGGTAGACTCGTAGGCTTGAATCACTACAGTCTCATTGCCGACACTTTCAAATACGTAGTCCGCGCCGCCATGTCCCGCTTCTTTGATCGCTGCGACCGGATCGTCCTGAACGGCGTTGATTGTATGCGTCGCGCCGAGCTCGCGTGCGAGTTTTAGTTTGTCCGGAACGCGGTCCACGGCGATGATCGGATAAGCGCCGGCCGCGCGTGCGCCCATCACCGCACTTAGCCCCACACCGCCCATCCCGAATATCGCGACCGACGAGCCCGACTGGACACGCGCCGTATTGAGAACTGCTCCCACACCTGTCATCACCGCGCAACCGAAGAGAGCAGCCACGTCGAACGGCAGGGCTGGATCGATTTTCACTAGTGACTCCCGCGCTGCGACAGTGAACTGAGAAAAAGCTGAGACGCCCAGGTGATGATTGCAGGCTTGTGGCGGCTGAGAACGTGAGTCAGTAAAACGGCGAGCGCCGTTCAGCAGAGTCCCAGCAATGTTTGCCTCACCTCCAGGTTCGCAAAGGGCGCCGCGACCCGTAACGCAAAACTGACAGCGTCCGCAAATGGGAACCCAGCTAAAAACCACGTGATCACCGGCGGCAAACTCCGCGACGCCCTGGCTGCCAGACTCAGTCATCCCAGTTGGACCAACCTCGCGCACAATTCCGCTGGCTTCGTGGCCCAGCACCATCGGCATGACACGCGGGCGAGAACCGTCCACTACCGAAAGATCCGAATGACACAATCCTGCAGCCGCGATCTCCACCAATACTTCGCCCGGTCCCGGCCCGTCGAGCGTGATCTCATCGACCACGAACGGCGAACTTTCCGCGTAAGGCTGTGCCAGCCCCATTTTATAAAGAACCGCTGCCTTTGTTTTCATTTCGTCTTTTGACTGCTGATCACATTCTCAAGCGCGGCGGAAATATTTGCGATGGCGAGCGATTATAGCCTAGTCCTGTCATATTGAAATGCTGGGGGGGTTTTGCATCCGCTCCAATCATCTCAGCAATTGTGACCACATTCGCTATGCTGCCCACGGCAAAACACTTGGAATATTCCCTCAAACTAGCTTGCCTTGACGCGTGGTAACCCCGGACCAGCTCCGTTCGGCAGCGAGGGAACTCTCGCTAAACTGGATAACTTCAGTAACCTTGTATTCACTGGCCTCTTTGATCAATCACGTTATTGGCCGGCATCACAAAGCGCCCCTTATTACATTCACCCTTTCGTTCACTGCGTTTGACTCTCAGGCTAAACTTGAGTACCCCACATTCATGAGTCGACTGAAGGCGGGTTGTCCTTTCAATATTGACGTAACCAACTGCACCACAGTCTGAGGGGGTGACGAGTCGGGCAAGAACCGGTAACGGAAGAGCGTGTCACGGCAGTTGTCAGACTCGTGAATTAGAATATCCTGAAGGAAGTTACCCCACCGTCCAGGCCCAATAAGTTCAACCACGCTCCCGGAGTGAGCTGAGGGAAGCAGCATGTTGGATCCATGCAGGCCAATGACAACGTGACTGGACGCGTAACGTTCACAGCAAAACCGCTCCCCGTCGTCATTCATGTTTGAAGTGCGGAGGTCTTCGATCCATGTCGGTAGATGATCGTCTTTCCCTTTACTCAAACCGGCAATGGCAAAATTGAGCGTGGGCAATTCAGAACGCAGCGCCTCCGCGAGCTCGACAACCAGCCTACGCTGCTCAACCAGCAAATCAGATGGTCGTCCAATCGAGCTTCTAAGTTTCTTACGGACGGCGCCAGTCGGGGTATCGTCCCTCACCTGCCAAGTGCGATCGTCGCGCCAAATGAATGTCACTGTAGGGCGGTCGAGGCGCGCTTCCCATTGTTCGAGTGGAAACGGCTTGACACCAGTAAAGCGTTCGATGCTGTAGTCTTTGGGGCTCGGGTGAGACAGCGCGAGGCTCAAACTCACATCCTCCAGGGCTTCAACCCGCCGGTGAATTTCATGCGCAAGCCAATCGTTCCATTCCGTACCGCGCGTAAGTGGTAACCCTACTATCCAGACTTGGGCGGCGCCTTCCGGTATCATCCACGCGAGAAACGCGGGGACTAGCAGGATCAGATCAACGTCTCTTTCCAGATAGAACTGCGCATTCAGTAGCTTCAATAACGAATGGCCATAGAGGGTGTCGAGACAATTGAGCAGTACCACTTGGCGGGTGATCGGTAAGCGCTCCTGGACCTCGAATGGAACGGGAACCTCCGTGCGGTTGGCGTAAGAATCGCGCAGCCAATCGGCAAACCATTCAACGCCGTACTTGTCGTAGACGATCCCCCCCTCTTTCTCGATTAACATCGGCGTGCAGAGCGCCTGTCCAGCCGAGAGATCGCCGTAGAACTCGGCCTCACAAACCGAGCAGCTGAGAACGGCGAGGTTGCGCATGCCGGGAATATGCCACCCCAAAATCTCCAGAAGCCGGTGACAGCGAGGGCAGTCTTGTTTGGCCTCGGGAAGCGGATGCAGTCGAATGAGTCTCATGTAAATCTCGCGTCGGCGGGAGTTGCCACGTGCATTGAAAAACAAGCGGTGTGCGCGCTTTCTCTTCCCGGGAAAACCGGGTCACTCTCTACGAGATTTCGCAAAACATAGCCAAGCCCTTTTAGATACGCTTCGATGTCGTTCGGATCATTCCCCATGTCGAAGGTGGTCTGGCCGAATTCGAAAGTTACGCATTGGATGCAGCGCGCTTCTAACATTCGGCGCGCCCCGAGCAAGACCTGAAACTCAGCACCTTCGACGTCCACCTTGAGGAGATCAATCGACGCGATGTGGTTCGTTTCGCAGTAAAGATCTATCGTCGTTGCCGGCGCCTCCTCACTGCTAATGGAGTGAACGTTGATGCCGTAGCTTTCGAGTGGCCGCTTCGCTTGGGAAGTCCAACTTAAGTAATCGTCGCCATATGAATGCAGGATCACCGTCCCTTCTTTCTCCGCGAGGGCAACGCGTTCGAGCTGCACGTTATTGAGGGAAGCTGCGGTGCAGATCGATGCCAACCGTTCAAACGCAGTGACGCTTGGTTCGAATGCATGCACCCAACCGCCGACGTCAACGAACCGGGAGAACATCAAAGTTAACTCCCCGATGTTGGCTCCTACATCAAAGACCGTCATACCCTCGCGCAAATACTCCAGGTAAAACAAACGCTCCGCTCGCTCGACCTCGATGAAAGTTGCGGAGGACGAGGGGCGAGAATCGAACAGTCGCCTGATAAGGGAGCCGGCTCGACTCTTCAAGTATGACTCCCTAATGCTGATCGTGAGGCATTGGTCTCAAACTCTTGCAGTTCCCGGTACGGCGTTGCCCGGGTCTCGAGCCTCCATTGGGCGTCGACTAAGCAGCACCCGTGCGTCGCGGGTGGAACTTCGCCGGAGCCAAAAAAATCGCCATCTGTGATTGTGAGTTCGTAAGCATCTTCCATCGCGTCAAGATATTCGCCGTCGTGGATGAGACTATATGTGATCCGGTAAGCAGCGGGAGGCAGCGGAAGCCGGGGAACGCGGCAGATGAAAGACCCTTGGGCGGGCACTTGTCCCCATTCTTCTCCGGTAAGTCGATTGTGCTGCAAGAAGACGGGCACGTCGAACAGTGTCTTGACGCAGATACCTGCAATGACCCTTGACGAGTGGAATGCGGATGATGATTCGTAATGCAGGCAAATGTCGACGTCCTGGCCTGAGGTAGCCACGTCGATCGCTCGTCCCTCAGTATCTTTCATTTCCATGCCGACAACTCGTATCTGGCCGTTCCCGACTCTGTCGGTACGGTCGCGCAGCGAACCAGCTGCTCTTTGACAACTCGTCAGGTAATGGGCGATGGCCTCAGATTGCGTGCCGGCATATGCGACGACACCTCGTTCCAGGACCAATCCGCGCTTGCACAGATTGCTGACTGCTGCCAGGTTATGGCTGACGAATAAGATAGTGCGCCCCTCGGTGGCAGCGCTTCCCATCTTGCCAAGACACTTCTTCTGAAACTGTAAATCCCCAACCGCCAGGACCTCGTCGACTAGTAGAATTTCGGGTTCGAGATGCGCGGCGACGGCGAAGGCCAGACGCATGTGCATACCGCTCGAATAATGCTTTACTGGGGTATCAATGAAACGTTCGACTTCGGCGAAGTCGACGATGCTGTCGAACCGGCGCTTAATGTCTTCGCTTTTCATGCCAAGGATTGCGCCGTTTAGAAAAATGTTCTCCCGCCCGGTTAGTTCGAGGTGAAAACCCGTGCCCACTTCGAGCAGGCTGCTCACACGACCGTAGAGTTCCACTCGGCCAACGGTCGGTTTGGTGATTCGCGAGAGGATCTTCAGCAAGGTAGACTTACCGGCACCGTTACGACCGATCACTCCGAGAACCTCGCCTGGCTGTACGTCGAAGCTTACCTGGCGAAGCGCCCACACCGCTTCATCATCGGGTCGGGATTTGACAGGGCGATTGAGAGCCCTCAAGGGCGAGCTAATTGCTCCGACGACCGCTTCGCGCAGAGTCATCTGCGCCGCGCGGCGTGCACCGATGCGATACTTCTTACTAATGTTTGCCACTCTGATGATTGGTTTCATCAAATACTCTCGCAGCCAATCATTTATTCGCCAGCGCTTCGTGGATGACGGCGTCAATCTGTGCGGCGCGATGATCGAACGTGTGATCACTTAACGTGCGACGCTGACCATCTGCGCCGATGCGGCGGCGCTCGTTTTCGTGCTCAAGCAAATACTCCACTTTCTCCACGCACTCATCTGCGTCACGATAAACAATAACTTCCGAGTCAAGCTCAAAAAGCTCTGAAAGGTTAGCCTTCCAGTCTGTCAGCAGACAGGCGCCTACGCCGGTGGCCTCAAACAGACGCATGTTTGAAGCGCTGATGGGCGAGATATCTATATGGGTGTTGAGGGCCACCCGACTATCGTGCAGTTGCTGAAACATGCTCAACCCGAATAGCGGTGAGCGTGCCCTACGTTGGACGCGAGGGTCCACAGCCGGCGGGGAAGACGGAAATTGATCCGAAGCTCCTAAAATAAATCGTGACGCGCGACGCGCTATTGGGCCAAGCAGCGGCCGGGCCGCAATATGCTGTTGGCCGGACCCAGGTTGGAGCCAGGCGCCAGACCAGATCTGGAGGTCAGTTTCGGTAACCAGTTTCGAGAGAATCTTCTCGCGGCCGATGTGGAACTGATCTGATTTGACTATCGAACCTATGAAGACAAAGTCGGCAGTCGGCGGCGCGGAGACATCGATTTTCTTTAGAATGCTCGGCTCAAATGCATGGTTAACATGGCGGCTTCGATGACCGTTTTCCTGGAAACCCGCGACGAGTTCCGGCACACACGATAGAACGATGTCGCATTCATGGAAAATCGAGGGGTCATGGAAGGGCGCGCCGCACCAACCCAGTACGAGGCGAATCGAAGGGCAAGTAGTTTTAAGGTGACGCAGGAATTTCGCAGTTACGGTTGAGTAGTCCGCAACCAGTAACACGTCGGGCCGGAAGACTTGTATTTGGGCGGCCGCGATATCAAACATCCAATGCGATTGGTCGAATTCGAGACCCTGCTCATTAGCCCACATCTTCTGCATGGGTTCTGCGTTGGCAACGATGTCGCAGGTCTCATAATTCAGTTGGTTGAGTGCCTTGGTCCAGAAGTTGGATGAGCCAAAACAGTCGTACATCAGGGCAGCGTGTTGGGTCGGGTAGTCTTTCGCCGCCAGGGCAGGAAATTGTTTGTAGAACTGTTGGAGATATGCTGAATAGTAAACCCCCAGTTTTAGTAAACGCATGACGTGTGTCGCGGAGCGATTATTTTAGAGATCAATATGGTACACGATGTTACCTGTCTCGGTCTCGATACCAGTTTGGACAAAGCCGAGTCTGCTGGCGCCGCGCGGCGAGACATTGTCAGGATGAATCTTCGCCATCAGCCGTGGCGCGCCCATTAGCCGGCAAATTAGCTTCGCGATATCGAGTGAGACTTTCATAAACGCACCACCGCGGAATTTCTCAGCCACGAATACGCCGAATGACGGCACTTTATACCCGGAGTCCCATCCGCGCAGCATGAAAATCCCAACTAGTTCGCCGCGCCAAAACATACCTGAATACACGTCTTTGACTCTCTTTTTGAGTAGGTCAATGATCTGCTCTTTGTTGAAGTCGAAAGCAAAGAAAAACCGTGAGTACTGCGCCGGCTGCGCGAGCAGCATAGCCGATACAGTACCCGCGTCTTCGATGTTGAGCGGACGGATTATCAGATCCGTGTCGCCGGCTAAACCATTCGTGTCTGTAGACTGCACAACCATTGGGATTCGCCTCAGGATACACCACCCTACTTCCGTCGCCTATGTTGCTTACCGCACATGCCTGCTTCCTTAGCACTTAGGTGAGTGATACTATGCCCACACCCAAGCTTCCCCCGCGTAACCGGATTTAGGCGTTCAGCGAGTGTAAAGCCTCAAAGATTTCACACACGCTGAACCAAAACTCAATTTGAGGATTTCGTGGTTTGCCAATCAGACAATCGCAAAACAGACTCTGAGCGCTTCGCCCAGGCTACTCTCGACGCGCTTTCGGACCATGTGGCGGTACTCGACGCTCAGGGAAGTATCGCGGCGGTTAACAAGGCATGGCGTGAGTTTGCGGCGGCTAACTCTTCGCTCCAGGAAGGTCTAACTGAAGGAGTGAATTATTTCGACGTATTTGCTTACGCGAAGGGCGAGGGCGAAGATGAAGCCCATCGCTTCGCCGCAGGACTCCGTCTGGTCATCGATGTTAAGCCCACGACTACAGTCGAACTCTAGTCTTGGCCAAATACAAGGGGGGAGAAAAATGGCTCGAAAGACATCGACGGCGGGTAGCAGGAGTTTGAAATCGACGCCTTCCATCTGCGATGCCGCGGTCTCGTTGGAATCGGTTCTTTGCACCGCCGAATTGAACCGTCGCCTGTCGCGGCCGCCGGACTACCAAGCCGAGAACCGCGCGCTCGTCGCGTTGGCTCAGGAGTTGGCTGATTCGCCCCGAACCATTCTTCAAAAACTCGTCGAGATTGCCTTGGACCTATGTGAGGCGGGCTCAGCCGGCGTCAGTCTCCTGAGTAAGAAAGATTGCGGAAAGACGTTCTACTGGCCAGCGATCGCCGGCGCGTGGACACCTCACCTCGGCAGCGGCACGCCGCGCGATTTCGGACCTTGCGGGGTCGTACTCGATCGCGACGCCGTGCAGTTGTTCACACACCCGGAGCGGTACTACCCCTATCTCATTCCGGTGACGCCTCCGATTGGAGAGGCGCTGCTGACTCCGTTCTATGCAGGGGGCAAAGCGGTCGGCACTGTCTGGGTGATCGCGCACGACGATCAGCGTAAGTTCGATGCCGAGGATATGCGGCAGATTGTTAGCCTGGGCAAGTTCGCTTCGGCGGCCTACAAAGTCTGGGAGTCGCTGGATGCCGTGGAGCAGCAAGACGAAGCGTTGCGCCATCGCACCGCCCAGTACGAGACCCTGCTTAATGAGGCTCCTCTCGGCGTTCACCTGGTCGATGCCGACTTCCGCATTCGCCAAGTCAACCCCACCGCCCTGCCGATCTTCGGAAACATTCCGGACGTGGTCGGCCGAGACTTTGACGAGGTAATGCACATCATCTGGCCAAAACCGTATGCGGATCAAATCGTCGAACGATTCCGCCACACGCTCAAAACCGGAGAACCCTACCTTGTCTCCGAGTGGACCGGGGAGCGGCGTGACCGCGGAGCCAGCGAGTTCTATGAGTGGCAGATCAATCGTATCCCTCTACCGGAAGGCCGCTACGGTGTGGTCTGCTATTTCCGCGACATCTCTCGTCACGTGCTCGCCCGCGCGGCGATTGCGAAGTTCGAGGCGCGTCTGCGGTTGGTGGTCGAAGGCGCGAAGGATCACGCCGTCTATACGATGGACGCAGACGGGCGCATTGATTACTGGAACACAGGCGCACAAGCTCTCTTCGGCTTTACTGAAAACGAGATCATCGGTCAATCCGCCGCGATCCTTTTCACACCCCAGGACCGCGAGGGCAAGGAGCCTGAGCGCAAGCTGCGCGAAGCAAACGAACGCGGCAGCGCGCAGGATGAACGCTGGTATGTGCGCAAGGACGGCACGCGCTTTTACGCGAGCGGCGTCCTGACTCTCCTGCGAGACGCGCGCATCGAAGGAGGAACTGCGCACGGCTACGCAATGATCGCTCGCGATCTCACCGAGCGCAAACAGGCGGAAGAACTGTTGCGCGAATCGGAAGAAAAATATCGCAGTTTGTTCAATTCGATTGACGAAGGCTTTTGCGTCATCGAAATGATTTTTGATGCAGATGGCAAGCCCGTTGATTACCGCTTTTTGGAAGTCAGTCCGTCGTTTGAGAAACAAACGGGAATCACGGACGCAAAAGGCAAACGAATGCGCGAGATTGCTCCGCAGCACGAAGAGCACTGGTTTGACACTTTCGGCAAAATCGCTTTGACGGGCGAACCCGCCCGCTTTGAAAATCGCGCCGAACAGTTGCACCGTTGGTATGACGTTTACGCATTCCGCGTCGAACAACCGGAAAGCCGCAAAGTCGCCATCCTCTTTAAGGACATTACCGAGCGCAAACAGGCCGAAGAGTCCTTACGTATAAGCCGAGCTGAGCTGCAAAAGTCTAACGATGAGCTTGAGCGACGAGTTCGAGAGCGTACCGCCGCGCTGACGGAAACCAATGCCGTGTTGCAGGCGGAAATCAGAGAGCGGCGGCGCATCGAAGCGGAGCGCATCGAGTTGCTGCGCCGTGTCATCTTCGCCCAGGAGGATGAGCGGCGGCGCATTGCGCGCGAGATGCACGACCAAATGGGACAGCAGCTGACCGCCATAATCATGGGACTTAAAGCTCTAGTAGATGGGGCCTCCCACGGACGGGAGTCGACCATTGCCAGCCTGCAACAGCTACAGGAGCTGACCGGACAGTTAGCTCGTGAGGTGCACAGCCTTGCCTGGGAACTGCGTCCACCGGCGCTCGACGACTTAGGGTTAGAAACCGCTCTCTACAACTACGCGGAAGAATGGGCGGAGCGGTCTCGCGTAGTGGTCGACTTTCATAGCTCGGGCTTTGAAACCGGGCGCCTGCCCTTG
>JBPCKD010000068.1:0-15611 GCA_051004635.1 Pyrinomonadaceae bacterium
CGCCATTAGTTCTCGCGTTTCATCGACTGTGACTTCGCGGATGCGGCTCTTGGCGTCGTTGACGAGATTCAAAAAGCCCTCTGAGTGTTTCATATAAGTGTGCTCGCGAATGTTAAAGAATGAACCTGCACAACCACCTGCCAACCGGGCCAGTCCAGTTTCAATCGCCTTTAGGTCCGAAGGACCGGCAGTTAGTAGCTCCGTCCGTCAGGGCGGGGAACGGATCGTCTCTTTAGCCGGGAGGCCCGAAGGGCCGGCACAGATCGTGTCGCACCTTCGGCGCTCAGGTAGTTAACCATCGCATCTAACCCCGCCCTCACGGGACGAGGCTACTAACTGCCGGTCCCTCGGACCTAAGAGTTCCGACCGAACCACTACCTGCCAATGCCTCAATTGGATGAATCAGCGGCGAATGATTATAATGCCGCTCTTAAATAGAAAGCACTGGGAGTGGTAGAGGAGTATTGGTAGGGGCGGATCTGCGTGTTCGCCCAGTTGTTCGCGCCTAAAGGCGCTCATTGCAGGCAAGATGGCACCCCAGCGGGGCTGCCCCGCCGGGGACCCCGCGATGCCTGCGCTCCCACCATTGCTCCCAGCATAGGAGAGGAACTCAAACACATTGGCTAACGAACAGTTTGACGTAACGATTATTGGTAGTGGACCAGGCGGCTATGTGGCGGCGATACGCGCCGGGCAACTAGGCTTGAAGGTGGCGATGGTTGAAAAAGATACGCGTCTCGGCGGCACGTGTACCCTGCGTGGCTGCATTCCCACCAAGCAGATGCTGATGTCGGCCCACGTCTATGAGCAGATGCAACATGCGGCAGATTTCGGTGTGCAGGCGTCCGGGATTCAGTTGGCTTTTGCTGACGTGCAAAAACGCAAAGATAGAGTCGTGCTGAAGAACACCAAGGGTATCGAATACCTGATGAAGAAAAATAAGGTGACGGTTTTTAAAGGCACTGGAAAAGTTGCGTTGCCGGGAAAAGTGGAAGTCACCGGAGCTGACGGCACTAAACAAACTCTGGAAACCAAGAACATCATCATCGCGACCGGCTCAGTAGTGCGGCCCATACCAGGTTTTGAAACTGACGGCGTGCACGTGGTAAACAGCGATCACATTCTTGAACTAAAAGAGATTCCCAAGTCGCTGATTGTGATGGGCGCCGGCGCGGTCGGAGTGGAGTTTGCTTCTGTCTATTCGCGCTTTGGCGCTGAGACTACTGTGGTCGAGTTAATGCCGCGGCTGGTGCCGCTGGAAGATGAGGAAGTATCCAGGGAACTCGAGAAGTCGTTTCGCAAACGCAAGATCAAATCGCAAGTCGATACGAAACTCGAGAAGTTGGAAAAAACGGAGCCAGGTGTCCGCGTTACGGGCAAGACTTCGAAGGGCGACCCGGTTAGCCTCGAAGCAGAGATGTTGCTGGTTGCGGTGGGCCGCATGCCTTTCACGGAAGGCCTGGGTCTGGAAGGCACCAAGATCAAGGTTGAAAAGGGTTTTGTGCAGGTGGACGAGTTTCAGCAAACCGCTGAGAAAAGTGTCTATGCAATTGGCGATGTCGTTCCCACCCCGTTGCTCGCGCATCTCGCGTCGAAGGAAGGCATCGTCGCGGTCGAACACATGGCGGGCCAAAAAGATGTGCGTCCGATCAATCTTCGTTTGGTGCCAAACTGCACCTATTGCGATCCCGAAGTCGCATCCGTTGGTCTGACTGAAGCGAAAGCGCGGGAGCAGGGATACGACGTGAAGATCGGGAAGTTTCCATTCTCGGCCTCGGGCAAAGCGCGAATTCTGGGTGAGGAAGAAGGCTTCGTTAAGATCATCGGTGAGGGCAAGTATGACGAGATACTCGGCGTGCACATTATTGGCGCACATGCGACGGAGTTAATTGCTGAAGCCTGCGTTGCGATGCAGCTTGAATCGACGGCCGAAGAACTGGGACGTACGATGCACGCGCATCCGACGGTTGCCGAGGCGGTAATGGAAGCCGCGGAAGGCGTGCATGGGCTCGCGGTGCATATCTAACTAATCGTAGTTCAGCCACGTTTACGTGGCTTCCGAAGGGCAGTTAGGCCAGCCGTTTTACGGCTGGTCAAGGAAAGTTTGCAAACGCCTTAGGCCGTTTCAACGGCCTTAAATGAGACAGTGCGGACCAAAGAGAGAAGCCCGTGGAAACGGGCTGAATAAGGATTGGGCGCGCCCGAACCCAGCCGTAAAACGACTGGGCTAATAGCCCTTTGGGCAGCCGTCTGAAGACGGCAAGTGGAACCGCCGTTGACGCAGGAACATGGAACACGAAACACCAAAGACAAATGACAGGCAGAAGTCGGGCGAAGAACGTTCACGTCGCCGGCGTGGGCCGCGGCGGCCACGGTTCGAGATGCGCATCAGCACCAAGTATGCGCCGCCAAAACCGAGCGATGGTAAACCGCTGACGTGCATAACTCAGACCAGGCTCAAGCCTGAGCAAATGCTCGAGCTTTACCGTTATCTAAAGCTCACCAGGCTGGTGGAAGAGCGGCTGGTCAATTTATCTCGCCAGACCAAAGTAGTCGGCGGCGTCTTTCGTTCGTTGGGCCAGGAAGCTACCGCAGTCGGGAGTGCCTATGCGCTTCGGCCGGGTGATTTCGTCACGCCCTTAATTCGAGATCTTGGCGCGGTGCTGGTGAAGGGGATTCGCCCGCGCGACGTCTTCGCGCAGTATATGGCCAAGGCCTGGGGACCATCCGGCGGACGGGATCTTAATATTCACTTCGGCGACATGGAGAAAGGCTTCATTGGTCCAATCTCGCATCTCGGCGACATGATTCCGGTGATGACCGGGGTGCTGCTCGGCGCTCGGATGCAGCAGAAGAAGATTGTAGCTGTCGCCTACATTGGTGACGGTGGCATGAGCACCGGCGCTTTTCATGAAGGACTAAACTTTGCCGCAGTCCAGCGGCTTCCCTTAATTATCATCGCGGAACACAACCATTACGCCTATTCGACGCCCACATCGTTGCAGACTGCGGTCGGGGATCTGGCGGAGAAGGCCGCCGGCTATAACGTCCCGGCTTCCATCGTGGACGGTAATGACGTCATCGCCTGTTATGAAGCCACGAAGAGCGCGGCGGATTTTGCGCGCGGGGGCGGAGGCGCTGTCTTGATTGAAGCCAAGACCTACCGGCGCCGGGGCCACGCTGAACACGACGATCAACGTTACGTTCCGACCGGCGAGATCGAGTGGTGGGAGAAGAATAACGATCCGGTAGATCGTTATGAAAGGCATTTGTTGGAACAGAATGTCGCCACCAAAGAAAAGCTCGAAGAGATGACTGCCGATGTGCTGCGCGAGATTGAAGAAGATTGCGTCTGGGCTGAATCTTCACCGATGCCCGAAGCGGAGCAGGCTGCGTATGGCGTTTTTGATAACGAGATTGTGCCACCGGCATTCCGGCCGGAGGTGTTGAAGAACTAGTCAGCAGTAAGCAGTAAGCAGTAAGCAGAAGGCACTAAGCCGTTGGTGTTGAAGAGTTAGTTCGAGGGGGGAAATACAATGGGTGATGATGAGCAAACGAATACGGTGGACGACCAGGGAACGAGCGAAGGCGAAGGTCGCGCACTACTGAAACGATTGCGTGACGCCGGCTTCGAGGGAAGCGATGAGAAGCTGGCCCTCGCGCTGGGTCGGCCCGTCGAGGAAGTGGAAGGATTGATGAGTGGAAGCGATTCTGTGGATGATGATGTTGTGATGAAGGCGCGCGGCATTGCGAAGGAACGGGGGATTGAGATCGAATGAACTCCAAACCGACTTTGGACTCTGGGTCTTTGAAAATACAAAGACTAATACCCAGAACCAAAGACCCAAGCCCTGCCAGCAAGGCCCCGGCGAGCAGCACGACCCCGGCGAGTACCACCGTAACAGCGAGCAGCACGGCCCCGGCGAGTACCACCGCCCCAGCTAGTACCACCGCCATAGCTACAAAGAAAGAGCACAAGTCTGCGCGGCCCGAGCGTGGCGGACAAGCGACGCTACTTGAAGCCATTCGCCAGGGTATCTGGGAAGAAATGGAACGCGACCCGACAGTTTTTGTTATCGGCGAAGACGTGGGCGCTTATGGCGGCGCATTCAAGGTCACCGATGGCCTGATCGATCAGTTTGGGAAGGGGCGGGTGATTGACACGCCGATTTCTGAAGCCGCGATTGTCGGTGCGGCTTGCGGGGCCGGACTGATGGGAATGAAGGCTGTGGCCGAGTTTCAGTTTATCGACTTTATCTCCGCCGGCTTCGATCTGCTTACGAACTATGCGGCGAAGTGCCGTTACCGCTGGGGCGCGAATATCCCGGCGGTGTTTCGTGGTCCATGCGGTTCGGGGGTGCGCTCAGGTCCTTTTCATTCGCTGAATGCCGAAGCGTTTTTCCTGAACACTGCGGGACTGAAGATTGTTGAGCCTTCGACTGCCTACGACGCGAAGGGGCTGATCAAGGCGGCGATTCGCGACCCCGATCCGGTTTTGTATTTTGAACACAAGAAACTGTATCGCCTGCCGCGACTCCGCGAGGAACTGCCGGCGGATGATTACATTGTGGAGATTGGCAAGGCGCGCACGGCGCGTGAAGGGCGCGACCTCACGATTATCACATTCGGAGCCATGGTTCTAACTGCGATGGATGCGGCAGAAGAACTCGAAAAAGAAGGGCTGGATGTGGAGGTGATCGATCTGCGCACCCTGGCGCCGTTGGATAAGCCGGCGATTCTTGCGAGTGTGAAGAAGACAAACAGGGCGATCGTGTTACACGAAGCGTCGCGCACTGGCGGCATTGGCGGCGAGATTGCGGCCATCATCGCGGAAGAAGCGTTCGAATGGCTTGACGCGCCGGTTCTTCGCGTTGCTTCGCTTGATACGCCGGTGCCGTATTCACCGCCGCTGGAAGATTACTATTTGCCACAGACAAAGGATGTGCTGGATGCGGCACGAAAGCTTGCCGCTTATTGAGCGGCGGTCTCAGATCTGAGATCTGAGATCCGAAAATCTGAGATGGGAGAAAGAGAGGACCATGCCAAAGTTTCTAATCGAGCGAGAGATTCCGGGCGCGGGAAGTCTATCCCCGCAGGAGTTGCAGGGAGTTTCGCAGAAGTCTTGCGACGTACTCAAAGAGATGGGCCCGCAGATTCAGTGGGTGCAGAGCTATGTGACTGGCGACAAGATTTACTGCGTTTACATAGCCCCGAGTGAGGAGATGATTCGCGAGCACGCCAGCCAGGGTGGCTTTCCTGCAAATCGTGTTTCGGAAATCAAGTCCATCATCGATCCCACAACCGCCGAAGGGAAGACGCAATCAGTGGGGAGTTAGCTCGGAGATTTTCTGCTGAGAACGTGGTTCGTTCTTTCTTTCGTGAGATTTAGTGTGATTTCGTGGATCGTTCGCTTAGGCAATCGGGGACATACGATCCACGAAATCACACTAAATCTCACGAAAGAAGACGAAATGAGGTTGATGTCAGAATTGAAAGGCTAGAATCGGAGCACTTATGGCAACAGAAGTTGTAATGCCGCAGATGGGCGAATCCATCGCTGAAGGAACGATCACCAAGTGGATGAAACAAGTCGGCGACCACGTCGAACGTGACGAGCCACTGTTTGAGATATCCACGGACAAAGTTGATGCGGAGATCCCATCACCGGCCGCAGGCACGTTAACCGAGATCCGTTTCAAAGAAGGCGACACCGTTGAAGTGAACACCACGGTCGCAGTCCTTGATGGTGATTCGGCCGGGAGCGCAACGAAAGAGGCCGCTCCAAAAACCGAGAATGCCATTGCGACGACGGAGCCACCGAAAGAACAAATAGAAGAAGCGAAACAGGAAGAGAAACCGGTCACGACGGAATCGGCCCCTTTACCTGCTCAGACGGCTGCTTCAGCAGCCACAGGAGCTGAAGTGGACGAGGGTCAAGGATCGAAGGCGGCGGCGCCATCGAAATCTAAGGCGGCGGCGCCATCGAAATCTGATGAGCCGCCAGCGGACACTGCAGCCCCGGCTGAGCAACATCCGCAAGCTTCGCAGCCTTCCCAAACTTCGCAGGCGGCTCCGGCGGAGGACAACGGCGCTACGGCCACTGCTGATGAACTGCGTCGCACCAAGTCGAGTCCCCTGGTCCGCAAGATTGCTGAGGAGCATGGAGTTGACATCGCCAGTCTCGAAGGCACCGGCTTGAGCGGCCGGGTAACTAAAAACGACATTTTGAGTTTTATTGAATCCGGAGCTCCGGCTGTCTCGCAGCGAACAGCCCCATCGGCGGTAACCAGTGCGTCGTCGCCGGCTACGGGCAAAGCAATGCCCGCAACTCCGGCTTCTTCCCCGCTGAAACCAATCGAGGGAGATCGTGTCGAGCAGATGACGGTGATGCGCAAGAAGATTGCGGAACATATGGTCCAATCGCGTCGCACTTCAGCGCACGTCACCACCGTTTACGAAATTGATATGACCCGGATTGCAAAACTGCGCGAGCAAAACAAATCCTCGTTTGAGGAACGAACCGGCACAAAGCTCACCTATATGCCGTTTATTTTTCAAGCGGTAAACAATGCCTTACGCAAGTTTCCGGTCTTTAATGCCCAGGTGAGCGGGGACCAGATCATCTATAAACGCGACATTAACCTGGGAATGGCAGTCGCTCTTGATGCGGGCTTGATTGTGCCTGTGATCAAGCGCGCCGATGACTTGAGCATCTCGGGCCTCGCGAGAGCGGCAAACGATCTGGCTGATCGCGCGCGCACAAAGCAATTGAAGCCGGATGAAGTGGGTGGCGGTACGTTTACTATTACAAACCCCGGGGTGTTTGGTGGTCTATTTGGCACGCCAATTATCAATCAGCCGCAACTCGCAATTCTCGGCGTGGGCAAGATCGAGAAGCGGGCGAAAGTATTAACAACTCCTGATGGAGAGGATTACATCGCAATCCGGTCGATGGCTTACTTTGCGCTGAGTTTTGACCACCGCGTGATCGATGGTGCTGATGCGGAGCGTTTTCTTGCTTACGTTAAGGAGCTGTTAGAGGCAGGAGAGTTTTCGCTCTAAGAGGCTTTCTTAACCAAACAATACCAAAATTTGGTAATGATATACTTGGATTGACCACGGCCCCTTCCATGTCGAGCCTCTTACTGTATTCGACAAATCCTTTCATGAAATACCTCGTCAACGAGAAGTATAGGGGAAACATTCATTACGTTTGGTGCAGCGAAACCTTTGACGCAACAACCTTGGGGGCGTATGTATCGGGCTCAATTGTTCCGCCTTCATCGAACCCCAAAGATATTTTGTTTGATTTGAAAAAGGCGGTAGACAGTACCGATACGCATAACGCAAAAATCAAAGAACAAATGTCAGGGCTAGCGGCCCTTGCGGTTATGTGGGAAAAGGCTGGTGAAATAAGTACCGCAGATAAAGATGATATTGTTTACATGGTCAACGAACTGGCATATTTCAAGCATTGGCGACCTTTACTGTATTTGATTCCCAGAGCACCGGTGGAGTCCCGCATTGTCCCTGTTGCGGCAGCCAAGTGTGCTAGTCTAGGCAAGGAGTATATAATCAGCGACCTTCGTAGGGATGAATTCGAGATATTGGAACTATGATTTCCACACTTCCGAGCTTGAGCGGTGAAAACCCCGCAGACATTGAGGGAATTCTTGCGAATCTCACTCTGGGGTTACTCCCCAGCCCCGTCGTCAGCGGCAGCGAATCCGAGCTTCCCCCAGTTCTCCGTGCTCGACTTATTCACGACCTCAGAATTCGGCTGCGACTAAAGAGAGATGATAATTCTCCCGAGGCAATGTCCAAGATTTACGACTATCTTGCAAAAGAGATAGGTCGCATCGCATTGGCTAATGTTGACATAAAAGAAATCAAATCCCGTTTAGGCCAGAGAGGGGATCTGGCTTCAACTTTGTATCAGATCGAGTTCACGCCCCAGTTCGTGGAGGGATATGAGAGACGAGGCGTTAATAGGACAGACGTGGAGCGCACGCTTCAAGCGCCAGACAGGGTTGACCATATCGTTCCTACCGGATTAGGGATGCACCCCGATAAAGCGACGTCGCTATATGTAAAACTATTTCACAATAAATCGACGCCATCCAACACCTTTAGCCTTCTGGTTGCGTGTGAAAGAGTTGGTTATGTCCAAAGGGTCGGCCACGCGTGGAGGATCTTTCACTCCGACGTTGATCTTTCTGCGACCAAGACGGCGATTGATGTCCTAAGAGCGTTCTTAGATAAGTACGGGATAACAATCACAGTTGGGGAAAAGACGGATCATTTCTTTTGGTATGAGCGAGTTCCTATCAAGTCGAATGCGAAAACGGACATCCTCAAATTTGACCGTCCCGAGAACGTGGATATGGAAGTCACTTTTCAGCGAGGGCTAATCATCGATGGAACATTAGAGATTGTTTACGCATTTGCAATCAACAACACAGCCTATGAAGCCGACCTGCTCAAGCATGGAATCAGAACCAAGCCCCTACCTCCTAAAAAATAGAGGACTCCCCCACACCGTCAGCCGCTTGGTCAGTCAAAATATTTTACCCACATTTTGATCGAATTTTTTGAAGCGTCGCCGGTTATTGCGATCGAATGGCATTTAGATTATCAATGCCGGTGAAGCCGATTAACTGCTTGACTTAGTTTCCGCAGAGAGATAAGAAGTGATGCTTTGTTACCAGCGCTCATGGTGGCGGACAACAGTTGATGAAGAATGTTCGTCATATAGTTAATCGATTCGCGGCTCGCTGAAGTGAGCTGTCCACCTTCTAGAGATAAGGAGAGAGTTACTTATGATAATCCCGAAGTTTAGAATGTTTTCCTCGCTCATGCTGGTTGTAGTCCTCGGGGCCTTTTCCGGCTCCATCGCTTTGGCCCAGGACACGACGGCTACGGCAGGCTCGCGCAGCATCGCCAGCGGACAGAAAGTTAAGATTAAGGGCGTGGTCACGCGACGTGACGCCGACACGTTTGTGGTTCGCGACAATAATGGAGTGGACACGATTGTCCGTTTGGACGACAGGACCTCCGTCAAGGCTAAGGGTGGCTTCCTGCGCAGTGGCTCAAACTACGCTCAAACTCAAATTCTTCGCGGTCTCAACCTGGAAGTTGAGGGACGTGGCAATGGTTCGGGCGATCTCGTGGCCGAAAAGATTAGGTTCAATGAATCAGACCTCAGAGTAGCGCGCGCTGTTGAATCCCGCGCCGCGCCTCTCGAGGACCGAGCATCAACTACTGAAAGCAAACTGTCTCAGGTTGAACAAAATGCGCAGCGTCTCTCCGGACAATTAGAGGAGCTGTCCGCAGTAGCAAACACCGCGAAGGGTGGCGCAAGGGCCGCTCAAGAAACTGCCGATTCGGCGGTGGCGGGCGTGACTGCAACAAACGAACGCATCTCGGCCCTTGATGATTACGTGCCGCAAACTGTTTTGTCGGTTAATTTCAGACCTTCAAGCGCGATTTTATCGAAGGATGCAAAAGCCCAGCTGGATGAGGTAGCCACTAAAGCGCTCAACGCCAAGGGTTATGTAATCGAGGTTTCGGGTTATGCCGACGCGACGGGTAGTGTTGAGCGAAATCGCGCTCTGAGCCAGCGACGGGCCGATACAGTGATTCGTTACCTGGTTGAGAATCACAGTATTCCGCTGCGACGCATTGTGACGCCTTACGGATTTGGAGAATCAAATCCTGTCGCTGAAAATAAGACACGCGACGGGCGCGCTCAAAATCGCCGCGTTGAGGTGAAGTTGCTTGTCAATAAGGGTCTCACGCAGGAAGCTCCGACAATGACCTCCGGAACGGGTCAGTGAGAGGAAATGCTTCCGTAAACTTTGGCGGGTGGTGGCAACTACTAAATACTGCCCGACAACTAAGCCCTGAATCATGCCGTCGGAAAAGTTGTTAAGAAAACAAACTAAGGCCAGCAATCGCGGCGGCATGAGGAGTGGCTTAATGAATCAAGGAGTTGGGGGGAAACAATTTGGGCCAGCGCTGCTGCTTGCGGTGCTGGCTCTTTTTTGCTTTGGCAGCCTAGCAGCGGGTCAGACAATCAGAGATTTGCCGCCTCCGCCACCGGCCCCCAAGCCGAAGCCAAAACCGACACCTACTCCCAGGGACGAGGACTTCGATGTAATCAAAACAAACTCAAACCTTGTGATGGTGCCGGTGTCAGTTGTCGATGCCAAGGGCCAGGCCTTGCACGGCTTACAGGCCGGTGACTTCCGTTTGGATGAAGAGGGTCGATCCCAACAAATTGTCGAGATGGGCAATCCGGATCAAGTGCCTTTGGACATCGCCATATTGTTTGATATCTCAAGCAGCGTCAGCCAGAAGGGTTTCTTCGAGTTTCAACAAAAGGCGGCGGCGAGCTTCCTGAAGCAGGTCCTCAAGCCCGGGGATCAGGCAGCAGTTTTCACGATTACAGATCAGCCTACGCTGGTATCGTCGCTGGCCTCAGGAGAGACTGCTGGAGCGAAGTTGTTGACCATTTCCGCAGCTACTTCCCGCGTCTCCACGTCGTTTTATGACTCCGTTGTGGCGGCGGCAAAGTATCTCGAAGAGAACTCACCGGCGCGTCGTCGTCGGGTGATTGTTGTTATTTCTGACGGAGACGACACTTCCAGCAACCTTCTTCAGCAAACCACGGCTGAATTTCGGTCTAGTCAGCGGGTTCAACCGACCCGGGCCGCTGCGATGGAAAACCAGCAGTTCCGACATCGTCGCGCTACGCAGGAAGTGCAGAAAGCAGTGCAGCATGCTGATGCGGCTTTTTACGCGATTAACCCGGGTGGAAAGTCTATTCATCTAAACAACATCAGTACGCGCGCCCAAAACGCAATGGAGTCAATCGCGCAGTCGACCGGAGGCACGGCATTCGTGCCGGACGGAGAGAAGGATCTGGAAAGAGTTTTTAGTGAGGTTGCGGCCGAACTCCGGGGACAATACCTGTTGCAGTATTACTCAAACTCACAAACGCCAGGCGCCCAATTTCGCCATATCGTAGTCGCTGTGCCCTCTCGCCCGGAGGTGCGCGTACGCGCCCGCCAGGGTTATTACCCTAAGCCAAAGTGATGAGTACTGAGTACTGAGTTCTGAGTGAAGGCAGCAGTTATCACTTCTTCACTCAGGACTCAGCACTCAGGACTCAGGGCTTTTTGCTTAGCGCATCCCCACCAACACATCGGTCAACCGGTTAACTACGCCAAGCAAACTACGCCCCGCCTGGTCAAATTTATTCGCTGCAGCCAGTCGTTCAGCGGTAGCGGCGCCGTCAGCCACTCCCGCAAGGCTGATGTAATAGCGCTGCAGTTCCGGGGTGGCACGAAAGTCAATCTCAAGCTTGTCCAGGGCTTCGCGCAAGGTTTGAATGCTGGCTCGAACCTGCTGCTTGTTTCTTTGCGTTTGTTCCACTATCGCAGCCGAAGCCTCGTTACGGATGGCCGCATCGTCAACGCCCTCGAGCCCTTTGGCTATTCCGCCAAGCAGATAGATAAACTTCGTCAGAATCTTTATCTGTTCGGCAACGCGTGTCGCTCCCACTCGTTGAATCTCAGAAGCCTTTGGCGCCGGCGTCGACCGGCTGGATTTAGTTGTGGTGCGTTTCCTGGTTTGAGCGAAGCTGGTAGACGGAAAGAGGATAACTGCGGCTAGTGATGCCGCCAATAGTAGGGCTAGAATTCGTTGCACTTTGATTCTCCTGTCCATTCACTTTGGTTTTGCGAATCATTATAACCGCAAAGTATCTCAGCGCGTCTTCGACAGGCCGATACTAAAATGAAACTTAAATCAGGCCCCACTGGGAATTTCATCCACCCTCTAAACGAACGGTTTCTTCCACGCGTAACTCACGGGAGCGACCAATACTCTCCAGAAAGATTGTACCAAGTGCACCTACCTCCACACGGCCGGAGGCTTTGCGTTCTTTGCGGTTGACGCTGTTAGAATGACGCGACACGTTCCAGGCAGGTTGCATCAGTGGACGAAAAAAGAAGACTCGTAGTCAAACGATTAGGTCGCATCGAATACGGTGCAGCTCTTGCGCTCCAAAAAGAGACTGAGCTCGCGGTCAAAGAAAGTCAGCAGCCAGACACGCTGATGCTCCTCGAACATCCACACACCCTGACGGTGGGACGTCGCGGCGACAGCGCGGGCATTCTAATGTCGCAAGCAGCGCTCGAAGCTCGCGGGGTAACGGTCTTTGAGACAAATCGAGGCGGAAAAATTACCTACCATGGCCTGGGCCAGATTGTGGGTTATCCGATCATCAATCTGAGTCCCGATCGCGAAGATGTGCACCGGTACGTTCGTGACCTGGAAGAAGTGTTAATCCGAACGCTCCGGGATTCTGAAATTCCGGCATTTCGGATCGAAGGCCTCACCGGCGTGCATACCTCCCGCGGAAAAGTTGCGGCCATTGGCGTACATATTGCGCGCTGGGTAACTACGCATGGTTTCGCCCTCAATGTGAATACCGATCTCAGCTTCTTTAATCTGATCATAGCTTGCGACGGCGAACAGGTAACTTCGATGGAAGATCTGCTGGGCCGCGAGGTTGACATGGGCGAGATTGAGGATCGCATCATCATTCACTTTGCCGAGGTGTTTCAGATGCAGCCGCAGAAGGCGAACCGCCAAGACGCCAAGACCGCCAAGAGATAGAACAAGCTGCTGCCGAGCCCTTTAATTGGATTCGGTCAAGATGAGAAATGGTGCTGGATCGGGAAGCTATCGACTCAGCGCGATTGTTCAGGTGATAAGCTCGGGGTCAGGAAGCTGGGCTCGCCCCCGCTCTTTCTTTATTAAGGGCAGAATTTCCAGGAGCGGGGGCAAGCCCGCCTTCCCAACCTGGAGCTGATTCCTGTTGAGTTGCTAATCCTGATGAACGCCTTCAAAACTTAGAGCTCCTGATTTTTCTTCGTCACTTGGCGTTCTTGGCGCCTTGGCGGTTAAACTCTCCCGATGCTTACAATCCAACTTATCAAAGAAGCCGCCGCCAGAATAGACGGCCACATTCAGCGCACGCCTGTCATGACTTCTCGCTCCTTCGACGAACGGGCGGGCCGGGAAGTGTTCTTCAAATGTGAAAACTTGCAGCGGGCCGGTGCGTTCAAGATTCGTGGTGCCACAAATAAGATTCTGTCGTTGAGCGAGGCGGAGAAGAGTCGCGGCGTCGCTGCTTTCTCGTCAGGAAATCATGCGCAGGCAGTGGCATTGGCGTCGCGCGAGGCTGGCATTCAAGCAGTCATTGCCATGCCGAATGATGCACCGAAAGCCAAGGTCGCGGCGACCCGGGGCTATGGAGCTGAAATTGTTTTCTATGACCGGCTCAAGCAGGATCGTGAACAAGTGGCTATCGAAATTGCCGAACGCGACGGGCGGGTCATGGTTCCACCTTATGACGACTATCTGATTCTGGCCGGCCAAGGCACATGCGGTTTGGAGTTTCTCGAAGAAGTTCCCGATCTTGATTGTTTGTTGACGCCCTGCAGCGGGGGCGGGTTATTTGCCGGTGTCAGCACGGCGGCAAAAGCAATCAATCCCGGCATTCGCTGTTTTCCGGTTGAGCCCGATACGGCTGACGACACGCGGCAATCATTTCTGAAGGGCGAGCGAGTCTCGATTCCACCTCCACCTACAATCGCGGATGGCCTCCGCGTTCAAAGCCCGGGAACATTGACGTTTCCAGTGCTTCAGGAAACCGCCGAAGATGTTTTGACAGTCTCGGATGAGGAGATCATTGAGACGATCAAATTCTTTCTTTTCCGCATGAAGCTGCTGGTCGAGCCTTCAGGAGCAGCCGCCGCAGCCGCGGTGCTTACAGGCAAATTGCCCAGCGATGCGAGGCGCGTGGGCGTGGTTCTCTCGGGGGGCAATATCGATGCAGAGCTGCTGTCAGAGTTCTTGGAATGAGGAAAAATAATGAATCTGTTAATCCTTTTGCTGTTGACCGCCTAACAATCTCAAAAATCAAACTCTGAGGGAGTCCTTTGTTCTGGTTTCTGTTTTATTCGAGCGATCACCGCGCTCTCTTTGTCGCTGAATCGGTAAGTTCTTTCTTTATCAGAGTTTTGCCACAAGCAACGATCCACTAAATCACACGAACCAACACGAATTGCCGTTGGTGTCTTTTCGTGAAATTTCGTGGATCGTTTCCCTTTTGGTTGTGGCTAAGATCCTGGGGGAGCCCAGAGAAGTGGCAGGTCAGGACACCCTCTCCGGACCGTGAAGTGCCTATTCGCCCGGGCGATGCTAGAATCTTGTTAACACTAATCAGGGAAAAAACTTTGTCGCGCGAACTACGAGTAATCAGCAACAGTCCAAAACCACGGCTGCCAAAGCCCGAGTGGCTGAAGATTCGTCTGGGCGATCCGGCGAATCAGAATCAGGTTCTGAAGCTGATCGAAGGTCTAAATCTACACACCGTTTGCCAGGAGGCGCGCTGTCCAAACATCTTCGAATGCTGGTCCGACCGTACGGCAACCTTCATGTTAGGCGGTGACACTTGCACGCGTCATTGCGGCTTTTGCGCAGTCGGAAAAGGTGAGCCAGGTTCACTCGACAAGGATGAGCCGCGTCACGTTGCAGAAGCTGTGCGCCAACTCAACCTGGCCCACACGGTAATCACCTCAGTCAACCGCGATGATCTGCCGGATGGCGGGGCCGCGCATTGGGCCGAGACAGTTCGGCAGGTGCGGGCGCTCAATCCCGACTGTAAGCTTGAAGTCTTAATACCCGACTTCAATGGTGATGAAGACGCGCTTAACACCGTGCTCGACGCCCAGCCCGATGTGCTTAATCACAACACGGAGACAATCGCGCGGCTTTACCGGCGTGTGCGGCCAGACGCCGATTATCAGCAAACGTTGACTCTACTTCGGCGCGCCGCTGACAGACGTGATCGCGAGGGGCGTGGGATGAAAACCAAGAGCGGCATCATGGCCGGTTTGGGCGAGACGTTTGATGAAGTGGTTGAATTAATGAAGGACCTGCGCGCGGTTTCCTGCGACATCATGACCATTGGGCAATACCTACAGCCTTACGAAAAGCGCTTGCCGGTGGAACGTTACGTTACTCCCGAAGAGTTTCAGCGCTGGCGCGATATTGGAATGGACATGGGATTCAAGCATGTTGAATCAAGCCCGCTAACTCGTTCCTCATATCACGCGCGGCAACAAGCCGAAGACGAGCCGCGGGTTTACGCGGACACCCGCGGATAGAACGGCTAACCGAACGGAACCTAAGGCAATTCGCAAGGGGGTCGTTGCCGAATTTAAGGGTCCAGCGCTTTCGTCTCGACAGGTGGTAAAAACGATCCACGAAATCACACTAAGTTTCACGAACAAAGTATTAGTGTTGCTTAGTGTGGTTAGTGGATCGTTACTTGTCTCTAAGTTAGCACACTATTCGCAAACGGCACCCAATCAATGAAGCTCTTTGTGTTTGTCTGTCTGGTTTTCTGAGCGTTAGTCACAATGAAAGCAGTCATCTTTAATCAACACGGCGGACCAGAAGTGTTGGAATACGTCGACGCTGCCGAGCCAAGGATCCAGCCTAATGAAGTCGCAGTGGAGGTAAAGGCCTGCGCC
>JBPCKD010000069.1:0-7447 GCA_051004635.1 Pyrinomonadaceae bacterium
CTACTGCATGAACCTGGATCGAAGTTTCACTACACCACCTACGGCTACAGTGTGTTGGGCTGTGCGATTGAGGGCGCAACGGGAATGGGCTACGAAGATTACATGCACGAGAAAGTTGAAACCCTGGCCAGCAGAAACCTTACTAAACCACCGAGCTTTTGTGAAGCGGTTAACATCGCGATTCAGGTAACAGACGCGCTCGCTGATGCTCACGCTCACGGAATACTTCACCGAGATATTAAGCCAGAGAACATTATCATTGGTCCAAAAGGACATGTTAAGGTTCTTGACTTCGGATTGGCCAAGAAGTTGGAGGATGACTTCGTGGAAACCGATGCCGACACGTTGAGTCTAGTATTGCAGTCAGGGGCCCTGATTGGCACGGTGCCCTACATGTCGCCGGAGCAGGTGCGAGGGGAGAAGCTCGATGGTCGAAGTGACATTTTTACTATCGGAACGGTGCTGTATGAGATGCGGAGCGGTAAACAACCGTTCAAGTTTCCTAACCCGGCTCAATCGATTGCCGCGATTCTAACCAGCAATCCACAATCGTTGAAAAGTTTGAGGTCAGGTGTTCCAGCCGAGCTGGAGCGTGTCGGGCTCAAGTGCCTTGAGAAGGACAAAGAACGCCGTTACCAATCGGGCCACGAGCTGTTGGTCGGATCTCAAAAAGATAGAAAGGGATCTTCGGTTGGATCTTTCTGGAAGGCAGGCGATGGATTTTTATTCCGCAGATGCCAGCGCGTGGCAGAGAGCGCCGTCATTGCGCTGGTTAATAGCTGTGCTGGTTACCGCGGCGATTCTGGTCCCGGCTGCCTGGTATCTGAAAGGTTCGCGTGGTTTCTGGCGTAATCAGCCGACAAACCAGATTATCAACTCTATCGCCGTCCTGCCTTCGAAAATGAAAACGCGGACCCGGAAATCGAATATTTGTGCGATGGCCTTACCGAAAGTCTATTGAATAGTCTTTCGCACTGAAAGTACTTAATGACACCGCCTGAGAATGACGGCTGGCTGTCCCTCCCGAAAATGTCATCTGGGCTTCAAATGCTTGCACTTAGAGCTCTGACTGGGAATACTCTGCAGCTGGTCGTTCATCCCTTTTTTGGCCGCTCGTAACATTCCTCATGTCTCTCGTTTCCACGCTTTATCAACTACTCCGCAGTCTGCTTGTGTCACGACTCGTTCTGGTTACAAAAAACCTCGCCCTGCGTCAACACCTCTCGGTCCTCCACCGTTCGACGAATCGACCACGGCTTCGCCTCCGAGATCGTTTGTTCTGGATCGCCTTGTCGCATCTGTGGCAGAACTGGAGGTCCGTCCTCGTGATCGTCAAGCCGGAGACGGTGATTAATTGGCATCGGCAAGGCTTCAGACGCTACTGGCGATGGAAGTCCCAATTCGGTCGATTGGGACGGCCTAAAATAGACCTCGAGATCCGGGAGTTGAATAGGAGAATGTCCCGAGAGAATCCAACTTGGGGCGTGCCGCGGATCCAGTCAGACCGCACTTCAATTGCTGGGCTATAAGATTGCAGAATCAACGGTGGCGAAGTACAGAGTCAAGAGTCGTAAGCCGCCTTCCAGACGTGGAAAACCTTTCTGCACAATCATGCCGGAGAGATCGTGGCCATTGATTTCTTCACGGTGCCGACAATGAGTTTCAATGTCATGTACGGTTTCATCGTGCTGCTGCATGATGCGCCCTTTTGCAACACGCGATAGAAGTGCCAGCATCAAATCTTCATTTGTATTCTTGATCCAGGAACACAAAAGCTGCCCAGTAGTAAGGATGAACACGTTGCTCATTGCGACGACAGTGTGTTCGTACGGTAGCTAGATACCCTGCTTTGACACTATCCCGATCTAAAAAGCTTCGATAAAAATCAATCATGAAAGCACTTGTTTCTTGATCCAGAACCTTCCATAGGCTCAGCAATCCAGTCTTAGAAAAGGAGAGGCCTGCAAGGCGTATTGAAATCCGAGCCCCAGCACTTGGACCACAGCCAACGTTCATTAGGAGACCTTCACAAGGGAGGGAGAACGAGCATACTAGGGTCTTGCTAACCTCGCTCTGGCGAGTCATGCGTTGACTTGCCAGAGATTCTCTTCATCGGTTTGACGGGACCAAAATCTGCACGGGGGCCTAAGCATCATGAGTGTTCAACGAGAGTTCCGTCTTAACCATCTCCATGCTTCCTCCCGAGTGATTACAAGTATCACAATACGCCTGTGGCTTCACTTCCAATTCCCTATCAAAATGAACGGCGCCCAATAATATGGGTGCGCAAACGGCTTGGCCGGGTCAGTGACGAACTTGGGCCCGGCAACTTGCCTGCCCGTCACGCCGGCGTTCAGGTACGGGACGAGTTGGCGAACGGGCAGTTCTGCGACGCGTGCCTCTTTTGCTTTTCCGGGGCGGGTTTGGGCTGCGCCGTTCAGCAGAGCTAGTTGCGCCTGTCGTAGAGCTTCGGCTTTCGTAATGTTCGGCGTTGTACTGTAGATGCGATAGAAGCGCGCCATTAACTCCCGCGTGCTTTCATCCGCCACCGGCCAGAGCGTTGCAACCACCGCTTTGGCCCCCCGGTTCTGAGCTAGCGCGCCGAACCCTTCTACCTCTTTACCGTTTGCGCCCGTCGTGCCGACGCCAGTTTCACAGGCCGACAGCGTCAACAGTTCGACGCCAGTAAAGTCGTAGTCATTCTTCGTCCGCACGGTGTCGAGCGTCAGCGTGCTGCCATCGCCCAGCAGCAGAAAAGATTTATCAGCGTCCCCAGGACGAAAGCGGAAGTGACTGGCGATGTGAACGAGCGAATAGTTGCGCCCCAACGCCTCAGCGATCGTACGCGCTGTGAAATCTTTATCCAGCAACCTTCTGCCGGGCAGCACGCCAGTCTCACCTGCGCGGGTTGCTGTTCTACTCGACGCATTCTCATCGCGGATGATGGCAAGCAGTTCGGCGGGAACGGCGGGTAGAGATTTGAAACTAATGGGCCTACTCGATTCCGGCACCGATACTTCTTTTGCTTCCGAAACGCCGAGTCCGAGTCCGCGCCAGTCGTGCTTGACGGGCTCCGAGAGGCGCGTGCGGCTCGCCAGCGTGATGATGACTTGCCGATAACGCTCGGCCAGATACTGCTTGCCGTTGTAGAGCGCGGCCAGCGGCAGGTAACGTAGCGTACCGTCTAGAGACCAGATAATCGTCTTAGCCTCCGCGGCATCAAGGTCCTTTTCAATTGGCTTGATGAGAATGTTGTAGAGTTCCTCGGCCAGTGGGCGCGGGTCAATCGCGGGATCCTGGACCGCTTCGCGGAAGGCCAGCACCTTCTTGTTCAGCTCCGCCGCCGGAATCTCAGTCTTGCCGTCCACCTGCCGGTTCGGTGTAGTCAAAATCACGCGGTAACGTTCTTCGCCGACAATCGTATAGAGCGCGACCGTACCTGCGCCCCACTGCTTCAAATCTCTTTGCAGCCCGCGGTTCTCCTTGATGTCGGCAATGACGTTGCGTTCTGCCTTGCTGAACTGTGTCTCGATGTGCTCTAAGAACAACTCGAAAGCCTTGTTCTCCTTATCAAGGTCCGCGGTCAGTCGTTCGAGTTCGGTCTCTTCCGCGTCTGGAAGACGCGCGTCTTCGGGCAGGGCTTTCAGCTTGGCTTTCAGGGCACTCTGCCTGCTGCCGGTAGCGGCCATCTTGTCGGCGATACGCGTGTACTCTTCAAATGCCTTCTGCTCTTCCGGCGTCAGGTCAGCACGTTGGCTGAGCTTCTCTACTTCTCCGGCGTCGCGACGTACGAACTCGAAATACTCTTCTTCTTTGAGCAGACCGAGAATCTGCTGCGCTTCCGGCAGGCGGCCTTCTGTGATCAAGAGGTCGGCTAAAATGCGGTAGCTGTCTTCTACTGAATGGAGAAAAGTCTTTTGTACGTCTTTTTCGAGCCCTGTGATGTTGCCGCGCAATTGCTGATAGACGTTGATGGATTGTTTGCCGTAAGAGACCGCCACACCTGCGTTGCTGTTTTTCCACAGCCACATAAGATTGCCGAGCGTCGTGGCTTCACCGCTGCGATCACCTACCGCTCTCCGAATTGGCAGCGCTTGATTGAAGTATTCCCGCGCTTTTTGCTTCTCGCCCAGTGAATCGTAGACATGGCCGATGCCGGTGAGCGTCGTGGCTTCACCGCTGCGATCACCTACCGCTCTCGAAATTGGCAGCGCTTGATTGTAGTATTCCAGCGCTTTTTGCTTCTCGCCCAGATCATCGTTGACAAGGCCGATGTTGTTGAGCGTCGTGGCTTCGCCGCGGCGATCACCTACCGCTCTCGAAATTGGCAGCGCTTGATTGAAGTATTCCAGCGCTTTTTGCTTCTCGCCCAGTGAGTCGTAGACAAGGCCGATGTTGTTGAGCGTCATGGCTTCACCGCGCGATCACCTACCGCTCTCAGAATTGGCGGCGCGTGATTGTAGTGGCTACCGAATCATCTTGCAATGGATATACTGGCCCCAAAATCCGCGAGTGATTTCTTTAAGTTACGAGCGGCAATTCCGCGTGTCTTTGCTGATTTTCCTAAGAAAGCTCGGGAAATGTGGTCCCACGAGCCCGCACAAACTTGATTCTAGGGTGCCACTTTGGAACGAAAAGGTCGGGCTAAGACAAGTTCTCTGGAGGCACCCACCCGTTCAACATCCATGAGTATCTGGCCCGCAGCAATGTCAACAGACCTCTCGGCTATCAGTTGGTTTAGAGAACGATCTAGCGCTAATTGACTTTTACTCCCAAAAAGGAATATCGTCCCGGCGTTCTCTAAGTGCGGCTGTATTCTCACGAGCCTGCTTCCTCGCAAACTCGTGCGAAGTCCAGGTTTCGAACATCCTAGAATTCCCGATCAGGTTCACATTCTCATTTGCTAAAAGACACAAAAGATGTGCTGATAACCTCTACAGCAGTTGAGACCTCAGTTTCGGGTTGCAGTGAGTCTCGAAGCTGCGGTGGGTTCATCACCGTGACACGAAACAAGAAAGGCGCAAATACGATGGCAATAACTTTTGATCTCGTTCGTCGAATGCCCGAATAACGTGGAAGATGTCGTTGGAGCAGATTTCTGGTGGCAAGGTATGACTCGCTTCACGATGGAGTAGTTGGCCACGTGTTTTTTTTGGAAGCACGCACGAACAAAATACTGCCTGTTGTGGATAACGCTGTTCTTTTCTGAAAGGGAAGCCGCCGGAGAATATAACGTTGCACGGCTTGCATGAATACTCACTGCGTGCCTCGCCGTGCCGCTCCATTCCACTGTGTTGGCACACAACTGGTACACAAGAATGGACTGAACCCCCTAGATTGAAACACTCGGTATAGGCACACTTAGCGGTTGAAAGGAGCTGCAAGTGGCAAAGAGACGAGTGGGACGTATCCGAACGAGTTTGGGCGGATGGCGGTTGAGCGGATGAAGCAATGCGACGATATCGTGGCGCTGCCAGCGAAACTGGGTATCCATCGGCGGCTGTTGTACCGGTGGCGCGATCAGCTCGATCCGGTTGATAGCGGCGAGTGACCGCAACCACAGAACTCGCGTGAGTCCACGCTTCGCAAAGAAGTCAGTAAGCTTAAGCGTGTGCTGGCAGACAAGACCGTGGAGTTAGATTTTTCAAAGGTGCCTGGCAAAAAGTCGAGGCTCGACGCCAGCAGAGCGGCGTCTCTGGCGGGGAGGCATCTACGACCAGATCCGGGAAGTGATGTCCTTGCAAGGCAGCTTGAGTATCAACGAACGCGAAGTTGCGTGAAGGTGATGACTTCCCTTCATCAACAGGCGTGCCGGAACTAAGCTGCTGAGGTAAAAAGATGACCGCACAACGAACGTACCCCATCGCGTTGGCACATGGAATCGCCAGGTTTGACTTCTTGAGGAAATCAATTGAGATCAACTTCCGAAAGCTTTTCGGTGATGTCTTCGATCAGGTTCTCTCTCATCTCGTCAGTCATGGAATCCAAATACAGACAGACCAACTTCATTACTTTCGCGGAATCCGTACCTACCTGGAAGATGACGGCTTCGACGTGCATCACACGAACGTCAGCTTTGCTAAGGGTCTTGAAAGTCGTGCGAACGACTTGAAAAGGCAGATCGAGGACATCATTAACTCCACCCGCACCGACAAGGTACACATCATAGCTCACAGCATGGGCGGTTTAGACTCGCGCTTCATGATCGCCAAACTAGGCATGGCAGACCGCGTCGCCAGCCTGACAACCATCGGGACCCCTCATTTCGGGTCAAGTTTTGCGGATGCTGGAGTGAAGGAGGGGGGAACTGAACTTATCGCGCTGGTCAGCAGGGCGATCGATATTAGAGGCTTTGAAGACTTGACCAGCGATTCTTGCAAGAGGTTCAACGACTCAACTGGTAAAGCTGAAGCTAAAAACAGCGTTTTCTATCAGACCTATTCCAGCGCAGAAGATCGAGCGAGGGTGTTCACTTTCCTTCAACCTTCGTGGGATGTGATTAATATAGAGGAGGGGGACAACGACGGGCTTGTGTCGGTCAGGTCACAGGCATGGGTGGCGGAACTGGTCGCCGATGATGGTACGTCGAAGAAGGTCGTACAAAAGAGATTCCCGATCCAGGCAGACCATCTCAATGAAGTGGGCTGGTGGGACTTAGATGAGATATGGGGAGATGGACCCTTTAATAAGCTAGACTCGAGGACTAATTACGAACTCGCCATCAAACAGGTGTACTTGGATATCGCGCGAGACTTGAGGGCGCGGTTTCCTGCCTAGACCCAACAAGCAGAAGTTTTGGGCTTAAGACATTCCGGCGCTCACTTACCCTTCAAATTTTTCCACGAGCGGCAATTCCGCGTGTCTTTGCTGATTTTTTAAGAAAACTAGCGAAACATGGTTTCACGAGCCTGCACAAACTTGATTCTAGGGGTGCCTGTCCCTACCAAAAACTTCATCCGGCTCGTAAATGATTGAAGTTAGCAGTTTCGGCTGTTAACCTCGCACAACCACAAAGCTGTCCTATTGTCGTTTCTTTCTATACTGCGCGCGTGTTTTGGGACACAAGCAAGTATGCAAATCGAGATTCTTGCTTGGCCCCATCAGCTTGCGGTGCTGCAAGCGCGGCGGAGAAAGAGTTCAAGTTTGGGAAGCGCCGACCGCTTGCTCGCTCATGCTTTCGCGAACCGTTATGCGCGCATTGAGCGCCCAACGCGTTGTGTCCAAATTGTGGCCGGAATATCCGACAAGTGGGGTAGAACAAACCGTAAAGAATGTGAAGATATGGAAAAACGGCCGAAATTACGTGGTGGCTGCAACCCGAGAAAAATCAAAAACTTAGGTTTTTGACGGCGTTAAGGTTCGGGACCGTGAGGTCGGAGGTTCGAATCCTCTCGCCCCGACCAATATTTGTTAGCGAAACTGAACAACTGGACCACTCAGGCGGGTG
>JBPCKD010000070.1:0-16195 GCA_051004635.1 Pyrinomonadaceae bacterium
TCGCCTGGGGCTATCACTCTCTCCGCCAGCTTCGCAGGCTGGTTGAATGGCTTCGTCCAGCAAGCCATTTGATTGCGGCTAAAAAGCTTCGCTGTGTCGCAGTGGTCAGTGTTTCTCAGTGTAAATTCATCACCGAGAACGCGGAGGCTTAGAGGTCATTCCGAAGAGAGACGGTGGGGCATCCGCCGAAGGCCCATTTGTAAGATTCGATTCAGGTTGAGTTTCCGTTCGGCAGAACTCAGCCCACTCAGACACCTTTCTTATCCGTAAGTATTTCGCAAAGCTTCGCGAAGTCGATATTTCCACCCGAAACGATACACACCACTTTCCCTGTACCGGCTTTGCCAGCTAACGCAGACGCAACCGGACAAGCTCCCGCGCCTTCAGCGATGATCCGGTTGCGTTCAGCCATCAATCGTAGTGCAGACGCAACCTCGTCCAGCTCGGCCACGAGCGCGCCATCAATCAACTGTTGTGCGCGCTCGAGCATTTGCGGAAAAACAACCCTGGCGCCGATCCCGTCCACGAAAGATGATTTGTAGTCCACAGTCTGTGGTGATCCTGCGGCCAGCGAGACAGAGAGTGGCGCCGCCGTCGCGACTTCGGCCGCATATATCCTGCACTTCGAATTCAGAGCACGCATCGCAGCCGCAATCCCGCAGGTAAGTCCACCGCCTCCCCATGGAACCACAACCGCATCAACCTCCGGCAGGTCTTCAATAATCTCAAGCGCAATTGTGCCATTGCCGGCCATCACATTCAGATCATCGAACGCATGGATGAACGTTGCTTCAACCCCGGGAAATGTGCGCGTTTCAAAAGCCTTCCACCACTCTTCGAATTTTACCTTGATAACCCGTCCCCCCAGCCGTTCGATGGCTTTGATCTTTGTCTCCGGCGCGGTTTCAGGCGCGACCACCGTGCATGGAATACCAAGCTCACGTGCACACCAGGCTACTCCCTGGGCCATGTTTCCTGCCGATGCAGTGAGAACTCCGCGCGATAGCGTCTCTGGCGCTATATGGCCCATCGCGTTCGTCGCACCACGGATTTTGAATGAACCTATCGGCTGAAGGTTTTCGAGCTTGAGGTAAATCTCCGCCTGCGCTTCACGCACGTTAAGCCGCACGAGTGGGGTGCGGATTGCCGAGTCAGCAATCATTCGTCGTGCGTCGTTAATTTCAGCAAGCGACGGCAGCTGATCATTTTCCATATATCATTTTTCATTTCTCATTAAGTTGACGAGCTTAATAGCCTCCAGGCGACGACTTCGTAGTGATTCGTGAAAGTTCGTGACATTTCGTGGATCGTCCCTCCCCAACCGTCAAGAACGATCCACGAACTCACACCAATCATCACGAAAAAAGCCAGTCACTAAAGCTCACTCCTCCAAACCAAATTGGCAATGAAAAATTATGAAAAATGACATATGGAAAATCTTTTTGCTCATCAAAACTCAACCCACGAACCAACCTTCTGTTCGGTTGCCCTGCTGTATAGGTATGCCGCAGCTGCAAGGTCCTCGATCGCCAGGCCCAGAGATTTAAACAAGGTAATCTCCTCCGCTGAAGTTCGACCCGGTTTATCGCCTCTAAGAGCCTCGCCAAGTTCGGCACGAATATGATCGGGGCCGATTGCGCCGTCGCGCAACGCAAAGAGATAGTCTCCAGCCTCGTTGATGGTTGATTCCCGGCGGTCTACAAAAAGGCTCGATGCCGCCATCGTCGCACTGTCTACTTCGCGCGCGTTTGGAGTGCTCGACCCAACGACATTTAAGTGAGCGCCGGGTGAGACCCATTCGCGTCGCACGATTGGCTCGACGGCAGAGGTGACTGTGACAATCAAGTCCGCTCCTGCTAAAGCCTCCTCGACGCTGTCAACTGGTTCGAGCGGGAACGAGAAGTGTGGTCTCATCTCTACAGCAACTTTTCGTGCGTGTTCAATCTGTCGGCTCGCTATGCGGCAACGTTTGATGGAACGAACCTGAGACATCGCTGCCAAATGCGAACGCGCTTGCACACCGGCACCGATTATCGCGAGATTGCATGCATCCTCTCGCGCGAGCAAGTCTGTCGCCACAGCAGAGACCGATGCTGTGCGAATGGCCGTGATCGCTGAAGCGTTCATCATGGCCAGGAGTTCCCCGGTATCGGCGCTAAAGAGTAGTACAACTCCCTGATGCGCATCCTTGCCCTTGGCTGGATTTCCGGGAAACACACAAATTGCTTTCAAACCGAAGGCAGCTCGATCGCCAGAGATGAAGGACGGCATCAGTCCCATGACCCCCTTGGCGTCAGGTGGCCGAATAATTGTTCTTAACGGCTGATGAACCTTGCCGGCGGCGAGCGCGATGAGGGCGTCACGCATGACGCCGATGCATTCATTGATCGGAAAAAGTTCTACAACTTCGTCATTACCTAGCACCAGTGTCTTCATGTGCTCAGAGGCAAAGAAGTCTCGAAGGTGGGACTGGAAGAAATACGTCCTGCTGATTAAGGCGTTGGTGCACCCGGCATGATTCGAACATGCGACCCCCTGATTCGTAGTCAGGTACTCTATCCAACTGAGCTACGGGTGCCCTTTTTGGTAAATAGTAAATGGTAAATGGTGAATAGTAAAACGCGGCGGAGTTTAGGGGTTAGCTGGGTCTGGCTATATGCGTGAACGGGTGATTGGCCGACCTGCTTAACGCGCAAAATATCCCGGCCGGGTGCGGGCAATCAACTCGCGCTGCGTAACTTCCACCCGGATGTCATGCCACTTCCCGTCGCGCGCGCGTCCGTTGCGAGGCTGATACGCTACTGTGTAGAGCGACCGCAAGTCTGCGGCAACTTCAGCATACAGACGCGCCATCTGGTCCAGCCGCTCAATTTCGTTAAGCCTGCCGCCGGTGCGATCGGCGAGACTTTGCAAACGCGTGCGTGCAGCGCTGTAGATTCCCGTGATAATTGGATCGGGCAAAGGCAATCGTTTGGGATTACCCGAGGGCAACGCCAGCGGATAGATTGTCACGCCCTGCCTGTCGGCGGCACTAAGAACCGCATTCAGCGCGCTGCTCGCTTTGGCATCAATCGAGTTAACAGCTTCTTCATCGGTCCGGGCCTTAGCGGCTGTGGAGCGATCTGAGTTGCGCAACGCGGTATCGAGTCCGTCGGTCAAAACCACAATTGCCTTCCGTCGTTTGCCTTCCTTGTCCAGCTGCTTCAATGCGTAACTTAGCGCTTCATAGAGATTCGTGTTGCCCGCGCCCTCGGCAATATCGATCGCGTAGGCCGTCTTTTTCCGATCCTTCGAAAACCCCGCAAGACTTTTTATCTTCGCGTTGAACTGAATTACTGCCACGTGGTCCTCGGGCGCCAGGGCATCGAGAAAACGCCAGGCGGCCTGCTTCAACTGCGGTCGAAAATTAATGGTCGAGCCGGACATGTCCAGCAACATCACCAAACTAAATGGCGCACTCGTCGGTTCGAAGTGAAGGATCGGCTGCTTGATCCCGTCCTCGTAAATAGTGAAGTCGTTCCGGGCGAGCGAAGTAATGGCGCGCCCCTGTGGATCGACGACGCCAACATTCAATTGCACAAGTGATACATCTGTACGGACGACGTCAACGGGTTCCTGCGCCCGGGCGGAAAGCGCTGCGCAAAAAACGAACAGCAGCGGGAGAAGAAACGCGGCGAAAACTAAACGGCGCGGCAGAAGTGTATTAAGAGAATATGATTGCTTCATCTGGAAAAGTGATTTTGCTTTTGGTTTACAGAGTATCCTGGCAAGCAAGACTTTTTGCAATTCGCCGATCTATGGGCTTCGCGTGGATGCCTACAGGAAACCGGCCATAATCCTTACAATTTGCCGGTCATTTTCGGACGCGCCAGGCGTGGTTTGCGTTGCTTTCGGGAGTGACAAGAATTCCAGGAGCCTAAAGAGCCGAGACGTTGAAAGCCAGGCAATCGACAGGATTTACAAGATTTACCAAGAAACGGTTAATCAGAGACTTCGAACTGAGAACCTTGACTACTCCCCGGCGTAAATCCTGTGAATCATGTTAATCCTGTCAAACTTCCATTTCTCTTTCGTACAGAAACCTGGATTGCCTAGTAACGCAAACTGTTCGTGTGGTCACAAACGGAGACCTCACTGTGTATAGACCAAACTTTTGTTCGCAATGCGGGACCAGGCTCCTTCGCCTGAGATGGCACCTCTGGACGAGTCGAAGATTCTGCAACGAGTGTGCACGCCGGCTACGGAAGGAACGCTTCCTTCCCTGGATGTTGGCGGCGCTGACGTTGGTGGGCGCCGGGTATTGCGCAGGCCGGTCTCGACGTCCTCCACCTCCGCCGTTGACCATTGTGCGAAGAGCTGATTCGCCTCTCAACAGCCCGGAGGATCCCGGCAGGTCAAACCCGAAAACCACTGCGGCGGAATTCGGCATGAGCCCAAAAGATGGCCCAAAGCCTTCGACCGACGCGATTGAAGAAGTCTACCTTTGCGGTGCGCGCACCAAGAAAGGCACTCCCTGTTCGCGACGTGTTCATGGCCCGGTGCGATGCTGGCAGCACAAGGGCTCGCCCGCGATGCTGCTGCAACAGAAGCTGCTGGTGAAGGGTTAGTCATGTCCGACACACTTCAGTTTGTCGTTTTCGCTGCATAGCGATAAGTCCGTCACCACCGAAGAGTAGTTCACCTCGCGCATAAAACAGCGGGGGCAAGCCCACCTTCCCCACCTGAGAGATTCTCTTTCTCGCTTGTTTATCTCAACTTGAGAGCCTTCCAATCAACAGTGGCTCTAAACTAAGATCAGCTCATGGTTGGCAAGGTGGGCGTGTCCCCGCTCTTGATTGCGCGGCTGCTGCCTTTTTTCCGGGTACCTTACACTCTACTTGATCGTCTTTACTGGTCCAGGTGGCTTGGGTGTTAGCTTCACTGGTTGTTTCAGCTTGGCCATTACTTCCGCGATGCCACGCTCCAACTGTGGATCGCGGCCTTCGATTACCGACTTCGGATCGTTATCCACTTCAATGTCGGGATCGACGCCGTAGCCTTCGATGATCCATTCGCCTTTTGTATTGGCCATTCCGAAACCAGGAACGAAAACAGTTCCTCCATCGATCAGTGCCCCTGTACCAAATATGCCAACCACGCCGCCCCACGATCTTTTACCAATCAGCGGACCCAATCCTGCTTCCCGAAACATGTGGGGGAAGATGTCGCCATCCGAAGCTGAATTTCCGTCAAGCAGCGCCACCATTGGGCCAATGAACACCTGGTCGGGGTAGGTATTCGCTTCATCGTCTGTGCGCCCGTAGTTTACCGCCAAAAGCTTTCGCCGCAGACGCTCGATGAGCATTCGCGAAACGTTACCGCCGCCGTTTGCGCGCACGTCGACCACCAGTCCTTCTTTGCGAATCTGGGGGTAATACCACTTGATAAACTCGCGAATACCGTTGGCTCCCATGTCAGGAATGTGTATATAGCCGACGCGTCCACCAGTAGCTTCTTCAACTTTCCGCCGGTTGATGTTTATCCAATCCAAATAGACGAGCTGCTCTTCACTCGTGATGGGACGATAGGAAACGATGCGCGCGCCCTCAAAGGAAGGGGTCTTGTTAATTGTGAGGCTGACCGGATTGTCCGCCTTGTTTCTGAGCAGGCGATAAGGATCGTCAGTACCTTTTATCTCTTCGCCGTCGATGGCCATAACATAGTCGCCAACTTTGACGTCTACGCCAATCTCGGTCAGCGGCGAGCGATAAATGTCTTCCTCGTTTTGACCCTGGAAGATCTTCGCGATCCGATACCGTCCCGATTGCTTGTCGAGTTCGAAGCGGGCGCCTGGTAAGCCACTGCGGGGCCGCGGCGGAATCTGGAAATCCCCGCCTTCGATGTAAGCGTGTTGGATAGTCAACTCGGCAATCATCTCGCTGATGACATAGTTAAGGTCCGAGCGATGGGCCACATACTGCAACAGCGGCTTGTACTGTTCACGTATAGCCACCCAGTCGTAACCGTGCATGTTGGGCACATAGAACCAGTCGCGATAGCGACGCCACACCTCGTTGAAAATTTGGTTCCATTCCTCCTGCGGGATCCGGTCCACAGAGAGCCCAGCCGTGGAGACTGGCTTCCTGGTCTTATCTCCCAGGGGGGTGGCATCGTAAAGGTTATATGCCGGTCCCTGGGCCACAAGCACTTTCGAGCCGTCGTCAGAAAGCGTGTAGCCGCGAATGTCTTCGGCGATAGTGGTCTCCTTGCGATCTTTGAAGGCAAAAATCTTAAGGACAGTAAGACGATCTCCCGGGCGGCCATAATAGAAAGCCGACCCGATTGCATAGAGCAGGTGGCCGGTTTTCGCAGACAAGCCACCATAGTTGTCAGCCCCGATGGGAACACGGGCCACGCGGCCTGCGATACCGTCAAAGTCGATGGTCATGGTTGCCGGTGGTTTTGGAGCGGCATCAGGCTTGGGCTCAGCCGTGGGAGTTTGAGCCGATGGTGTAGGTGTGGGTGCGGGGGTCGCAGCCTCCGCAGGTTCCTTCTTCAATTCCTTATCGATGTCTTTCGCCGGCGGCTTCGGCTCCTCACCTGGCGGAGTGCCTTTAGGTTTCGGTGTCTCGTCTGGCTTGCTGACCGTCACCTCATCGCTCTCAGGCGGGAAGGGATGCTTGACTTCCTTCCTTAGTGCCATCGCATAAATGTAAGAAGTGCGATTGGTCGCATAGTTGAACTCTATTTGAGAAATCTGCGGAGCAAACTCGCGGTCCGCGAGGAAATAAAGATAGTTCCCTTGCGGATCCCACGCTGGGCTGTTGGCATTAAACATATTGTCCGTCACCCGACGGACTTTCCCATCTGCCGCACTCCAAATGTAAATAGAGTTGAAACGCTGTGGATTATCATCCATGCTGAAAGCTAAAAAATTCCCGCGCGGCGACCAGGTGTAGTCACGAATCTGGCCGTGAGGATCGTCGGCAATCTCAACCAGCTTACGGTCGGCGAGCGTCACGACATAGACCTTGCCATCCTTGTCGCCAAAGGCGATGCGTTTGCCGTCCGGAGCCCACTCCGGCTGATAGCGCATCGAGCTATCAGCACCCCCCGCGGGCTGCCCGCTTGGCCACCCCAGCGCGGCTGCCGCGCCGGGGACCCCGCGCGGGGACCCCGCCCCGCCACGCGTGATCTGCTCCGCCGGCTTTAAGCCATCCTGCGGGGCGATATACAACTCTTCTTCGCCGCTCATGTCGGAAATAAACGCGATGCTGGCGCCATCCGGCGACCATGTGGCCCATTTGTCGTGAGCTCCTGAAGAGTGCGTAAGGTTACGAGTTGGGCCTTTTTCAATCGGCAAGGTGAACACGTCGCCGCGCGCGACAAAAAGCGCACGTTCACCTTTTGGACTGAGCCCAACTGATTCGATCTGATTCGCTGCAGAGATACGGCTGGGACGACGAGCCAGGCCTTCATCAGGCACGTTGAGAGAAATCGAATTACTTCGTCCGCTCCTGGCGTCGAGAACCTGAAGCTCACCATTGAGTTCATAAACTATTCGGCCTTCATTGTCCGAACTGGGCCAGCGTACGTCCCACACTTTGTTGTTGGTTACCTGCGTAGTCTTACCAGTGGAGATGTCGTAGGCGTAAAGATTGAAGTGACCGTCGCGATCGGAGTCGAAATAGATGGTGTCGCCAATCCACATTGGATCGCGATTGGGCCGCGGACCTTCGGTAATCTTCCTGGTGGCGTAGGTTTTCAAATCGAAGGTGTAAAGACTATTAGCCTGACCGCCACCGTAACGTTTCTCGGATCTAAAATCGCGCGACTGCGGGGAATAGACGATTTGGGAGGCGTCGGGAGAAAAATCGCCCGAGCCGGCTTCTGGCATTGGCAGCGCTTCGGCCGCCCCACCCTCAACTGATACTGAATAGAGACGCGCAATTGGCAGGGCCCATGAGTCGCGCTGGCCCCGAAAGATTATTTTCCTTCCATCGCGGCTCCAACCAAGGACCTGATTGTCCCAACCCCAGCGCGGCGCCAAAGGTCCTTTTGCCGGATAGAAAGTTAACTGTCGCGGAGCGCCGCCTGCCGCAGAAACCACATAGACCTGCTCGTCGCCATCATACTGTCCAGTAAAGGCGAGCCACTTGCCATCGGGAGAAAACTTGCCAAACACTTCTATTCCCGGATGGGACGTGAGGCGAATTGCCGCGCCGCCGGACGCGGGCGCGGTCCACAGGTCGCCGGCGTAAGTGAACACCACCTTCTCGCCGCTAATATCGGGGAAGCGCAAAAGCTTTGTCTGCGAATAGGCGTTCGATGCAAGCAACAGCAGCCCGAGCATAATGGCCAGGCAACGGATAGAGATAACGATGTCTCGTTTGAACAAGAGAAGATCCTCCTCTGGAAATAGGGCGTTTGGGGATTTGAATTGGCGGCTCGTATTAGAGCTTTGGGGGGAGAACGTAGGTCCAATAAGTCCTATCGGCCCTATACTCATTACTGATCAACTGAATACTATTGTTTTATTTCCGATTCTTAAACGCGTCATACAGGTCGGTATGACGACTGTTTAATTTCACTTCACGGCCGTCGATGAAAAGATGGCGTAGGGCAGTTCGCGTTTCCAGCAAGTCGCCATCAGTGACCACCAGATTCGCCATTTTGCCAACTTCAAGCGACCCCATGCGATCGCTCACATTCATGATCTGGGCGGGATAAAGGGTTACCGCTTTGAGAGCGTCTGCCTTCGGCAAACCAAACGCCGCCGCCATTCCCGCGTAGTAGGGCAGGTTGCGAACATTCGCACCAGCGTCGCCGCTGGAAATGCAGAAGCGCACGCCGGCTTGTTGCAGCTTGGCCGCGTTTTCGTAAAGCGTGTCATAAAAGTCGTCTTCACGGGACGGCAGGTCCCAAATGCCGCTGAGGATTACCGGAACATTCTTCTCTTTTAACAGAGCTGTAATTTTCCACGCGTCATCGCCGCCGAGAATGACGGGCTTGAGTTTTAACTCCTCCGCAAAACGAATCGCTCCGCGCATTTCACTTTCACGGTCAGCGCGAAAGACCACTGGTCGCTCGCCGCGCACATAGGGAACAAGCGCTTCCAGCACCACGTTTTGATCGGGCCGGGGCAATGTCTTGTCCTTCGAGTACGCGTCATGGGCGCGGCCATAGGCTTCGGCGTCCTTGAGCATCTTACGAATCTGTTCAACCTGTCGCACCGAGGCTGCCAGAGTATCGGTGAGATTGGCGCCCGGCTGCTGCTCGCCTCCGAAGTCGCCGGGGGGGTTGCCTACACGGGGGTAATTGATAACCAGTGCTGCATAAGGGACCACGGCCATTTCAAGTGGCGTCGTTCCGACCAGATTGATAATCGCCGCCTGGCCGGAAATCAAACCACCCACAGGAAGCGTGACCGCACTTGTAACACCATCAACACGTGTTACCGCCACGTGTGCGCTGTGTGGGTGAACGGCAATAATCGCCTTCGCATTCGGATTCAATTCTCCTACTTCACTTGTGTCGACCGTGCCAGACGCGCCCTGGCCCACTTCCACAAGGCCGAGCGACGTTCCAGCATCTATCATTCCCGGATACACAGAGAGACCTCTGCCATCAATGGTCTGCGCGCCCGAGGGGACGTTGACGTTTGTTCCCAAAGCTTCGATCTTGCCGTCGCGGATCACGATTGTTCCGTTTTCAATGTCGGGTCCACTAACGGTTACGATGCGCGCGTTGCGAATTGCATAGATACCGCGCGGTGGCGTAACGCCTGCTTGATTGGCGGGATTGCCGATCTGTTGAGCTGACATTTGTGCCGACCAACCGAGTAACAGCGCGAGTAATAATAAGAACATCGGTTTCGCCGCCGGACAGTGCGGAAAGGCTTGGCCTTTCCGGAGCCTATCCCCACTTTGTGGGGAGGAAACTTCACGCCGAAGGCGTGAAAGATAGTAGCCGGTGGTCGAAGCGTAGCGTAGACCACCGGTAGGCAACGGGATATTATTCAGCACCCTTGAAGGGTGCCAGAACTGCGGAGGCACCCCTTCGGGGTGCGAACGATCATCTACAGTTGTCCGGAGGTCTACGCTTCGCTTCGACCTCCGGCTACTTTCTTGCAACCCGCCGGGTTGTAGGCCTTCACGCCGTAGGCGAATGTTCATCCCTTCTCCTGTTCGGTCGTTGCTCATGGCTTGTTAATTTCCCCTTCCCACAAATCATCATCGGCATTCGAGGGGCGGCGTCCACGTGGGGCTTGAGGCGAGACGCCCCTGGCGGGCGGGCGATTGGGTTCCGCTTGCTCGAGTTGCGTTCGCTCTTTCTGAAGGTCGGCGCGCCGTGCCAGATCCTGCTGTCTATCGAAGAAAACTTCGCCGTCAACGAGGGTAGTATCGACGCGCGAATAGACGCTGAAGGGATGGCCATTCCAGATTGCCAAATCCGCATCTTTCCCGATCTCCAGCGATCCGACGCGATCCTGGATACCCAGTTGGATCGCAGGATTCATAGTAATGAGTTTCAACGCCTGCTCTTCGGTAAGGGCACCGTAGCGCATGGCCTTCGCGGCTTCAATGTTCAGACGCCGAGCACGTTCGTCAGAATCAGAATTTATTGAAACCACTACGCCGGCGCGAGTCATGATTGCAGCGTTATAGGGTATGGCGTCGTAAGCCTCGATTTTGTAGGCCCAGTTGTCGGCGAAGATTGAAGCGCCGGCGCCGTGTCGGGCAATCTCCTTCGCAACCTTGTAGCCCTCCAGCACATGCTGAAAAGTCTTAATCTTGAAACCAAACTCGTCCGCGATGTTAATCAGCATCAGGATTTCATCCGAACGGTAGCAGTGGGCATGAACGAAACGCTTCCCTTCCAGAACCTCGACTAGAGGCTCGAGTTGCAGATCGCGTTTTGGCGAGATCAAATTCTTCTCTCGCCTTCCAACTGCCGCGCGATGTTCGTCCCAGGTCTTCTTGTAATCGCGAGCGCGCGTGAAAGCGTCTCGAATAACTTCCTCGACGCCCATCCGCGTTCCCGGATAACGGCGGGTCACGCCTGGAAGGGCGGGAGTGTTGGAACGCTTTGGGTTCTCTCCCAGCGCGAACTTGATCCCCGGCATCGCTCCGGGAAATAGAAACTCATCAACCGGCTGACCATATTTGATCTTTACTACGGTGTTGAGTCCGCCGATTGCGTTCGCCGAGCCGTGCAAGAGATTGAGACTGGTGACACCGCCGGCCAGCGCGCGATAGAGATCTACATCGTTGGGGTTTAGCGCATCTCGCGTTCGCACCATCGACGTGACGGAGAGGCTGCCTTCGTTAATCGCGTCGAGCATCGAATGCGAGTGGCAGTCGATGATGCCGGGCATCACATACTTGCCGCCGGCGTCGATCACGCGGGCGTTAGCCGCAGCCTTGAGACCCTTGCCGATGGCGGCGATCTTGCCGCGGCGAATCAGGATGTCCGAGTTTTCCAGCGTGCCACGTGTGATGGTCAAGAGCGTGGCATTGCGGATCAAGGTCTCGCCAGGTTCACCTGGTTCACGTCGTGGTTGCTGCGCCGGAACATTAGTCCATGACGCGCACCAAAAGATGGTTAGCAGGAGTATGCGTGCAGTCTTGGTTCGTTTCATCTTTAGTTTCCATTGAGCATGGTGAGCAGTTAAATTATTCGGTTAGTTAATCGGGTTACCCGCAGAACCATCGTTGCCCGGGGGCGTCGGCGTCGCGGACGGGGTTGCCGGAGCAGGCGCTGGCGGGGCTGATGATCGTCTCCCGGTAAATGAACCGGGAGCGCGGCCCGGGATGTTAACGGCGCCTCTCATCTCGTTGCCGGTAATCGTTCCGGTGAAGGTTGCTTCGGTGGATTGACCTTCCAGCGTCACCGGCGCGGTAAACCGGACTTCTCCTGCCGGCCCCACTGAGCCATTAGCAATATCGACTGTGCCGAGGGCGCCTTGCATTGATCCACGCAGCCGCTCGCCTTCCTGTTGTAACGAGAGCGTAGCGGCCAACTCGCCCTGCCCCAGGTCGACACTGAGTGTCCAGGCGCCACTCGCGACACCGGCTGCTTGTCCAGCCGCGGGTGTGGCCGGGCGCAAATCAACCGGCCGGCCATCGATGAAGACATGCGTTACTCGACTGTTGCGATCAAAAAGATCGCCGCGCGTTATGGTGAGATTTGCGATTTTTCCCGTTTCGATCGAACCCAACCGATCAGCAACGCCAAAAATCTCGGCTGAGCGAATCGTGAACGCGCGCAGTGCATCATCTTTTGAGAGACCGTTATCTATGGTCTTGGCGGCATTCGCGACAAAGTCGGTAATAGCGCTCATGCCGCCTGATTGAAATGCGAAGCGCACTTTGGCGTTGGCAAGTTTTCCTGCGGTCTTGGGCGCCGCCACGCGGTCGCGAAGCACACGCAGTGGCTCGGGATCGGCCTCAGGCATCGCGGCGGTCAAGCGTCTGGGAAAATTCAGCGAAAGCAGAACGGGCACGTTTTCTTTTTGTAACCGGTCGGCCAGCTTCCACGACTCCGACCCGCCGGCAATTATGACTTTCAGTTTAAATTCCTGAGCCAAATCAAGCGCCCTTTGAACCTCTCGCTCCCGGTCTGCATACATGACTACCGGTACGCGGCCGTCAATCACGGGCAGGAGGGCCTCGAGCGATCTATCCTGCGAGGGACGACGAAGGCCGCGCGGCGATTGTTCGTAAGTCCGATGAGCTTCGCGATATCGCTGCGCGTCAAGAAGCATCTGGCGGAGAGTGGCAAACACGCCCAACAGTGAACCCGGATAGCCGCCCCGCAGGGGAGTAAAGCCCACGTGCATTGCGACTGGAGAGCGCACAATCATTTGCTGCGGTGTGTCTCCGGCCAGGTTAATCAACGCCGATTGTCCAATCCAGATTCCTGTGCGCGGCACTGTGAGTGCGGTTGTTATTCCCGCACTGCGCTCCACCTCGATTGGATCTCCTCCAGTCCTGATCAAGTCTTCAGCCAAAGTTTCCGGCTGCAGTCCAGCCGGCTGAGTAGAATTGGTGGTGGGTGCAGTCGGCGGACGCAGCAGCGCAGCCAAAAACGCACCGCCCTGACCGCCGCCAGCCGGAGAAGGCGAGGGCGACGGTTCGGGTATCCCCAAACTCGTGTTGGCGTCAATAAGACCGGGGTAGATCGTCAGGCCGTTACCATCGATCACGCGCGCGTCAGCGGGCACGGCGGCGTTTGCACCGACAGCAGCGATCAAGCCGTCCCGAATAACCACGGTACCCTTTTCAATCACCGGCCCGGACACGGTAACGATTCGGGCGTTTGTGATTGCGTAAGTATCGGTACCGCTGCGTTGCGCCTCGGCGAAAATAATTGATGAAGTTACGACTAAAAGCAGGACGACTGACGCGGCGAACAGCCGCAGGTGGACTCTTGGCATAGTCTATGAAGTCCCCATCGAGTGGTTTGCGAAAGAGTTGTTCTACCATCCCACGCGGGATTTCCGCTTGGCCACCCCAGCGCGGCTGTCGCGCTGGGGGACCCCGGGTGGGACCCCGGTTTGCCGGCAGGAAAGCAGACCGGCAGACTTTCGTTTTGTTATAAGAAGGTGAAAAGCTTAACTCAGAAAGTCAAAACAGTAAACATTTGCGAGCAGATTTCGCAGGCTGTTACGCAGGGAGCGTGAGTATGGTTTCACTTTCGAAACGCTTTAGTCCGGATTGGTTTACCTGTGCCCACCTCTAAACGAGAGGGACCTGGTGAACTTGAAGAGTTTTATTCGGGTTGAGACTGCGGGCGGTGCCTACCCCCAGCAAGACTACTTCTTCACCACTTCACAGTGCCTTCTTTGGTCGTGTCGATTTCCGCTTGCTGTTCGACCATGGGAAGAGCCTCGCCAAAAAGGAACCCCTTGATGTTATCGAAAAGGAAATTCTGCGCGTCGGGATTGGTGAGATCCAGCCCGTAATGATTAATGATTTGCGTTTGCTTCTGTAACCAACCTGCCCAGCAAGGCTGGCAAATTTCAGTCGCAATGCGCTGCCCTAGTTCGTTTGGTAGAGGCGCAAAGCCCAGCGCCGGTCGCTTCTCATCACAGTGTTTACATTTGATGTTCTCGGCCATTAGAGATCTCCTTGTGAGATTTAGAGTTTACCAGTTCGGATAACTTTCGCCGAACGGGCCGAGAGCCATTCACTCAGTTGCACGTCACCCGACTTAGGCCCGAAGGGCTGAAATTTAGTAGCCACGTCCGTAAGGGCGTGGTCAAGCCGAACAAAACGGAATTTGAGCGCCGAAGGTGCGACAGATCCTGCCCTACTGTCCAGCCTGGCGAATCGCTTCGATCGTCTCATCATCTTTCGGTCGAAACAAACCCAGCGGCCTCACGTCGCGATGGCGAATGATTCCCTTCGGGTCAATCACGAAAACAGAACGCGCAACCTTGCCGGGAATCAAGGATTGCGCGCCGTAAAGCTTCGCCACTTCCCCGCTTGCGTCCGACAAGAGTCGCAACGGCAAATTGTGATGCTCCGCAAACTTCCTGTGCGACTCGACCGAGTCAGTTGAAATACCAACGACTTCGGCGCCAGTGGCCGCGTAGTCTTCCCAACGATCTCTAACCGAACACATCTGGCGTGTACAAATAGGGGTTTCGTCACCGGGATAGAAAAGCAACACGACTACCTTGCCGCGGTTGCCATTCAAGCTCCACGGGTTGCCGTCTCCATCGCTCAAAGTGAAATCCGGCGCCGCATCTGCCACGTGTGGACTGTTTTGTTTGCTCATGATCGATTAACTGTTACAGAACCGAGCGCGGACCGGGGTCCCCGGCGGGGCAGCCCCCGCTGGGGTTGCCCTGCTGGGGTGGTCGTAAGCGCAAGACATCAAACTACTCACTCAGGCGGTGGCTTGCGCGCAACCACGGTGCTCACTGAAAGCCTGGTGGTCGGATCAGTCAAGGTTACAACCTCAGTCTCATCCGGTCTGGGAATCGTCAGAAAGGCTTCTGTCCGGGAGGTAACATCCACTCTCACTTTTCTTGGAGACCTCTCAAGTTGTCGGGGAAGCCGCCGCCTTCGATCTTCACAACGAGGACTCCTGACTTCTTATCGGTTGCGGCTTCGTAACTGATTACGGTTACTTTAGCGATCTTCAGGCGGGCGGGATTCACGATGGCGGTGGATTTAATCGTCTTGTCGCCAGCCTTGAGGGTGACCTGGATCGCATCGTCCGTCGGCGCAGAGATATTTTGGGCGTGTAAAAGCGTTTTAGAAATAAATACTGGTTGCCCTACGTCTCCGGTGATCTTGACCCCATTAATGAAGAGTTCATGGTTAGTCTCAAACCCAGCACCAACCACCAGCACGTTTACGGTTCGTCCCAGGCCACGAAAGACCTCAACGCTATCAATTCTAATGGGCCGCACGGGATCGCCAAGAAACATCGGTTCTGCGACCCTTATACAACCGGGGGGCGTTGCGGGAGGCACGCAAGCGTCTGTGCTGCTGGCTGAGAGGGTCGCCGGGTGAGTTCGGTTGATACCGACATTGGTGAGCCAGTTTATGTCGATAGCCTTACCGGGCGCCACCAGTGTGATGGTAGGTGTGCCCTCGAAGTCTTTGGGCATTTTGAAGGAGAACACAATCTTGTTGGCGTCGATCCGTTCGATCCGCCCTGGTATGTCCACGTCTTTAAACTCCTTCTCGGTTAGGCCGCCGGTCACGCTGTCGTCGCGCATGAGAGGCTGCGCCAGGCCGATCGAGTGGATTAGCGGCATCCCGTTAATGAGCACTCCAATTTGGTTCGAGAAATTTTTGCCCGAGATCAAAACAACTATGCGCTCGCCTTTGCCAACAGGCTGATAAGAAATGCGATCGACCCAGAATCGTTGCTGCCATCAACGGTGGCGCTGGGGATTGGCACCACGAAAGCCTTACTTTTGTTCGAACAGCCACGGCTTGTCCTGTCGCTGCCCCACCGCGCGTGGGTAACTCACTGGTCCCAGGCGAAGTCCCTTTGGCGCCTCAACCTTAACCTGCGTCGGAATCAAGAACTTTTCGAGCGGCTTGCTGGAATTGACGTGATAGCTCAAAGGAATATCCATCACCACCGTCGCCTGAACAGTGCGCCCGCGTTGGGCCCTATTCGCCGAGAGCGATCCGTTGACACCGATGTTTGGCGCTGACTGCAGAACCGTGGCTGAATAGAAACTCGACGG
>JBPCKD010000071.1:0-9322 GCA_051004635.1 Pyrinomonadaceae bacterium
ACAGTTCTACGATGACCCATATGCCGCAGGGTACATCGGACGAGTGGCCGCCTGAGAAGCAGGATCGCGTATTAAAACTGGTTCATAACCTGGGGTTCGCCGCCGACGCTCGACTTTGGGTGTGCTCAACATTCATTGTTTCGCTATTTGTGATGCACTACACTAGTTGCACCCTTTTAGCACCGTACGATCAAATTGCAGCAACAAAACCCGATTTCTTTTCACGCGTCACGTTCTCGAGCACGTTTATGATTTACCAGCAGTCTGGCGCCAGATCGTCGGCTTCATGAAACCCAGTTCAAGCATGTTGCATATTCTCCCCTGTGGCAACGAAGGCAGTTTCGAGCTGGGCATGTTAGAAGACTGAATACTGAACAGGAGCGGGCAATGGCGGCTGAATCGGGCTTTGAATTGCCAACGGATTATTATGCCAACCAACGGCTGGCGCAATGGAATGGATCACGGGGAACAGATCCACTTTCGTGTCAATGATGATCGATCCCGGTCAGGCCAAAGAGCCAGGCAGCAGGGACGAGATCGAGCGAACGCGCAACGAGCTTCTTATTGGCACGTTAATGAGGACGCTGCTCGATCGCGCGCGCGAAGCGTGGGTCAACGGCAGCTGAGCGCGAAGGGGTGGGTGGCTGCTCTGTCGGGACTCTCTTTCTACCCGGTCCTCAGCCTCATGGATATCTACATGAAACAAAGAGCCCTGCGAGTGGCAGCACAGGAACGGCGATTCCAGAGGCAGCGAGATGTACTTGTGCTTTACCAGAAGGACTGACTAGTTGAAGGTTTGTCGCGTGTATCCCGCACGATGCGCTCCTGAAAACGAAGAATGTTGATGAATCGTTGACAGATGGTTGAGTACAGCAAATCTTTCTATCGCTCGCTTGAATCACCAGCCCTTAATTCTGCGCGCGAAGTGCTTCCATTTCTGTTCCAGTTGTTCAAACCGGGCAGCGTGGTGGATGTCGGGTGCGGGACGGGCGAGTGGTTATCAGTGTGGCAGGATTTGGGTATTAAGGATGTCCTGGGAATTGACTTTTACGCCGGCGATATTCTCAAAATTCCAAAAACGTCTTTTGTGCAACAGAACCTGAGTGCACCATTCACGTTACCGAGGACATATGATCTCGCCATGTCGCTCGAAGTAGGCGAACACCTGCCTCCCGAATCGGCGGAAGGATTTGTTGGCTCGCTTACCAGTCTCTCCTCAGTAGTTCTGTTCTCATCGCGATACCCTCTCAGGGCGGAACAGGACGCGTGAATGAGCAATGGCCTGACTATTGGGCTGTACTCTTCGAAAAATTTGGTTTCGTTCCCATCGACTGTGTTAGACCGCTATTTTGGAATAATCAGAAAGGTACTTGTCATTACGCCAAAATTCGGTGCTCTATATCAAACGAGGTTTGGAGGTGAGGGATTTACCTTCATTCAACATACAAAGATTTGTTCATCCTGGTCTCTTCGAAAGTCAGGCAACAGAACTCAGAGAACTGAGACCATTGTTCACGTCTCGTGGACTCGTCAAGCGTCTGCCCGGGGCATTGTGGCTTTCAATAGCTGATCGTTTGAAGCAAGTCATCGATTTCTGACGCTGACCCCTTAGCTACGCTTAGTTGCCTGCTAGTACTTTGTGGTAGATCTCGACGACCTTTTCAGCGTGGAGCGCGGGTCGGAACTCGCGTAGAGCAAATTCGCGTGCGCGAAGACCCAATAAACGGCGCAGTTGAAGATCACCGAGCAGGCGTTGAATTGCCTGGGCCATTGCGTCGGCGTCGCCCATGGGTACGTGCAATCCTGTTTCCTCGTGCCGCACGATCTCCGCAGCTCCTCCTGCCTTTGTAGCAACAACTGCCACCCCCGAGATCATTGCCTCACCAATCACCCGACCGAACGGTTCTGGCTGGACGGACGCGTGGACGGCAATGTCAGTCGCGGCAAGCAGTTGGAAAATGTCACGTACGTGTCCGCTAAACTGCACCTTGTCTGCGATCCCCAGTTCTGTCGCCAATGCCTTCAGACGATCCGGATAGTCCTCGTAGCCCTTAGGTGCGCTGCCGGCGATAAGCGCACGAAATGGCTTGTCGTAACGTGCGTTGACCTTGGCAATGGCTTGAAGAAAAATTTCCTGCCCCTTCCACGGTTGCAGGATGCTGTACATTGCCACCACGGTCACTTCCGGGTCGCGCTCACTAACGGATAACTCGACGGAGGGGGGCTCGATGGGCTCATACATCACCGTGCAACGCTCCCGCGGCAGTCCCAACTCAAACAGCCGCTTCGCGACAAAGCTGGATGACGCAATGTGATGTCTGAACCATCCTCGCCGCAGCACATAACGGTTGGGCAGCCCGCCCCACTCAAATCCTTTTTGATAACCAACTACGGGGATCTTATGCCTTAGCCCGGCGAACGCGGCTGGCGCATTTGAAAACACGCTGTTGGCCGTGTGGATTAGATTGGGTCTGAATTTGCGGATGGTCCTGTCCAAATGATTCATCCACGGCTTCGCATTGTAGCGATAAAATCCAATCAGCTGCCGGAGCGCTCCTCCAGTTCCAGCGGGGGTGTTTGGAATTTCTGCCACTTCGTAAGAGAGGCCCTGGGGAATCTCCGTAAACTGCCTGGCGTCAAAACCGGTGACAAGCATTGGTTCGACATCCTTGGGCAAGTATTTGAAAAGGTGCAGCAGGCCGGTCAAAGATCCGCCGAACCCGAAGGCCATCTCAACGTACAATACGCGCATTGGATATTCTCCCAACAGCGACAGAACGCCGGGCGATCGGGGACCAATGTCACAAATTAGACTCGCCAAACGGCCAGGGCTCGGGACGCCCAGCCCACCCCAGCCCCGATTGGCGTGCTGCACACCTGTGCGAGGAGGTACTTCGGTAATCGCCATGCCCCGTCTATAGTAAAACGCCTCGTGATCGCTCGCGCCTCGCGCCAATGACCCCAATAGCCCAATACGCAGGCTGTCTTGAAAGCTCTAACAGCTAGCACGCGTCTCAACAGTTCTTGTAAGTGGGGCGGACACGCCCTCTCTACCTCTTCCGGATTAAGTAGAAACGGTTCGACGGGACGAGCAGCGGGCAAGTTCTTGCTGAGGCTCGAAGCCTCAAGGTGAAAGCGGGCTAGCGGCTTCAAAGTAAACGCCACCGTTTCGTTAAGCAAGACTTTCAGCCAGAGATGGGCATCTTCTGCATACGTGCATCTGTCGCGATCGTAGAAGCCGCCCCAGCGGCGGAATAGACTGGCTCTGGCTAGGGTTGTACAGGGAGACATGTAGGCGAGCATGTGCACCAACAGAGGCGCAGAGGTCGAGGCATCAATCGTATGCGCCCCTTCGGACACACCGCGGCGTTGCCACATCGATAAATGAGAATGGTTGCCAGGTTCGGTGAAGTATGCACAGGTTACGCATACGACGTCTGGCCCCGCCTCATCCAGCGCGCGAAGCCCTTCGCTAAGATAGTCTGGCAACCACTCATCGTCTGCATCCAGAAACGCGATAAATTCCCCGCGCGCTACCTCTAGTCCACGGTTCCGCGCAGCTCCAGGCCCCATGTTTCTTTGAGTAACGAGCCGCATGCGCTGATCCCCGTAAGCGCGCACAATCTCCGGCCCTTCGTCCGTGGAAGCATCGTCAACAATGATTACTTCAAAGTCGCGAAAGCTTTGCAACGCGATCGAGTCAAGTGTTCGTCGCACGTACGGCGCTTTGTTGTAGAGTGGTACGATGACCGAGACCTGCGGTGTCATAGGACGAAGCAATCTCTGTCCGCCAATTCTTTATAAACCTGCAACAGCGAGCGCGCGCATGCTATCGGCGAAAACTTCCCGATCACATGTTTTCGAGCTTCCTGGGCCAACGTACTAGCCATCTCATCGTTACTGAGCAGGCGATTCAGAGCCTGGGCGAGCCCCTGCACGTCGCCTGCGGCCACGAGCAAAGCGTTCTGCTCATTTGTAGCGATCTCTGGAACGCCGCCGACAGCTGTTGCTACTACTGGTATTCCGGCCGCCATCGCTTCCAACAAGACGTTTGGCGACCCTTCGCTGTGGGAAGGTAACGCGAGCGCATTAGCCATTGCGTAATACCTCTCAGGGGTACTCGTTTGGCCAGCGAAGATTACCCGACTTGCCAAATCGGCACGAGCCGCCGCCGTTTCAACGCGGCTGCGTTCAGGTCCTTCGCCCACAATCACGAGCTTGAAATTTAAAGTTGGATTCAGTTCACGCAAGGTTTTTAGCGCCCGAATAAGATCAACGTGTCCTTTCTCTTTCGACAGACGGCCAACGCTGAGTATTACTCGGTCACCGGTAGAAATTCCCAGTTGCTTCTTCAGCGATCGAGTTAACCCATCGGCGATCGCGGGTGGCGAAGTAACCGAGTTATGACAGATAACTATCCGTTCCTTTTCTACTCCGGCTTTCGACAATTGCTCAGCGAAAGGGCCACAAACCGTAATTACGCGCGCGGCGGATGGCAGTGACCAGCGGTTCAGTTGATTGTAGCCGCGCATCTTGAGGTCAGTAGTTGTATAGCCATGATGATATGCAACCCAAGGATAATGACCGCCCAGGCCGGAGATCTTCGTGAGGAGGTGGGATTTCACCATGTGAGTTTGCAGGATATCGGGCGCCCGCTTGGCAATAATGCGACGTAATTGGCTGACCACACGAGGGTCAAATCTGAAGCGCTCAGAGATAACGTCAACTTCGACTCCCTGTGCGCGAGCGGCCGCTATGAAGCTATTTTGAGAGGACGCCAGCTTTGCAGTGTGCTCTTGGAAACCCTTCCTTCCAGGCTCTCTGGCAAAAGTAATTAGCGAGAATTGGACGCTAGGTAGCTCATCGTTGAATTCGCCGGTAGAACATCGACGAATGAAACTCAGAAGATTTTTTGCTGGGCCGGTTACTGTGGTCGCTTCAATTATCGCAACCAATTTGATTGAGGTCATCAGCCGAATAATGGGGTTATTTCTTTGATTAGAGAAGCGTCCTGGAACCGCCGTCCCTTGCCAGCCTCAATAATCGCATGAACAGATGATTCCACCAAATAGCAGGGTCCTGCCCAGGCTGGAAAATCGTTGCCTCGATGGCCAAGCGCCAGAATCACGCGGTTGCTTTTAGCGCGCATGGTGCTGCTAATCGCGCATGGTGCTGCTATTATTATATGGAGCGTAGCCGGGCTTCAGAATATTTGCTCGTAGCTGGGGCAAAACTGCAGGAGGCGCACCTTTATATCAGGGTATCAAGGGACAGAATAATGACTCGTGTCACACCGGCCTCTAATCTGCTTGAGGAAAGTGCTAGCCGCGTGGGCCATCGCCATGTCAAAGTGATTGGGCCACCATCGTTCTCGCTATTAAGTCTGGTAAGGGGATTGTCAACGCTTAGAGGGTATGGGGACTTACTTTATACGCTGAGCTTGCATCGCGTTAAGGTGCGGTATAAACAATCCCTGCTTGGCCTTGCCTGGGCCATTGTCCAGCCTCTTTCGCTCATGCTGATCTACACTCTGGTATTTTCGATCATTGTGAAGATGCCAAGCAGCGGCGTACCTTACGCTGTTTTTGCTTTTGTGGCCCTCTTGCCCTGGAGTTACTTTTCTACGGCCCTGACCAACGCGACAAACGGTCTGGTGTCAAATGCTAGTCTCGTCACGAAGGTGTACTTTCCGCGTGAGATACTGCCATTATCTTATGTCACCGCGGCCCTGTTGGATCTCTTGATTGCGTCGATCATAATGGCCGTTCTTATGGTCTACTACCATATCAGGATTACGACCTACATTTTTTACGCAGTCCCAATCATCTTTGTCTTGACGGCTTTTCTGACTGGTATCTCATTTTTTTTCTCGGCCACGCAGGTGCGCTTCCGTGATATCGGCATGGCCATGCCTTTGTTGCTGCAATTGTGGATGTTCGCTACTCCTGTCGTCTATCCGCTCGACCGGGTACCCGAATGGATACGCGGGGTGTACATTCTGAATCCGATGGTGGGAGTGATTGAAAACTTCCGTAGGGTGGTCTTACTCGGGACGGCTCCGGATCTTTATCTGCTGGGCGTCTCCGCCGCAATATCGTTAATCCTGTTACCTATTTCTTACCTCTACTTCAAGCGCGTGGAGGCTACAGTGGCCGACCTGATCTGAAGCTAGGCGCAGTAAACTGGGATGGAAGTTGATCTAAAGCTAGACCGAGTTTCCAAAAAATATGTACTGCGGCGGGAAGTGGACAGCGCTCCCTCGGGGCATCCGTGGCTGCTGACAGTGAAAAACTTGCGGCGGCGCACGCAGGATTTTTGGGCACTGCGCGACGTCAGCTTCGAGGTTAAACGCGGAGAAACGCTTGGGGTTATCGGACACAATGGGGCGGGAAAGAGCACAATCCTCAAACTGCTGTCAAACATTACGACTCCGACCGCGGGACAAATAACCATTCACGGCCGACTCTCGGCGCTCATAGAGGTGGGCTCGGGTTTCCATCCGGAATTAACAGGTCGCGAAAACATCTATCTGAGCGGATCTATTCTTGGCATGCGTCGCGCTGAGATTACGAAGAAACTGCATAGCATCGCCGACTTCGCTGACGTGCGAGACTTTCTGGACGTGCCGGTGAAAAGGTTTTCGTCGGGTATGGCTGTGCGATTAGGATTCTCGATTGCCGCGCACTTGAACCCCGACATTCTGCTTCTCGACGAAGTACTGGCGGTCGGCGACGCAGCATTTCAGGAGAAGTGCCTAGAACGTATCGCCGAGTTGAAGCGCAGTGGAATTACCATTGTATTCATCTCGCACGACCTTGGCGCAGTGGAAAGGATTTGCGATCGCGTCCTACTTCTACGGCTAGGCGAGGTCACGTTTTCAGGAGATCCGCGCAGCGTAGTTTCCGAATATCAGAGCCATGCTGTTTCTTCAACTTTGAACGTCAATCCTAACTGGATTGCAAGCGAGAAAGCGGAAGTGTTGCGGCTGAGTTTCCACGGCGAATCAGGACGGCAGGCCAGAGGCTATCGAACCGGGGAGGTTCTTAAGGCCAGAGTCGAGTTTGCAATTTACGAGCCGATCAGTGATGCGGTTTTTGAAATCATCTTCTCAAATCCCGATCACCAAGTAGTTTTTGAATTCTCTACGGAACCCTCAGGAACGCGGATTGCGTTGGAGCCCGGGACCGGTCTGCTGGAATTCGTTTGCCCGGAGGTGGGTCTGTTATCCGGACTGTATTATGCAGATGTAGGTGTCAAGGAACGTAAGGCGCCGGAGGCGATTCATTGGCTCTATCAGGCGGCAACACTCCGCATTGATCCTGGCAAAGTTGTCCGTGGCCAATTCTACCTGCCGCACTATTGGAATCTGATCCAAGATGGTGCGGCGCCGGAAGACATCGAAAGAATTACCATCGACTCCGCATTCTAATAGTTCAGCATCGATTTACCGGTCGCTGGTACGAGGCACAGTTTGTCGGCTGGGCGCCGGGTTTAGTGCTTGAGCGTTTCCAATGTGACGAAAGCGTCAATGCCTAAAATATACGAGTCGTTCGATTACGAGCCCATTGTTCCGGCAGGACGAAAAAGTTCTCATCCCGAGGAGCCGTCCGTCTCCATTCCGGCTTCGCACCAGCGCCGCCCAACGGCGATGGGCCCCGGAAGACCTAGCGACGTCACAACTCTGACTGCGAACACCGGCATCAAGACGCAGCCTTCGATTCCGCAAACCGTTCGACGCGGACACCGTCTAAGCTATTTGGGACTCTTGATGTTTACCATAATTCTCTACTTCAGACCCCAGGAGTACTACCCCTCACTGGCGCCCGTTCCCATAGCGTTAATGGCCGCGCTTGTGACGCTGCTGGTGTTTATCCCATCACAACTGGCGCTGGACGGCTCGCTGACTGTGCGAGTACGAGAAGTCAATTTGCTTTTACTTCTTATCTTAACCGCTCTGCTGTCTATCCCACTGGCGGTTAGCCCGGCAGATGCTCTGCACACGTTGTGGGATCCTTTCCTCAAGGCTGTCATTGTATTTATCCTAATTGTCAATGTAGTACGGACGGAGCGGAGGCTGATGGGAATGTTCTATCTTGCAATCCTTGTAACAGTCATCCTATGTTTCGGCGCCCTGAATGATTATCGATTGGGAAACCTTACGGTGGAGGGTTATCGCATCAAGGGAAGTATTACAGGAGGGATGTTTGAGAATACGAATGACCTTGGCATCCATCTGGTAACTATGTTCCCAATGGTGTTCGCGCTAGGACTGGCGTCACGTAAGTGGTTAGGAAAGGTGTTTTACTGGGCGATCGCTCTTCTTGTTGTGGCGACTATTGTCGTTACGTTTTCTCGCGGTAGTTTCATAGGGCTGTTAGCAGCGGTGGGAGTACTAGCGTGGAAACTTGCTCGTCGTAAACGTGCCGCCGTCATAATTTCACTCGTAGTCAGCGCTTTGATCTTTGTTATCTTGGTCCCGGGCACGTACTGGATCCGTATCGCTTCGATTTTTATCAGTAGCCTCGATCCGGTAGGTTCCTCCACAATGCGATCCGAACTCCTTAAGCAATCCTTCCTGGTGGCCCTGAGACATCCGTTGTTTGGTATCGGCATAGGCAACTTTCCCCTGGTGTCAATAAGAAGCCTTGTAACTCACAATTCGTACACTCAGGTCGCGGCAGAGATGGGGATGGCAGCGCTTCTGCTTTATGCAATGTTTGTGACAGCGCCTGTAAATCCTCTTAAACAGATTGAGCGTGAGACTCTAACATCCCCAAACGGATCGAGGTTTTATTTTCTCTCGGTTGGCTTACAGGCCAGTATCTTCGGTTACTTGTTCAGCAGCTTTTTCGCTGCGGTTGCGTACTATTGGTTTGTTTACTACCTGATTGGATATGCCGTCTGTTTTCGCGGCACATACCGCGAGGCCAAACGGAGCGGGAAAGTGGTTTTAGATAACAAGTGAAGCAGATCTCTGCTGCTTTGTGAGAACGAGCTGAAGCTTGCCGGTTGGGTTTAGCCTCCCCTAAGGATACTGCGTTCGTCTTCAGACCAAAATTTGCTATGCGAAATCGTGACCTCGTGCTTGTCTCCAATTTCAAGAAAATGGAACAAGCTTCATCTCATGAAAGCGGCATTCGCCACGAGTACATTCAGGACGGCTCTTGGGAGTTCATCCGAAAGTGTTTACGGGCGGACATCGTAGTCCTGAATGTGGACCAGCGGAAATTGATGCTCGCGTCCCTGCTCAAGTGGGTCTTGCCGCTGCTGCGTTTCAAGCTGATTTCAGTCGATCTGATCTTACGACCTCCAAAAAATCTCG
>JBPCKD010000072.1:0-6170 GCA_051004635.1 Pyrinomonadaceae bacterium
ATTCTTATGAATTTTGGCAACGAGTTGGCAACGGGGAATTTTTCCCCAGGATGGACCTTTTGCTGGCCGTGAGGTGGCGAAGCATCAAACCTCCCAATCACCCATGCTATGCTAGACAATCAGCGAGGCCCGATGAATACTGTAACTAAGAAAACCAAAGTCGAAGCTAATGGCTGGCTGAAGGTTCAGGCCCCGCCTGAGCTGGAGAACCAAGAGGTCGACGTGATCATAGTTCCGCAGCGTCCACTTGCTGCTGAACGTGTGGCGGCATGGGATGACTTGCGTGAAAAAACTCGGAGCCTGCCTGATTTGAAAGATATCACCGATGATGAAATCCAGATGGAAGTTGATGACTATCGAGCCGGAAGATGAACCTTCTGGTGGACACGAATGTCGTGGTTTCGGCTCTGATTCGCGACGGAATACCTCGGCGGATAGTAAACGAGATTGTGGCGCGAGACGATTGGTTCTGGATCGTCACCGAGGAAATTGAAACGGAATACCGAGAGGTCCTCGCGCGTCAAAGGTTCAAAATCTCTTCTGCAATCCAACAAGACTTTCGGGTCTTCATTGAAACAGTTACGATTTGCATTAGTCCAGCAATCCCGCCGCCATTTCCAAGAGATTCGAAGGACGAGCTTTTCATCGCAGCGGCTTTAGCCAGCGAGGCTGACTATCTAATCACAGGCGACAAAGACTTGCTTGAGGCGCAGCCTTTGGCTTCAACTCAAATTGTGAGACCTGCCGAGTTTGCGCGATTGTTCGGGATTGCTTATTGACCTTCCAAAATCGTATCCGCTCCGATGCGATAGCAATCAATCTTTGATAACGGTTCCCAATCGAAGCGAGCGGGATTCTGAATGCACGTTACTTCAGGCTTTGAGACACAGTTGAAAACAACATATAACCAGTAGTCGTCGCCCAACCGCTGAGCGGTTTTGTACTCGTTGGCTGTGAGCGCGATCTCGCCAACCGCCGCGCGTCCCTTGACCTCGATGAACCTTGTCTCCAGTCCCTTGCCATTATTCAGAGGGGCAACTCGCGAGATGAGATCAAACCCTCGAGTGTCACTTTCAACACTTTCTACCCGACAGCCCCGCGCTTTTTCGAAGGCGATAGCCGTCTGAACTGCGATCCCCTCAATCTCAGCGAACTTGAGATCAACCTGAGATTCATCCATGCCTGACTCTTGAACCACTGTGTAGCCGACGGCCTTGTAGGCTTTCAAACGCTTCTCATACATTCGACTCAGGACGGGCACTAACCTGTCGGCATAGTCATAGACGCGCACGACGCGCTTGTTCTCGTGAAGTCTGTGCAGCCGCCCGACGTACTGCTGCAATGTTCCCCGCCATGAGATCGGCATGGCAAGAAAAAGCGTATCTAAAAGAGCATCATCGAATCCCTCACCGATGTAACGGCCAGTCGCGATGATTAATCGTTGCTGATCCTCCGCCAGCGCACGGATCGCTGAAGTCAGCACATTACGTTGCTTCTTGCCCATTCCACCCTTCATGACAAAAATATTCGGCACTCGTTTCTCAAGCTTCTCGAGCAGAATTTGTAAGTGGTCGGTGCGCTCGCTAAGCAGAAGAGGAAACCGTCCCTCTTCAATCGCGTTGACAACATCCGAGACGATAAGGTCAGTCCGCGACTCGTCATTCACCAGGGCAGTGAAGATATCCTGGATACCGATGCCCTGCCATTCAGGAGGAACCGTAAATTCGGTGAACCGCGGCACGACCTCGTGTTTGAAGGGTGAAGCCGCGGCCTGCTTTTTACTGCTCACGTTGAAGCGAATCGGACCGCATTGCATGAGGATAATTGGGTGATGTCCATCTTTGCGAATAGGAGTCGCTGTCAGCCCGACGACGTACTTGGCTTTGACCTTTCGCAAGACCCGATCAAACGAGAATGCTGAGACATGATGGCATTCATCCACAATCACCTGGCCGTATTCGGCGACGAAATCTTTGACCTCGCCCTTTCGAATCAGGCTCTGGATCACCGCTACATCGAGTCGAGCCGTGGGCGCGGTCTTTCCGCTTCCAATCTGGCCGATATCCTTGATGCCGAGCCCTAGGAAGAGCGCCAATCGCTCGCGCCATTGATCCATCAAGTGACGCCTATGAACAAGCACGAGCGTATTCACTTTGCGCTTTGCGATCACTAGCGCTGCAACTGCCGTCTTCCCGAACGCCGTGGGGGCGCAGAGAATCCCATCCTCGTGGCCAACCAACGCCTTTGCTGCCTCAACCTGGTCCGGACGGCGGTCGCCACGAAAATCAACCTCCAGAAGACTTCCCGCAAAGCGATGGTCGGCTACATCGACTGCGACGTTGTGACTACCAAAGAGCGCACGAACTTCCTGCATCAAGCCGCGAGGCAAAGCGATGTGTTGAGTCAAATCCTCGCCACACCCGATAACCCGAGGCTTACCAAAGGTCGAAAGCCTCATCGCTTGCGTCTTGTAGAACTCTGGATTCTGAAACGCGGCCAGGCGAAGGAGGCAATCCAGAAAGGCGTCAGGTAGACCTTTCTTTTCGATGTAGATCAGGTTTGCAAGATTGATTGAAACTCTCTGAGGCAGCGGTTCCGTTATGGCCTCAAGAGCCAGCCGTTCAGAAGGCGGAACGATCCACGGATCGCTCGATTCATCATAATCTGACGAGCTGTGCTTAACATTGATAACATCGCCCGTGGGATAAACCCTTCGAAGAAGCGATCGAGTGCTATCGAGAGTCAATCGCTCAATCGAGGAGACATACGTCCATTGGTCGTCGTAAGGGCGAAGTTGGTCATCTACAAAGACGCTGTTGCCATTTTCCCGAGGACCATGCTGCAACGGTAAGGCGATGAGATTCCCAAATCCGCCCTTGGGCATCGTGTCCTGACTTGGAAACAGACGATCATAGGAGTCAAGGCCGAGCGCGTAGCGCCGCTCCATCGTGCGAGTAAGGATCGCACTCGCGAGCTTGCGCGCCAGCGCCGCCTGGACGGGCTCTGCAAAGAATATCCAAACATGGCCGCCGTTGCCCGAACGAGAACGCTCAAGGGAAGCCGGGACTCCAGTTTCCCGGCAAGTCTTCAAGAACGCGCAAGCGTCTCCATCCCAGCTTCGTTTGTCGAAGTCTACCGCAACGAACCAACAAGTATCGTCTTGCAGCAAAGGATAGATACCAATGGTTTGTTTTCCGAGCAGATGATCTCGCACAACATCATCGCTTAATGGAAATGGCTTGCTCAGGCGGAATGATTTCCTCTTGCCAGTTTTCGTGAAAACCGGCTGCTCCCAATCTCGAATGCCCGCCGGTGAGTAACCGGTCCTGCCGTTCTTTCCTTCCCACCGGACCGCATAGACATCGTCTCTTCCGCGAAACAGGCTGCGGAGCCGAACCACTTTTTGATCAGGCGGAGAGTTGGCAGTTAGTGTCTCTGGGAGCTTTGTCTTTGGAAGCTGGCTCGCTGGCAACGGCACATCAGGCGCAGCGGCTGGTTTCGGAAAGTCACCGAGCCGGGCCTTGAGCTGAGCGTTCTCTGCGCGCAAGCGCTCGCACTCAGCAATGGCCTGCTTTAACTCGGCTTTGAGGATGTCATCGCCTTGCATGCCGCACCTCAGGAATGCGAAGAACACGTCAATAAAGCGTCGGCAGATAGACACCAACTACCGACGTTTCATTGACCGGAATTCTAGCCTAATTAGGTTAAGGCTGTCAGTGATACCGCGACTGGCTTTCGTGCTAGAATTCAGAACAGTAAAGAGCAGTCTGGTGAGTGATATGCCCAAAGTTACTACAGAGCGAATCACCAAGAACCCCGAGATCTTAGGAGGCAAGGCTTGTCTCGTCGGTCATCGAATACGTGTGATGGACATTGTGTTCTGGCACGACGATTTGAACATGAGTCCAGACGAGATCGTTGACGCCTATTCGGAATTAAGCCTGAGCGACGTTCATTCGGCGCTTGCTTACTACTTCGATAACCTCGAAGAGATTCGCAACGACCTTCGTCACAACGACGAGCTTGCCGATCAACTTCGGTCGCGTTTTCCTTCAAAGTTAAAAGAGAAGCTGCTCCATGGAGCAGATTGAGTTCTACCTGGACGAGCATATTCACAGCGCAGTCGCTGAGGGTTTACGGCGTCGCGGCGTGAACGTGCTGACGGTACAGGACGCCGGCAGAACTGGCTTGTCTGATCGCGAGCAGTTGGCTTTTGCATTATCGGAGCGGCGAGTGATGGTGACAATGGACTCGGACTTCCTCAAACTTGCCGTTGAAGGCGTAGCGCACGCCGGAATAGGCTACGCGATTGCGCTCAAAGACTGTGGCCTTTTTTTCTGCATTTTCTCGCATAGTAGAATCCCGAAAACCAAATTTTTGATTGCGCAGATTACTCTCAACTTGAGGCCTAAAAGGCTACCGCTTCGATGGCATCTCAACCATGCCGTAGCTAGACGTGGGTCATACCGTCTCCGCCATCTCCAAGTACCGACAAAATGCATTCGCTAATTCCATTTGTCGCGGTGTTTTGCATTGCACATCAAAGAGCGCAGGGCTCGCAACCAGCACAGTCACGCATTGCGCGCGCGAGGTTGCTACATTCAGCCTATTGGCGCTGTACAAGAACTCCCTTCCATGAGGCGCATCTTCCGGAGTTGACGTTGTCATTGAATAGAACACGATCGGCGCTTGTTGACCCTGAAACTTATCCACGGTGCCAACGCGAGCCTTGGGCAGCCTGTGAGCAAGCAACGCGACCTGAGCGTTGTAGGGCGCCACGATCAGAATGTGCTTGAGTTCCAAAGGTTTGGTAACGCCTTTCTTATTGGTCCAAGTCGCACCGCTGCTCAACAATTCGTCGATCAATTTGGCAATTGCTTCTACCTCCTCCGGCGAATCACTCTTATTGCCGCTGTGGTCGACAGGTACAAAACGAAGACCCATTCCATCAAGCGGTCCTGCGACGTTGAGGCGTTGTTGGGCATTCTCAGGCCTCGATCCTAACCGGCCGTCGTAAAAGACTTCCGAAGTAAAGCTGCAAATGTCGGGGTGCAGTCTCCACGACTCGCCAAGAAACAAGCCCTGTTCAGGCTCGATCGTCGCGCGGCCACTCAAAAGATGGGCCAACGCCGACACTTCAGCGCCGGGTGGATGGACGCCTTTTTGTGGCTGATCGAGTTGCTGCGGGTCGCCGAGCAGCACCACGCTCTCAGCCGCAGGTGATATAGCCAACACATTAGCCAACGACATCTGACCGGCTTCATTAATCATGAACACAAACGAAGGCTGGATACTCTTTTGTGGCCGCGATTATGATCGGACCATTGAACAATTATGATCGACTACTGCGATGGATCCGAATTTTGCTAATGCTCACTATAAGCTGGCGTTGGTCTACGAGGCCCCGGGTAGATACAACGAAGCGGTAGATGAATACTTAAAGGACAAACTGCTTTCAGGAACGATCAGAGGCAGGTGGACAGCCTGAAAGCTGCTTATACAAAGTCAGGAGGGAGAGGCTACTGTCAACAAGAACTTAGATTGATAGCATTCGAATGACTGACCCCCGCGTTGTAACGGCTGCAATCACTGTCCGAACACGCTTAAAACCCAAACGAAACAGCGCATTGTTCGCATCACTGACCTCTGCGTTCGCAAACTTAGGGTCTATTTCATCTCATTATCACTTCTGACTCGCACTCAATATTTCTTCAGGTTTTTTGTATTGAAAGAAGAAGTAGAAATTCGTCGTTAATGGATTTTCATCGAAGCAACGTCAAGACGGCGTCAACGAGAAAAAAGAGAAGATGGGAACAGCGTCTGTAAGATACTGGAAATGCAGGTGTTATTGGTGGAGCAGAGGGGGATCGAACCCCTGACCTCCGCATTGCGAACGGGATAAATGGGCCACTGCATGCTTTGACACTTAGTTACACGCAGTGGCATTAACTTACAATTCTTCAACGGGTTGCAGCCGTCACAGGAGCAATTTCTTTAGCAGTCTTTGACATCGATTTTCATCGATTAGCATTCAGTCGAGTGACGAATCAGTGACATTTTTAGTCCAGTTTTTCGAGCGATTTTTTCTGGCCTCCGCACTATCGGTGCGAGTGAGAGATGTAAGCAATGCTAGCTTGCTCTCTCTTGTTTTTGTCACTTCACTCTCATGC
>JBPCKD010000073.1:0-49228 GCA_051004635.1 Pyrinomonadaceae bacterium
CCTCGAGTGTTTCGAGGCGCAGCCTCGAAGGTGGTTATGTAGCTTGGCCGGTAAGGCTGAGCCTTACCGCACGGAAGGCGGCAGAGCCGCCAGCAGCAAGACCCTCAGCCTGTTGAGGGATGAGCTATCTTCTCGTAAAGATGAATCCGGAAATCCATTTTTTGACGTAACGACACGCGATCGCGAGTCAGACGCGGCTGGAAATGACCCGGTCTTGAGCGCGCTTGATACTACCAACTTTGACGAACTCTGGCTGTTTGCCGTTGACTCTTTTTTGGACTCGTTCGTTAGCAAAAAGAGGTCGGCGCGTTTCCTTGAAGAAGCCGCAACGTACTCATATCAACTCAACGTCTTACTTCCGGTTTTTGCAGCATTGCGAGAGGTTCCTCAATTGTCTGAAGAAATACGAGGCTTTCTCAATACTCTGCGCACTTACCGAAACGATATTGCTCACAGAGGGACTCCAAAAAAGCCAATAGAGCAAAATGATATGGCAAATTGCTGAGCCTCCGTACTCGATCTGCGCGGGTCGATTGGCCCGGACCCTCCCCGCTTACGAGGAAGACGAGCTCGGCAAGATCGACGAAGGAGCGCACGCGGCATGATGAAGAGCTCCCTATCATTCATCGCTGTTCTCATCATCATCAGCCCGGCCGTGTTTGCGCCTGCGGCTTCTGCGCAGAAGCCCGCGGCTGAAAAGTTCAAACATGCGATTGAAAGATCGGAAGACTCTGCTCGTCTAATGTCGTTGCTGGCTGAACCGAACAGCGGCTTCCCGAAAGAGTTGATTCACAAAGCTCATATCATCGCGGTCTTCCCTCGTGCGCGCAGGCAAGAAGTGCTGGTAAGGCGATTTCTACAGGGCTACGGTGTAATCAGTGCGCGGCAGGAAAACGGTTGGTCACTACCAGCCTTCTATCAGTTCACGTCGGCCCCGCGAAAGTTTAGCGGCAGCTCGGAAGAGACCCTCGCGCTGATTCTATTATTCATGAACAAGAATACGGGGTCATGGTTTGAAAAGGACAAGTCTAAATTCAAAGGAGACCGCGCCGGCATCCTGGGTCCGGTAGGCGCCGTCACCGAAGAGGAGCTCACGCAAATGGCTGGGGCTCAGATCGTCGCTTACACTTATTACAACGGAAAGTTGAACGGAAACAGAATTGATCCGGATTTCTTCAAGGACTTCATTCTCGATCAAGACAATAACATCAACCTACCTCTATACAGTGGGAAGGGCCACGAAGTGTTAGCGGGTAAGAAAATCGATTCGGCTTCGGTTCCATCGAAGATATCTGCTTTTCAGGAAGCACTGCAAAAACATTGGCCCGCCCGATGATCCATTTCACGTTTTCGGTGATTGAATTTGGAACTCTACCCCGCCGCGCGTATCATTAATACGATGCTCGGCACCCTCAAAGATTCCTACAACCGTCCGATCCGCGATCTGCGCGTATCGTTAACTGACCGCTGCAATTTTCGCTGCTTCTATTGCCTGCCCCACGGCGAACCGCCGATTGCGCCGAAGGAGCAAATGCTCTCCTACGAAGAGATCGAATACGTTTGCGAGATTTTTGTTTCGCTCGGTATTCAGAAGATTCGTTTGACGGGCGGCGAACCAATGATGCGGCGCGACATTGAGACGATCATTGAGAAATTGGCGCAACTAAAGGCAACCGGACTCCACGATCTCGCCTTAACAACAAACGGCTATTTTCTTCCGGATCGCGCCCGAGGATTGAAGGATGCCGGATTGGATCGCATCACCATCAGTCTGGATAGTTTGAAGCGCGACACTTTCAAACAGATGACGGGCGTCGACGTTCTTGACCGGGTTCTTCAAGGCATTGAGGCGGCAAAACAATCGGGTCTGGAGCCGATAAAAATTAACGCAGTGATTGTGCGCGGCCACAATGAGGATGAGGTGGCAGACTTTGCGGCGTTTGCCCGCGAACACGACGTCAAGATGCGTTTCATAGAATTCATGCCGCTTGACTCCGGGCACGACTGGTCACGTGAGATGGTGGTTTCAGGAAGAGAGATTCGCGAACGGATTCAAGAGAAGTTTCCACTAACGCCAATTGATGTAGCGCGTGGTTCAGAGACGTCTTCCCGTTATCGCTTCAGCGACGGCGCACCGGGAGAGATCGGTATCATCGCGCCGGTGACCGAACCGTTCTGCGGCGCCTGCTCTCGCATCCGCCTAACAGCCGACGGCCAGATTCGCACCTGCCTTTTTTCAACTGTCGAACACTCGCTGCGTGACACAGTTCGCAACGGAGCCACGCGCCAGGAGATCATCGATTTCATCGAAGCCGTAGTGATGAAGAAAGAGCCGCGCCATTACATCAACGATCCTCAGTTCGTCACACCATCACGCTCGATGAGTTTTATCGGAGGCTGATCTAAATCTCCAGGAAGTTGTTAAGACAAGCTAACGATAGCGGTAGAAGTTTAGAGTTCAAGCTTTAGCTTGCGTATTGCGAAAGCAGCAGCCTAAAGACTACCACCCCACTCGGGCTGCCCGAGCGGGGACCCCGGGCTGATGAACTCTGAACTGCTAGCCAGTTTCCCGCTTACCAGCTCTAAAAAAATCTAAGTCACTTGGAGGAATCGCTCGATGAATCCCAAACGGTTGGCCGCTGGTCTGGTAATCGCCTTTTGCTGTCTGGCGCCGGTTATGTTTGCCCCAGTGTTGTTGGCCCAGGAAAAGCCTGAGCCCCAAGATCGGGACAAGCAGTCGGCAACGAAAGCGGCGCCGGAACCGCGCACAAAAGGCGGAAAGAGACTCCTCGGCTCGCTCGATCTCATGAAGGTTGCGGGCGTGGGCGGAGCCAAACTCTCCGGAGACGGCACGCGCGTGGCCTACACCGTTAGCGAAACGAAAATGGAGAAGGACAAAGAGTGGAAGTCTGTGACTCAGGTGTGGGCGGTCCCGGTGAGTGGCGGGAAACCGCGACAATATACGCGCGGAGAAAAGAGCGCGACTGCGCCTGAGTGGTCCCCGGACGGCCGACAGCTCGCGTTCCTGACTGATCGCGAAAAAGATGGCGAGCGGCAAGTCTGGATGATGATGGCGGATGGCGGCGAGGCGTGGGCAGTTACCATACACAAAGGCGGCGTTAGCGGCTTCAAGTTTTCACCGGATGGGAAACAGCTCTTATTGAGTGCCGCAGATCAGCCGTCAAAAGATGAGGAAGAGCGGAAGAAAGTCAAAGACGATACGTTAGTGATCGATCGCGACATCAAGATGACTCACCTGTGGCGTTGGGACATCGCGAAGAAAGAGGAGAAGCGGCTTACTGACGGCGGCTTTACCGTAAGTGATCCGCAGTGGTCGCCGGATGGGACGCGAGTGAGCTACACCACGCGGCCCACCCCGAAAGCTGACGACGGAAGTTTGAGCGACATTTGGGTGCTGACGATTGCCAGCGGCGAAAAGAAGAGGCTGGTCAGCGAGGCAGGTTCTGCTGATTCTGCACGTTGGTCGCCCGATGGGAAGTGGATCGCTTACACGGGAGGTCTGGACGCGAGCGGCGGCGTGACGCAGACAAATCTTTACGTAGCTCCCGCCGCGGGCGGCACGCCAAAACAACTGGCCGCTAAATTTGACTTGAACGTGGGAACTCCGGTGTGGTCGCGTGACGGGCGCAGGATCTACTTCAGCACTAACGTGCTCCAGGCGGTTGAGATCTACTACAGCGATGTAGCCAACGGGGAGGTGCGACAAATTTCGCGACGTAGATCATCCACGGGTATTACCGACTTCACTCCTGATGGGAAAACGTTTGTCGGCACGCTTATGGCGCCCGGACAACCCGCGGAAGTGTACAAAGCAAACGCGGATTTCACTTCATTTGATCTACTCACCGACCACAATTCCTGGTTGAAAGACTACGCCGTGGCCGAAACGGAAGTCGTCAAGTGGAAGAGCAAAGATGGCACAGAGATCGAAGGTCTGCTGACGAAGCCGGTGGGTTACGAAGCGGGAAAGAAAGTGCCTTTCCTGCTCAATCCTCACGGCGGCCCGACTGGTGCCTCCATTAACAACTTCAACGGTACAGTCCAGGTGCTGGCGGCTAACGGTTTCGCCGTGCTGCAACCAAATTTTCGCGGATCGACCGGCAAGAGTCTCGCATTCGCTCAGGCAAATAAGAACACCTGGGGCAAAGGTGATTACCTAGATTGCATGACGGGCGTTGACGCGATGATAACCCGTGGTGTGGCTAACCCGAATCGATTGGGTGCGTTTGGCTGGTCTTACGGCGGCTACCTGACATTTTGGATTTTGACGCAAACGGATCGCTTCAAAGCCGTGTCGCCGGGCGCCGGACTGTCGAACATCTACTCGATGTATTCACAGAATGACATTCAGCGTTACCTGCGCTGGTTTTATTCAGACAAGGCACCCTGGGACGCAACGGAGCTCTATTGGGGTCGTTCGCCAATGGCCCACGTCAAGAATGTGAAGACTCCGACAATGATCATGCATGGGCAGGTAGACACTCGCGTGCCAATTGCCCAGGCGCAGGAGTTTTACATGGCCCTGAAGGAGATGAAGGTGCCGGTTGAGTTTGTTGTATATCCGCGCGAGGGCCACGGATTTACTGAGCCGCGCCACCAGATGGACCGCGTGCGACGCTACGTTTGGTTTTTCGCGAAGTACCTCAAGGCTCCACTCGTCACCGAACCGGCCGCGGAATAAGCGGACTATCTTGAATGGTCAGCGCTTTGGCCGGTCGCGACCTGTCGCGGCCATGGTTAGCTTGAGTCTACTTTCGAGGGCTTCGGCGACAGGTCGCCGAAGCCCAAAGCGGTGACAGGTCACCGCACTCCAAAGAGTTGACGCTTGCCTACTGCATCGCCTTGATGTCATCAAGCAGCACACGCTCATGCCCTTCAGGATTGACCTTCTGATAAGTCTTTCGCAGCATGCCTTCAGGATCGATCACGAAAGAGGTGCGGTTCCAGTACATCGTTCCTTTGTAATCACTCTGCTCCACTCCGGCCGCCTGCAAGAGCTCTTGATTGGGATCGGCCAGCAGGTCGATCGTGAATGAAAACTTATTACAGAAGTCTTTGTGTGACGCCACGTCGTCCGCACTGACGCCCACCACCGCTATGCCGGCATCATCAAACTCCTGTTTCGTCGCAGTAAAAGATTTTCCCTGAATCGTGCAACCGGGCGTGTCGTCCTTCGGGTACACATAAAGCACGAGCCACTTGCCCGCGAAGTCGTCCAGCTTAACGGTCTTGCCATCCTGGTTCTGCAAACTAAAATCCGGAAATCGATTTCCTATCTCTGCTGCCATGTTAGTCGTCCCTTTCAGATTGAAAAATCAGACATGAATTGCCACCGCTGAGTAAAGAAACTCCGGGGCGAAGTCGGCTCCGTTCGGCCAGGCGATAGTTCCCCACTCTGGATTCACAAAGAACGTCTTGAAAACGTCGAGGTCTTTCAATGGCTCGAAAACTTCACCATAAAGTTCAGCGTGCAAGTCTACCTCGCCTTCAGTGCCGTCACTAAAGCGCAACCAAATGATGTATTCGTTGACGTAACGGGCTGCTGACACTTTGATCGTTATTATATTCACCATAGCTGGCATGGAAGTGTGGTGGCCCATGCTCCCGATAGAACATCGTAATGACTATTCCCAGGAATCTACTAATCTCAGGCATGGAATGATTCTACCGGAGTGTAGAATAACGCCCAATCTTCCGGGCATTTTGGGCTCAGAGAACTTCGGCTTGAACTTGTTCTTCTTCTTCCTCGTCACGCTACTTTCTTCATGCCGCGCCGCTTGGGTTTTGGCCCCTTCTTAGGTCGCGGTTTGGATGTTGCCGGCTCGACTGGCGGTGACGGTGGCGGCGGCATCGCGGCTTTTGGAAAGCGCGGCAACAACTCATCACGCATTGCCAGTTGATAGAGCGCCGTGGACACCACGATCGCCGCCTTCTTCACGTCGTCTTCCAGGATGCGTTCGTAGTTGTCGAGATTTGTGTGCCACGTGTGCGTGCCATATTCAATCTGATCCTGGCCCAAGCCGATGCCGGGCAGGCCTGCCTTGTTGAAAGAAGTACTGTCGGTGCCCCCAAGACCACGGCTTCTCGTCGCAATAGCCCCAGCAACGCCATCATCTTTAAAAGGCTTGAGGATGTCGCGCAGGATCTTCGCCGTTTCGGGCGGGCCAAACACTGATGCACCTCGGATGCGGCCAGTGCCGGAATCGATGTTGAAGTAACCACCAAATTTATCGTAGCCGGGTTTGGGATTTTCAAAGCTGCCAAAGTGTTCGGCCACATAAGCCTGCGAGCCAAGTAGTCCTTGTTCCTCGCCGCTCCAAAGTGCCACCCGAATCGTGCGACGTGGTTTCAGGCCCAGGGCTTTCAGAATACGTGCGGCTTCCATCATGATCGCGCAGCCAATGGCATTGTCCGTCGCGCCGGTTGCTGCATGCCATGAGTCAAGGTGGCCTCCCAGCATGATCACCTCGTCGGCTCTGTCGGTCCCAGGAATTTCCGCGACAGCATTGTAGGAAGTCTTGCCTGCGGGGTAGCTGCGGTTGACTATGTTGAATTCCAGGGTGACCTCAGCGGGATCTGCCAGAAGTCGCGAGATGCGGCCGTAGTCCTCATTACGCATTACTACGGTCGGGACAACTTTATTGACGTCAAACGTGCGATTGTTGAAAGCGCGTATCTGACCATGTTCGCGACCTGCATCGTTGACGCGCACCACAGCGCCATTGGCTTTGAGAAACTTATCGAGCTGTTCATCAATTTGCCGCGTCGTCAGTATTTTCGGGTCTGGCGTTGGTGTCGGCGACGGAGATGGGGAAGGCGAAGGACGTGCATCAGGATCGAAACGCCGCTCTATCTGCCTATCATCTGAACGTTTGGGCGGCGGGGTTAGGTTTACCGGCACGATTCGATGTTTACCGGCTAAAACCACTTTGCCGCGCACGTTTGCTTTCTCTTTTGCGAAGGCCTCAGCCAACTGCTCCTGCGTAGGCTTCTCCGGCAACACCAATTGATAGGCTTTTGCGCGGACGACCCCGGGCGTGCTGGGTGTCCATGCCAACACTTCGCAAACGAGCGCATCCTTCACTGGCGAGACAACATGCGCGCTCAACCGCTCATTAAGCCACCCCGGATGCTTAAAATCCCAAGGCTCGAGGTGGCCATTCTCAAACCCCCATTCCCGCATCTGCTTGATGGTCCACTCGGCTGCTCGTCTATGATTCGGCGAGCCCGTCAAGCGCGGTCCATAAACATCCGCCAGCATGTGCATCGTCTTCATGATCTGCGAATGCTCCATGCCTTCCTTGCGAATGCGGTTGCGAGTCTCTTCCTCTCGCCCCGATGTTTGCGCAAGCAGCGGTAGAGCAAATAGTGAAAGAATCAGCGACAAAGCAATAGCGCGTCGTCTCAGCATTAATTATCTCCGGAGAGTTTCAGGTGTGGTTGCGAACGGGCGATTATACTGGCACCCGCGTCAGATTCGTTAGCGGGAACACTTGTCGATTGCGTCCTAATTTGAGTTGTGGCGCATTCGCTCGACGGTCGGCAGAAACGATCCACGAACTCACACGAAAATTCACGAATGAGAGTTTAGTGTTTGTGAGTGTGATCTAGTGCGGGCTCGGCCGGCAGCGCGAGGTACCCCGCCGAGCAGCTCGGCTGGGGTGCCATACCCGCTGGGGTGCCAGGGGAATCGTCTACTTGCCTTTGAATAAGGACCTACCCAGGGATCAGAAGTCTCAGGGCGTAGGATAGGCAACCGGTGGCTGATACTGTGGCAGGTCTTCGGGTTCTGCGTTCACTTTGACGGCGAAGAACAGATAGGCGAGCGCGATCACGATACCAAGCAGGGACCACCAAGGGATATGCACGGGCACGAATTCCAAGAGGAGATTGAGTATCAAGACTGGCGTAATGGAAATCGCCGCCAAATTAAGCGAAATATCACTCATCCGCTCGTTCCTGACACGGGGTTGGCCCGATCATTCAAGCACGCGTGTTAATGAGATCGCTTCGCGGTAACAGAATTGCGTCGCCAACTGGTTCAGCACTACTTGCGAGCTACGCGTGGGCGCTTTGCCGAATGATGTAGTAAACTGTCGTCACAAAGTTTTCGGGGGAGCCGCAAGGCTGAGAGTCTGCCGATTGCTGAATGCCGATTTCGGAATGCGGATGTACGATTCCGCAATCCTCAATCCGAATTCCGCAATCCAGAGACCCCTTGAACCTGATGCGGTTAATACCGTCGAAGGGAGAAACAGTTATCCAATGACCGTTCTATCCTTTTGATCAGGGTGGAGCGGTTTTTTTAGTCTTAACTCTCTGTGAAACTCTGAAGACTCCGTGCCCTTTGTGTTGATAATGCCTCCATTACCACAGAGTCCGGAGAGAACACTGAGGACACACAGAGAAGAATGGAGTGCTTATGAGTGCCGCAATCGAATCAACAAAGATCGAAACCTTGCCTGCCAATAATGAAAAACCGTTGCCCAATTCGCGCCGCATCTACATCGACGGTAAGCAACCGGGCATGCGCGTTCCGTTTCGCGAAATCGAGCAGAACCAGACACGTAATTTCAACGGGTCTTTGGAAGAGAATCCACCGGTGCGCGTCTACGACACCAGCGGCCCATGGGGCGATCCCTCTAGACACACAGATGTGCGCGAGGGCCTACCCTCGCTTCGGCGCCACTGGATTCTCTCCCGCGGTGATGTGGAAGAATACGAAGGCCGCGAGTTGCAACCGATCGACGATGGCTATCTGACGTTTGACGCTGCGAACCAGGCGCGTCAGAGAGGAAAAAGCCAAAAGGAAAAAGGTCGCCTGGAAGATTTTCCGGCGCTCAGCCGCACGCCGTTGCGCGCTAAGCGGGGAGCCTGTGTGACGCAGATGCATTATGCCCGTCAGGGCATCATCACGCCTGAAATGGAATTCATCGCCATTCGCGAGAACCTCGGCCGCGCGTGTCCGACACACTTCAGTTTGTCGAACGGTGCGCGAGAGGCTCCCCGCGACTCACTACTCCACCAACACCGCGGCCAATCCTTCGGCGCATCTATCCCTGAATACGTCACACCCGAATTCGTACGTGACGAAGTAGCCCGCGGCCGCGCGATTATCCCGGCAAACGTCAACCATCCTGAATCCGAGCCAATGATCATCGGCCGCAACTTTCTGGTGAAGATTAACGCCAACATCGGCAACTCCGCCGTCTTGTCATCCATCGACGACGAAGTTGAAAAGATGCGCTGGTCAATTAAGTGCGGCTCAGACACGGTGATGGATCTTTCGACGGGCAAAAATATTCACGCTACGCGCGAATGGATTATTCGCAATTCGCCGGTGCCCATCGGCACTGTGCCAATCTACCAGGCACTGGAGAAAGTCGGCGGCAAAGCCGAAGACCTGACCTGGGAAATCTTCCGCGACACACTCATCGAACAGGCCGAGCAGGGCGTTGACTACTTTACGATTCACGCAGGAGTGCGGCTTCCCTACATTCCACTCACCGCAAAACGCACGACGGGAATTGTTAGCCGCGGTGGATCGATCATGGCCAAGTGGTGTCTCGCGCACCACGAAGAAAGTTTTCTCTACACACGCTTCCGAGATATCTGCGAGATCATGGCTGCCTACGACGTTTCATTCTCACTCGGTGATGGCCTGCGCCCCGGCTCGATTGCCGACGCAAATGATGAGGCGCAGTTTGCGGAGTTGGAAACCCTCGGTGAGTTGACCAAAATCGCCTGGGAATACGACTGTCAGGTGATGATTGAAGGCCCCGGTCATGTTCCGATGCATTTGATCAAGGAGAACATGGACAAGCAACTCGAGAGCTGCAGCGAAGCGCCCTTCTACACGCTTGGGCCACTGACCACTGACATTGCACCCGGCTACGATCACATCACTTCCGCCATCGGCGCCGCGATGATTGGCTGGTTTGGGACCGCGATGCTCTGCTACGTCACGCCGAAAGAACACCTCGGCCTCCCCAACAAGAAAGACGTTAAAGACGGCGTGATCGCCTACAAGATCGCCGCCCACGCCGCCGACCTGGCCAAGGGTCATCCCGGCGCCCAGTATCGCGACAATGCGTTATCGAAAGCTCGCTTCGAGTTTCGCTGGGAGGATCAATTCAACCTTTCGCTCGATCCGGAAGTTGCCCGCGAGTATCACGACGAAACCCTGCCGCAGGAAGGCGCCAAGCTTGCCCACTTCTGCTCCATGTGCGGCCCACACTTCTGCTCAATGAAGATCACGCAGGATGTGCGTGAATACGCCGCGCAAAAAGAAATCGATGAGCAAGCGGCGTTAGGCGCAGGAATGAAGGAGAAGGCGGAGGAATTCGTCGCAGCAGGGGCGGAGATTTATCAGACAACAAAGATTTAGACAGGATTTACAGGATTAACAAAGATATCCAAGGCAAGCAGGAATTCAGAAATTGGCACTCACCTGGCTACGTGAAGATCGATAAACAAGCAGCGTTAGTCGTGGGAATGAAAGAAAAGCTGAAGAGCTTGTTGCAGCCGGCGCGGAGATTAATAAGGCATCAAATACTTAGACAGGATTTACAGGATTAGCAAGATACCCAAGAGCGAGCAGCAATTCAGAACTCGTTCACACATTCACTTCTCTGATGCAAAAATTCTAGTATGGTCCCTCGGATTCGTCAGTGAGCCCTACGCTGTAATTCCATGCCTCCGTGTCATATCTTGTTCATCCTGTAAATCCTGTCTAAGTGTTTTTGTCGGAGGTGTCATGAAAGACGATGACCTCACGCAGAAGATTATCGGTTGTGCTTACAAGGTCCACAACACCCTTGGTCCCGGCTTTCTTGAGAAGGTCTATGAAAACGCACTTCGAATCGAACTTGAGAAACTAGGACTGGAAGTCAAACAGCAGGAGCCGATCAATGTGACCTATGACTGTCAAGTTGTCGGGAGTACTACGCTGATCTGTGGGTAGATGAACGCGTGGTAATCGAACTTAAGGCTGCGCAGACGCTGGTTAGGCAGCACGAAGTTCAATTAGTCAACTATCTAGCCGCCACCGGCATCGATTGTGGGCTCTTGCTAAACTTCGGTCCTTCAGTTCAGGTGAAGCGTAAGTCTCGTGAATACAAGCCGAAAGTGTCACTCATACATTCCATCCTGTAAATCTTGTAAATCCTGTCATCCGTGCTTTACTCTCGATGTGCGGCCCACACTACTGCTCCATGAAGATCACGCAGGACGTCCGCGAGTACGCCGCGCAGAAAGAGATCGACGAACAGGCTGCGCTGGAAGTGGGCATGAAAGAGAAGGCGGAGGAGTTTGTGGCGGCGGGCGGTGAGATTTATCAAACGGTTGCCGAGATCTACCAAAAAGCTTGAGAGGAAGATAGGCTGTGGCTATCATCGATGTCGTTCGACAGAAAGTAATACATGGGGAATATGAATTCGCGATCCCGCACTTCTTTGAAGAAATGGCGAACGATGACTTGCTATTTGCCGACATCGAAAGTGTGATTGCTACGGGACACATACGCCGACGATTCATCCGCGACCCGCGAGGCGCTCGGTACGAAATAGTTGGGAGCACCACTGACGAGCGAGAAGCGGCTGTCATTTGTCGAATCAAAGAGACGGGGATGCTGCTTTTCATAACGACATATGCGGTGGAATAAATTATGAACAACAACAAGAAGAAGTATGACTACGGCAAATGCCACGTGTGCGGTGAGCAGACGCAGGAAAAGCGAATCAATCAGGACTTTTGGCTCAAGGGTAAGCTGATCGTAATTGAATCAGTGCCCGCCGGCGTGTGTCCACAATGTGGCGAGAAGGTCGTTAAGGCCGAGGTGGGACGACAACTCGCAACTCTGATCCAAAACCGTAAGCGATTGCCGAAGCAAAAGACCATGTCCGTTCCCGTCGTTCGATACGTGAAGGAAGTGGCGTGATCCCTGCGCGCCAAGCTCGCGCACTTCTGCTCCATGTGCGGCCCACACTTCTTGTTCCATGAAGATCACGCAGGACGTCCGCGAATACGCCGCGCAAAAACAGATCGACGAACGGGCGGCGTTGGGTTTGGGGATGAAAGACAAGGGCGGAGGAGTTTGTCGCCACAGGAAGTGAGATTTACCAACGCATTTGAAGTTATTACTAGGTGAGCCAATGAAAAAAGAGCGTTCCAGATCGATGTCTAAGGTAGAGCAGTTTGTACTCTACTCGGAGCGAGTCAGTCTCTGGAGGCATGGACGACTTTATAGATATTTGCATGGGTGGCTGCTTCCGCGATCGATTAGTGACTGGTTGCTGCGTCGCAAGAATAAAACATTCATTGAAGAACTTGAGTTAGATGAATATGGTGAAGTTCCAGAAAAGCCTTCAATCGATTGGAAACGGATCATGATTGGACTTCTGTGGATCTCACTCACCCCCTTCCTAATCTTACTAACCTATTTTGTGCATAAGGCCCCACAACTGATGATTGCGGACAATGCACTGAAGTTAACGAATAACGAGTGGCTTCAGCGTGTCAACGAGGCTCGAGCAACAGTTGTGCAGGCTATAGGGGGGTTAGTCCTTCTCGTTGGCATTTTTTTCACGTGGCGAAATATTAGAGCGACAGAGAAAAATCTGAAGATTAGTCAACAGGCTACGGCGAAGAATTTGGAGATATCGCAAGAAGGTCTAGTTACACAGCGCTTTTCAAAAGCTATTGAACTGTTGGGAAGTGACAAGGTACAAGTGAGGCTTGGCGGAATTTACGCTCTCGAACGGATCGCTAGAGAATCCAAGAAAGATCATTGGCCTATCATGGAAATTCTTACCGGCTTTGTGCGGGAAAATTCTCCGCGGGTAAGAAGCGAGTTACCCAAGCTTATTGGCACTGATGTACAGGCTATCTTAACGGTTATTGGGAGGCGCAACAAACAACATGAAATCATAGGAATGCGGCGGAATTTGTCCGAGTCGCGCAGCCTAGATTTTCACGGGACTAATCTTCATGGTGCGGATCTCCATGGAGCTAACCTATCTGGCGCACTCCTTTCCGACGTGGACTTAACTTCTTCGAATATGCTCGGCACGAATCTCGAGCACGCATATCTCGACGATTGTGATTTAAGTTATTCAAAGATCATAGACAGTAACCTTCGGGGAACTGACTTGAATGGCAGTCAATTCCGGCAAGCAAGTTTGTATTCTGTTAAGTTTGACCCAACGGCTGGCGATAGGAATGGCAAGAAGCCAACGAGTTTTTTCCAAGCCGATATCAAAGTGTGCTCTTTTAGGAAGACGAACCTTATAGCAAGTGATTTTCGTGGCGCAAAGTTTTTGGGGGGCAGTCTTGATGGAGCTGTGTTAAAAGGAGCATATCTTACAGGAGCTAGCTTCGAAGTGATAAATTTGAAAGAAGTCGACTTGACCGAGGTTAAAGGACTCACTTTGGAACAGATTAATAAAGAAGGTGTGGAGTTTGATCCAGCAAAGTTGTCCCCGGAAATTCGCAATTTATTAGAGCGTGATGTTACGACAAATAGGATGTGACCACCTCATTCTATGTCTGTTTCCGCCGAACGGCGCCCCCGCAAGGCGATTTGCACTGGGAGAAAAACAATGCGGCGTTCACTGTGCTTCGCACGGGCGTCTGTTAAGCGTTGTCGGGTACGGTCGAGTTATTACCGAACCGCGTTCGTTAGCGGGCGGATGCTTTTACTAAAGTTCAGTCTATGGTCCCGTCGCTACGAGTGATCGGCTGGGGCTGATCGCAAGGTTTGGGACATATTGTCGCCGGAAGATCTCCCGTGACTGCTTAAAGGGTGCTGCTCGATGCTCGATTGGCGGATAGGAAGACAATCCCAACGATCAAAGTCCCTGGCCGGAGGTTAAGGCTCGGCTTGAACGGCTAACTCGTTGAGCTACCGAGTCCAAGGTACGTCGCGCTGCTGAATAAGGCCCCTTGCTCTTGTCACGCACGCTTAGCAGCGGTAGTCTAACCTCATGGCCACTTCGGAAGAAATTTTCCGTGAAGCAATGACTCTTTCCCCCGAGGTGCGCGCCGAACTGGCTGAACGACTGATCGGCAGCCTTGCTGAAGATGTTTCAGCAGAGATCACCGCAGCACAACTTACCGAAGTGAAGCGACGAGTCGCTGAAGTGGAATCGGGCGAAGCTCAGCTTATTCCCGGCGATGAAGTGTTGGCGCGAGCACGACGTTTACTAGCAGACCACGCGCCGAAGAGTTAACGCATGGCGAGCTACGGTTTTCATTCCGAAGCAGCCGAAGAGTATCTCGCCGCCATGCAGTATTACCTCGAACAAGCTTCGCCTTTGGTTCCTGCCGCCTTCGTTGCCGAAGTAGAAGCAGCGATTCAAGTATTGCTTACCGCTCCCGAGAGATGGGCAATAACTGAAGAGCCGCATATACGTCGTTGCCTGCTCACGCGGTTTCCTTATTCAATTTATTATCGTTGGGAGCAAGTGCAGGATCGCGTCTCGATCTATGCTGTCATGCATTCGAGTAGGCGGCCCGGTTATTGGCGTGAACGACTCTCCTCGAAAAATATCTGATGTTGAATGATTCACACCCTAACCGATGCTCTGCGCGTGGTACTCAGCAATCATCTTCATGCACAGCTTCTCGGCGCGGTCTCGATCCGGTTCGGGTGGGAGAGGTGAACGGACGTAGGCCTCCTGCGCCAGTTGAAACAATCTCTCTGCCTCTGCCTTCACTTTCTCCAACGGACATGCGCCGCGCTTGATGTCGAGTAACTCGGGACCGTCGGCGCGCTCAACGTACATCGTGCCTTCGGTAAGAAATTCGATGCTCATTCGCAGCATCGAATCAAAGGCGCGGCGCTCTTTGCGTCATAGCCAACACGCAGGATTAACCTTTCAGCGATATTGTAACTGCATCAGGCGGGGTGAAGAAAAACTCGGACGATTTGTGAGTTGTTGTTGAGTTCCTACTTGCGGTTCACTTTTTCAAACTCACTAAAGCGAACGCGCATGCGTAGTTTCACTGTTTCTCCGCTACCAAGCACCAACTCCTCGGCAGCGTAAGCGTAGGTTGGAAACCAGAAGCGACCGTCGATTTCTTCGCGGTAAGTTTCGACCGTTGGGTAAGGACTGTTCTTTGGTTCGGGCAATCTTTTACCGCGAAGCTTCACTATCTGATACCCCTGCGTGTCAACCCAGATGCGGCCCTGGAAAAACCGTTCTTTGATCTTCTTTGGATCTGGTAACGCTTTTGGGGAGACGTCGAATACGTGCAGGTCAAGTTCGTCAATGCGCTCTTTGCCGACATACTTGAAGTTGTACAGCGGCGCCTTTGAGGCTTCGAGCGCGAAGAGTTGCACGCCGCCGAGGTCGTCCAGATCTTCCGACGAAATGCCTATCGCGCGCAGCGTTGGCGTTGGGAAGAAGAGAATCTTCTCAATACGTTTGCCACTGTCATCGAAGGCGAGCTGCGAAGTGCGGTGATATTCACCGGAAATCTGTCCTCCGGCGCCAATCGTTTGTACCACGGCGTCTCGTTTGAAACTGTACTGGGCCAGCGCGTTGCGGAATTCCGTCTCTTTAGCTGTAAAAGCACTCACAATACGGTCAATGTCAAGCGGCGCTGCGGTCCCTGACTGTTGTGGCTGCCCTGCGGCTAGGCTGCCGTGATTTCGCAAAACCAGCTGCGTCGTAACCAGCAACGCCCACATAAGGATTGTAACGAGAGGGGCCTTCATAAGTGTTATTGGAGTCCTAAGCGCTGAGTCTTGTCAATCTTTTGATGTGGTCACGGTACAGAACCGAAAAGGGAACACAAACCAACGCTATCGAGTTAGCGAATGGCGTTGGATTGAACTCCTCTTTGCGTTATCCTTGAACCATGATCGACGAATCACTCCTTGCCAAAGTGGCAAGTTTGAGCCCCGCTGATCGGCTGGAACTCATTGGCGCGGTGTGGGACACGCTATCACCTGATGATCTCCCGGTGACGGATGCGGAAAGAGCATTGCTCGATGATCGCCTGGCCGACATGGACGCCCATCCCGACGATCAGAGTCCCTGGCCGGAAGTTGAGGCGCGCCTCGAACACCTAACCGGTCGAGCTTTCATGCTTAAGTCCGTCGCGTCGTCGACCGAGCTAGTCACCCTTGTCACAGAACTTCACCAAAGGTAACCTTTGACCATGTCTACATCTGAAGAAATCTTTCAGGATGCGGTGGCTTTACCGCCCGATGTGCGCGCCGAACTCGCGGAGCGATTGATAGCGAGCTTAGCTGACGAAATTTCCCCGAAGATTACCAGCGCACTGGTCGCCGAAGTGCGGCGGCGCATCGCACAGGTAGAGGCGGGAGAGGCCACTCTAATTCCTGGCGATGAGGCTTTGGCGCGCGCGCGAAATCTGCTGGCGGCGCATCTGCCATCGAGTTGCTCACTACACTATTGCTCCCTTCCCTTCCTAGAGTTATCCTTCGTTTATGGGCACCATACTTGAAGTAGAGAAACTCGCGCTCGACTTACCTGAGCGGCAACGAGCGACACTGGCAGCAAATCTCCTCGGCTCTCTTCCAGGTATTCTATCGGACGAAGATGAAGGCGTTGCCGAAGCGCTGCTACGTGATGCGGAGGTGGAGGCCGATCCTCAGCAAGCCATTTCTCTTGCGGAGTTGGATTCCGAAATCCAGTGCCGTCGTGCCTGAGGGGTCCATGCGTAAGCGGCATTCCCAAACTATCCTGTGAATCTTGTACATCCTGTCTAAAAACTCCTGTCTCCAGGCAGAGGCTTACGACTATTTCGACAGGATTCACAGGATTTACAAGAAACAACCACAATAGGCACAGAACTGCACAGAACCTTCGAGGGACGGCGCTCCTAAACTATGTTGTGCATCCTGTCTAAAAACCCCTGTCTCCAGGCAGAGGCTTACGACTATTTCGACAGGATTCACAGGATTTACAAGAAACAACCACAATAGGCACAGAACCTCCGAGGGACGCTCCTAAACTATCCTGTGAATCTTGTACATCCTGTCTAAAAACTCCTGTCTCCCAGCCAGAGGCTTACGACTATTTCGACAGGATTAACAGGATTTACAAGAAGCAACCACAATAGGCACAGAACCTTCGAGGGACGGCGCTCCTAAACTATCCTGTGAATCTTGTACATCCTGTCTAAGACTCCTGTCTCCAGCTACAAGAGTTCTTGTAATTTCTTGAATTCCCTTTGCGCGGAGTAGCAATGTCTAAGCCGAGCGGTCACATGTAGAATTCCGGAGAGAACTGTTAGAGAGGTTAATCCGGAGGCGGTTCCAATGAAGGACGATGACCTCACACGAATAATCATCGGCTGTGCCTACAAAGTTCATAACGCGCTGGGTCCGGGCTTTCTCGAAAAAGTTTATGAGAATGCTCTTCGAATGGAGCTTGAAAAGCTGGGACTCAGCGTTAAGCAACAAGAGCCCATCAACGTCACTTACGAGGGTCAAGTTGTGGGAGAGTATTATGCTGACCTGTGGGTTGACGAACGTGTTGTTATTGAATTGAAGGCGGCTCAGACGATCGCTAAAGCTCACGAAGTCCAACTAGTCAATTACTTGACAGCCACAGGTATCCACGCTGGTCTCCTTTTGAATTTCGGTCCATCCGTGCAAGTGAAACGAAAATTCCGCGAATACACTCCAAGAGCCCCTTTGCTAAACTCCATTCTGTAAATCTTGTGAATCCTGTCAACAGTCGATTACTCTCGCTCGGTAGCCGAATAGCCTGATCGAAGGTGAACCAGCGATATGAACTGTCCAGTCTGCAAATCATCCGAGCTAGTCCCGACGGATTTGGAGTCGGGTCTTCCAGCCTTACAGTGCGACAATTGTCATGGTAAGTGGATAAGAGGAGCGGAGTATTGGAAGTGGCTCGAAGAGCATCCTAATCTGCCGGAGCGTGGGCAGGAAGACACGGGCTTGACACTAGCTGAGCCGGGCAAGCCGATTGACTGCCCGGAGTGTCGCTTCCGGATGGTCAAGTATCTGGTAGGCCGCGGCTTCAGCTTTACGCTGGATCATTGCCAGGGCTGTAAAGGTATCTGGCTTGACCGAAATGAATGGGAAGCGCTAAAAGCACGCAATCTCCACGACGACGTAAATTCCATGCTCACTGCCTTCTGGCAAGACGAAGCGCAGAAAGAGGTCAGGAAGAAACGCATGGAACAGATCTATATCGGCAGATTCGGCGCCGACGATTATGCGGAAATTGAAAAGATACGGACCTGGCTCGCTACGCGTCCGAATAAGCAGGACTTGCTGGCCTATTTGACCGATAAAGACCCGTTTGATGTTTGACCGGTCGGTCTAAGATCCTTTCCTCGCGTTCCACGACAAGCTGCCAGGAAACCCCCATGGATTCCATTTGTAAATCTTGTAAATCCTGTCGCTCGTGGTTTATGGTTACGGGCAGTGGTCTTGGTTACTTTGATTCAGAACTTAAACACGATTCAGGATTAATGGGGACGCTAGTACCTGCTGGCCTTGATCCTGCAAACCCGGATGACAGCTCCTGCATGGTCCAGCGCCAATCTTAATGTTCGCCGTGCCAAAGTGGACGATGCTGGTTTGTTGGCGGAACTCGGCGCGCGCACTTTCTCCGAAACGTTCGCTGCCGACAACAACCCTGCTGATATGGCCGCCTATCTCGCCTCCGCTTTCAGCGAGGCGCAACAAGCCGCAGAATTAGCTGACCCCCATTCCGCGTTTCTCATCGCTCAGAGCAATGGAGTTGCCGTAGGTTATGCCATGCTCCGCTCGGGGAACTTGCTTGACTCAATCACAGACAATAAGCCGATCGAGTTGGTGCGTTTGTATGTTTCCCGGGATCACCTTGGGCGCGGCGTTGGCGCTGCCTTGATGCGGGTTTGTATAAATGAAGCGAGGCGCTACGGACATCAAACCTTATGGCTCGGCGTTTGGGAACATAATCATCGCGCCCAGGCGTTCTATCGCAAGTGGAATTTCCGTGAGGTAGGAACGCATATATTTCAGCTGGGCGACGACGCCCAAACCGATATCTTGATGGAACGTAAGATATCCAATTTCGATATCGAATGACGAGCCGGAGCCACTGAGGAACGCGAAGATGAACATTCGACTCAGGACACCTTTATTCCTGCTGTTCGCGCTGTGCATTTATGCCAGCGGTGGATTCACTAACGGCCAACGGCAAAAGAATCCAACCAGCGTCTACTATCCTGCTCCCGGTGATGCCTGGCAACATAAGCAAGCCGAAGCTGTCGGTTTGGATAGCGTGATGCTCGATCAGGCGGTGTCCTATGCAAAAACACAGGCCAGCACCGTCCCTTCTGACTTTTCAACGCAGGTTGAAACCTTCGGCCGCGTGCTTGGACCACTCCCGAAAACGCGAGGCGAGACGAATGGCATGATCATTCGTCACGGCTACATCGTCGCTGAATGGGGCGATACCAACCAGGTGGATCCAACTTACAGCGTCGCGAAAAGTTTTCTTTCCACACTGGCCGGCCTCGCCGTCGATCGCGGAATGATCAAGAGCGTTCAGGACCCTGTAAAGAAATACGTGAGCGACGGCTACGACTCGCCTCATAACGCGAAGGTCACCTGGGAAGAACATCTGCAACAGACGAGCGAGTGGGAAGGCACGATGTGGGGCAAGAAGAGCGACTTCCTCGGCACCGAAGAATTCGGCAGAGGTCAGCGCAAGCCCCGCGCGCTCAAGGAACCGGGTGAGTATTGGGAATACAACGACGTGCGCATTAATCGGATGTCCCTGTCTCTCCTTGAAGTTTGGCAAAAGCCTCTACCGCGCGTGCTCAAAGACGAGATCATGGATCCCATCGGCGCCTCTCACACCTGGCAATACCACGGCTATGACAATTTCCCGGTTGTGATCAAGGGCCGGCCTATGGCGTCGGTCAGCGGTGGCACACGCTGGGGCGGCGGCCTGTGGATCAGCGCGCGCGACGAAGCCCGGTTTGGCTACCTCTTCCTGCGCCAGGGTAAGTGGAAGAATAAGCAGATCATCTCAAGGAATTGGGTGCGCGCGGCGACGGCTCCCACCTTGATCGGCCAGGACTATGGCTATCTCTGGTGGCTCAACACTGCCAACAAACAATGGCCCAGCCTGCCGGCGAAGAGTTTTGCCGCGCTTGGCTACGGTTCAAATACGATTTGGATTGACCCGGAACATGATCTGGTAGTCGTTTGGCGCTGGCATAAAGATCGAAGCGCCAATGAGTTTTTCAAGCGTATCCTGGCGGCTGTCAAAGGATGAAAATGCCCCGAAGGGGCTTCGACCTTCAGCCCAAGGTTGCGCCTTGGGCGCTACCTTGGGTACAAGGCGGCAATCGGGATCAACCCGGAACGAGTTGCGGCCCGGATGCGTCTCTATGGCGCAACGCGTTGCGGTTGGTGGTTCATGCCCCTCCTACCCAAGGTAGCGCCAAGCCGCAACCTTGGGCTGAAAGGCGCAGCCCCTTTGGGGCAAGACAACGAAATCTGAGTTTCCAGACAGACTCCCATAGCTTTCCGTCCAGCCCCTTACTCCTTTGCTTTCCGAGGCTCAGGCTCAGGAAAAAAGTAAATAATCCACTCGGAAAGGCCGACCCTTTCCGCACCGTGCTGCGGCACAGCCGCAGTCCAAATTACCTTGACCACTGTGTGGGTTGGTGGGAATAGCCCTCCTCGTTTTGGTTGGCGCGGGAGTCTACAGTGAGGCGCGTGGCATTGACGCGAGCGCGAACAACGTTGGAAATGGCATGGGTGTCGGTCGAGGTATTACCCAGGTGTAGGCGTCGGCGTCGGCCGAGGCATCGGTGGCGGCGTGGGTCGAGGTGCACCTGTCGCACCGACCACAGTTGCTTCGCCCCCAACACCGGCGACCGCTCCAACCGCTCCAACGCCCCCGGCAAAGAAGCGGGAGAAATCGAAGACTAAGAGTAAAGAAGAACGCTCGGAGCAGAAGAGCAAGGAGAAAGTCGATAAAGGAGAACTGATTGAAGCTCCCCCTCCCGTTTATCCGGAGGAAGCTAAACAGCAAAAGATAGAGGGGACAGTGGCGGTGACGATAACGATTGGCGAGGATGGCAATGTCATTTTTGCGAAAGCCAAGAGCGGTCCAGCACCCTTGTACGGAGCCTCACAGGAGGCTGCCTACAAAGCGCGCTTCAAGCCAACGATGAAAGATGGTAAGGCAGTCAAGGTCGCGGCAGTTATGTCTACAACTTTGTGCTCGATAAGAAGTAGGGCGTTGGCCGAGTTTTAGAAATCAGAGCCGCCCCGTCTAAGGCACTTTGATTTTTGTCGTGTCTGTTCGTGTGAGTTGGTGGATCGTGCTTATTGTTTGATCAATTGATACGATCCACGAACTCACACGAACAAGCACGAAAAACCAACCTTCAGACCTGGAGCAGGCGGATTGAAGCCTTGAACCTTCACAATCTCCGGGTTTCTACATCATAAAAGCAAGATGTGCCATCGTGCGCAGCTTGCTTTCGTTTTGGTTCGTGCTCCGGCCTTTTTCCGTTTATGGTAGTGGCCTTCCTCGTGAGACGCAAACTAACAGTTTGCTTTACAAAGACTTTACAATGGGCACATGTATACGATCAAGGTTCGTTCGAGTGCTCGTGAAGAGCTGGTCGAGTTTACCGAACAGGTCCAGGAGAAACTGAGAGACTCCGGCGAGCGCGAAGGGATAGTCGTGCTTTATGTGCAACACACAACCGCCGGCCTAACCGTAAATGAGAATGCCGACCCTGACGTGCCCCGCGATATGCTGCACGCCTTCCGCACCCTGATTCCCCAACACGGTATGGGGTTTCGCCACGGTGAAGAGAATTCGGATGCTCATATCAAAGCAACTCTGGTTGGTTCGTCGGTAACAGTTCCTTTCAAAGACGGAAAACTGTTGCTGGGACGTTGGCAGGGAATTTTTCTTTGCGAGTTTGATGGAGGCCGCGAGCGCCAGGTAATCATGATCTTGAGGTAGGACAGGCAGTCCTGCCATGTTCCGTAAATATCGGGGCAGTAGCTCGACCGTCAGGGAGGGCGCAACGGTGGAAACTGGCTGTTCGTACCAAACCAATCGGATTTGAGAGCCAGGACAGGCAGGAACGCCTGTCCTACTGTAAATGCCAGCTCGAACTTACGATGACATCGCTCCACAGTATGACGCAGCGATGCGTCCGCTCGATCGTTGGTTTCTGGCCCGGCTTCGGGCAACGACATTTCGTTACCTGCCTCAAGATGGACGCATACTCGAAATCGGTGCAGGCACAGGTCGAAACTTCGTTTACTATCCCACCAGCACGCTCTCAATTGCCTCTGAACCGAGCCGTGAAATGCTAAAGATCGCAAGCGAGAAGAAACGGCCCGATCACACTCGGCTGATCCAGAGTTGTGGCGAGCAGTTGCCATTTGCAGACAACTCTTTCGACGCCGCCTTTGCGACGCTGGTCTTCTGCTCGCTTGCCAGTCCTAAGAAAGCTTTCGCTGAATTGCGGCGGGTAGTGAAATCCGGTGGTACAGTAATCCTGCTGGAACACGTGCGCCCAAACGGATTGTTGGGACCTGCCTTTGATTTACTAAACTTGGTCACGGTCCCGGTCTTCGACGATCATCTTAATCGTCGCACAGCCGAGGAAGCTCAGGCCAATGGGCTCCAGCTAGTCAAGGTTGAGCGCAGCCTGCTGGGAATCATCAACCTAATCTCCTGCCGAGTATGAAGAAACCTATGACGAAATGCTTATTGCTGCTGCTGACGGTGCTGTTCACGACGGTTATCTGTTCTGCTCAAAGTCCGCAAACCGAAACGGTACCAGCCGCAAAAATAGAAACGACCTACGACAGCAGCAAGGATCGAACAACGGTTCGGCTAAATCCAGTCCAAATTTCCGGCGAGAAAGACAAGTACCATAGTCTGCACATGGCGCCGTCATTTAGCTTTCCGGGGCATCAACTTCAGCGGCCTTCGAAAATCGACTTCGAACTGCAAACGATCGTGAAGGCAAGACTCCTGGACAGTGATCTGTATGTAGTTTTCATCGTTGATGGCGAAACCACTTTTCTGAGTTCTTCCAATCGGGGCAATCCTGCGACCCGTTCCCGGCCGGCGTTGGATAGGTGAGCAGCTCATCTTTGACATGCCTTATGAAATGTTACTGAAAATCACCAAAGCGAAAAAGTTTGAGATCAAGTTTGAGGGGGTAAGTTTTGAAGTAGGTGAAACCCAGCTACAGACGCTGCGCGAGTTTGCCGCTCAAATCTAGAGCGCGAGTGGAAGTAAATCAACGTCTGCCGCCTGATTATTCTCGTGGGAGAGTCAATCGATTGAGATACGCAGTGGGTGGTGTTTGAGCCTAACTGCGATTTGGAAGTTGTTATTCTCCTAGCTTTTCCAACACTTCCGCAAATTTCTCTACGTCAGCGCGGGTGCGCTCCAGCAATCGGCGGCTCTCTAGATAGGCGGCCCAGTTAGGAGTTTGCGTTAGGGCCTTTTGCGTGTCCTCGTCCAAAGCCTGGGCCATCACCGCAATCAAATCGCTGACGACTCGGGTGTGAGCCAATAGGGACTGAATAATCGTGTAGGCGAGGCGGGCCTGTTCGTAATCGAGGTCCGTGGTCGCTTTGCTGTCAGTTTCGTCAGCCATCCAAATCAACCTCAAGAAATGGATTCGTAAGCGGCTGTGCCGCCCGATGTGCGGTGGCGCCTGCCAGCCCAGCGGGGCTGCCCCGCCGGGGACCCCGGGCTATGCCCCACCGTAGTTCTTGATCAATGTCTCTTGGGCTACGCCGGAATTTCGGGGCGTAGCCCCAAAGACAAGGATAGGTGCATCCGAAAGGTCAGAGACAGTCAGAGACCTTCCGCACATCAGACGGCAGAGCCGCGCACGCGTATAAATAGTCTGTTCCTATGGACCAGTTCACCGCACAAATGGAAGCTCCATAACTTGCGCGAAAAGCTGCTCGTCGCCGACCATGATTTTCACGCTGGTATCCGGAGTGAGATAGTCGTATTTCAAGTAGCCCAGCGCGACCGTCCGACCGAGATGAGGCGAATAGGTGACGGAAGTTATTCGTCCGATCTCCTTACCGTCAGTTGATTGAATAGGCGCTCCAGGTTCAACTTTTTCTACCTGATTGAACATCACACCCGAAAGCTTCTTAGCGACATGCCCGCGATATTTAATGCGCGCAATAATCTCCTGGCCCACGTAACATCCCTTTGTATAACTAACTGCGTCGTCCAGGGCTGCCTCGGTGACAACGTTGGTTTCATCCATATCCATGCCATAACGAGGTAGCCCTGCTTCGATCCTCAGGATCTCAAGGGCGTCGTATCCAACGGGCCGCGCTCCGGCCCCATGCAAAGCGTCCCACAAACTGTTTGCCGCCGCTGAATTCAACATCAGATCGAACCCATCTTCCGCAGTGTGCGTCGCGTGGATTACTGTAACGTCGCTCTCTTGCCACGCCATTTGCAGTGCACCATTAGGCGCTAAACCTGCCGCCGCCTCGCCCAAAACCGAACGAACTATGCTGGCTGACTTTTTCCCCTGCACCGTCAAAAGGGTTGTCTGCGCGGTCACATCGCGCACGTTAAAGTCGCCCGCCAAGGTAAAGCGTTGAATAGTTTTCAAAACTCGTTCACGTGTCGCAGCTTCGGTGTCGATCAGAAAAGTAGATGAGGCATTCTGCCGGAGCCCCTTGCGGGGCAACCCCGCTGGGGTGGTTTGGTCGGCCCCTTCATCTTTTAGACAAACAACTCGAACGCTCGCAATCAACCGGCCCTGAACATTCGGAAACGCCGCCGGCATCCAGCTGTTCTGGGCCAGCGTTTTCATATCATTGGTGATCAGACCATTAAGGAACTGAACCGCTTCCGAGCCACTTACCAGAATGCGCCCGCGCGACGAGAGATCGATTAAGCCCGCGCCGCCTTCACGCACCGCGGCATACTCAAACAAGGTGTCGCCGTAGTTTCCAGGTACTGGCCAATCATCCTTGACACGCATCTCGGCCCCGAGACGCATGTGCGTTTCGTCGAGTGGTAACTTCAAGGTCGCTATCTGTTCCACTACGTCGGTCATAAAACTCACGCTGAAGCCGGTTTAGAACGCGGACTTGTTCGCCGTATCTCGCTTGGCACATGTGCCATATCTAAACAATCTGAACGCCCCAAAGACTTGAGAGCCTGCGCCACTACTTTGTAATCCTGCAACTGTTCCTTCTCTCGCCGATGCGAAGCACCTGCGGGCTGGGATGATAGATGGGCACGAGCACGCGCCCATTCCACTGGTGAATCTTCGCGGCTGATTCCTTAAGACTCAGATTGTGAGACTCGATTGTTTTAAGCGCCTTGAGAGCAACCGAGCCGAGGGTTACAACCACCGCCGGGTCAACCATCTCAAACGTCTGCCGCAGGAAGTAAGAGCAGTTTGCGAGTTCCAATCGACTGGGCTTCCGGTTGGCTCCTGATTCGCTGCGTGGATTACATAGCGCGGCGCTGGTGATGAAGATGTGTTGGCGACTCAAACCAATCGAGGCGAGAAAGCGATCGAAGTTCTTGCCTGACTGATCGCCTGAGAAAGGCACGCGTGTCTGGTCGGCGCCTTTGCGGCCTGGAGCTTCGCCGATAAACAGTATTCGCGCCGAGACCGAGCCGTTGAGTTCACTTAAAACCGCAGTTCTTTCACACATGGCTGGACAACGAGTGCACTGGGCCGCTTCAGCGATGATGCGCTTAAACTGCGTTTGCTTTGATTCTGTTGCAAACATCTTGAAGTAGATTTCAACACAAAGGAAGAAAGACACAAAGCGCACCGCTCGTTTAAGCAGCACGCAAGAGCGGGGCAGGCCCACCTTTCTCACCCAGAGCTGATTAAGGTCGCGTTCAAAATCCTTAATTGAAAGTCGTTCAAGGCAGGATCAACCCAGTGAGTGAGAAGTGACCATCAGACGAAACATCATCTGCCTAATTAAGGCCGCAGGCTAATTCTGTAGGTTTTGATCTTTGAGTTGAGAGTAGTCGCGTTCATTCCCAACAAGCGCGCAGCCCGGGATTGATGACCGCCGGTTTGCTCCAGCGCGCGCCGAATGAGATCCACTTCAAAGCGCCGCACCTGATCATAAAAGTTTATGCCGCGGCCAAGATCGTGCACCGCGCCGACGCTGGCGCCTTCCTGCGAAGCCAGAATCACAGAATCAGGATCGCTAATCTCGGGTCGTAGACACTGGCGCGTAACTTCATTCCCGGGCGCTATGACCACTGCTCGCTCAATCGCATTTTCAAGTTCACGAACGTTGCCCGGCCAGGAATAGGCCTCGAGCAGGGCCAGCACTTCCGGCGCAATTTGTTCAGACACATGCCGGCCATTCTCTTCGTTGTACTTCTCAATAAAATGCTGGGCTAACGGCAGGATGTCCTCTCGCCGGTCCCGTAACGGGGGAAGTTCGATCGGAACTACTGCCAGCCGGTAATAAAGGTCCTCACGAAAGGCTCCCTGCTTGACGGCTTCCTTCAGCTCAATGTTAGTTGCTGCGACAATCCGCACATCCACGCGCCGCGGCGTAGTATCACCCAGGGGAGTAAACTCGCGCTCTTGAATCACTCGCAGCAAACGCACCTGGGTTTCCGGTGGTATGTCGCCTATTTCATCGAGAAAGATTGAGCCTCCATCAGCCACTTCGAACAGTCCTTTTTTCGCCGCGACAGCCCCGGTAAAAGCGCCGCGCGTGTGGCCGAAGAGTTCTGATTCAAGAAGCTCGGAAGGAATGTTGGAGCTGTTAACAGTAACAAAAGGTTTTCCGGCTCGCGTACTCGCCTCGTGAATCGCTTTCGCGATTAGTTCCTTTCCCGTTCCGCTTTCACCAGTGATCAGGACGGTCGAGCGGGCCGGCGCCACCTGCTCGACCAGCCTGAACACTTCCTGCATGACGTCAGAGCGCCCTACGATCTCGCCGCGGTCAACCGCGCGACTCATTGCGCGCCTAAGCGTCCGTCGTTCTTCCTCTTTGCGCCGCCGTTTGATCCCCGCGGACACAGTAAGGGTAATCTGTTCGTTCTGGAACGGCTTGCGAATGCAACCAAAAGCGCCATGCTCCCAAGCGGCGATTGCAGTATCAAAGGTCGCGTAGGCCGTAATCATTACGACGACGGCATCGGAATCCATCTTCAGGAATTCCTCCAGGGCACGCAGGCCGCCGATGCCCGGCATAGAAACGTCCAGGAGAACAACGTCGTAAGCGCGCCGGCCATACGACTCGAGTCCCTCTTCACCCGTTTTGGCTAAGTCGACGCGGTAACCCTCCGCAGAAAGTAGCGTCTCCAAAACCTCCCGCATTATCTCTTCATCGTCGACGATGAGTACTGAACCCTTTTTAGCCACGCGTCTGTCCGTCTTTACAACCAATGATCATCCTCAAGTTTGAAAGCGAATCAGTTTAGGGGAGATCAACACAAAAAAAAAGCAAGAGCAAAGCGAGATGATGCGGTGCTCTTGCTGTAACTTACGATCTCAGATCCAACGTCCCTTCGAGTTAGTCGCCAACTGCCTGCAAGTGAGCGCGCGCATGGGCCGTCGGCAAAGTGATACGAAAAGCCGTACCATGTCCCGGGTTGCTTTCAACGCTAATGTGACCTGAATGCTCCTGTACGATCCCGTAAGAAACAGCTAAACCCAGCCCGGTTCCCCGCCCCACACCTTTGGTTGTATAAAACGGGTCATAGATTTTGGCGACGTTTTCGGGAGCGATTCCCATCCCGCTGTCAGACACTTCCACTATCAGGGAATGGTCCTCGGCAGGAGTGGTGGAAATTCTAATTGACCCGCCCGCTGGCAGCGCATCTCTGGCGTTAAGCAACAGGTTTGTGAACACCTGCTGAAGCTTCCCGGCATTGCCAAAGACCCGCGGGCAATCCGGATCGTAATCGCGAAGTATTTCAATCTGGTTCCCGCGCAACTGTGGCTCGAGGAGCTGTAACGTGTCGTCCAGGACGCGGCCAATGTCTATTTCCGTAAATTCGCTTGCGTCGCCAGTACGGGAAAAGTTAAGCAGATTGTTAACGATGTTGGTGGCGCGCTCGGCCTGGCGGCGGACCTTTAACAAAAGCGCATGCTTTGGATCGGTTTCGGCGAGCATGCCGAGAAGCATCTGTGTGTAAGACGACACTCCGGTAAGAGGCGTGTTTACTTCATGGGCCACTCCGGCCGCCAGCAAACCAATCGAGGAAAGTTTCTCACGTTGCTGCAACTGTTCTTCCAGTCGCACCCGCGAAGTCACATCTTCAAGCACCACCAGTGCGCCGGTCTGTTCCTGCGCGTCTTGCAGGGGAGCGATCGAGATATTGAGAACGAGCGAACGGCCCGCGAAAGTGGCCGTGTGAATCTTGTAGATGTTGCGAGTTTCCCTGAGTCGCCAGCGGTCATTTCCGAGTACCTGGCGCAGCGTATCAGTGAAATCCTCTGAGAAGAGATGCTCAACTCGTTTCCCCACAGCCTCGTCTCGGCTAATATCCAGTATCTCTTCAAGTGCTGAATTCAGACGGGTTACTCTGCCGTCGAGATCCACTGCAAGCAGTCCCACATTGATCGATTCGATGATTGACTCGTTGAACTCTTTAAGAAGTTTCAGCTCCGCCGCGCGGTCTCCCTGTTCCTGATAGAGCAGGCTGTTTTCAATTGCGACCGCAACATAGCCAGAGACGGTGAGCAGTATTTGGACGTCTTCAGAGGAAAGCAACGAGCCGTCGGCAGAACGTCCCAGTCCGATGACTGAGACCATGCGACCGCGCACCACGCAGGGAACATAGTAGTGAAGTGCGCGCCGCACAAAACCCGTCGTTTCCGGAATGAGGTCCAGATCGTCCGAGCGTACAACTCCGGTTTCGGCGGAACGAACTCGAATCATTTCGCGGAAATCAGGCGGCACAACCATCTCAGTGGACAGGCCCGCGGCCCGCGCCACACGGTAGCCTCCCGACGCACTCTTGTCCTCGACGAAAATCGCAATGCGACCAACATTCATCACCTGCTGAAGGCGGCTGACAAGCGAATCCAGCAAAGGATCCAGCGCCGTGGTTGCTGAGAGAGTGCGACCGAAATCCAGCAGGCTGTTGCGCATGTCGTAGCGCTCACCATAAAACAATCTGTCAATTTGTTCCTGCAAAAAGTTCTTAACTGGCGCGGCAATAATCACGATCGCTGCCATCCCGACGATGGCCACGACCACGCCCAGAGTAATTTCTCCCGAAGCGGAACCGTCGCTACCGCGCAGGGCGTAAAGTCCCGCCAGGTAAACGACTGCGCCCACCATCAAAGAAATAGCCAGAGTAGTGAAAACGTAGACAAAGACGCGACGCACGACCAGCTCGACGTCCATCAGACGGTAGCGAACAACGGAATAGCCAAACGCGAGCGGGATAAGAATTAGAGGCAGGACTGCAGTATCAGTTAGCCACGGGTCTGCTTGCGTCCCCATCAGATAACCCACCGCGTAAAGGAAGGTGAAAGGAGCCACAGCCAGCGACGAGCCCCAGATCAGCCACTTCATCTGCTGTCGAATGACCGCGCTCCGGGCAGTAATCCAGGTTCGAACCAGGAAAAAGATACTGGCGAGTAGCGCGATAACGAAGTGAGCAAAGCTGAGCTTATAGAAGAAACCAATGAAAGATTCGGAGGGGCCGGGAACCTTACTAAGCTGAGGCACCAGGGGAATCAACACGCCGCGCAGGAAAACAAAAGTTGCCAGCGCCAGCAGAACCAACGCAGGGACGTAAAGCAATCCTGTGCGCCATCGCCTGTTTTGGAAGAGCTGCTGCCGCTCCGGGTAAACCAGACAAAAGTGTAAGAAGAGCGGAGGAAACAGAATAAAGGCTGCGTTCCTTAGAAATGCAACCGCCAGATCGAGATCCCTGTAGGTGCCAACCGGCGTGTAGGAATGAAAAACAAATGCAGCGAGGCAAAGCGTCGCGAAATGCAAGGCAAAGGGTGCCCGCCCTCCGTGTCTGAAAAGCACAAAGAAGCCGACAAAAAGATAGACCAACCCGATGAGGTTGATATAAAGATCACGCGGCGTCCATTTGAGGGTCGCCTCAAGACTATATAAATCGGCGTAGTAGTAACGACTCTCTGGCGGGTATGACGGTCGCTCTATTAAATAATGGAGGTTGCCTCCTACGCCAGCCTGGTCTAAATAGATCTGAACCCGCCTCGCCTGCGCGGCTTCATCGTAGTTGTCATTATCTAAGCTGATCCCAACCAGGCGATCGCCCTCCACGATTTGACCACGTTCTGCCGCTGAACCGGCTTCAATAGTCTCAGCGAGAATGCCCTGTTTGGTATCGACCCATCTAACGCCATCCCATGGAGGCGTTTCATGGCGGAGCCGTTGGGCAAAGTTCAGTACGCCCGCGGTTACGAGCAGAGCTGCACCGACGAGCACCAGCCACGTCCCTGTTGTAAAAACTGATCTCTTCACTGAAGCCTTCGAATGAGAACGGTATCAAGACCCCTGATCCGGAAGTGAAAAGGCAATGTATGTTCCCTAGACAGTTTTCTTGAGAAGGTCCGCCTGCGTGTCCTTCGGACGCTCCACAGAGGGTAGACACAAGTGAAGATTCCCTTGCATCCATCAACTAATAACCCTCTTTTCCTAATGCCGCGCTTTTTCTAAATGCGCGCCCGCCCCACTCGCGTATCCGAGTTTTTGGACATTTCCGAGATTTTGGAGAACCGTTAAATGGGGCAAAGAAGACCAAAGGGAAAACCGGAGGATAAGGGGTGCTCGCCTCTGTCCCTTGCTCATCTGCTAAAACCTGAGGGAAATTCCACCGCGAACAGAACGACGGCCCGTACTGATTTGGGTAAGTGTTTCTGCGTTCTCGGTGTTTGCCTGGAGGTCCAGTAGATTTCGAGCATCAAGGACGGCTTCGGCGCGAAGAGGCAAACCGAAGCTGGGAAGCTCCTGGGTAACCTGGATACTCAACGAGGGATCATAAACCGCCAGGCGCCCGGCAAACGGATCGATAGCAAAGACCGTAGCGTTTGGCGAGAAGCGCAATACTGTTTGTATGTTTGTGCCGGTGCCAAAACCACCTGCCAGTTGCAGGGCGGCCGTTTGGAAGAAGCCGTTCTCGAACATATCCGTGGGACGGGAAATGTCCTCGGCCGAGAGTCGCTGACCACGACCGACGGAGTATCCAGCCGACGCTGTCCACACGTGGCTGAGCCGCCTCGTATAGACCAGTCGCATGCCTCTTGCAGCACCCTGCTGATTGGCAACGTTGATAAAGGCTTCACCTGTCGCGCCCGAGAATGCGGATATTGGCGTGCTGAGCAAGCCCACACCGCGTCCCGTAGTCGTATCGAAGAAAGCGGAAGCCTCGAGGTTGGATTCATTATCAATGACTCGTTCGATTCCGAATTCCAGGCGATGGCTCCGTTCCATCACGGCTCGGCCATCTACGAAAGCGATAGGTCTCTTGTTGGCATCCGTGAAGACGACTTGAGCGCCTTCGAAAGGAGCCACACTCTGGATGCGACTCTCTTCTCCTCCCGGTGCGTAGCTGGCCTTCAAACGCGTTCTCGCGTTTGCATCAAGTTGAACTCCCAAGCGCGGATTAATTGAGCGTGCTCCACCCGCGCCTATAAAACGAGAATAATCAAGACCAAGAACGACAACTATCCCATCGTGAATTATCCATTCGTCGATTGCCCGGACAGAAAACTGGCCCATCCGGCTTCCCCCCGCCAGCAAACCGCGCCGGATGACCGGTTGGCGTGATGGGTCATCTCCTAGCGTTGCCCAAACTGACGGACCGAAACTTACGGCGCCCAGGTTGACGCCGATGCGATGGCGCTGACCGGCACGAACGTGAGTGCTGGCTTCGAATCTCCCGGGCGCATTTGAGCCGATCCCAGTTTGCCCGGCAAAAATCAAATCGAGCCCGTCGCCGGCGGAAGTTGAAACCGCAAAGTTAAGACCTGAGTAGCCCGGACTAAAAGAGTTGCCGGCAAAGTAGGTTTCGACAACTCCTCGCATTCGTCGTTGCGAGTCTTTTTCGGAGTCCTGCTCGGGGTTGTCGCTGGTGAGGATGGATGTTCCAATCTCCGCACTCTCGGAGCCGGGCGCTGCTTCGATTCCCAGAACTGCTTGAATATCGCGGTCCTCGCCCTCCTGGGCTTGAAAGATCGAACGGCGGGTCTGAGCCGAGCGCAAGGTCCATTTCACGTCGTCACGGTCTCTTCGTCGCTCCGGCAAAGTTTTACCGGAGCCGATGGGTTCAAGATTGAAGCGGTAAACAAGCTGTTGGGAGGCACGAACTTCAACCGAAGAGAAAACTACTGCATTAAAGCCTTCCGCAATCGCGCGAATGCCATAACGTCCCGGCGAGACTCGGGTGCTGAAACGCCCTGCCGCATCGCTGCGCGTTTGCTTGATTACTTTGCTTGCCCCATCTCTCAGCAAAGAAATGAGCGCGCCAGACACAGGATTCCCTTTGTCATCGAGAACAGCTCCAGTAATTGTTCCAAGGCTCGCTCGACTGGCGTTGGCCGTCGGGGCCTGCAGACAAAGGCAGGCCGACAGACTCATAAGAAACAGTGCTAGTGTTCTTTTCCCTGACATTCTTCTCACGGAACCTCCTTACGTCACATTCTGGTGACGTTTGAAGTGATGGAGTGTGACTGTGTTCTGCGCAAAATAGGGAAAGGATCTCCTTAGGTCCTTGGGCTCTATTGAGCCGCAAAGCGGCCTCGCCTTAATCGAACAGGCGAACCGGTTCAGGCCAGGAGACTTACCGGAACCGTTGGATCGCAGGCATTTTCCGCCAATAATTAAAGCGCTGTCAAGCATTGCCGCCCTGTTTCGGGATTAACCCTGGGTACCTGAATGCAGTTTAGAGTTCAAGCTTTAGCTTGCGTGGGGCATCAGCAGCCTAAAGGCTGAACTCTGAACTGCCGGCTTCAAACCGCACCAGTAACCTAACTTTAGCTCCACTTTGCCGCCGCTTTCCGGCGTGCTAGGATGCGGAGCTGAAAGAATTTCTGCCAGGTTTTGGATTACGCCATACATGATAGACGAAGTTCGCTCGACTAAACTCCCCAATGGCATCACGATTTTGACGGAGCACATGCCCGGGTTGCGGTCTGTAACCGCCGGGATTTGGGTGCGACGTGGGTCGCGTCACGAAACCCCGGAACTAAACGGAATCTGCCATTTCATCGAACATTCGGTTTTCAAAGGGACGCAGCGGCGCACAGCTCGCGACATTGCGGTTGAATCAGATCGGCTTGGGGGCAACCTGGATGCTTTTACAACCCATGAGATGACTGGTTTCGCGGTAAAGGTTGCGGACAGAAGTTTGCCAGAGGCAATTGACCTGCTTGCCGATCTCATCGCACATCCCCGCTTTGACCAAAACGATTTGGATCGCGAGCAAAGCGTCATACTGGAAGAGATGAAGATGGTCGAGGACACGCCGGACGAATTGCTGGGCGAACTCTTCAACGCTGCTTACTTTCCCGATCATCCACTTGGTCGTCCGATTGAGGGTACGAGGGCGACGATTGCTACGTTTGACCACCATACAATCTCGGCATTTCACCGGAGCGCCTTTGTCACGTCGAATTTGGTTGTGGCAGCCGCAGGCAACATTGAACACGAACGGCTCGTTGCTATGGTTGAAATCGCGTTTGCCGATTCCACGGCAGAGACTAATGGACGTGGTCCGAATGAAGCGGCTGAGCAGGCGCCTACCCCGGCCGCTCCAATTCTCATTGAGCAGAAAAAGGAACTCGAGCAAGCACACCTTGTCATCGCAGCGCCCTGGCCTGATGCCAGGAGCAGCGAACGATATGCCGCCAGCCTGCTGGCTTCGGTCGTTGGTGGCGGCACGTCAAGCCGGCTGTGGCAGACAATTCGCGAAGAGCGCGGTCTTGCGTATTCTGTCGGCGCCGGAGGCAGCACGTTTTCAGACGCCGGTGTTTTCACAATCTACGCCGGTACCTCGCCGGAACATGTCGACGAAGTGGTTGACTTATCCTTAGCCGAGATGAGACGCGTGGTGGTGGAGAGCGTTTCCGGCGAGGAGCTGAAGCTGGCGCAGGATCAGGCGACATCTTCGATTCTACTCGGTCTTGAATCGTCGAGTGGGCGAGTCGGCGCACTTGCCCGCCAGGAGATTATCCACGGTCGTCGCATCTCCCCAGCTGAGATCATTAGAAAACTCGAGGCCGTTACTCCCGAAGATATGCGGCAAGTTGCCCGCCGATATTTCACCAGCGAATCCCTCGCCCTAGGCGCTCTCGGAAATCTCAACGGCTTTCGCGTCGATCGCTCGCGGCTGAAGATTTGAAGTAGCGGCTCCGGGCCCATGACCGCCTTGCCTGGCAGGCTGCTGAAAAACACCGAACGATCCACGAATTCACACGAAGCGGCACGAAAAGAACGATTCGTTGGTGTTGTTTCGTGTGCTTTCGTGGATCGTCTTGTTCTCGGAGAATAGGCCACCGCTGATTGCACAAGTGGATGGGACGCAGCCTGTTTAGAGAAGTAGGCCTTGACTAACCATTCGCGTTAGGCAGCAACGCAAACTAACAGCTTGCGTTACACTGATCCCCGGTAGCCGTTTCTCACATTAAGTGATAAAGTTTTGCTTCTGCATCTTTCTTAGTTAGCCCGAGTTCTAGTTCTAAACCCTAAGCATGAAACTTACCGTTCTCGGCAGCGGATCAACCGGCAATGCAGTTTTGATCGTTGCAGGCGAGACTCGTGTTCTCGTTGATGCGGGCCTCAGCGCGAAAGAGATTGCGCGTCGACTGGCGCTGGTCGGCGAAGACGTCCAGCGACTTGATGCGGTCCTGGTGACGCATGAACATGGCGACCACGCAGGTGGCCTGCGCGTACTGCTGCGGACGGTGGATTGTGCAGTCTACATCTCCGCGAAAACTCACGATGCCTACGTTAGCGAGCGCTTCAACGTTAGCAACGATGAGCCGCGCAAACGAGCCAAGGCTTTGCGCGACCGGGTGGAGCAGATTGAATCGAGCAGAGACTTCCGCATCGGCGAGATCGATTTTCATCCTTTTACCATTCCACACGACGCTGTAGACAATTTCGGTTTTACGGCAACTCATCAAGGCGTCAAGATTGCGACGTTGATGGATTTTGGTCACATCACGACTCTGGTTAGCGAGCGACTGCGCGGTTGCGCGGCGATAGTCATGGAATCAAACCACAGTCGGGACATGTTAAAGGCATGTGAGGTTTATCCGTGGGAACTGAAACAGCGGATTCTTTCGCGGCTTGGTCATCTCTCGAATGAAGACGTGGCCGACTGGATTAGTGACGGCTTCGATGGCGTCGCAAAGTACATCGTGCTGGCCCACCTTTCCCAGCGGGCAAACAATCCATATCTTGCCCAGATTACCGCCGAAGTTGCTTTGCGGGAGCGTTTTCCGCTTTTTCACACCGACACGCAGATCAGTCTGTCGTTTCCGAAGGAACCCACTCCCTGGATTGAGGTGTGATGGAAGGATGAAGGATGAAGGCGGAAGGATGAAAGGTGCGTCACTAGCAACCGGTTTACTACGTGGCATCTGGCCTTTTCAAACTGTAAGAATCCTGCTGCTCTCTCTTCTGATTTCCTTCCTCAGTCTCGCCTGTGGGCCGCAAGCAGAACGGCGAAGCGTTCCAGCGGAACTGGAATCAGCAGTTGGCACCGTAAGCGACGACATTGCCGCTGAACGTTACGAAAAAATTTATGGGGAAGCGTCGGAGTTATGGCGTCAGGACGCGACACTCGAACAATCAGTCGCGACTTTTAAGATTCTGCGGGAGAAGCTCGGTTCGGTTGAGAACCGAGTGCTTCAGTCGGCGACTGAACAAACTAATTCCAGCGGACCATTGCAGGGCCGAGCATACATTTTGACGTATCGAACAAAGTTTCAGAACGGTGAAGGCATGGAGACCTTCACTCTGGTGGAGAGGAAAGGCCAGTGGTTGCTCGCCCGATACCTTGTGACTTCAACAGGGCTCAAATAAGACATCCACAGATAAAGCCGATAGGTCGTATAGGGCCTATATGACCTATCGGACCTATTTAGGATGTAATCTGCGGATAAGATTCTTATGATCGAACGCTACACACTTCCCGAAATGGGAGCGCTCTGGAGTGAACAGAACAAGTTTCAGAAGTGGCTGGAAGTGGAAATTGCTGTCTGCGAAGTCCACGCAGAGATGGGAACGATTCCGAAGGATGCGCTTGAGCAAATCAAAACGCGCGCAAGTTTTTCGGTCGAGCGAATCAATGAGATCGAAAAAACCACCGACCACGATGTAATCGCCTTCACCACGAACCTGGCGGAAAACATCGGCGAAGCCTCCCGATTCGTTCACTATGGCCTGACCTCTTCAGATGTCGTCGACACGGCCAATGCGCTGCTTTTGCGTGACGCGTGCGATATCCTGCTCAGGAAAATTGAAGCCCTTTTGGATGTCCTCAAGCGCCGCGCATTTGAGTTTAAAGACACGCCCCAAATTGGCCGCACGCATGGTATCCATGCCGAACCAACCTCATTTGGACTAACCTTCGCACTTTGGTACGACGAAATGCGCCGCAACCGCGAGCGATTGAGGCGTGCGCGGGAAGCCGTCGCTGTCGGAAAAATAAGTGGAGCGGTAGGGGCATTCGCCCATCTCGATCCTATTGTTGAGCAGAAGGTTTGCGAGCGGCTTGGCTTGAAACCAGCACCCGTTTCTACGCAGATTATTCAGCGAGACCGTTACGCCGAATACCTGGGCACCCTCGCCATCATTGCCTCGTCGCTGGATAAATTTGCGCTTAATGTTCGTCACTGGCAACGGACGGAAGTTGGCGAAGCTCAGGAACGATTTGCGAGGGGTCAAAAAGGCTCGAGCGCGATGCCGCACAAACGTAACCCCATCATCTCGGAACGCATCTGCGGCATTGCCAGAATCCTGAGAGCCAATAGCCTGGTGGGTCTGGAAAACGTTGCTCTCTGGCACGAGCGCGACATTTCGCATTCATCCGCGGAGCGCGTGGTTTTGCCAGATTCGAGTATTGCCCTGGATTACATCCTGCATAAAGCAACCTCTCTGATTGAAGGACTCGTGGTTCATCCGGAGCGTATGCTCCAGAATCTACAGGCTACGCGGGGCCTGGTTTTTAGTGGGCAACTACTGCTCGCGCTTACTCAAAAAAACGTCTCGCGCGAAACAGCTTATGAATGGGTGCAGAGAAGCGCTATGAAGGTGTGGGACCAGAACAAAAACTTTCGGGAACTCCTTATGAGTGATGCCGACATCACATCTCATCTTTCTGCGCGTGATCTTGAGGCGGTGTTCACCCTGGATACTTATCTTAGGAACGTTGGTGCGATCTTTGACAGGGTTTTTGGGACAGAATAAAATAGGTCCTATACGTTCCTATAGAGCTATCTACTTAAATCTACTTACGATAAGACTTACTTGACGATCTTCTCTGCCATATTGCCGATGATTGGGAGTTTGAACATTTGTCCCTGGTAGGCCTTAACAGCAGCGAAGATTAGAGTGGCGAAGAGGGCGATTCCGATTAGCCAGAATAATAGCCATATCAGCCAGATAAGCATGCTGACTAAAGTGCCAATCCCACCACCGACCATCGCCCCTCCGATACCAAAGGCAAAGGTCAGCACAAAGCCGACGATTACAAGCACGACCATCAGTATTGAGTTTGCGATACCAAAGAGAATCGACTGCATAGCGTGGAAACGAATGAAACGATTTTCTTTTTCGAGCAGGTAAAATATTACTCCCACGATCCAGATGTACGAGAGTGCCGCGGCTATGTTGGGCTCCAGGCCGCTGCCGGATTTCGGAGCTCCTGGCGGAGAGTTGCTGATTGGAGTTTCGTAGCTTTGTTGGCCAGGGGGCGGGGTTTGCATATAGAGTTTCTCCGAATTCCTTGCTGTGAATATCTTTCGTAGACTGAGCCACTGCCGAAGTTTTCGTCCTGGTTGGAAATTACTTATTCACTATCTTTTCGGCCATGTTACCGACTACTGGCAATTTGTAAAACTGACCCTGGTAAGCTCGGACCAGACACAAAATCCAGGCGATCAGCAGCGCGAAGGAAAAGACCAACCATAGCAGGGTGGCCAAAAGTCCTATTAGCGAGCCCATAATGTCCGGGAGCATAGCTGCAACCACCAGGAACACGAAGCTGAGTATCCACAGCGCAATGCCAAGAACCGCAATAACGACACAAAACAGAATGGACTGCATCGCGTGAAAGCGAACCAGCTTACTGTCTTTTTCTATTAGGAAAAAAACCAGGCCGGAGACCCATCCAAAGACGTAAGAAAGTAATGCAGCGACGTTCTCTTCAAGGCCGGTGCTCGATTTGCCGAATTGGCCGGGCGGCGGGTTTTGCATGATAAAGTTTCTCCTGATTATTGAACTTGTCCAGCTTAATTACCAGCGTCGCGGGCCGAGATAGTATGCTATTGGCTACACATGAAGCAATCTTATGTCATAGTATGAAAACGCATGAAACGTATGACACAGCAAAAGCAGGAGCCATGCCAACCGATATGAAGGCGAAAGTTTACGTTAGTCTCAAGCCGGGCGTTCTTGATCCGCAGGGTAAAGCCATACAGCATTCAGTAGAGCTGCTTGGCTTCACCGGCATCGCGGATGTTCGCCAGGGTAAATACTTCGAAATTGCCCTCCAGGATTCCGCCGACCAGGAAGAGGCGCGAGAGTCCGTGGTTCGCATGGCACGGGAAGTCCTTTCCAATCCTATTATCGAAGACTACCGCGTGGAGATTGATGGTTGAACGTCGGCGGGAGGCATCTGCGTGAGATTCCAGCCTCACCATGACTAACGACTTCAAGCTGGCTGGCGAGTTACGTGATATTAAGATCATCGCTATCGGTCGGCAGATCCGGGAATTACCTATTCTGCGAAAGCGTTTTGGGCGTGGACGCTGGCGCAAATTGAAAGGCGTCGCTGACGTGGCTCTAAGTGATGGCAGGATACGACTGGCGGAAGTTCATTGGTACGAAGCTCATGGGATCGGTAGAGTACGAATGAAAATCGTATTTGGACTAGCTTTATATCCCGCAGACCTTTTTGCGGCCATCGAATTACCCCGCGAGTTGGAGAAGGTTCTGCTCACGGCTAGTTAGTCCCTTTTGGAGATCGACGGTTGAAATTCGGAATCATAGTTTTCCCAGGCTCAAACTGCGATCACGATGCTTATCATGTAATCTCAAAGCACGTGGGCCAGCCGGTAGACTTTATCTGGCACCGGGACACGGATCTCAACTCTTTTGATGCCCTGATCATTCCCGGAGGCTTTTCGTACGGCGACTATCTGCGAGCCGGCGCCCTCGCGCGGTTTTCGCCGGTAATGGAATCAGTAAAGAAATTTGCCGCCACCGGGCGCTTCGTCCTGGGAATCTGCAATGGCTTTCAGATTCTTTGCGAAGCCAGACTCTTGCCCGGCGCCTTGATCCGTAATCGAGATTTACACTTCATTTGTGAACACGTCTCGGTGCGGGTTGAAAATTCAGACACGCCTTTCACAAACGAAATGGCGTTAAAATCCGTACTAAGAATTCCGATCGCTCATGCCGAGGGAAACTACGTCTGCGATGACGCAACTCTGGCGGAGCTTGAGCGAGATGACCGGATCGTCTTCCGTTACTGCGACCCGGAAGGGAACGTCTCTGAAGCGGCTAATCCAAACGGCTCGCGTGATAACATTGCCGGCATCTGCAATGGTTCGCGCAACGTGCTTGGCCTGATGCCACATCCTGAACGAGCCTGTGAAGATCTGTTGGGCTCCAGTGATGGGCGCGATATCTTTCGTTCGCTGGCTGCCACCCTGGCCGCGGTGGCGTGATGCACGCTTATCTGTTTTCAACTTTAACCACTCGGAGAATCTCAAAATGAAACACCATCCAGCCTGGCTTGCCGCCGGCCTCTTAGTCTTCGTGGTACTTGCTTGTAATCTTGGCAAGAAGACCACCAATTCAAACTCCAATTCAAATTCCAATTCCAATTCCACCGCAACGGCTGACCAGGGATCCGGGGCAGCTATCAGAGAGATGCACATGGCCAAGGACAATGGTAAGGGTGCTCCTGGAGATGAGACCGATTCGTTTGCCCCTTCTGACCGGACGATCCATGCCGTTGCAACCCTGAAAAATGCTAAGGCGGGAACGCAAATGAAGTTTGCTTGGTGGATCGTAGATGTCGAAGGCACCAAGAACAAGAAGATTCAAGAGATTGATTACAAGACAGGGCCGCTTGAGAATATCGTCCATGGCCATTTGACCTACCCTCAGGATTGGCCCTCCGGGAAATACAAGGTTCAGGTTTTTGTTAACGGCGATCTCGACAAAACCGTTGACTATGTAATCGAGTAACGCTCGGGTAATATCTGGCGCGCTTGAGTTTTCTCAGCGAACTTGTTTAATCTCTCGACTACATGAAACGCGCTCTTCCGTTCTTAATCATCGGCGCCGTGCTGGTTGCGGCGGGAATCATAGCGTGGTACCTGAAGCAAGCGGCTGTTGAGGCGCCGATTGCGCCGCCCAAGCCAACTGCATCGTCCCCGGCGAGCCCCCCGAAGGTGGGCGAGCCGGGGGCCGATCCGCCGCACGTAGCAGGCAACGCCAAAGCGCCGGTAACGCTGGAAGAGTTTGGCGACTTCCAGTGTCCGCCGTGCGGAGCGCTCCATCCAATCTTGAAGACCATGGAGCAGGAGTTTGGCACACGCTTACGAGTGATCTTCCGTGAGTTTCCCCTGGTATCTGCTCATCAGCACGCGCTGGCCGCAGCCCGCGCCGCTGAGGCCGCGGGCATGCAAGGCAGATTCTGGGAGATGCACGACTTGATTTATGAAAATCAAAAGTCATGGTCAAACGCTTTTGACGTGCGGCCGATCTTTGAGGGGTATGCGACTAAGATCGGCTTGAATCTCGAAAAATTCATGCGTGATTTATCCACCGAAACCGTCACCCAGCGAATTTTTCAGGACGGAAAGCGGGCCCGCTCCCTCGGCGTCATGGGGACGCCCACAGTCTTTATGAATGGCCGCGACGTGCCACTTGAAACATTAATTGCGCCCGATAAACTTCGAGCTCTGATCAAAGACGAACTCGCCGCCAGGGGTCAGTAAGCTCCGGGCCTCCTATGAATTCGGATTAGATGTGGTGACCAGCCTGGAGGACTCGAACAAACCAAACCATCCCCGACACGCGCTTGTCCTTTACAGTTTCGCGGCCTTCGTCTCCCTGATAGGGCTCGTTGACTCCATCTATCTCACCGTCGAACATCTCTCCGGCCGAAGCGTTCGATGCACCATCGTCAAGGGTTGCTCGGAAGTGCTCTCCAGCCCATACGCTTCTGTGCGCGGCGTGCCCTTAGCTCTGATCGGTGCAATTGCCTATTTCATCGTTTTCAGTTTGGCTACGCTTGCGGCTTTTGGCTACAAATCAGCGGCCCGGTTACTACCGATAGTCGTCGGCGTTATGTTTCTCACCACGCTGTGGTTGGTTTATCTACAGGCGTTCGTTATCAAGGCCTTTTGTCAGTTTTGTCTGCTATCTGCTCTCGTGACGCTTATCTTGACAGTCCTCATTTTCCTGGCACGCCGGCAAGACAAGAAACAGGCTAAAGCTTGAACTCTAAACTACTCGCCTCAACTCAAACTACTTTCGCTAATGCCAAACTGAACGACTACTCGCCGCTTGGTAGTGTCCTAATCTGAAACCGTAGTACGGTAACTCTGGCATGGTCTTTGTCTCCTAAGTCTATCAATTCATCCCGCCTTGTGATATAAACCGCTTCATGAGTACCACTACACTAATAATCGTCATCCTGGTAGTTCTCTTACTCTTCGGCGGCGGCTACGGCTACTCCCGCCGTGGGCGATAAGAGCTACGCCGCCACTGGGAAAATCGCTCACCCACCAAGAGTGAACGTTACCGTTTCCTATGAGGCGGTGACGCCCTTTTCGCTATATAATTCCCCTCACTCAATTTCGGCTCGCCTCAACTCTTAGTTTGTCCGGCCAGATAGACATAGAGGAAAAGACGCGCATTCCTGAACGCTTCAGGCGAGCCGATTACCCATTCAGGATTGGCTAACAGGAAAGCCCAGATGCTAACCGAAGCAGAGGTTGATACTCTCGCTCACTCCATTGTCAAAGAAGGCCTTGAATTCGTTAAGGAACAGCAACCCCAACTATTCGAAATCGTAACCTCTCGATCGGGTGAAAAAGGGGTTGAATTTGGAGTCAGGGCTAAAACGGGTACTGGCAGCTTTTATTGCGTGTATTATCCCCTTACCGCAATAAAACGTCTTATAGTCGAGTGTGACGGACTATTTGATCAATTCGAGATTAAACTCAGCCACAAACTAACAGGCGAAATGTCAACGCCGAAGCTAGGCGAGTACGCAGCGGAGCATGCGAAGGACGGTGTTCGACTAATGGCGCGGTGTGCAGGACTAGCTCTCATTGGATCGTTTTTCCCTCGCTTCACTGAATTAGTGAACAACGAATACGACGACCACCAAATGCTGGCAAGGGGCGTGTTGGGGCAGTTTATTGAGCATCTCGAAGACGATGAATATGTGCATGACTCGCCGTCTGATATGAGTAAAGATGTTGAGGCAGCCGCTCAACGAGTAGCGGATCGGAAACGGGAGTTGTTGCGCGAAAAACTCAGTGCGTTACCTAATATTATCTCACAACGAAAAACGGGCAGGACGCGCAAGTCGGATTTAGAGCGCGAGCAAGAACGACACGAATTCATTAGGCAAATTAAAGACGCGTATAAATCTCTACGGGATTCAAAAGGTAAGCCACCTAAAAAGGTTTGGGTTGCCAGAGAATTGCGTACAGGTGGTCTAAATCCCCGTACTGGGAATGATTCAAGCGCACAGGCACTGAACGTGAAGCTTGGCCGCCTCGATATTGACTACGATGAGGTTGCAGCGGAGGCGGAAGAGGAACTAAACAACAATTCAGGGTAATTTCTGTTTATAAACATAAACCCTCCCGAATTTCAGTTTAATAAACGGAATTACAGTCGGGTTTCGGGTTTAGTCTTACGTTCAAAATCTGAGGTATACATGCCGTTATCAGCAAACGCTGGTAGCGGTTTTTGACTGGAGGGACAAGTGGAATGGTAAGAACAATCAGCGCGAATGGGGCCGACCAGTAGCGTGTAAAACAGAAAAACCTCAGAAGGGCTTGCGAGTCAAAGCGAAACCCTTCTGAGGTCTAGGCAACCAAATTGTCAAAAGTACGGAAGGTGTCGCCGTGGTCGGTTCCACGTAAGGCCTTTACACCCTGATAGCGGACGCTGCTGATACCAGCGTTAGGTTCGACTCCTACATCTTCCGAACCCAACATTAACCTATCATTGAGCTATAGATTTATTCAAGGTCTCGCGAACCCAGGTTGATAAGTCTTTGCCTTCCGACTTGGCGGCCTTCTGATAGGCGGTCTTTTCGGTTTCCTGTACACGCGATTGCAGTACTACGCTCTTAGCATCTTTGCCGAGCGATGGTCTACCGACCTTCGGCTTTTCTTTTCGCATTTTGAATCTCCGACATTACCGCTGCCCGTACCGCTGTCTCTGGCGAAGTAACGGGCGGAATCTGTAAGACCGTGAAGTATCGTGTCTCCCGGTCATTCTTCCCGGCTCTGTGTGACCATGCATAGGCGTGATTAGCAGTAGGATGCCCGCTTATCTCAAACACTTCTACTTCGCCTTGCCAGACCGTTTTGCCTTGAAAGGTTTCGGTTACAGGTACTGTTTCGAGATACTGCGATTCGCAACCATGAAGATCACGAATCGCGGTTTGTAGCTGGGCTATGTAATCCTTCATAGCGCAGCCTCGACCATGTCGCCCCATGACCAAAAGTTGCGCTCGATACCCGCTGCCATTGCTGGGGTCATTCGCAGCGAAGCGTGACGGCGCACAAAGTTATAAGCGCAGAAGTGGAGCGCAACCGCCGCTTCGAAGTTTTCGATCTTCTTGCTGAATGCCAAGGTCAGACGATTCATTCGCTTCATGTGCAAGCGGGTTGTGGCGTTCAGCCTTTCAACGTGGCTGGTGTGCTGGCGAAGCAAATCAGGATTGCCAGTGACGGCATACTTACTGACTGAGACGAATCGCGGCGCGCTGTACTTACGTTCTGGCGTGTACTTACCTTCGTCGGTTTGATAGCTTTTTACAATCTGCCCGTAATCGACCTCCGAACCAAAGGTTAATTCGACTGCTTCGAAGTACGGGGCGAAACCATCGCTGGCAAGCTGGATGCGATTGTTTAGGCGGCTGCCCAAATCGTCCATGAATGCGTTCGCTGTATAGTGGTCGCGCTTGCCAACCCTGTATGACGGGACGATCTTTGTATCCGAATCAATCGCGCAAAACGTCCAGACACTACCAACTCGATTCGGATCATCCGTGTCTTTAACCTGTTTGTCTTTCTTGCCAACGAATCCCCAGATTTCATCGACCTGAATGCTTTTGCAATCCAATCCGCGCATCTTGCGGTCTAACACCTTGGCGCAACCTTGACCGATGCGAACGCCCAAGCGCATGATCGTGTCACGATGAATTCCGGTCATTCTCTCTATCGACCGAATCGAATTACCTTCGGCTAGTGCCGCTGTAACTGCAATCTGTTTGTCTTTGGCTAAGAAGTAATTTGACATGCGGATACTGTACTACGGAAATACCCGCTTGTCTACAACTATTTTCGTAGTACAGGAAATTATTATTCTGGGGAAGGAAACCTCATATGGGCCTGCTTACCGACATCCTCAAAGGTTTGCCTGAAAATGCGGTTCTCAGAGACAAGGTAGCCGAGGCGGAAAAACGCTATGGCACGCTTGAGACGGAGAACGCGATTCTCAAGGATGATCTTCGCGATGCGAAAGCGGAGATAACAAAGCTTAAAAAGCAAGTAGAAGAACTCGCGCATAAAGTTCCCACACTACACGATCTCGAAATTAAGTTACTCCAGTACTTTCAGACCCTATCTGCCCAAATGACGCCGAATGGCTTTCAAGCTCTCTAAGCGAAAAGCTTCCACGCGTTCAACACCATTTGGAACGTCTGGAGGCTGAAGGCTATGTTATCAGCATAAAGGCTTTTATTCCTGGCATGAGGGTTCCGTACTACCTTAACCCAAAAGCTCGGGAGTATCTGGTACGGAATGATCTTTTGCTTTAGAACAATTTCAGATTAGGACACTACCCGCCGCTTCGCTCGCTTGCCAGCCTCCGGGCTGACTGCTAATCTTTCGCTTCCGTTTCCCCACTCTTAATACCCTTAGAGGAGTTACTGTGATGAAGAAATTGCTTGCACTCTCGCTGATGCTTGCCACGGCATTTGCAATCGCCGCCGCGGGAAACGCGCCGGCTAATGGCGCCGACGTATCCGCTGCGCCGGCCATCGGCGCGACAATTGTAGATTTCACGCTTCCCGACACTAATGGAAAAGAACACTCCCTCAATTCGCTTAAAGGAAAAAACGGCACGGTCCTAATCTTCATAGCGGTGCAGTGCCCGATTTCCAATGCCTACAATGAGCGGATGGAGAAACTCGCACAGGACTATAAAGCCCGCGGGATCTCCGTCGTCGGCATCAACTCCAATTCCTCGGAACCGGCCGATGCCGTGAAGGCTCACGCTGGTGCCAACAAACTGACATTCGTGATTCTGAAGGACAATGGAAACAAGATTGCCGACTCGCTCGGGGCAACGAAGACGCCGGAGACATACTTCCTGGACGCCAGCAATAAACTCGCCTATCACGGTCGTATCGACAATAGCCGAGACCTCGGGCAGGTCATTTCCAGCGAGTTGCGTGACGCCCTTGATGCAACGCTATCCGGAAAACCTGTGGCGAAAACGACGGCCGCCGCTTTCGGCTGCTCTATCAAGCGTGCCGACTAAATGTCACTTGTCTCCAGATTTACGTTAATCGCGATTGGCATCAGCAGTTTGCTCCTTAACTCTTCGGCGCTGGCGCAGTCTCGTGCTAAGAATCGTCGAGCAGTGAAGCCTGCAGTCGCAACTCGGGCAATCAATGCCGAGGAGATGCAAGCCTTGCTGAAGCGAGACGGCACCCGCCCTTTGCTGGTTAACTACTGGGCCACCTGGTGCGACCCGTGCCGGGAAGAGTTTCCAGACCTGGTGAAGATTGATAAGCAATACCGTCCAAAGGATCTCGACTTCATTGCCATCTCTCTGGATGATCTTGCGGATCTTAAAACCGCCGTACCAAAGTTTCTGCGCGAGATGCGGGCTAAGATGCCCAACTACCTCTTGAGCGTCTCGGACCCCGAACCGGCGATTAAGTCAGTCGATCCTGCATGGGATGGAGCATTGCCGGCGACCTTTCTATACAACCAAAAGGGAGAAGTGGTTTACAAACATTTTGGCCGCTTTAATACGGCGGAATTGCGCGCGGCGATCGAAAAGCTACTAGGCAGTAAAGAGCAAAAGGCAGAAGCCAGTAGGCACTAAGCAGTAGGCAGTCACCAGTAAGCGGACCCTTATCCTGAGCTCTCAGATATTCAAAGCTGGCCCGGACCTAAAATAATTACTTCCTACTGCCTACTGCTTAGTGCCTTCTGCCTTCGCTACTTTCTTATGGAACAGATCACTCCCCAGGTAATCTCCACTCACAATCTCACCACGGAAGAGTTTGAACGTATTAAGTCGCTCATGGGCCGAGAGCCAACCCTGGTTGAGCTTGGCGTTTTTTCGGTGATGTGGTCTGAGCACTGCTCCTACAAGTCTTCGCGGGTGCATTTGCGGCGGTTGCCCACCACCGGCGAGCGCATCATCGTGCCGCCGGGTGAGAATGCCGGAATTGTGGACATCGGCGACGGCTGGTGTGCGGCTTTCAAGATCGAATCGCATAATCATCCTTCATTTATTGAACCTTTTCAGGGCGCAGCGACGGGCGTTGGCGGCATTCTGCGCGACGTCTTCACGATGGGCGCGCGGCCGATTGCTTCAATGAACAGCCTGCGATTCGGCTCCCTCGACCATCCGAAACACGGCCGTCGCAATCGCTCGCTACTGGCCGGGGTGGTAGGCGGTATCGCTCATTACGGCAACGCGTTTGGCGTTGCCACCGTCGGCGGCGAAGTGGCCTTCGACGATGCTTACTCGCTCAATCCGCTGGTCAACGCCTTTGCTTTGGGACTTGTTCGCCAGGACCAAATCTTCTTCGGCAAGGCCACCGGAGTTGGTAATCCAATTCTTTACGTAGGCGCGAAAACAGGACGTGATGGTATTCACGGAGCAACCATGGCGTCGGCAGAGTTTGATGACGCAGCACTCGCTAAACGCCCAACCGTCCAGGTAGGTGATCCTTTTCTTGAGAAGCTGCTCCTTGAAGCCTGCCTGGAAGCTATGCGCAGCGGCGCAGTAGCTGGAATCCAGGACATGGGTGCTGCGGGCCTGACCTCGTCGTCTTGTGAAATGGCAGCCCGGGCGGGTACAGGGATCGAGATCGATCTATCTCTCGTACCGCAACGAGAACAAGGCATGACTGCCTATGAGATGCTGCTCTCCGAATCCCAGGAACGCATGCTGATCGTCGCTCACAAAGGACGGGAGCGCGAAGTGATCGATATCTTCCGCAAGTGGGATCTGGACGCCGTGGTGATTGGCCGAGTGCGCGATGGCTCGAACATGCTCGTCACCCACGAAGGAGAAACGGTGGCGGACATTCCCGTTTCAGCGCTCACGGACGAAGCACCGCTATACGAGCGGCCGATGGCGCCGGCTACTGTCGCTGGGAGCGCAGGCATCCTGTCTGCAAACGCGAGCGCAGCTCGCGAAGACGATTCGGCAAGCGAAGTTCAGGGTACCGCACCGTCTGTTCGCGCTGGCGCGCTCAATGCAGACAAGATGTCTGCGCTCCCAGCAAACGACGCACTATTCAAACTATTAGCTTCCCCAAATCTGGCCTCAAAACAATTCGTCTACCGGCAATACGACCACATGGTAAGGACCAACACCGCGGTGTTGCCGGGCGCCGATGCCGCGGTGGTGCGCATCAAGGAAACTCGCCGCGCTCTGGCGATGTCGCTCGATGGAAACGGCCGCTACTGTGCAGCGAATCCTCGCGAAGGCGCCAAGCTGATCGTTGCTGAAGCGGCTCGCAACGTGGTCTGCGTTGGCGCGCGCCCACTTGCCATCACTAACTGCCTTAACTTTGCCTCGCCTGAACGTCCCGAAGTGATGTGGTCGTTTTCAGAAGTTATCGATGGAATGGCTGAAGCCTGTCTGGCGTTTAATACGCCGGTAGTTTCCGGCAACGTCTCCTTCTACAACGAAACCGAAGGGCGCGGCATTCTTCCCACCCCCGTTATCGGCATGATTGGGCTGGTTGAAGACGTGCGGCGGGTTGTGCAACCGGGATTCAAACAGGACGGCGATACGATAGCCTTGCTGGGCATAACTCGTGACGACATTTCCATCAGCGAATATGCTGCGACTATCGAGGGGCTTTCCACCCAGGCGATGATCGCTCAGGGCACTGTCCCAGGGATAAATCTAAAAACCGAAGTCGCGGTGCAGACGGTTTGTCTCGAGGCGGCGGAAGCAGGCCTGCTGAGGTCGGCTCACGACTGCTCAGATGGCGGAATTGCAGTGGCCCTCGCCGAATGCTGTTTTTCTTCTCTGAATCGCGAAGCCATTGGGGCGAACATCTCCCTTCCGCCGACTTTGCCGGACGGTCTACCAGGGCCGCTTCCCACCCCCAGCGCTCTCTTCAGCGAATCACCATCGCGGATTATCATTAGCTTCCCATCGTCTTCCCGTGATGCTATAGAAAGCATTGCCGCCCGGAACAATTGTCCGTTAACGTTAATCGGCCATGTCGGTGGCGACAGGCTTCGAATATCCGTTGAGGACGAAGAGGCTATTTCCGCTGACGTTCGCGAGCTGGAAAACGTTTGGCGCGGCTCCCTTTCCAAAAAGCTTGAGGCCGAAGTGATGGCCGCAGGGTAGAGAGTGAACTAAGGCCGGCTTGGTTAGCGTCAACTCCTTGGAGTGGGGGGGGCGGTCGCCGCCTTTGTCTTCTGTCGACCCCCGCCATCCTCCCCCCCCCCAACCCACCAAACCCCCCCCCCCCCCACCCCCCCACCACCACCA
>JBPCKD010000074.1:0-57564 GCA_051004635.1 Pyrinomonadaceae bacterium
GGCGAAGGTGGACTTGCCGGACCCGCCAGAGCCGATCACGAGTACCTTTCTCATGCCTGAGTTGTCATGGCCTGCCCTTTGATATTCCAATCAACTTCCAGCCACTAGAGGTCATCCATAATAAGAAGCGGGCTAACGACCAAGCTCACCTGCCGGGGCCGCCTGCAAAACCTTGATGTCGCGCGAAACCCGTATGGCGGCCCCGGTCAGGTGCAGCGCCTGGTTCGGCGGCCCACGTTGTTCTGAACCTTGTCCTGTGTTGCGCGCGGGGCAGGCGCACCCCGGAGGAGTCCCTCCGTGCTCAGGTCCTCGTCGATGTCGGGCCAGTGAATGCCGGAACCGCCACCCGCGACTCGCCAGTTCTTCCGCTCGGCCACGGTGGCATTGAACAGGCGAGGGTACCACGCGAGCGGAACGGTAATGGCCCGCCCGTCCCTCAGCCCGACACTCAAAGTGTCTTTCGTAAACTTGACGACGGTGATCCGCTCGTCAGCCGTCAATGCCAAGATGCCCATGCCAAGCCTCCAGTAATGCGGCTTGATGGAGAAGCACCAGTTTCAAAAAACCGCCGCAACTCCTTGGGCGAGAAACCGAGGTTCCGTGCGAGTCCGACCGTTGGCGGACTTTCATCGATACGGCGCTGACTGCCAATGCAGCACCGTCACGGAGTAACCGAGACGGTGGCACCCGGGATCTTCCTTGCAGAGACGACTACTATCAATTTGGCCACTTCGATACGCCGATAACCTTTCGAGTAAAAGCACTGCATCCCCCCTCGTTCATTGCTGAGATAACGATTTGAGCAACCAGCTCGCGATCGTCGGGTCTCAAGATGAGCTGCCCGCGTCGTAACTGCTCGACTAGGGCTAGTTTCAGGCCTCCCTGCAACAGTTGGCCCATGGCTGCCCCCGCTTCCGCTTCTGTAGTGTGTGGCTGCGCGACGCGAACCCAAATAGAAGTGTGATCGCCCATTGCTGAGATAGCGATCTGAGCAACCAGCTCGCGATCGTTGGGATTCAAGATGGGATACCCGCTGAGTAGCTGCTGAACACCAGCAAATGACAAGCCTGCCTGCAGCAATCTCTGCCGCGCGACGTTGACGTGGGGTTTGGTGCGGGTGAAGGTTTCCTTGGCCATGTCATCTCCCCCTTTCTCTCGTGTGCCATCTCTTGCGCTTACTCACGCTAATCAAGTTCACCACAGAGGCGCATTCTCGATACTTGGAAATCGGATGTCAACCAAAATGCCTCGCCCTACGATTGCCGCGCCGATTGCCTCGATTAGGGTCTTGCTCCAGCGGTATCAGGGAAGGAGCCACGCAAGACCGATCAGTATTACGGCCGAGGCAAGCAATAGGAGAAGGCTGACCACGCGTGACCTCCGCGTGTGGCGCCGAACGCTGCCGATCAGCGGCCGCGGAGACAACATTGGTTAGGCCAAGTCTCGCGCATGAGAGCTGTGCTATTGGCGGTCGGCTGCATCGGCCGTTCGGGGGCGGCCAACCTTGCAGGGACGCGAAGCGATCAACCGCGCATTGCTGCCAACGATGTTCGAAGGGCGATTACGGCACCGTCACGTTATCCAACTTAAGTAATAACGCGAAGCGGCCAACTCGACTGTCGCGGCAACGTCGTCCCAACAGCAGGCAAGGGAGTCCTGCCGCACGCCGCCCACCAGCGCAACCGCATCGCTCGTGAGATTTCAATCTGTCGTAAATCACGCTTGACCTTAGCTTTCTGGCAAGTGTAGTGTTTTGGGCAGATTTCAAAGCCGTGAAAGATGCAAAGGCGTTGAATCTTTAAGAATATGGGAGATAAACATTATGTACGATAAGCTGACCGAACCTGGAAAAGCATTCTTCGCGACGGTTTGTCTGACGATGTTTTTAGGATGCGGAGCAAGCGAGAAATTCGTTTCGCAAGAAAGTCCTTCGCCGACTCTGACGCCAACGGCCTCACCTGATTCAAATACCAGAAAGAGCGACGTGTTTGTCGAACGGGAAGCGGAGTTTACCAGACTGCCGGCAAAAGTTCAGCTTGCTAAAGAGCCCTACATCAAAGGTAAAATTGTGGTTTACGAGAAACTATTAAAGATTGCAGAAAAGGACGTGACGTGGACTCACTACACTAATTTTGGATTCAACGGATATGATTATGATGAAAAGTTTAAAAACATTTACGCCAAGACGCCGGAGGAAACTCAAACCGTCGTCCTTAACAGTTGCCAGCAAATAAAGTTAGGGGATTACGAAATTGAGCCGACCGGGGGTGGCGACAAAAGAAAGCTTCCCGGATTGGGGTGGAAATGTGGCGTAACGCTGATCGACAGGACGATTCCGGCAGTAGTTTACCGCAAAACATTCGAATCCGAACGATCTGTGCTTGGCCCAGTTGTGCTTGGCAAAGTCTATGGTAAGCATATCGACAAAATTGAGATTCCGCCGCCGACTTTGGATATTCAAAATTTTCTCGGTGGTCTACCGCGTAATTGAATACGGTAAGTTCGCGTCAAGGGGGATAAATGATGGAGGCGAAATACCATCTGGAATCAGAAAAGAGTTTGGTATATCCAAAAATCAAAGAATAATAGAACAACAAATTTACCTTTTAGGTATCTGGAATTTATATCCTGATAACATCAAAGCTGTTTGTCTCAAAAACGCCCTTCCACATTGTCCTTACTTAGATTCGTCGTAAGAAGGTAAGGATAAGATTGTATCGCCCGTGGCCTTTAGGAGTCGTTTCGATTTGCACACAGACGGATTGGCTCGGCTGGATGCTGACATAGGTTACAAGATACAAGACGATAACGAACGCGTGTCTGATGATCTCCGTTAACCTATCGAGGCGGTTCTGGCATTATGGGTACAGGCACAGCCAGGTAAATGAGTTTAAAGGGAACATAATTAAACATTCTATCCAATTCCTTGTCTCCCGTTACCGACTTCTCTTCGCCAGCGTCCGACTTGTCTGGACTTCTCATTCTCAATTCTTGATAACGACCTTCGGCTTCTACCGCCAACCCATCATAGCGAGACCTACTGCTCGTTCCCCCCTCCTTCTCACCCACTTTGGCCATCTCGCGCAGTAGGGGTGCCTTGTAGAACCAGGCTAAATCGTTAGCGGCATCAAGGGCGATGGCCCTTTGAAGGAGCTCCAAGCCATCCAGAACGCACTGCCTGGCGACAGCAAGACTCTTCGCGTCAATGTCAGTGAGTTTATCTCCCAGCTCAAATGAACAGGACCACTTCTGGCTAGCAAGGACGATATAGCATTCGGCGCGCTGATCTTTTGGTGCGGATTCGAGCTTGGCCCGTTCCAATAACCAGAGTCGTTGTAACTCATTTTCCCTGATGGAACCATACAACGAAGCGACTGAACCAAATGCGGTTTCACTTTGTGGATCAATGGTTAAGTATTTTTTGTAAATCGAAATCGCTTTACGAGCTAAGGCAATGTTAGCCCCCGACTGATCGCCCGGTCGATATTGAGCATGCAGAGCCCGTGCGATTAAGAGTTCGGTATATCTGTATGCCGGATCAAGAGCGACTGCTTTTTCAAAATGTTGTTGGGCCGCCCCGAATTGCCCTGCCTCATAGGAGCGCGCTCCGGCGTGCAACTCTTCAATTGCCCGAGTGGTTACCTGGCCAACAGCAGTCAATACCGCTCCCAATATTAATACACTCACAAAGATCATTTTCATCAGAGTAGCTCCCTCGATTCTCCAGCTTTGCGAGGCTTATGTGCTTCAAAGGTTTAGAGACCAACACCAGATACGTTTTCATTGACAACCGGCTCCACGTAGTCCTTCCACATTCGTCGTTCCAAGGTACGCAGAGATTGCATCGACTCCAAGCCGCCGAACGAATAGGATTCTTTCCGCAGTCTCGCCGAGAGTCAAGGTGGAGGTAAAGCGCGGGTTCGCGATTCGGCGAGCACCGCGGAAGGAATGCAGTTGGACGAAACCGCGGCGGGTCTATGGAGATTGGATTGAAGAGTGGTCTGGGGTGAAGTGATGGGGTAGATTGCTCTGGTCCACCGGCAGGAGGTCCGCCAACCGTCTGGGACGAAACCAGAGTGCTCGATGCAAAGATGGGAGACTACGTCGCCGTCGCTCGCCGCAAAGGGCGCGAGTGGTTAGGACGGCCGTTAACAGGACTTCCAGGCTCAAGATCAACATGGCTCCGGGCGGCGGTTGGGTCGCACGCATTTACGTGAAGAAGTAATTGAAGGAACCAGCACCCTTGAGCAAAGTCTTGACAAAAGCAACGATCCACGAAATCACACGAACAAACACGAAATATTCTTCGTGTCTTTTCGTGTAGTTTAGTGGATCGTTTCCCCTTTGCTTGCACCGGCTACGTCTCCGGCGTGAAGGCTCTAGCTGCTTCTAAACTCTCTTTCCTAAAGGAGGATACGCATGCGGAAGAAGATTTTCTGGATTCTGATACTTGCTGGATTAGGATTCGGCGTTGCCATTCAAAGCGTTCCGAACCAGACCGCTCATTCCCAGGGACGGGGCGCCGCCACTCCCGAAGTGATTGCCCGGCGAAAGGCGATCGAGAAAGAACTGCAGTCGGTTGCGATCGTCGAGCGCAAGCTGATGGTGCCGATGCGCGACGGCAAGCGCATGGGAACTGACGTCTATCGGCCCAAAGACACGTCGAAGAAATATCCCGCGATCTTCGTGCGCACCCCTTATAACTTTAATTTCTGGGACGTCCGCAACGGTGCGCCGCGCGACCTGAGTAACGAGCTCGAGGCGGTGAAGCGCGGGTACGTTTTCGTCGGGATGAACGAGCGCGGACACTTTTTTTCCGAGGGGAACTACGACATCCTGGGCCCGCCGATCAGTGACGGCGATGACGCCTTCACCTGGATGGCCAAACAGCCCTGGTCCAACGGCAAGGTCGGCACAATCGGATGCTCCTCAACCGCTGAATGGCAGTTGGCGGTCGCGGCGCAGGGTAATCCGGCGTATGCGGCGATGATCGCACAAGGATTCGGCGCCGGCGTGGGACGCGTCGGCCCGTATTACGAGCAAGGGAACTGGTACCGCGGCGGTGCGGTCCAAATGCTGTTCATCGCGTGGCTCTATGGGGAGCAGAACCAGGTGCGGCCGACGTTTCCGCCGAACACCTCGCAGGAGGATTTGATTCGCGCGTCGAAATCGTTTGACCTTGCGCAGCAGTTGCCGCCGGTCGATTGGTCGCAGGCGCTGCGGCACCTTCCCGTCAAGGACATCATTAAGGCCGTGGATGGGCCGCACGGTATCTTTGCCGACAAGATGCCCGTCGATACAGGAGGCGCGATGATCGAGCGGGCGCCTAACGATCCAGCCTGGTACAAGGGAGGATTGTGGCACGACAACAAGAAGATCAACGTGCCGGGATTCTGGTTCATGTCATGGTACGACGTGTCGGTAGGGCCCAACCTGGCCGCATACAACCATGTGCGGAAAACTGCCCGTCCTGAGATCGCCAACCAGCAGTACGCGGTGATCGCGCCGACGCTCCATTGCGCCTACAAGCGCGCCACCGAGAACACGATGATTGGCGAGCGCAGCGTGGGGGATGCGCGACTGAACTATGACGAACTGACCTACGCCTGGTTCGATTATTTCCTCAAGGGCGAGAACAATCACATTCTCGAAACGATGCCGAAAGTGCGCTACTACACGATGGGCATCAACAAATGGCAGACCTCGGATACGTGGCCGCCTCGAGGCGCGCAACCAATGACCTTTTTCTTGTCGAGTGGTGGTAAGGCGAACACGCTCGATGGCGACGGTGTGCTCGGCGATGCAGCCCCAACAGCGGATAACGCGGACAATTTCGATTACGACCCGATGAACCCGGTGCCGTCGTACGGTGGGAATGTATGCTGCACTGGGAACGCGGTGCAGGGCGGCGCATTCGACCAGCGCAAGATGGAGGCAAGGCCCGACATTCTGGTTTACACGACTGAGCCTCTGAAACAAGGGATTGAAGTAAGCGGGCCAATTGAGGTCACCCTTTACGTTTCTTCAGATGCAAAGGACACTGACTTCACGGTGAAGCTGATCGACGTATATCCGGACGGGCGGGCCTACAACCTCGACGAAACGATCCAGCGGTTGAGGTATCGGAACGGCTACGATAAGCCTCTGTCCTGGTTGGAGGCGGGTAAGGTTTACAAGGTGACGCTGCAGCCGATGACGACCAGCAATTATTTCGAGGTGGACCATCGGATTCGCCTTGAGGTGTCGAGCAGCAACTTCCCGCGCTTCGATCGGAACATGAACACGGGCGGGAAGAACTACGACGAATCAAAAGGCGTGGTCGCGCACAACGCCGTTCACCACTCCAAGCAGTATCCGTCTGAGCTAAAGATCACGGTGGTGAGGAAGTAAAGGGCGCCAGGAATGGGCCAATAGGACGAATAGGACCAATCGGACCCATAGGACCAATCGGACTGTCTTGCTGTGGAGTCTATGTCTCTGTGGCGAGTCTTTCCTAAACTTTCGCCACCACAGAGACTCAGAGAACAGGGAGGCTGAAATCAGTTCCACCTGGCTTCGGGCTTTTGTTTCCACAACCATATGATCCAGTCCACGTTCTTCGGCTCACCCCCAAAATCCTTGAGCCGCGTCATGCATTGGCCGCGATGGTGTTGCGTGTGCATCGCGACCTGGACCAATGCCTCGGCGACGCTGATGAGACAAGGAGGATCCGGAAACCAGGGTATGTGCACCGTACGCGATAAGGCTTCGGAATCGAGAGTTGCCGCGTAGTCGCGCAGGCCGGCATGGACGGATTCTGCGCGGGACTTCAAGTCTTCGAAGGTTGGCGGTGGTCCTCCTGGTGGTCCTCCGGGCTGTTCTCCGTGTAACACTGATAAGAACCCTTGCTGAACTCCTACGATGTGACCCACGCGTGCCCGCAACTCCTCATTATCGCGGGCGGGCGACTTGGCCCAGGCATTGAAGAAAACTGCATTGGCCCAAGCCGAATGAGCTAAGAGGTCGCGCAGGAAAGCATTCATGAAAGTCCTCCCCCGAAGTTCTTCCGCCAGTCATTAATCCTCTGCATCTACTTCAGCAGGTTTTGTCAGCGCAAGCAATAACGGCACCAAGGCTGCGTAGCAGACAGCCCCTCGAATCCAACTCAACTTCTGCCAACGTTGCCCGCGTGCTAACCATTCGGCAGGCGACAGACTTGATTCCGGACTGTGTTTGAAGGCCACTAATTCGGGAACAAAATAAATTTGTGTGACTACAAGTAACACTATGTAGGTTGCGAAACTTATCAATATGAGCTTGCGTCGCGGCCTGGATTTCCAATTCAATACCAGCGTGACGATGAGCGAGAGGATGAGCAGAGGGTGAATAATCGCCCAGAAGGGCACCTCATTCAGGCCATAAGTTCCGTTGACCACAACTGCCGAATCTGGCAAGGCGGATAGATAAACGGGGAAGTAAACAATATGTGAATAAGCAATCGCGCCAAGCAGTGTCCCCCAAAAGGTAATAGCCAGAAAGAGCGAGTATGTTCCGAGCCTAAATTTCGCCATGTTTGTATCTCCTGAAGTAAAGAGGTTTTGAAGCCAAGTCCAGGCTTAAAAGACTCGTCACGCTGCAAATGCAACGCTAAGAATGTGGCGTCACCTACGGGGACCTGTCGCAATATAGCTTCGTCAAACTTACCACCTTCATAGCGTATGTAGAGGGTCTCTTCCGGAACCCACAATTGCGGATCGATTGAGAACACATGACCGGGCTTGAGCACTCCATTCCTGTAACCACCGTCATCATGCACAGCCATCCCCACGGGATGTGAAAAGACTCCTCCGCCGGTTTCGACCATCTTGCGCGCCGCCTGTTCGTAAACCGGCTTAGAGAATTTCGTCTTCTTAAACACTTCCTCCATCGCCACTTTAACTTCGTCCTGGATATCCTTTGCCGCCACGCCCGGGCGAATCCGCTTCAACACGGCGTTGCGATAATCCAATACAAACTGTAGCAGCTCCCTCTGCATCGGGCTGAATTTCCCGCTGACGGCCCACATGCGTGCGACATCCGAAGTGTAGTAGCCGTAATCGGGAGCGAAGTCCATGAGGACCAGATCACCGGCTTTCAACTGGTCCAGGCCCCTGCCACCAACGCCACTTTGCCTTTAAGCATGCCCATCATCATCCAGACTCAACGCGCAAGGGCTCTGCAATTCGTCAAGCACACAGTCATCTTCCGGCCCTGCTCAAGTTGGCTCCTGGAGCAAAACTTCTTACGGCTTCTTTTGTCGCGTCCAGTTTCTGCATTTCGCACACGATCCGTCCGGTTCCGAAATCACCAGCTCGATATCGCTGATATTACCTTTTGGAGGTACCTCGATCGGTTCAGCATGGCGCTGGCCGCTGCCGGAGCCACCGACGTTAACGTGAGCACGCAGCAGGTATCGCAGCCCTTCGAATCCGGTGAAAGAGAAATGACCATCCGTGCCGACCTTCGCATCGCCTCCGTGACACGAGGAACCTTCTGCGTGCTCCACTTCTTCGAAGCAGAGACTGGCTTTAGGGACCGGTTTTCCATCCGGCCAGACTATGAACCCTTCAATGGTTCTTCGATCCAACTTCGCCGGGAGCTGTAAGTCGTAACCTTCAAGAGTCTGGCCTTCGCTGATTGCAATCACCGCCGCTTGGGCTGGGTCCGAAGTGCCTGGATGAAACGTCCGGGGATAAACGAAATCAGGCTCCGCCAAACGACTAAGCCTGATCCCGAGCAAATAAGTAGCCGGTGGAATGGATCTGAAGACGAACCGTCCCTTCTCGTCTGCCTGGACGAAGAGGTTGTTTCTTTGATACCGCTGGCTTATCTGGTCAGGTGGAATGAGGTCTACCATGATCTTTGCCGCCGGCGCGCCGTTCTCGTCAATGACCTTACCGGTAAGTGAAGTATTTGCTTCCAGGGTGAAGCCCACAAATGCGCAGCCCTTGTCCTGGACCTCTATGCCGCGCTCAGCCTCGCTTATCCAGAGACCATCGGGCACTGTCAGTCGCACCTTGTACTTGCCGGGCGGTAAGTCGGTAATACGGTATTGCCCGGTGTTGTCTGTCACGGCTTCGACGCTTTTACCATTCCCCTCAACGATGACACGAATCCCACTCAGTGGATTAGGAGGTTGGTATGAGTCATGGGCCTTGACGCGTCGGTAACGATTCACTACCCCGGATACTGTCGCTCCCCTTTCCGCCTTCGCTAAGTTTCGGATGTACTCCAGATCCTCGCCCGCCTCTGACAGTGGCCGCGTCCGGCTGCAAATATTGGCATATAGCTTATTGTCTTTCGGGTTCCGGTACGCATAGACGAGATAACTATTACCTACTTTGAAAGGGTAGCCACAGTCGCCTCCACCATTGCCTGTGATCGCATCGACCAACGTTCCGGAGACTCCGCGAAAGGACTCACCGACAGCGAAGCGCACCAACTTCTGACGGTAACCTGGAAGACGTTCATCGTCGCTGGCAGTTGAAGTTATCTCAATGACCTGACCGGTGAAGACGGCTGATGTTGTCCAGTACGCCTGGCACGGCAGCCCAGGACCCATGCATGAACAAGCGCTCGCAGTTTGGGTAAACCACGTCAGTGAAGCCAAGACAATTAATACAATGAAGGCGGATCGTGAGCGCATATTTGCCTTTCGAAATTAGCTTCAACTAAGTAGGGCCGGTGAAAACTAAGAACGATCCACGAAACTACGCGAAGCGACACGAAATGAATCCTTAGTTTCGAGTAATTTCGTGTTCTTTCGTGGATCATCTTCTTTTCCGATTAGGGCGCCGGCTCAGCGTTCCAAACGTCCACGGCACAGCGCCACTCGCCATCCGATTCCCGACGCCAAATCGTGACCGCACGCCCCTCGCTCGTAATTGGCGTACCGTCCGGACCATTCAACGTCACCTCATTCCGGCTAATCATATAGGCGAGCTGCCCGTCAGGCGAGAACGTGGCATCCTTCGACTCCCAGGTAATGCTGAACCCGGGTATCTTCATACTCTCCTCAACATACTGACGCAGCGCGACCTTGCCGACGACCGATGGCAGCCCGGGAGGGATGACAACCGCATCCTCTGTCCAGTACGAAAGAATGCGGTCAACGTCGCGCCCCTCGGAGGCCACCTTCGCCCACTCGGCGTCACGCCGGAGAAGGCGCTCCTTTTCTCTAGTTGAGTCCACTTATGTCTCCCTTCCGGCCTTTCCTCTGTTCGTGGTTATGAGGTTTGTGATCTTTTTTAGGTTCAGCGTCTCTGCGAAGCTAATCACTGTGCCATCTCTCTTTACAATTGATCGCATTACGCTCACTTTTCTCGGCGCCGAGTTCTTGATTTTGACCTCAATGAGTTTGACGTTGATATCCTGGATGTCGCCCCAGGAACAAGACTCCTTGTGACCTTTGCTCTCATAGGTGAGGCCCTTCTGGTAAATCACTAACATACCAGCCACCACAGCCAACCTAATGATGCTCGGTGGACGCTGCGCTTCTCGCCAAAGTCAGTATGAGAGTTTGGCATTCTACCTAGGATAGCGCAGCGGCTTGACCCTCTATATCGGTGGCGAGCGGAGGAAGTGTTGATAACAAAACCGCTTGTCGCGCGTCCGCTTCACGCCGTTGTTACCGACCTCAGGTCAGCGTCAGGTACCCCTTTCGCTCTCTACTGTGTCGTCGCGGCAAGAAACTCTGCCATCCTCTGGGTCCTTTCACGCGTGACAGACGCCAGACACGAATTGTAAACCGCCGGGCGAATGGAACCGCCCTGGTAGATCGAGGCCTCACTCTCACAATTCGCGTCGCGGTACTGCAGCCACAATGCTTGCGCTCGTTGCAGCTTCTGCTGATCGTTGCCCTTATAATCCGCTAACTCGGTCATCAACCGGCCATACAGTTTGTTCATCTCGGCGTCCGCCTTTTGGTATTCAAGACGCGCGCAGGCGTTAGCCTCAGCCTGTGTCCCGGTCTCACCGCAGGGGACTTCACTCCCTCTTTTCTCCTGTGAGAGAGAGTTTGCGCTCAGCGAACAGATGACGACGATTACACCGATGAGAATTCTCTTCATTATGACCTCGGAAGATTGAGAGACTGCAGCAACGCCCGTTCAACCGGGACAAAATAAGGTGTGATTTGTTCCTGACGAGCTCAAACCGTGTCGCCGGAGCGCGCATGCCAATCGCACGCGTAAAGTGAATGTGGGCTTCGGCCCAGAGTAATTGCTGCTTCGTTCATGGCCGCGGCGAAAGCATCCGCCATCTTATTACTGTCATGAAGTATGGCGATAGTTCGGCACTGTCAGCGCGGCTGAGCGCCGGCTATTGGTACAGATACATCTGCATAGAATGAAATCTGCTTGGAACGATCCATACACTTTAATGCCGAACCTATTTTCCACTGCAGATTATCGCGCATTATGTCAACGCCTTTACTCAATCCCCAGCTTTTGTGACCTGACCAATCGGTAGAGGCAACTCCTGCGTCGCCGCCAAAGCAGTTTGCATCAGGAACATACCTGGCGATGATCACCGACATATTCCCAAAGGCGCTTGACAACGTCTCAGCATCCATCGACGAACATTGAAACAACACAGCAACTTTGTCTTTTAGGTTGCCGTCCAGCGCCGCCACGTTCTGCCCTTTGGCCCAAGCGTAATGAATCGCCCTGTCGGGAGAACTTGCTCGTATATCCCCGGCAAAGCAGCGGTTGGAAACAATGTTGCTACCCGGGCCGGAACCGGTTTCATCAGCGCGGCGGAAATAAAAATCACCCGTTAAAGATGATGCTTCCCAGGGGGTCTGTTTGCCTGCCGTCGAGTTGCGAACCGAGATGCGGACGCGTTTGAATACTTCTTCAATGCTCAAGTCCGGCATTAGCATGTTCTTCAGTAGCTCTTGCGTATAGAGTCCATTCCGCGCGTTTCCGTCACTGGCAACTGAGCCGGGAGCTGTCGCATATGCGATCAATGTTCCGCTTGGCGCGTCCATTTGGGCCAATCCGTTAGAGGCGGACCGGAAGCTCCTGCTGAACGGGTTGTTGCGGCAGGCATCCAGGATTACCACGTTCAATCCATTGCCCGCCTCGTCCATCATTCCGAGCATCAGATTGGTGTCAACCCCTTGGTCTTCTACATCCGTCTCACTCTGAATATTCGCGTCAACAGGAATTAAGTAATTGCGGCCGCGCAGTTGGACGCCATGTCCCGCAAAGTAAAACAAGCCCTGGCCGCCTCCCTTTAGCTTCTGTCCAAACTCACGAATCATTGCTTTCATCCGTCGCTGTGTGAGATTCACACCGTGGTCCACGCTGAATCCCAGCTTGGACAACACGCCCGCTATGTCTACGGCATCATTCGCCGGATTCTTCAAAGACGGAGCGTTCTCGTATGCGGCGTTTCCGATAACCAACGCTAGCCGTTTGGGGGAAGTAGTTGAATTTTCCTGGACTAGTTGACGCCCTTGTTGAGGATGAGCGGGTAGCGAGATAAGGAGTAGGGCGAAGAGGGTAATGATTGTTTTCATGGAATTCTTACTCCGAAGCACATCATTGCGTAGTGGCCTGATTTGGGAATCAGGCGTTCTCAAAACCTAGCAATTAAGACACCTCACTAGGTTCCTACGCCGAGGGCGTTCGATAACTTAGCCCGGGGTAACACCCCAGGTAAAGAGACACCCGAGTTTCATGAACCCTGAAAGGGTCTGATAACTCGCTGGCCAAAATAATTATTTGAGGTACTCGGTGTCGTACTCAACCCTTTCAGGGTAGGAAGCTGTGGCCTCACTGTTTCCCGGCGTGTTACGCCGGGCTAAGTTATTGAACGCCTTCGGCGTAAGATTAAACTGCGTTCATTTCAAACTACACTGCGATGAAAAACGGCATGGAGGCCATAATAGGCGATAAAGATCATTACGAAAGCCAGAAAGTACAAGCCGGTCATGAAATAGATTTCCATCCAGACTGATTTCTCCCTCAGAACGAGAATCTCGCGCGCGCTCGTCGGCCCCCGCACGAACAGCACAAACAGGATGGCGATAATCATCAGATGACCAATTGCGTCAAGCAACCCAAACTTGAAAATTGCCAGCATGAAGATCCCTTGCAAACCCAACGCAACCACACGCCCGCCAATTGACACAGCACCCAAAAGGACAAAAGCCACACTAAATTCGAGGAAACCCGCGAGCATCATGTAGGTTTCGGGTTGCATACCCAGCAGCATGTCCGGATTCGAGCGGAGCATCGCGTAACTCCACTCTGGATAAGCGAATTTTTCCATCGCCGCCCAAAGCAGGGTCAGCCCTGTAGCCGCGTACAGCACGACAAATCCTGACTGGCGCCACTTCCCTCGCTTGATATTTGCCACTGTGAAGAAGTAGGCCAGCCCGAGGAAGATCATGTAGTCGAGTAAATGAAAGACACCGTAGTTGCGCAGCGCCAGGCCATACAATGCAAGCAATCCCAGACCTACTAACGGGAGGGTACGTCGAAACAGCGCGCAGAACCCGAGCGCGAGTTGCAGCCACGGCACATACCGCGCATTGGTTTTGAGTTCCGGAGTGATGTAGAAAGCTGTCCCATAAACCTCGTGCCATCCCCACACTGAGATCAAAAACACCGCGGCACTGAGACGCAGTATTAGGATGGAGAAGTCATCAAGGCGCTTGAGTCGGGCATCAAGCGCGCTCAAGAACGCTCGGCGATAAGCGGTCCGATCCGCCCAGAAAAAAATAGCGATGCCGGCGACTGACGCCAGGAAAAATTTTACGAAAGTACCGTTGAGAACCTCGCCGATTGGCTTCGGCATTGCCTGCACATCGAACGGCGCAAACCATTTGACGTGCGCAAATATCAGCGCCACGATTTCCATTTGAGTCATTAGGGATCAGCAAAGTCACAATGTGAAGGCACTTTCGATTTTAATAAGCATAGTTACCTTGACTACTTCCCGTTTACTTCGACCAGGTTAGTAAGCCACTTGATTCTTGTTCGTCGTAAGAAAGGTATCGCAAAACACTGGGTTAAGAAAACAGCCGGACTGATCGGCACCCTGTACGTCAGCCCGCCCACCAGCGCATGTTGGGCTTCGCCGTTGCTGTTGAACTTGTCCTTTGTTCTACCTCAACTGGTCCTCAACCATCTCGCCATCTCTGGTAGCGTAGGACGTTTGCCATACATCAGCACGCCAACACGGTAAAGTTTCGCCGCTAACCAAACTTTCGTTGCCACATCTTAAACGTTGGTGGAAGCTACACTCTCTCACTCACGGATCGGTTACGCCAGATTCCATACAGTCGTGCCCGCCCATTGGGCAAGTTGGGCCGGCAAATCCTGCGGCGATGGCAGGTATGCTGTCGAAATGGCGAATTCCCCCGGCGCGTCCAGGAAACGCGCCATTGCATACATGCCGTTGAGACTACCCGTGATGAAAATCGTGTTGCCGGGCGTGTAGTGAACAAATTTCTGACCATGCTGAATGGTTCTGATGGCAACCGACTCGTAGTCGCGCTCGATATGTTTACCGATTCGCAAGCTATCTCTCATAGCCTGGTCTTCAACAAGTAGATTAATGAAAAGTCGTTTTGCGATACTTGTATTCCTGAGAACGTTTCCATGTTCAAAAAGAGTCTGTATGTGCATAGCAGACAAATTGGGGAAAAACTGTGTCAACCAGGCACGAGTGACGCGATCCCGGTAATCCAGAAAATCTATCCAGCGCACCGGTTCCTGTGCATCGAGAGTCCGGTGTCCATTCACCAGCTCATATAAAAGGTGCTTGCGCACGTGATCCGTAAGCAAGGCTGCATTGAAGCGGATGGTTGCCGAAACCGCCATGTCCGGCGGGCAATAGTAGTGCACCTTTGCCCACACGGGTAAAAACGCCTGGGTGAGCTGGCTGGCGTGTGCTGTCCCATGAAATCGGCCTATGACCCATAGGGCATCCGTCAGGTATTGTTCCTCGACGTTGCGGATGATGGTTCGGAATTGGTCGAATGTATGACTCCGGATGAAGTTTGCAAGTCCGACGGATTGGGGCTGTACCGCATCCAGTGCAGTCATCAACTTGTTGAAAATCGGGTCTTGAATGTGCTGGAAATTCAACTGGTTATTGAAACCCACAACGACGTCTTGCACCCCGGCAGCTGCGTTTGGTCTGAGGAGGTTGATTCGCACCAGCACGTCGATCACACGCGTTGGTAACATCGTCGTATGCCCCCGTACCGACTTTGCCAGCTGCTGTAGGAGTTGAGGTGTTGTAATTAGAGGCACGAGCAATTCAGCCCGAGTGCTAAGCAAAGCATTAAGGCTCGCGCTCTCTGCTGGGATTGGCAACATAATGTTGAGCTGAGTTCCAATCGCGACGGGAACGGGCTGAGGAACATTCACGTACTTGGCCAAGAGACGATCAAGAGCTGGCATAAAGACCTCGTGTGCTTATCATGTGGTCTCCGCTCGCAAGCGCTAATTGCGATGCACCGAGGATCTCAGACGCGGGGAGCAAAAACTATCTTGTACTCGCGGAGTCCTTTACGTTCACGCCGGCGAGGAACGCTTTCGCCTCGTCGATCTCGGGCCTGATGCTATCGGCCTGGCGAGACAGCGCCAGGAGTTTTCCGTAGTACGTCTTCGCCTTATTCCGATCTGCTGCAAGGTTGTTCTGAGCTGCGGCGAGCCTGGCTGCACGCGCTGCGCCGTAAAGGCCATTGAACCGATTCGGTGCACTGCGAAGCGAGGTTTCGAATTCCTGCAAGGCCGCTGTCGGTTGCTTAAGCTCCAGCAGTAGCTCACCGAGTTGCTCGCGAGCGGGAAGAATTGCACCGGGAGTCACGGGATGTTTATCGGTTGCGTCATCCAACTCCGCCGCCGCGCGCATCAGCCGGAGCGATTCTTCATGCTTGCCTTCGGCGTGCGCCAGCCAGGCCGACGCAACCTGACGTTCGATCTCAACCTGTTTGGCCCAATCGTAGTCACCCCTCATTTCCCTACTAGCTTCGACGAGCGCTTGTTGGATCGTAGTTAGTTTCTCGACATCCTGACGCGCTGACGCCGTATCGCCGGTGCGCGCAGCGCCAACCGCACGCGCGAAGTGAAAGTGGGCTTCCGCCCAGCGGAAATGCTGCCAGGGAAACGCTCTCCAATACCCGACTGCGGGCGAGACGTCCACGGTCGCGGTGTCGCCTTGAGGCAATGTCAATTTGGCCGCCTCATCCCATCGTCGTCGTTCGAGTGCATAGCGTGCGGGGATAGCCGCGGCGGCATGGGCCACCTTGAAACTCTCAGGCTCAACCCGCTGAATCTTGTTCAACTCATCGAGCACGCCCCGGGCCTGTTTGTCCTGCGCGCCTTGCAGGTAGGCATAAGCAAGATAGTCCATCGCATGAAGCTGCTCATCCCAGGCGCCGGACATACGGTTCCTGACCGCATGGGCCTTCGCCGACGCCCTGGCATCCAGGTTTGACCGGATCGCGTCCGGCCATAAACCCAGCCGCGTGAAAATGTGAGAAGGCATGTGCTGTGCGTGGGCCGACGCGGGGGCGATCTTGGCATAGCTCCGGGCAGCGGGCAGCGCGAGCTGGGCCAACGCGGGGTAGTCGTAGCTGTGGATCATATAGTGAGTGACACCTGGATGGAGAGGCTCACGCGCCAGAACGCGGTTCAAGATCTGAGCGGCCTTCTTTTCATTCGCATAGCTCTTGTCATTCGTCATCATCCCCTTAGCGATAAGCGTCAACGCATAGAAGACCCCTGCCTCGCGGTCTGAAGGATTGTGCTGGTAAAGCTGCTCCATCGCTCTGCTGTAAGCGAACGCGCGCGTACGATGATCGAGCTTGTTAGCATTCTGGTAAAAAGTCCCGATCGCCGCGATGTAATCTCGTTCGCGCTGAGTTCGCGCGCCGACGGCTTTTGCCTTTTCCACCGCACTTGATGCCTTTTGCAACTGCTCCTCGGTCGGCGGCGCCCAAAGGGGATAGTAGTTGCTCATCGCGATGCCCCAGTACCCCATAGCGCATCGGGGGTCAGTGACGGTAACTTCGGTGAACGCCTTTTCAGCTTCTTCATACTCGAAGGAATGAAGCCAGGCGACAGCGCGATTGAATTGCTTCTGGGCTTGCGGTTTACAGGAGACGGTGAAGTTGACCCGCCCGAGCTTTTCTGAAGGGTCGTGCGTGTGCTGGTGTCCCGCTTGCGCACTGGCGGAGCGGTAACCAACAAAGGACACGAGAAGGGCCGCGGTTAATAATGCAACGATCAGAAGAGTGCGCTTCATAGGGTTCCTCCATTCGGGGAAAAGAATGAGAAAGGTGGTCGAGTGTTTCAATCCAGAACGGCACGAAGGCAGGTGTCCTTTTATGCTAAAGCCAGCGGCCGTGTCAATGATTGGTTAGCTTGTGCTGAAGTGCGCCACCGCGCATTTGCAGGAATCAGGACAAAAGCTAATCTGTAGTACAAAGGTCTAACTTCTTGTTTCTTTCTTTAGCAAAGATTTCCGAGAAGTGTTCCTCGTCCCGTAGGGACGTAATGTTTATAGAACGCGCGACCCCAAAAAAATCTCTCCTCGCTCCAGTAGGAGCGAAACGTAAGCCAGTCTCGCGCACTATGCCGGAAACATCGCGCTCCGCTGGAGCGCAGGTCTTGGATTCATAGCGCGATCTATAAACATTTGGCTCCGCTGGAGCCGGAGAATTATTTGGTTGCGGCTCAAAGCCGCGCTGTGTAATCTGCGGATACCCGTTTGGAGTAGGAGACGATTTATGGGCCAACGCAGTGTCACGTTCTATCGCTGGGAAGACATGCCAAAAGAGAAGGTTTCGGACATGCTGGATCGCCGGCTGATTACGGGCGATCGCATGATGCTGACTCATGTCTATCTCAAGAAGGGCGCAATTGTGCCGCGACATTCGCACGAGAATGAGCAAATCACCTATATCCTCGAAGGCGGCTTGCGCTTTTGGATTGGCGAAGATGAATCACAGGTTATCGACGTGCTTGCCGGTGACGTGCTGCACATTCCGTCGCTGGTGCAACATAAAGCGGAAGCGCTCGACGATACGCTCGACGTAGATATCTTCAGTCCGCCGCGGCAGGATTGGCTCGACAAGACAGATGATTACTTACGTCAGAAGTAGCGGCTAATAGGACCCATATGGATCTCGGACTCAAAGGAAAAGTTGCGCTCGTCGCTGCCAGCAGCCGTGGACTTGGCCGCGCAGTCGCGGAGGAACTCGCCGCGGAAGGAGCTTCGCTCATCATATGCGCGCGAGGCGCGCAGGCTCTGGCCGAAACAAGAGAAGCTATCATTCGCAATAGCGACGCACCGGTGCTTGCAGTGCCTGCCGACCTCGCAGTTGCGAGCGATGTTAAGCGGGTGGTTGATTCGGGTGTCGACCGATTTGGACAGATCGATATTCTGGTGACCAACGCTGGTGGACCACCAGCAGGCAAATTCGAAAGCATAACGCAAGAGCAATGGGAAACGGCGACCCGCCTCACGCTTTACAGCGCTATCGAATTGACGCGCCATGTTTTGCCTGGCATGAAAGAGCGAGGTTGGGGCCGCATCCTGAATATCACTTCCATAGCCGTGAAGCAGCCGGTGGAGAATTTGATGCTCTCGAATAGCTTGCGCGCGGGTGTCACGGGATTTGCGCGCACGCTGGCTAACGAAGTTGCGCCGGTGGGCGTGACCGTCAACAACATCCTGCCCGGCTATACGCGCACCGAGCGCGTCGAAGAGCTGGCGGTGGCGATGGCTGAAAAGCATGGCATTAGCCCCGCGGAATTCAAGGCGAGGTGGGAACAGGAAATCCCGATGAAGCGGCTTGGCGAACCGCGAGAGTTTGCCGCTCTCGCCGCTTTTCTGGTTTCGGAACGCGCCTGCTACATTACGGGCACCTCAATTCAAGTCGACGGCGGTTGGATTCGATCGTTGCTGTGACGGTCAGTCGACGTGGACTCCACGATTCATCGCGATGCCCCGCGCTTTCATCACGACGTCGTCATCGATAACTTCCTGACCAGCGTTCCAGGCTGCTACTTCCTCCATTGGCCGCCCAAGCGCGATGGCGAGTTTTTCATCGCTTGCTTCAAACGCGCGATCACGAAGTTTTCTCAGTATCTTTGCAGCCTTCTCCTGCCCTGTGCCACGGTCATCAACAATATGATCAGGAAACTGTCGTAGCGGCGAGACTTGCTTGCGCCCACCGAGAACTCTTGAAAGTAAATATGCCAGGGCTGAACCCACACCAACACCCGCGACAATAAGACTCAGCCGGCGCCGACGTGAAGCATTGCCAATCAATGGTTGAGGAGTTTCTACGTTATCCATGTTTAATATCCTTTTACCCTTCTGATTTAGCACCCAAACTCAGCCGAGCATTCTGTTATAAAAACATGCACGGCGAAAACCAGGGCCCCGCTAAACTGCTCGCGTTCTGTACGATTTCAATTAGTTCGGTAGTGCTGATTTGGATAAGAGCAATTCGTCGGCCATGGTTAGTGGGTTTTCCGCCGGGCGAACCGCCAAGGCGCCACGAACGCCAAGATCTCGCAGGATCAATCATAAGATTGTCTAGCTGAGTGCTTCCGTGGGGTCCGTATTCCTCGTGCCTGGCCGTTTCCTTGTTTCCCTTAGCGTACCTGGCGTCTCGGCGGTTAATCTTAATCTTTAGTAAGCGGGTCCCTCGAAATATTTGACCCTGCCTGCTTAGCCTACTATCTTTTCGTTCCATGGAAATCAAATCAGTCAGTACACCAAACGCACCGGCGCCGGGTGGTCACTACTCGCAGGCGGTTGTCTGCAATGGCCTGGTTTTTGTCTCAGGCCAGCTCTCTATTGATCCGCAAACCGGGGAAAAGAAGCTCGGCTCGATAGAGCAGCAGACTGAGCAGGTGCTACAGAGTGTGGGCGAAATCCTGAAGGCGGCAAACAGCGATTTGAGTCAGGTGTTGAAGATGACTGTGTACATCTCGGACATTAATTTCTGGGGGGCGGTGAACGAGGTGTACGCCAGAGTGATGGGTGAACATCGCCCCGCCCGCGCCGTGATACCCACCAGAGATTTGCACTATGGTTTTCTGATTGAGATTGACGCCATCGCCGCCACCTACGCATGACGGTCACTCGCAGTAGATAACCAACGGAAAAAACGCGGTCTTGAACTGCCGCGTGGTTCCTGAACCTGCCAGGACGCCAGGTAAGATAAGACCAGTCCCGCATGAAAGCCAGGAAGTTACATCGAGGTATTGGAATTGTTCTGCTGCTTCCGTTCTTCGGCTGGGCCATTACCGGCCTCGTCTTTTTCATCAAGCCAGGCTACGCGGCCGCTTACGAAGTATTGAGTCCCAGAACATATCCACTAGCTGGAGCTTCGCCAATCACCCCAGATCCGGCGTGGCTTGAGTTTCGCTACTTCCGAACTGTCTTAGGGGATCATTTGCTTGTGCGCACCGGGAGCGGCTGGGGCCACTTGAACCCTACGGACAAACAACCAAGGACCATGCCCAGCGAAAGCGAAATAAAGCTCTTGTTGAACGATGCTTTTTCAGCCAATCCTTCCAGGTATGGAAACATCTCACGCGTTTCCGGCGAAACGGTTTGGACCGATACGGGCGTTGAGGTCAATAAAGAAGACGTAAGAAAAAGGCAAATCGCGATGGACGCCACGGAACTGCCCACTCGCCCCAACCTCGAGCAATACGATAAGCTAGCTGAAGACTTCGTCAACGCATACACTTCAGGCGATTCTGACGCACTGCGGCGCATCCAGGATCACTACAAGCTTGAGCGCCTGCCGACCCGGGAAGAGCTGCGCGTTCACGCGCAGCAGCGTTTAAGTAAGCTGAGGAAGGCTGATGGCCTAAGCGCTAATTTTGTTCTTGCCGATGCTCGGGACCTCATCGCCGCTTTGCAGGGCTTCGAGAGTTGGCAAGCGTTGGCTGAACACATCGAGACGATGAGTCAGGACCGCTTTCCAGCCTCGCAATTCGAATCGGCGGTCGATGCAGTCATCACTGGCGATGTCGCGACGCTCAAGTCGTTGCTTCGCGACAACCCCAACCTGATTCGAGCGCGTTCGACGCGTCTGCATCATGCCACGCTTCTTCATTACGTCTCCGCCAACGGCGTCGAGGATTTTCGTCAGAAGACTCCAAAGAACGCCGTTGAAATAGCGAAGCTCTTGCTGGCAAACGGCGCTGAGGTAGACTCGGTGCAGGCAGATGGACAATCAACAACTCTGGGGTTGGTGGCCACGAGCGTCCATCCGTGGCTGGCCGGTGTGCAAATCGCGTTGCTTAAAACCCTATTGGAGGCTGGCGCAGCCGTTGACGGCGTGCCGGGAGGGTGGAACCCTTTGATCGCAGCGCTGCACAACGGGCGCGGGGAGGCCGCTGAGTTTCTTTCCAGGAACGGTGCACGGTTGGACCTGGAGGGAGCGGCCGGAGTGGGACGGCTCGATGTGGTCAAAAGCTTCTTCAACGAGGACGGTGGTTTGAAAGCGAATGCAACGAAAGAGGAGATGGAGTCAGGCTTCGCGTGGGCTTGTGAGTATGGCCGAACCAGCGTGGTCGATTTCCTGCTGGAGAACGGCATCGAGGTGGACGCAAAGCTCAAACATCACGGGCAGATCGGCCTGCATTGGGCTGCATATTGCGCACACGTTGATACCGTCAAGTTACTGCTCGAGCGAAAAGCGTCTGTCGACGTCAAAGATGAAAGTTTCGGCGGAACAGCCCTGGGGTGGGCGCTCTACGGTTGGGGCGAACCCGCGCCCGAAGGCAACCGCGGCAACTACTACGATGTTGTGGCGCTTCTGGTTGCCGCGGGCGCGACGGTGGATCCGAAATGGCTTGCCGATCCCGATCGAGAAATGCCTCTCGTAGAGAAAGTGCGTGCCGACCCCCGCATGCTCGGGGCGCTTGGTGGCGAGATGCCTGGCTAAATAAATCTACCGAGGTTCACCAAGTTGGTAAAGGAAAGCCTCCGAAATGGATAACAAGCAACCATCCGCGCGGGCGCAGCAATACGAGAAGCTGGCGGAGGACCTTCTCGAGGCCTACCGGTCAGGAGACTCCGGCGCAATGCAGCGCCTGACGGACCACACCGGACTTAAAATCACTCACGAGCGACTGCGCAGATTGGGGCCTGATGTGCTGGCACCAACAGTATGAAAATCGTATCTGTTAACGTCGGTCGACCACGCCTTGTGATTTGGAACGAACGGCCTGTCTCTACCGGTATCTTCAAAACGCCAGTCGAAGGCCGCGTCATGATACGGACGCTCAACCTTGATGGTGATCGGCAGGCGGATCTGACTGTTCATGGAGGACCAACAAAGGCGGGTTACGCGTACCCGGCAGAACACTACCACTACTGGCGCGAGCAGTTGCCGGGGACCCAACTCCCCTGGGGAATGTTTGGCGAGAACTTCACCACTGAAGGGTTGGATGAATCGACCGTCAACATCGGCGACCGCTTCCGCCTTGGGTCGGCAGAGGTAACAGTCACGGAGCCGCGTATGCCCTGCTACAAACTCGGTCTCAAGTTTGGGCGCACGGATATCATCAGGAAATTTCTGGCCAGCGGGCGAACCGGGTTTTACTTCTCGGTGCAACAGGAGGGCGAGGTGGAGGCGGGAGATGGGATGGAGTTGATTGCGCGCGATGATAACAACGTCACGGTCGCTGATATCACTCGCTTGTACGCGCGAGAGAAGGATGATGTTGAGACGTTACGTCGGGCCATTGCCCTTGAGGCTCTTCCTGTGAGTTGGCGTGATCATTTCCGGCACCAACTCGATAAGGTGCAAATCTAATGTGATGAGCCGGGGTACCCGCCGCGGGCAGCCCTCGTGGAGAAGGGGTCGGTTGTGTGCTTCCTTGTCTGGCGCTTTCGCCGGGCAGTCGGTAAAGACGATCCACGAAAGCACACGAAATTTCACGAAGGAAAGTTAGTGCTGTTTAGTGTGATTTAGTGGATCGTAACTACGAAGGCTGAGAACTCAATCAACTTAAAAGAGAACGGGCCAGGCCGTCAGAATGCACCCAGCCCAATCACCGGCTATTTTGCTCGCTTCGCTGTGAATTCCTGTCCCGGTTGGTCGCCACCTTGTCTGGTGCGGGTGAACTTAATCTCGTCACCTGCGATCTTTCCTTTGTAAAGAAGCTTGACCTCCGTACCCTGGAAATTTGCAGTGACTGTAAAAGAAATATCATCACCACTCATCTTGCCATCAGAGAATGGAGTGTCACCCTGCCGACCTGATACGGTGCCAGTCAGTTTGTCTGCCTCGACCTTGAAGTTGAAGGTCATCTCACGGGTTTGACCATCTCGTCCGGGAACTTGAGCAACCCATTTGCCATTAACGTCTGCGGCATATACCACTGCGATTCCGGCAAGCACGAAGCAGACTGTAAGAAACGCGATCCTTGATTTCATGAAAACTCTCCTTTTCAAAATATTGTTGGCCACGGAAGGGTGAATACAATAGCAGACACCACGGTAGGTTTCACCCCAGCCTAAACATTGCTCTTCTTAACTTGGAGATTTCGGCAGGATTAACAAGATTTACAAGAAACAAAAAAATTATCGTATGCTGAAGGCTCATCCAGAGCCAGCGCTCTTAAAATATCATGTGAATCTTGTACATCATGTCTAAAAGCTTATCAGGATGGGTATAACTATGCGGATGAAATACTCAATTGGTGTTATCGCTGCTGTCGCAGTTGTGGTCGCGGTTGCCCACAACTCGAAGTGCTCCTGGGATTCATGGGCCGAGCCCTGACGGGTGAGAAACGTTTGCGCGGAGATCTGCCAAAGGACACTCCAGTGGCTGACAAGACCGGCACTGGCGAAGCGGGGTCCAACACTAACGATGTTGGACTGATCACGCTTCCGGAAGGCAAGGGCCACCTGGCGATCGCGGTACTCATCAGCGGATCGAAGTTGCCCGCTCAGGCGCAGGAGAAACTCATCGCTGAACTCGCCCGGGTAGCGTATGACGCGCACGTTTCGCAACCTGGGGCCGATAAACAATGACGGAGTTGTAGTCACGTTTCAAACTCATTTTTGATAGGACTCGCCTTTTGAGGCGACCCAGGAATTTCTATTCTATTTCGGAGGATAACCATGAAGTTTGTATTAGCTTTCATCGCAGCGATTTTGCTTATCTCGAGTATTCCCGATACGGCTCAGAGCCAGCCTCAAAAAGGCAAGGGCGTTACCGTCAACAAGAGACGTACAAAATCAGTAAGACGAGGGCCCAGAACCCTGGCCGAGACTAAACCGTCCCCGGTAGGGACCACTCCGTCTGGGCTCATTTATGTAATCACTCGCCATGGTGAAGGGCGTCAACCGAAGCCCGGCGAGACAGTTATGGTCCACTACACTGGTGTGTTAACCAACGGCATGAAATTCGACAGCTCGGTCGATCGAGGAACGCCGTTCGCTTTTAAGCTAGGCGCCGGACGAGTGATCAGAGGTTGGGATGAGGGAATCGCGAAGCTCCACGTGGGCGATCAGGCGACGCTGATTATTCCGTCGGCTCTCGGATATGGGGCAAACGGGTCGGGGCCAATTCCAGCCGACGCTACGTTAATCTTTATCGTCGAGTTGGTTGGTATACAGGACAAGCCTCCGTCAAATTAGCTGCGGCCAATTAAGCTTTCGTCAAACTGCTCGTCAATGAGCGTCGTTTGGTTGCATCCCAGATAGCCATGGGAACATTCAAATAATCTAAGGTCGTGACTTGAACATACTTGAAACAGAACGCCTGGCCCTTCGGCATCTCAACGCCGCTGATGCCGAGTTTATTCTTGAACTCCTCAATCAGCCGTCGTTTATCAAGAACATCGGCGACAAAGGTGTTAGAACCAATGCGGATGCAGTGCGATACATTCAAAACGGCCCGATGGCAAGCTATGAACGTTTCGGCTTCGGGCTCAATCTGGTGGAGTTGAAGGGAAGTGGCGTTGCCATCGGCATCTGCGGGCTCTTGAAGAGGGAATCATTGCAGGACGTTGATGTTGGCTTTGCTTTTCTGCCGAAGTTTTGGTTGAAGGGATACGCGGTTGAGTCGGCTTCCGCTGTCATGGACCATGGACGAAACGTGCTGGGAATAGGTCGCATAGTGGCAATCACCGCTCCCGATAATTATGGATCAATCAAAGTCCTCGAAAAGATGGGCCTGAAATTCGAACGGATGATGAGATTATCGGAAGGTGAGTCGGAGGTTAAGTTGTTTGTGTCAGAGGTCTGACGACGCTGAGGCCACCAGGCAAGGTGCGTCGACGCCTTTTATCCCTATAGGACCTATCGGACTTATTGGACATATAACCCCTCATGTCCTCGTTTGGGAATGGGCTGAAGTTGCATAAAGGGAAATACACTTTATAGTGGGAGATAGCTTATAGAGAGCAAGGTTTCTTCATGTCAGCATCTTTAGTCAAAAATCCGCAACCGCCTGGCGGGGAACAACTAGATCACTTCATCTGTGCACAATTCCTCTTCATGCATTTGGCTTGCCTGCTCGTCATCTGGACGGGCGTCAGTGCCGTGGCGGTGGGTACGTGTCTGGCGCTGTATGTCGTACGGATGTTCGCGATTACGGCGGGCTTTCATCGCCTTCTGGCGCACCGCTCATACCGGACCAGCAGACTTTTCCAGTTTCTGATCGCTTTTACCGGGACGGCGTCTTATCAAAAGGGCCCACTCTGGTGGTCGGCTCATCACCGGCGCCATCACCTCGTCGCCGACACTGATGAAGATTTCCATTCGCCACTAACCCGCCGGTTTTGGCGCGCACACTTTGGCTGGTTCCTGTCCCGCGACAGCCAGAAGACTGAAGGGAAGTTGATTACCAATCTTAGCAAGTATCCCGAACTGCGTTTTCTGGATCGCTATTACTCGCTGCCCCCCGCTGTATTGGCAGGAGCAATGTTTCTGCTCGGGACTGCGCTCGAACGTTATGCTCCCGGCTTAGGCACATCCGGATGGCAGATGCTGATTTGGGGGTTCTTCGTCAGCACGGTGGTCCTTTATCACGGCACCTTCACGGTTAACTCTCTGGCGCATATTTTCGGCAAACGCCGTTTTGCGACCAATGACAACAGCCGCAATAACTGGTTTGTCGCGCTAATCACTCTCGGTGAGGGTTGGCACAACAACCATCATCACTATCAATCATCGGAGCGGCAGGGGTTCTATTGGTGGGAGGTTGATGTTTCTCATTACACGCTCCGCGCCCTCTCATGGTTCGGAATCGTCTGGGACTTGCGCACACCTCCAACGCACGTGCTCGATCTCACAAAGAACGAATCATTAGAGCGGGCCGCCTGATAGCAAGCGGCACACCTGCTTATTGAATTCGAACTGAAAAGAGCGGGGGCAAGTCCGCCTTCCTGACCACGAGCTGAAGACAGTTGAGTGCTAATACCGGGAGGGAAGGCTTTCAGCGTGGAACACGAGATCACGAGTAGATAAAAGGATCCGCAAGACAAACCGCTCCAGAACCACTGCAAAACCGCACGCGACAGCCCGACCTGCCTTCGACTAAACTAAAGATTGAATACCCGTCTCTTAAATGCGGCGGCAAGTGGATACCACTAAGCATCAGGGCCAGCCGGGCCAGGTTCATTGAAAAGATAACTCTGGGCATCGAAACCTGCACTGATAACGGCAATGTTGTTGTCGAAAGATTGAGCCGACGGCAAATCGCTTACCGGTATGCCAACCGCGGAACCAGGGAAGTAACAGCTTCTGCCATCCTCAATAGAAAGAAATGAAATCAAAGCGACCTTCTCAGGAAGATCAGTCAACGCGAGCTGTCGCGGACGATAAATCAAAGCGAGCTTTCGCGCACGATAAATCAAAGCGCGGCTTTGCCAGGGATGTTGTTGCCGCTATTTGCGACGGCAAGATTCTCGGAATTCGCGCCGGCAGCCAGCCACATCGCTTCATCGGTATCTGGGCCGTGGTGGTTGAAGGCCGCGTCTTCGTGCGGTCTTGGAGTCTTAAGCCGCGAAGCTGGTATCGCACCTTCCTCGAAGAACCGCGCGGCGCCATCAACGTCGAGGGTCGCGAGCTACCCGTGCGCGCCTTGCGCACAAGGAGCGAGCGTTTGAAGGACGCTATAGACCAGGCCTATCTGGGAAAGTACAAAACTCCCGGCTCAATCAAGTACGCGCAAGACATGGGACGTAAGAAATCCAGAGATACCACGACTGAGTTGGTACCTCTCTAGTTTGGATGGTTATCAGGCTTCTGCCGGGATAATATCGGCTACGTGGTTCTAAAAGAAATCTCTAATGGGTGTTATTCAAGCACAAGTAGACTGTTCATCGGCTAAAGAATTCTTAGACGCTCTCTCTCTCCATTAGGGGCATATTTCAAAGAGGTCAAACTCTCCGAAACTTGGCTATTTCGTGGGCAGGGTCAAGACAAACCTCTTATTCCTTCCGCCTTTCGCAAAGAGGGTAGGCTTTTCACGCTGTTGCGTAGAGGAATCCAAGATTACCAGGAGAGGCGTTTAGCTATACGGGATGCTTTGACTCGATTCTTTGATATTGCCGACAAGCGAGGCTTGATTCTGCCCGATGATTCACAACAGCTACGAGCCTCTCTTGAAACATTGAAAGGAGATCGAGGGAACGACAAATCTCATACTGCAAGCGACGCAGGAAACCATGCGCGATAGCAGCTTTTCCGGCAACAGCTATTTCCCGGATTCATTTCTCTATGGCCCAGGCGGAAAAGAATGGAGATTTTGATCGGCGGTGAGAATACCGAACTCAGCTAACGACACTTTGGACCGGAGTTCGGACAGCAGCGGTGTTTGACTTGGTGACTGTTAACCTCACGGGACATTCAGGAGTTAAGCGACGCTACCACCGTCGCTGACATCGTCGAGGTTGTTATGAACGCGCCACTTCCCATCATCGACGGGGTGAGTCCGAGTAGTCATCGGCTGCCGGCAGGTCACTGGGAAACCCTTCTCGAGTTTCTGAAAGAGCGGTTCCCCTATGTAGATACCGCCATCTGGTTATCTCGAATGGCGAAGGGAGAGTTGGTGGATGAGACGGGGCTGCACTTGAATTCAGGAAGTGCTTATCGAGTTGGCGCCTGTATCTTTTACTATCGCGAGCTGGAGTCGGAAGAGAGCATCCCCTTCGATGAGCGCGTTCTTTATCAGGATGAACATATCCTGGTGGCAGACAAGCCACATTTTTTACCAGTGATTCCCGCGGGGCGATTCCTTCATGAAACGCTACTTGTCCGCTTGAAGAAAAAGTGGAAGCTGGAGCAGCTTGTTCCCGTCCACCGTCTTGACCGGGAGACGGCTGGCGTGGTTTTGTTCTCTGTTAACGCGGCCACCAGACCTCATTACGCATCGCTGTTTCGCAATCGGAAAATCAGGAAGGTGTATGAGGCCCTTGCACCAGCTCTTCCTAAGGTCAGTTTTCCCCTGATGCGGCGCAGTTGCATCGTACCGGGCGAGCCCTTCTTTCGCATGAAAGAAATTGACGGAGCACCTAACTCCGAGACCCACATTGATGTAGGTGAGAAAGCTGAAGCGTCAATGGGCGGCGCGATGTTATATCGGTTGACTCCGGTTACCGGCCGAAAGCACCAGCTGCGCCTGCATATGTCGGGGTTAGGAATTCCTATCATGAATGACAGACTCTATCCCGATTTGAGTTTGGCGCAGCCAGTGGACAGCGAAGATTCTTTTTCCTTCCCACTTAAGCTATTGGCGAAATCAATTTCTTTTGAGGATCCGTTAACTGGACGAGAATATTACTTTCAAAGCAGTAGAACGCTTTAAGTGTAGTTGTGAGCCGCTTCTCCTGACTAGTGTCCTGACTCCAAAGCTCGTGTAACAACAGACAGTTTGTAAGTTTGGTCGCGGTAGTCTTCGGTCCCAGCGGGACCAAATTTTTATAGACCACGACGACCCAAACAAACCTCCCAGCTTCGGAGGAGCGGAAACATTTGATAGCCGAAAAGCACATTTCGCCCCGCTGGGGCGAGGCAGTCCTTTTTCAGTAACGTGTCTATAAACATTTCGCCGCTCTGCGCCGAGGGCAGGATTTGTGTTTAGAACCTAGAGTCAGGACACTAGTTGATGAGTTTCTTCGACTACTTCCAGGTTGCAAGCGTAGCGATCTTCCTTTTCATTCTGGTTGGAAAAATCCTTTACCTGCGCCTGAGCCGGAACATCAATCCGATCGCCATTGGAGGTGGCAAAAAAGGATTTCGGCTGGCCTTTGAGTTGATTTCTTTTGCCGGTTTGATTGTTTGGATGGTGGAGCTTCTCTTATACGCCTTCCATACCAGCTTTCGAATCTTCTTTTCGCCTTTTGACATGCAGGTAGTTAGCTCACCGCCTGTCAAACTCATTGGTGTCGCGCTGGTCTCTCTGGGACTTGTCGTTTTTGCCATGGCTTACGTTTCTTTTGGCGATTCGTGGCGCGTGGGCTTCGACGTGAAGAGTCCCGGAGCACTGGTGACAACTGGGATTTTTTCCATCTCGCGCAATCCGATCTACCTGTGTTTGGACTTGTGGTTCATCGGGACCTTTCTCATCAGTGGGACCCTCATATTTTTGATTTTTGCGGCGCTGGCGGTGGCTGCTATGCATTGGCAGATACGACAGGAAGAAGCTTTCTTATCAGACCTCTACGGCCAACCTTATCGGGATTACTGCGGCCGTACCGGAAGGTATGTTGGTAGAAAGGATGAAGGATGAAGGATGAACGGCCACGGGCCTTCGAAATAATCCTTTATGGCGGATTGGTTGTAGGAGTGCTTGACGGGTTGGATGCCATCATCTTCTTTGGTTTGCGAGGGTCCAGTCCGAGGGGTATTTTTCAGTACATCGCCAGCGGGCTTCTTGGCCGCGCCGCTTTCAGCGGCGGGACAAAGACCTTTGTACTCGGCGTGCTCCTACACTTTCTTAACGCCTTCATCTTTGCGACGATCTATTACCTCGCCAGCCTGCGGCTTCCGGCGTTGATTAGGCGACCTTTTATTTGGGGTCCGCTTTACGGCGTCGTGGTCCATCTGGTCATGACTTTCGTCGTAACGCCGATGTCCGCCGCACCTGCAGGCAAGTATCCGGTCCCGGTGATGCTCAATGGAATAATCGGACACGCTCTTCTCGTGGGGCTGCCAATTGCACTGATAGCTCGGTGGTCTGCCCGGGCCAACTGGAGACAGTGAGAAGTTCAGAGTACAACCTTCAGGTCGCGTGGTACCGAGAAGGCAAGCTAAGATTTTACTAAACTGCGCGTGAACCGACGTGCTAATTCCCCGACAATTGAATGACTAGCATTTCCAGTTGCAGGCGAGGTGTGGCTTGCGAGGTCTTAATGGCGAGATCGGCGTCGGCAATGAGTTTGATGCCGCGAGTTATTTTTGCCGTGTCGCTTCGTTGAAGCGTATTCATGAAAGCGTCGCGCTTCGCCGGCGGTCCGTAAATGAGTCGATAAACTTCGTCTCTTCTCCCACGATTTAGCAGTTCTTTGGCAAGTGCGAGCCTGTGGTAGTTGCCGGCGATTAGACCAAGTAGCATGACCGGGGCGACGTTGTCTTCCAGCAAACGATGCAACGTCTCGAGCGCCCGCTTGCGATCACCGGCAATCAATTGATCTCCAAGGTCGAAATTCGAAAGCTCGCGTGAGCGATCGATTAACCCATCAACAATCTCCATCGTAATCTGACGCGTTTCGATAGCCGCGGCCGCTAGTTTGTCCAATTCCGAGTTGAGTGTTTGCAGGTTAGTGCCGACCAGCCTGACGATCTCTGTGAGAACCCGGTCGTCGGCCGCAGTCTTCAGTTCCTTCAAGCGCGTTCGCGCCCAGGCCTTCGCCTCAGCGTCTTTGACGGCAGGAAACTCGACCATCGTGCAGGTTGCCAGCAAAGACTTCGTGAGCTTTTTTCGCTTGTCCAGATCGTCGGCACTGAAAATCATTACCGTCGAATCCACCGGCCGCTGCAAGTAACGAATGATGATTTCTTCGTCCACGTCGCGGAGCTTGGCGAAGTCTTTGACGCGCACCACGCGCCGCTCCGACATCATGGGAAGCTGTTCTGCGGCAGCAACCGCTGACATAGCCTGATCGGTCAGCAGACTGAAAGACGACTCGTTGAATTCGCGCAGCAAGGTGCTGCTGAGGGCCGCATCGGTGAGGCTTCGGGCCGCGGCGCCGCGTAGGTAACCTTCACAGCCAACCAGCAAATAGAGAGGTTGAAGGCGGCCGGCGTTCAGGGAGCGATCGAGTTCAATGCGCGAAAGCGTGCTCATTTCTGGACCTGAATTGCGTTGGTCAAAGTGGAAACAATACTTTCGGCGAAGTTGCGGGCCAGACGTTGGACCGCCGGATCCTCTTCGTTGAAGAAGTTGCGCGGGTCATTAGCGAATTCATACTCGCCACGAAATACAAAGTTCTGATTGTCGTAGAGCACGCGGTTTTCAGTTTGATCGCGTACGGTCACAGCGGCTTCGACTGTTACTTCAAAGATCCGGGCCCGGCCTTTATCGTCCAGCAACACGCCTGAATAAGTGAAGCTCTTAATGATGCCTTCGATGACCGCGTCGGCTCCTTCGCGATCGCCCTGAACGCGCAAGCCGCGGCCGCGGCGAATCAATTCGTTAATCACAGTGTCAGCAAAACGTGACCCGATCTTGTAACGCAATGCCTTCGGTCCCATCTGAAACGCTGGTACCGCCACTGTCTTGATGCGCGCGGGGAGCTGGTTTTTCGTCACCGGCTTGTAGCATTCAGCAAAGCCCGAGACGAAGAAGAGCATGGTGGTGAAAGCGAGTAAGCGAACGAGTTTCGGCATCAACTTATCTTACCGCCAAGGCGCCAAGTTCGCCAACAATCGATTCAGTGCCTCTTGAACTGTTCGATCGTTCCTTGGCGTTCTTGGCGCCTTGGCGGTTATCCTTGACTTACCGCAGCATCAACGATAAAAGTCGCGCCAAATTTATTCCACTAGACTAGAGGAGACCACCATGAGCGAACAGAACAAAGCAATCGTCGAGCAAGCCTACAACAACTTCAAGACCGGCAATATTGAAGGACTTCTCGATCTCATGTCAGACGATATCACCTGGACACTTCCCGAAATGGAAGGGGTGCCTTTCGCTGGTAAACGATCCGGGCGCGACGAAGTGGGCGAATTCTTCGGCACCCTTGGATCAACCCAGGACACCTTACGCTTTGAGCCGCGAGAGCTGATTGCCGAAGGTGATAAAGTTATTTCCCTGGGCAGCTACGACTGGCGTGTGAAGTCCAACGATCGCGAGTTTGGCGGCGACTTCGCGCACGTTTTCACCGTTCGCGATGGCAAGATCGTCGACTTCCACGAATACATGGACACGGCCGCCTGCATCGCCGCCCATCAAAAAGCCATGAGCGCTTAACAGTGACTAGTCTCTGAGGATTCTCACTAACGTAATCCGACCCGGGTGCGCGTTCGGAAAGGCATGGGTCACTGCCCGAGCGCGCGCCTTGGAGGGATGAAGTTCTATTCCGGGAACTACCATTCCCCACCACCAGCCGTCCTGTTATACTCTGCCGACCTTGCGATAACTCACGATGCATTAACTCTAATGAATCTCCACCTCGCGGCCATCATGTTCGGGCGACAGCCTGGTTGATGGCGTCCACGGTTCGCACCGAATCAAGCGCTGCTTTCACATCGTGAACGCGCACGATGTGGGCGCCTTTAAGAATAGCGGCGGTGATGGTCGCGAGGGTGCCATGAAGGCGTTCATTTGACGGGGCAGGATTGCCGTTTTCACCGGCGAGGATGCGGCCCAGGAAAGATTTTCGCGAGGTTCCAATTAAAAGAGGGAAGTCGGGGAAGGCGGCGATGAGCTGATCGAGCTTGGCGATTAGTTCGATGTTCTGTTCCTGGCTTTTGCCGAAACCGATGCCGGGATCGATGACGATCGATTCGCGCGCCACGCCGTGGCGCTCCGCAATTTCAATGCTGTTGCGAAGACTGCTGGTTACTTCCTCGATGATGTCGGCGACAGGTGGAAGGCCATGCATCGCACCGGGCGTCCCGCGCGAGTGCATCAGCACCAGGCCGGCGCCGGACTTCGCTACCTCGTCAGCCAGGTGAACATCAAAACGCAAGGCGGAGACGTCGTTGACGATTGCCGCACCGGCGTCGAGCGCTGCCCGCGCGACTGAAGCCTTGGTTGTGTCTATAGAGATGGGAATATTGGATCGCTTCGCCAGTTGTCCAATAACAGGTAAGACCCGCTCTAGCTCTTCTTCCGCCGACACGATGGCCGCGCCGCCGGGGCGTGTTGATTCACCGCCAATGTCGATGATGTCAGCGCCTTCGGCAATCATTTGTTCAGCGTGGGCGAGTGCGCTTTCGAGCGAGAAGAACGCGCCACCGTCACTGAAGCTGTCGGGCGTGACATTGAGCACGCCCATGACGAGCGTGCGTTCGCCGATTGGGAGCGTGCGACCTCCGGAGATGTGCCACATACGCTTCATGGTTCAGATGATATGGGAAGCCGAGGCACATGGGAAAAGGGGAAGGGGCAAGGGGAAAGGAGAGAAGATTTTCCATATATCATTTGACATTTCTCATCGGTCATTTTCGCTGCCATCAGAACCGGGAGCATCAAAGCCTCGGTCGTACGGTTGACCCAGTCGCTAACGCTCCCGGTTCTGATAAGTCAGCAATGAAAAATGAAAACTGAGAAATGACAAATGGAAAATCTTTCTTGTTCCCGAGACAGTAGAGTCCTCGGAATCGAAGACGGCAGACAGGATGTCTGCGCTCCCAGCAGAAAAGGGGAACGAGCATTGCCCATTCCCCTTTACCCTTGTCCCATTGCCCCAGCATGTTACGCCGGCGCCGGGTTGCCGCCTGTAATCGGTGGCAGGATTGGTTTCAGTGGCCTTGCTGCAGGCTCTTTCAACTGCGGCTGGCCGTCATCGTTGCCGGGATCGGCCACTGGTTGAGCATCGTCAAGCGTTAGGCCGGCGACGATGCGGCGAATCTCGACACCATCCAGGGTTTCGCGCTCCAGCAGGCATTCAGCCAGCCGGACCATCGTGTCGCGATTTTCATCGATGATGCTCTTGGCGCGTTCATACTGAGCAGTGATGATCTTCTTCACTTGCTGATCGATCTTGATGGCTGTCTCTTCCGAGAAGTCGCGATGCTGAGCAATCTCGCGTCCGAGGAATATCTGCTCTTCCTTCTTACCAAACGTCAATGGCCCCATCTCCGACATGCCATACTCGCAGACCATCGCCCGCGCAAGTTCAGTGGCGCGTTCAATATCATTCGACGCGCCGGTGGTGATGCTCCCGAGGAAAGCACCTTCAGCGATGCGACCTCCCATTAGGATTGCAATCTGGCCCAGCAGATACTCTTCGCTGTAGTTGTGGCGATCGCCTTCAGGCAGTTGTTGAGTTACACCCAGCGCCATACCGCGAGGGATGATCGTCACTTTGTGAACCGGATCGGCGTTGGGCACTTTGAGTCCAACGAGCGTATGTCCGGCCTCGTGATAAGCGGTGACGCGTTTCTCCTCGTTTGAAATCACCATGCTCTTGCGCTCGGCGCCCATCAACACCTTGTCCTTCGCCAGTTCAAAGTCGGCCATGGCGACCAGCTTCTTGTTGTAACGCGCGGCATTCAGCGCGGCTTCGTTTACCAGGTTGGCGAGGTCGGCGCCGGTGAAGCCCGGCGTGCCGCGCGCGATCACGCTGATATCAACATCTTCACCCAGCGGAATCTTACGCGTATGAACCTTGAGTATGCCTTCGCGGCCACGCACGTCGGGTCTGGATACGACGACACGCCTATCAAATCTGCCTGGCCGGAGAAGCGCCGGATCCAACACGTCCGGACGGTTTGTCGAGGCAATCAGGATCACGCCATCGTTTGACTCAAACCCATCCATCTCAACCAGCAACTGATTCAACGTCTGTTCGCGCTCGTCATGTCCGCCGCCAAGACCTGCGCCGCGATGACGGCCGACCGCATCAATCTCATCGATGAAGATGATGCAGGGCGCATTCTTCTTACCCTGTTCAAACAGGTCGCGAACGCGCGAGGCGCCGACGCCGACAAACATCTCAACGAAATCGGAACCCGAAATAGAGAAGAAGGGCACGTTAGCTTCGCCGGCAATCGCCCGCGCCAGCAAAGTTTTGCCCGTTCCCGGCGGGCCCATCATCAGAACGCCTTTGGGAATACGTCCGCCCAGTTTTTGAAACTTCTGCGGCTCCTTGAGGAATTCAATAATCTCCTGGAGCTCTTCCTTGGCTTCTTCAACGCCGGCAACGTCCTTAAACGTCACCCGCTTCTGTTGGTTGTTCAGGAGCTTGGCGCGCGACTTCCCGAATGAGAGGGCTTTGTTTCCCCCTGACTGCATCTGCCGCAACATGAAGACCCAGATACCAATAATAAAGAGCAAAGGCGCCCAGGTGATTAGCATCGGCCAGATGTAACTACTACTGCCCGACTCATCTTCAAATTTTTCAACCTTGCGTACGCCGTCAGCATTTTTCTCCTGGGATTTGTTATACAGCGTGTTCTTTATCTGATCGCTGGTGAGTTGAATGCGGTATTCGGCGCCGCTTTTGTCAATGGCAGTTGTCTCGCTTTGCTTAACCGTCAACTGCCTTATATCGCCCGCGTCTATTCTCTGGCTAAGAGCCGCCAAATCGATAGCCTGCGCATTCTTGCCCGACGGATTGACCAGCTTATAAAGCAGCAATGCCCCGGCAATAATCAACAACCAAAAAACTATTTGTCTTGCTGTGGAACTCAAAGTCATTAACGCCCTCCGGCCGCGATCATACCTTATCCCGCTATCCTTTGTCGCTTCAGTGAGACAAGGAATCGCTAACCAAATGAAATCATCCACTGAAGCGGGAATCTTGGATGCCAATCACCAAGTGACTGGTTGGTTAGAAACCCCGAACTGCGTCTCAATTCCTCAAAACTACTGGCACCGCAAAAATGCGAAAACCGCCGTCCAATCGCGGCGGTGTCAACGTCGTGGGATTCTAGAGGTCGCGGGAGTCTTTTTCAACCCTTTTTTGGCGGATAACTCCAACATTCCACGCCTGCGGGTGGCTTTCATGCCCCCGGGCAACTCTGCGACCCGCCCGCCTCTTTCGCCCTTCAGGAGCTTCTCAACCGCAAGGAGGTGAATCATCTCAATCCGACGTAGGTCGCCGCGCGACCGCGAAATCCATTCTCGCAAAGCGCGCCGGCGCACTGCGGCCGGTGCTTGCGACAGTACTTCTACGCTTAGAGTGGCCAAATTGGTTTCACTGTTCTCGGCTGAACCTTCAGTGGCTAAGTCCAGTAACTCCCTGGCCGCGTCTGACAGCGCCACCGCATCTTCGTTTAGCAGAGTCGCCGTGCGATTGAGTGCTTCAACGATACGGTTATTAAACGACCGCATCAGCGGCAACAACTGTTTGCGCACCCTGACTCGAGAAAACGTCTCATCATTGTTCATCTTATCAACCCTGAAATCGATTTGCCGGCGTGTGCAGTAGTTTTCCGTGTCTGCCCGCCGCGCCCACGAAATCAACGGGCGAACAAGCTTCACGTTTGAGCCGAGCACAAGCTCCCGCACGGGCGATATGCCACTTAGCCCTTCCGCGGAGCTGCCGCGCAGTAGTCGCATAAGAATCGTTTCCGCCTGATCGTCCTGAGTGTGTGCAGTCAAGACGATGCTTGAATGTTCCCTTTGAGCTATTTTCAGGAAAAACTCGTAGCGGGCGTCCCTAGCTGCTTGCTCGAGATTGCGTGCAGGCTTTCCGGCGCTTGTCCTGGGACCTTTCTTAACACCCGGATCAAGATTAGCTCGCGCAATCCGGGGTCTCCAGGCGGGCAGCCCGCCTGGGGTGGTAATCACGATCTCATAGCCGAGGGACTTTGCCAGTTCCGACACCCATTCAGCGTCTTTTCGGCTATCTTTCCTCAAGCCATGATCGAGATGCGCGACCACTGGGGTCAGATGAAACTTTTCCCTTTTGATTAACTCGTCGAGCGCAAGTAGAAGTGCGGAGGAATCGGCGCCGCCTGACACGGCAACCACGATTGTCTCGTCCGCAACAGGGAGTTCCAGCCGCAGCCACTCCCCCAGCAGATTTGAGGCGAACCCGGAGAGTTTGGGTTTCGGAGTTCTGCTCTTGTTGTTCCTCGTTGTCATCTCAACCTGATCAGCACCAAAACGCGAAATGCAAAAGCCTGGGGCAGCGCCCCCAACCCGAAGGGTTAGAAGGAAAGTAGCCGGTGCTCGGAGCGAAGCGAAGACCACCGGAAAGCTGCGTGTTGTTGTCTAGCACCCCGGCGGGGTGCCACTGGTTTTCTCGCACCCTTCTCAGGGTGCTTTTCTTTTGCTGTTGTCCCCGGTGGTCTGCGCTATGCTTCGACCACCGGCTACTATCTTTCAAACCTCCGGCCTGAAGACCCATCGGCTAACCATTTTTACCGACATCTACGTGTTCGCCCAATTGTTCGGACAAGCGCCCTCGCGGGTTACTGCCCTGTTTTGGCCTTATCGATTTCAGCTCCCGGCCCAGCTCTCACCTTGACAATAACACCCCCGAAACGCTACTAATGCAGGCATCCCAATGGTCGGCAAAGCGCTCTAAATAGTTCTCCCAAGAAACAACTTTTCGAGAGGTCAATTGATGAAACTAAGAATGCTTCTGTGTGCGCTGATAGTTGCGCTTTTTACCTTCCAAACTATTCCTGTCTCCGCGCTCGACGAAGGCATGTGGACGTTTAGTAACGTACCCAAGGCCGATATCAAACAAAAATATGGATTCGAGGTTACCGACGAGTGGTTAAGAAAAGTGCAGCTGGCGTCGGTGCGCTTTCCGGGCGGCTCGGGCTCCTTTGTATCACCAAACGGTCTGGTGCTAACAAACTACCACATTGTGGAAGACTACGTAGGTCAGCTTGGCTCAGCGGAAAAGGACTACGCGAAGGAAGGGTTTGTCGCACATAGCCAGGCCGAGGAGCTAAAAGTCCCGGGACTCAGCATCGATGTGCTTATGAGTCTCGACGATGTCACCGATCGTGTTAACGGTGCGGTCAAGAGCGGTATTTCTGCTGTCGAAGCTAATGCCGCCAGACGCGCTGAAATCAACACCATTGAGACTGAGTCAACTAAAGCGACTGGGTTCCGCAGCGATGTGGTTACGCTTTATCAGGGCGGGCAATACAACCTTTATCGATATAAAAAATATACCGACGTGCGTCTGGTATTTGTTCCTGAATTTCAAGCCGCGTTTTTCGGTGGTGACCCTGACAACTTCAACTTTCCGAGATTCAATATCGACATGGGCCTGGTAAGAGTCTACGAAAACGACCAGCCGTTGAAGTCGGAGAATTATTTCAAATGGTCAAAGACCGGCGTGAAACCCGGCGAGCTGGTTTTTGTTACCGGACACCCGGGTTCGACTCAGCGGCTGAACACCGTGGCCCATCTTGAATCGCTTAGAGACGTCAGCATTCCATTGTTGATCCGTTTGTTGGAGTCGCGCCGGATGATGCTCAAGGCCTACATGACGCAGGGTGAGGAACAAACCCGCCGCGCGCAGAGTGAGCTTAACTCGATTGAGAATTCTCTCAAGGTTTACAAGGGACAGATTGCGGGCTTGCAGGACACGAAGCTGATGGCCAAGAAACGTAAGTTTGAACAGTCCTTGAGAAATTCAGTCGAAGCCGATGCCAGAATGAAGACGGAATACGGAGACGCCTGGATGTCTATTGCCAAAGGACGAAAGGATCTCGCGAGCTACGAGCGCGACAGACGTTTCCTCGATCTCGCGACCGGCTTCAACACGCCGTTGTATGGTATGGCCCGCACGCTGGTGCGTCTGGCCGAAGAGAATGAAAAACCCAATGATAAGCGGCTGCCTGAGTATACAGATGCGAGAAGGGCTGCGCTTGAAGCAAGCCTCTATTCAACGCCTACGTTCTACGATGACTTTGAAAAGCTGAAGCTTGCCAATTCGCTCGAGTTTCTGCAAAGCGAATATGGCGCGAATAGTCCCTTTGTGAAGAAGGTATTGAAGGGCAAAACTCCGGAGGCTCGCGCCGCTGAGTTGCTGGAGGGGACCAAACTCAAAGACGTCGAATATCGCAAACAACTCGTCGCCGGCGGACGCAAGGCTCTGGACGATGCAAACGACCCGATGATCGAGTTGGCCCGCAGTATCGACAAAGATGCGCGCGCGGTGCGCAAGCGTTATGAGGACGAAGTAGTGGCGGTCGAACGCGGCAACTATGCGAAGGTGGCCCGCGCACTCTTCGAACAGCAGGGAACTAAACTTTACCCGGATGCGACATTCACGCTCCGCCTGTCCTATGGGGCAGTAAAGGGCTACACGGAAAAGGGGAAACAGGTATCGCCTTTCACGACCTTGGGCGGTCTCTATGCGCGGTCAAATAAGTTTAACCACGCGTTTCCTTATAACCTGCCGCCGCGTTGGGTGAGCCAGCAGAAGGCCATCAATCCGAAGACGCCGTTTAATTTCGTTTCCACGAATGACATCATCGGCGGCAACAGCGGCTCGCCCACGATTAACAAAAATCGCGAGCTGGTTGGCCTGATCTTTGACGGCAACATACAGTCGCTCGTAGGTAACTTTGATTACGACGAGTCAGTGAATCGTTCGATCTCGGTGGATGTCCGCGGCATGCTGGAGGTGCTGCGCAAAGTTTTCGGGGCCAATGAAGTCGCTGACGAATTGATGAAGGGCTAAGTAGCAATCAGTATCAATCATTGGGAGGGCGGAACCGAGTGTCCGCCCTTTTTTATGTGACGTAGATCCGGGTGTGAACTTTCCGTGGTTCGATCGCCCTAATCTGGACGCGTCATCGTGTGCAATTACAAGTAGCCTGGAATTCCGTTCGTGCTCAGACGATGACCCAATCCCAACGACATGAGTGATCTGTTGTTTCCAATGGGTCTTCGGCGCCAATGAAGTCGCCGACGAATTGATGAAGGGCTGAAGCTGGGAGCGCAGACATCTTGTCTGCAATGAGCGCGAAGCGCGAACGGAGTACGACAGACTTTCCAGTCTGTCACACTCCCGCTGGAATAGATGTTCCAGTCGGTCCTTCAATAACACAATTGGTTTAGAGGCGGGCGTTGCCCGCCTCTTTGCTTGAAGGGATTGGCAGAAGACGTATCTTAGAAAGAAGTAACAGCTTCACTCTCGGCCAGCCATTTTTTGTACTTCGCCACTGTTCGCGCACACAACGCCCTGATAGCTTCTGCGTTCTGAGTTTTAACCAGCATATCCAACGCCTGGGCGTCATTCAGCAGACTGCTTCTAATTTCGTGTTGGCCGGATCGGATGAGGTTAGTCAGCGGCACAATCGAATCCGGTCCGTAAGTCGGCGGCAAGCTGCTTTGGAGTCGTTCCGCCAGATAGGGTTCCGCTGCGTCATCCAACTCCTGGTACAAATACCGCAAGTGGTAAATCAATTCTGCGGGATTTGACTCATGGCCTTCGCTGAGGTTTTCCAGAGCAGCCACCACGCGCTGCAGTTGTTTCTTGTTACCAATTGCCTGGCCTCTGATCAAGGCGGCGAGGCCCGCCTCTCCCTCATAAGAACCATCGGCGAATACGACACTCACGATGTCGATCCTGTTCGACTGAGACGCTCGATAACCATCCGGGTCGCCACAGGCAAGATCCTGGCTCAATACCTCGAGCCGATAAACGTCTCCAGCCTTAATTAGTGGCTGCGTCGGACCATTTTCAACCCAGCGAAGAAAAAGGAACTTATTATCTTTGAAAGAATTGTATTGGATTGCCAGCACATGCTTGTCGGAATTATTTCTTAATGTGAGACGGTGAGGCTCCGGTAGCACACCCACTTCCGATTTTTCCAGAGAGATCGACTGAGTCTTGTTGTTTATGGAGGGCTTGCGGGCGAGCTGGCCCATAACTTTAACTACCGCGACGCGAAAAGGACTGAGGCCGAAACGCTCTAGTCCGCCCACTTCCGCGCGCTCATTTGTGCCCAGCATCAGATCGGCGACCGGTTGGTCGCCGGCGTCGTAAAACTCGCCCTGTCCGACAAATACTCTGAAATTCCAGAGGTCGCCGCTTTGACGCGCTAAAAACGTAACCTTAGAAACTATCGGACGGCCCGCGCTATCGGGTGGGTAATGAGTGGGTCTCGGTAGTGCATAAACAAGCAACCCGTGGTTTCCAGAATAGGACTCTGCTAAAGGCCCTGAGTTTGGAGTCTCTCTGGTTGGAGTGATCCAGCGATGACCTCTCACCCTGATTATCGGCGCAAACGAACAGCCATCACCTTTACGGACCTCGATGAGGTATTCCGGCGTTAACAACGCACTCTGACGTTCTTGCGCCGTAATGTTCTGACTTGAAACCAAACCGGCGAGACAACCGAGGACGACTCTCAGACGCAGAGGAAACATTTGCCTTGTCCTTTCTGCCCAATAAGGAAAAATTCTGGCTGAAGCAGTTTTACTCCAAGCCAGCCATCATCGCAATCGATCTGGGAACTTTCCCGGACCGTTTCCTTATTCCCTGCTGGTGCCTGACGCACGCTCTGCTAGAATGCGCCCCCGATGACTCTCCGCATCTATTGCCCTTCCTGCTCCAGCGAAGTTCGCGACGGCTCTGATATTTGCCCGAGTTGCGGCATGCCGCTGGACGATGTCGCCACTCGACGCCTCGATTCCCATAAGTCATCGCAAAGCAAGCGCCCTTCATTCGACTCCATAGACAATGCGCGCTTTGTTCCCGGTGTGATCCTTGCCGAACGGTATCGCATTGTCGGATTGCTGGGTAAGGGCGGCATGGGTGAAGTGTATCGCGCCGACGATTTGAAGCTCGGCCAACCGGTCGCGCTCAAGTTTTTGCCCGATCATCTGTTGAGCGATGGCGCCGCGCTGGCCCGCTTTCATCGTGAGGTCCGCGTTGCCAGGCAGGTGAGTCATAAAAACGTCTGCCGGGTCTACGACATCGGCGACACAGACGGGCGCCATTTTCTGTCGATGGAATACATCAAAGGCGAGGAACTTTCGTCCCTCCTGCGCCGCATTGGTAGTCTTCCCGGCGACAAGGCGATTCAGCTCGCGCGGCAGATTTGTGCCGGGCTCGCAGCCGCCCATGACGTCGGTGTGCTGCATCGCGATCTTAAACCGGCGAACATAATGATCGACGGCGAGGGGAATGCGCGGATCCTCGACTTTGGTCTGGCGGGTTTGGCGGAGGAGTTTGCTGATGCTGAACTAGCGGCTGGAACCCCGGCCTACATGGCGCCCGAACAGCTGGAGGGAAAAGAACAGACGGTCAAGACTGACATCTACTCACTGGGCCTGGTGCTTTATGAACTCTTTACCGGGAAGAAGGCGTTTGAGGCCGCCACGCTCGGCGAACTCATCAAGTTGCGGCGCAGTGACACGAGGCCAACCACACCCTCCGAGATCACTAAGGATCTGGACCCCCTCGTTGAAAAGGTGATCGATCGCTGTATCCAAAAGGCCCCGGCTGACCGCCCTGCTTCCGCATTGCAAGTTGCCGCCGCGCTTCCTGGTGGTGATCCGATCGCTGCCGCACTTGCTGCCGGCGAGACGCCGTCACCGGAGATGGTCGCCGCCGCGCCCAAGCAAGGTATTCTCCGACCCAATATTGCGGGCACGCTTTTCGTCTCGTTCCTGGTTCTGCTCGCGTTCTGCACTTGGCTTACAAAGTACTCGGCGGTCTATCGGATGATTCCGCTTAACAAGTCGCCGGAGGTTTTGCGCGCGCACGCGCGTGACGTGATCAAGAAAATGGGTTACACCGAGCCGCCGCTCGACAGCGCCGATGGAGTCATCCTGAAGCAAGACTATCTCCGCTACATCGCCGCCCATGATCAGTCGCCCACGCGCTGGGAAAAGCTGCGCACATTGCCGAGCAGCGCGTTTGCCCACTGCCCACTCCACTGCCTCACTACTCACCGCTCACTTTTTAGAACCCAATAATTCCTTTGTCCCAGAGCTTCTTAATGATAAGCAGGCTGTCAGCTTCGCGAAACGGGCAGATCGACAAAACCGATTGAATGTCCCAGTCGCCGTTAATGCGCGAGAGAACAAATCCCTCCTGCGGCCCAATACCCTTGTTCGCCAAATCTTTCGGCGAAAGTAAAATCTTCGGCACTCCGCTCTCTGGTATTTCGGAATATACGTGTTCAATAAATTTCTTCTCAGCCTCGAGCAGAAGACTACGAGCTGCCGAGTTTTGCGGCTCACGTCTCAACAGCGTGTGGATAATTGAGATGGCTTTTTCTGGTTGTTTGTTATTGAGCTCATCACGTGCGAGTAAGAGCAAATCAGCAGCAGCCGCAGGCAGATCAGGAATCTGACCAAGCGGGTCGGGAGTCTCCGGCAACTCACCCGCAACTCGAGCCAGACCTTGTTGGATGAGATTGTAGAGTTGCGCATAAACCGCAAACGAAGAGGAGCGCATGTTGTAGCAGATCTCCGCTACGGACATGCGCTTCTCCAGGAAATAGAAAAGTTCCCTGGTTTCTTTCCCGAGTCCTAACGAGGAGGTCCAACCAGTGCGCAATTCCATGACTGCGCGATCAGATGGAATCAACGTTCGGTAACGCGCGAGTTCGTCAGCTCGGTAAACCCCTTCCATAATGACTCGCTGGGGTTCGACGTCGACACGAGTGAAATCCGGCGGCAGGGGATCTTCGAGTGAGAACTCAAAATGCCCGTCTTTCCAGATGAAGAGATCGTAAATTATGTCTACGGTGCGAATCTCGAGGATCTTCGCCACTTCCGCATTGATCAGTAAGCCCTGGTCCACCAGTATCTGGCCCAGCCGTTTCGTCGCAGGTTGCGTTTTGGCATGACGTTGGATATCAGACGTTAAGCTCTGGACTTCGCCCCTTTGGATTTCCATCGCCGCCTGAAGTTGAGATTCGTTTATCTTTCCATAATGGATAAGCACCTGCCCGAGGTACTCTCCGGGGTCGTTGGTACTTGACCCGACTATGGTTCCATTCTCAAAATAGATTCCTTTGACAACCCTCGCGCGGCTGCATTTTAGTAAACCAGTCTTTCGCCCGGCCGCCAGGAACAGGAGCAGATCGGAAACACTCATATCGCTCAGCTGGCCCCGCATACCCTTTGCTGGAATACCGTTAGCTGACCTGGACAAGCGGATGACTCCTGTTGGTGTTGGACGGGGTATTTCACAGACGTCGTCGAAACGGGAAACCTGAGGAAAGGGGTCCAGCTAGAGTACACGCGGGCTCTAAGGAGATTCAAGTACTAATTTCGGATAGGGGCAAAAGTCCAATTAGCACCCTACGAGTGACCGCCAATTCGCTTTGGACTTCAACGGGGTGCAGGCCCGAAACGTAGATGCCTCGCGCTCGCTTCAGCTCACTGCCTCACCGCTCACTGCTCACCGCTCACTGCTCACTGCTCACTTTATCTTGCGATCCAGAACGAAGTTGCGGATTGCCAGGTCGAGTTCGGCTTGAAGCCGTGAGCGCTCCTCTACTATCGCCCGACGCTCTTTCTCGATCTGTTCCAAACGTGTCTCCTGGTCGTTGGCTTTTGAAACGTAGCGCGCGACGAGTTGTTTTGCTTCCGCGGTCTCCGTGAGCGCTTTGATATTTTCTCGCAGACGCAACGATCCCGCGCCGCTCAATGTAAGCGACGCCATTGCTGTAAAGAATGAGCCGCCGAATCGGCAGAGACGAAGTTGGAACACGGCTCAACTCCTTGGAGTGCGCTGGCCTGGCAGCGCTTTGGCCCAGGGCGCCCTGGCGCCCTGCGGATTTAGGTCTGCGTGTTTGTGCTTGCGTGTTGAATGCGAAAAGGGAGATCAGAACAAGGATCAGTGTGCGTTTCATTGGTTGGCCTCCTAGCCGAGTTGCAGTGAGCGGGAGACGGCTATGAAGGGAGACGAGGTTAGAGCTGAAGCGCGAGACAGCTATGAGGAGACGAGGCTAGCTGTGCTTGTAGTTAGTGGATGCTGGAATGCGAGCCGAAGGTTGGACGGACCAGGCCCAGGCAGGCTTCGAATAATCACAGGTCAGAAATCAGAAATCAGAAGTCAGAAGTCAGAAGTCAGAAGTCAGAGGTCAGCTCTACAACTCTTGGTGGGTGTGACGCCCGCTCCCCGGTAAAAAGGACACTGCTTACTGCCTGGCTGACCGCTGACCTCTGACTTCTGACTTCTGACTTCTGAGCTCTAGTCAGTGATACAATCCGCGCCGCCAATGACTCGTTGCCCTGCCTGTACAAAAGAGATGCCCGATCGCGCGGAGTCCTGTCCCTCCTGCGGTGAAGTACTACGCGCATCATCGGCTGAATCGATTGATGAATCGGCCGATCAAACGCGGCGGTTTGCTGATACGCCGGGGAAATCTACGAAGGGCCCGACCTCCGCTCAGCCCTCTGCTTCCCCCGGGGGACGGCAGTCGGGTTCCACTTCCTTTGAATCGATCGACGACAGCAGATTTGTTCCCGGCACAATCCTGGCCGAGCGTTATCGCATCGTTGGGTTGCTGGGAAAAGGTGGGATGGGCGAAGTTTATCGCGCGGATGATCTCAAGCTGAGCCAACCGGTCGCACTTAAGTTTCTTCCCGAACATTTGCTGAGCGACGGGGCAGCGCTGGCGCGTTTCCATCGTGAAGTCCGAATAGCGCGTCAGGTATCCCATCAGAACGTTTGTCGTGTTTACGACATTGGTGAGGTCGACGGTCGTCACTTCCTTTCAATGGAGTTCATAAAGGGGGAAGAACTTTCCTCCCTGCTGCGCCGCATCGGCCGCCTCCCCTCAGATAAAGCTACTGAGATTGCCCGGCAGCTCTGCGCTGGTCTGGCGGCAGCCCACAACAGAGGAGTGCTGCACCGCGATCTAAAACCTGCCAACGTGATGATCGACGAGAACGGAAACGTTCGACTCACCGACTTTGGCATTGCCGGTTTGCTGGAAGAGAGTCGTAGCGAAGAAATTTCGGGCACCCCAGCCTACATGTCGCCGGAGCAACTGGCCGGAAAAGAGTTGACCATAAAGAGCGACATCTATTCGCTCGGTCTGGTCGTTTACGAGATCTTCACCGGCAAGAAGGTGTTCGACGCGCCGACCCTTCCGCAACTGCTGAATTTGCGCAACAGCGACAGTATGCCGACCAATCCTTCGTTGCTGGTGCATAACATCGATCCGCTGGTCGAACGCACGATTCTGCGCTGCATGGAAAAGGATCCTGACAAGCGGCCCGCTTCCGCTCTCGAGGTGTCCGCATCGCTGCCGGGAGGAGATCCCCTCGCGGCTGCACTTGCCGCTGGAGAAACACCTTCGCCGGAAATGGTTGCGGCGGCGCCCAGGCAAGGCTTTCTGAAGCCTGCCGTTGCCGTCTCTTTATTGGCTTGTGTTCTTGTAGCCGTGGTTGCGGTCGTACTACTCTCCGAGAAGACTCAGCTGCATCGCCGGGTTGCACTTGAGAAATCGCCACAGCTGCTTGAGGAAAGAGCACGCACGATTGTCGCGAAACTCGGTTACACCGCGCCGTTCGTTGATAGCACATATGGCCTGGGAAGTGACTCTGAATATCTCAGGTATGCCGAGACGACTAACACCGCAGCACTGGGACAGCTCGCGACTTCACGACCGGCGACGATTTTTTTCTGGTATCGACAGAGTCCGGTATACTTGATTCCCAAAACCCGGCTGGCGATGCGCGCTTCGTCAAGTGATCCGCCGCAAAATCTTTCTGGTGGCGCTACAGTGTTGCTCGATCCCAAGGGCAGGATGATCGAGTTCCACGCCGTTCCTGAGAAAGACGAGTCTACTCAGCCCGCTGGTCCTCCGAACTGGTCCGTTCTTTTTGAAGAGGCTGGCTTCAATCAGGCCAACTTCACCTCGAAACCATCAAAGGGGGTGCCACCTGTTTATAGCGACAGCAGGGCTACGTGGGAAGGGACGCTCTCCAATGAACTGCAAATCCCCATCAGAATCGAGGCTGCTGCCTATGCCGGCAAACCGGTCTTCTTTAAGGTCAGCGGCCCATGGAATTCCCGCGGGCCGATGCGCCAACAGCAACCTGACTCATTATTAGGGAAGATTATTGTTTTCGTGTTCGTCGCAGCGACGTTAGGATTTTTTGTTATTGGAGTGTTGCTGGGTAGAAGAAATCTGCGTGACGGTTCCGGCGATCGCAAAGGCGGCGGGAGGCTGGCGATTTACATCTTCCTGGCACTGATGATTGCCTGGGTCTTCCGCGCGCGTCATTTTGGGGCCAACGACGAATTGGACCTTCTCCAAGTTTGGGATCTACTTTGCGCTGCTGCCGACAGTGCTCCTTTGGCTTTTCTACCTCGCGCTCGAGCCATACGTGCGTCGCTGGTGGCCGCATCGAATGGTTTCGTGGAGCCGGTTGCTCGCGGGCGATTTCCGAGATCCCCTGATCGGCAGAGACACTCTCATTGGTGCAGTTTTTGGAATGGCGATGATGGTAATCCTCAACCTCTGGGCATTAACGCCTGGCTGGTTTGGTCACGTGCAGGCGCCCAAGCCGATAAAGCTTTATACCATGCTGGGATTGCGCGAGGCCTTTGGTGAACTCTTCTTTACCGGAATCACGCTGATCGTCTTCCTCGCCGTCAGCTGCATGTTTCTGCTGCTCTTATTACACATGATCTTCCGTCGCCGGGAGTGGCTAGCGCTGGGCGTAGCCTGGCTCCTGTTCACGGCCGCTTTGGGTTTGGGCGGCCGTCCTTTAAAGATCAGCTTGATTTTCGCCGCCTTATATTCAGCGCTGATTATCCTCGCGGCCACACGGTTTGGCTTGCTCACTCTGACCGCGGCACTGTTCTTTACCACCATGTTCAGTAACTATCCTATGACTACGGACTTCTCAGTCTGGTATGCACCGTCGACTATGTTTGTGTTTGTCATCACTGCCGCGGTAGTTGCTTTCGCGTTCTATACGTCGCTGGGTGGCCAAACAGTCTTCAAAGGCCAACCGTCAAGACAGATCCAGTAGCCGGCTTTGCACAAAAACTCTTATTTCGTGTTCTTTCGTAGAATTTCGTGGATCGTATCGTCCGAACCGTGAGCACACGATCCACGAAATTACACGAAAGAACACGAAGCAATGCGAACCAATGCTTATCTTAGAACTTCTCAGTCTTCGTTTCGAACGTCCGCAGACTTTTTCTGCAAAGTTCCAGTAGCCCACATCAGACCCGGGAGCCGTAGCGCCCAATGTTCTTCGGTCACCTGACAGACGCACTTGTTTGCTCTTAATCTGCGTAATCTGCGGATAGTTTTTCCATTGCCATTCTCCTGGCCGCGATCTAACATCCGCCGCATGCCACGCATCATCACGCGTCGCGAATTCGTGGGCGCCGCAATTGCCGGCGCGGCAATCGCTCCTGGTCTGACGTTGGCCCAGCCGCGCCGTCCAAACATTCTTTTCATCCTCGCCGACGATCTCGGCTATGGCGATCTGAGTTGCTACGGCCGTCCCGATTACCAAACGCCAAACCTCGATCGCCTCGCCGCGCAGGGCGTCCGTTTCCTGAACGCTTATTCCGGATCTCCTGTGTGCACGCCCACGCGTTGCGCGTTCATTACCGGGCGTTATCCGGCCCGTACGCGCGTCGGCCTTGAAGAACCACTTACCGAAAGATCAGACCTGGGGGACAAAGTTAAAACTCTCGGGCTGCCACCTGAGCATCCCACCATTGCGTCCTTGCTCAAGCAAAGCGGCTATGAGACCGCGCTGATCGGCAAATGGCATCTGGGTTATTTACCAAACTTCGGACCAGTCCAAAGTGGCTTCGAAGAGTTCTTTGGGATAATGAGCGGCGCGGTCGACTTTTTCACGCACAAGGACATGACGGCCAACCTTGATGTTTTTGAAGGCAAGATTCCGGTCGAGCGCATCGGCTACATGACCGACATGCTCACCGAACGAGCTGTTGACTACGTCGCGAAGCGCCGGAGAGGGCGGGGAAGCGCGCGACCTTTTTATCTGAGCCTGCACTACACAGCGCCGCATTGGCCCTGGGAAGGACGCGATGAAACAGCAAACAGCAAACAGCAAACAGCAAACAGCAAATAGCAGTCAGCCATAGCCTCAATCAGGATTGGTCGCTGCGTTTATTGATCTCTACTTTCCGGCTGACTGCTGTTTGCCGTCTGCTGTTTGCTGTCTCTACTAGTTGATCTGCCGATCCAGGGTGAAGCCGCGTATCGCTGTCGCAAGCTCCGATTGCAGTCGAGCCTGTTCCTCAGTCGCAGCGCGGCGATCTTTCTCCAGTTGCTCCAGACGCGACTCCTGCGTGTCCGCCTTTGCGACATAGCGCGCGATGAGCTGTTTAGCTTCAGCCGTTGCAGTCAAAGCTTTGATGTTCTCACGCAGACGCTCCTGGTCCTCCGCAATCTCAGTAACCTCGTTAATGATAGCCTGCAGCCGCGCTTCATTGGCGGCGATGCGGGCCTTGATATCAATGAGCTTTTCCAGCGCCGCCCGGGTCGGCGCGTCGATGTAATTGCGTGCGATAAACAATTCCAGGTCCGTCCGCGTGAAATTCAAGAGGGCGTAACTATCTACGAACACGCGGCGCTCTGTGACCGCAACTTCGGCCGTCTGATGCGGCTCGAGCGGAACGCGAAAGCGGTAGTAGCGCGCGCTCTTCCCGTCAGGCTTCGGCGTGTCGTCGGTAAGCGTCCAATCCTGTCGCACCGGATGCTCGACAAAGACCACGCGCGGTTTGTCCGTTTGATTGGTCAGCGTGTAGACCTTCTTACTTGTCTGGTGGTAGTGCGCCTGGAAGACGCCGTTGACTACGCGCACCAGAAATGTCGGCGCGCGGTCCTCTTTGGTGCGCGCAGTGACCAGCGTGCCGAGATCCAGCGCGAACGAGATCAGTCTTTGCTCCGCGGGCTTTAGCCGCTCCATCAATGCTTCGCCGGCGTAAGCGTCACCGTCGATGATGGTCATTGAGCCGCCTTCGAGTGTAAGCGCGGTCGTGTTCTTCAAAAGCATGCCGCCCATGGGCCGGTCGCGGCGTATCGCCTCGTTGTAGATCGAGACGCGCTCGCCATCCATGCGCGCCTGCACGATGGGAATCAGAGCGGAGCGATCATGTGGAACTGTCACCGGCTGATCGATCTTATATTCGAACAGATCTCCCACCTCACTGCCCGTCGCGGCAGCTACGACGCCGGAATCGGGACTGATCATGGCATCGCTTAAGGATGAGGGCAGCGTCGCGTCGGCAGCAGCGGTCAGCGCGAGATTGTCCACTGTGTTTCGATTATTCTTGGGTAACTGAACTATCTGGCGTTGCGAGAGTTGCTGCGAACGCCGCAATTGCTCGTTGCTGGCTCCTCCAATGGCGAAGTTGCCGCTGACACCGCTTATTCCCCCGCTCATGGTTACGCTCGCTGTCTCTCCCGGTTCGTACACCTGAGGCTCCAGTTTCAGATCCTGCGGCATCGGCACGATCGGCCGGTAGCGATAAAACGGTTGCTGGATTGGCTGAATGAACGAAACCGGCGTGCCCGAAATGAGCGAAAGCGCAATCTTGTTCCAATCCTCCTCGCCAACATTGTCCACGATGGCCCAACCCTGGAAGAAAGGCTTTCCCGCCTGATCGAGCACAACCCGATACGTCGTCTTCCAAATCGGCGCCGCGATGGTGTAGCTGACCAGCATCTCGCGCGAGCCGGCGCCGTCCGAGGTCACCACGATCGTCTTTGCATCCCGACGCCGAGCCGAAGCTGCGGCATTTGCAAATTCGCTAACGTCGCGGCGTGCGCCTTCATCCACTAGTTTCACTGAACGCACTTCAGCCAAATCAAAGCTCAGCAACTCGCCTGACTCGGAGGAGATAACCAAAAAGTTTGTAGTAGCGGGCGGCTTATTGGCGTCGATCTGCGACTTGCGTTCTTCGACGGTGAGAATCGATCCGGCGGCGGTGCGTGTGGCCGTAGAGACGACGACGTGAGCGCCTTGCAGTTGAGTCAAAACCTTCGCCAGGCCGCCGCTGTTATTGCTCTGGGTGCCGGACGCAATTGAGAAGGGGATATCCGCCATCCGCGCGGATGGCGGCGCGCTGGAGTTGTAACTCACCGCGCCAATGCGTCCCTTCCCGAGGTCAAGCACAATCATCGACTTCAAGACATCATCGACCTGTGATTGCTTGAATGACAGACTAATCTCCGCGTGGCCCTCAACCATGCCGCGCCGCTCAATGTAGGCGACGCCATTGCTGTAGAGAATTACGCGGCGAATCGGCAGCGACTGCGGCAATTGGCCGCGAGTGGCTTGGCCACTCCCCCCACGTGTCGCCACCTGCTCACGTGTCGTCGCCGCACGCGTTGCCGCGCGCGTTGCGCGCCTGGTTTGAACATGCGCCGACTCACGTGTCTCGACCGCGCGCGTTGCGCGTGGCTCATGTGTCGCTGCTGCCCGCGTTGCGCGTTTGGTTTGGGCCTGATTGGGAGTTGCAAATACGAAGATAAGCGTAAAGATCAGCAGGGTTTTCATTGTTGTCGCCTCCTAAAAGCGAAGAGTGGTGAACATGGTCTACTGCGAAATTCAAGATGGGAGACTATTAGTGATGTTTTAGGTCGAATGTTTAGTCCGACGGAGTGAACGTTTTCGGCGATGGTTACTTGATGCAGCAAGCGCTGTCACAGTTGACCATCAGAGGCGAATCATCTACAGATTACGCGGATGCCGCAGATTAGCAAGAACAGGACGCAGACGCGATAGGCCAACCCTGGAAGAAGTAAGCCAGATCAAGTTGATCGCTCGGGGTCGCGGCTCTGCCGCAGCACACTGCGGAAAGGCTCAGCCTTTCCGGGGCTGATTCTTGATTTGTCAGAACCACCTGCGTTAGTGGGTGGGATTTCTTCCTGAGGCTGAGCCTCAGGAAAGAGGTGGGGCAGTTGGTGGACGGAAAGCCATAGGCTTTCCGCACTGTGCGGCGGCAAGCCGCAGGAGTAGGTTGAGTGAGCTAGATTAGGTTGATCTTTCGGAGTCGCGGCTCTGCCGCAGCACAGTGCGGAAAGGCTCAGCCTTTCCGGGGCTGATTCTTGATTTGTCAGAACCACCTGCGTTAGTGGGTGGGATTTCTTCCTGAGGCTGCGCCTCAAGAAAGTGAGGGTGGGTAGATCCGAAACGTCTCAGCCGCTTTCAGCCTACCTCGTATACGCGATCTCATTCTCATCAAGCCAACCAACGGCAATCTTTTCCAGTTCGGAGGCGCGGAAGTCATACCATTCTTGCCGCAGGTCCAGGGCCTCAAGCGCGCCTCGAAAGCGGCTGAATGCACCGCTGCCCCGAATCGTGTTCAGCAGCCGGTCCGATAACTCCGGATCTGCAATCGAGCGGCAAAACTCTTCCATGATGGCGTAGTCGTTTATATCGTCTTTCGCGGGCAACTCAATCCAATCCTGCGAATCCATAATCTCTTTCGCCTTCAGAATTAGTTCGTGTTGCCACTCTGGATAGTCGGCCAAATCTGCTTCCTCGCCCCCTTCTAATTCTTCTTCAGCCGCCTCGAACTCCTCGCTAGAGAGCGTAATCAACTCGCCAGTACGCTTGTTGAGATGTGCTGACGCCTCTTCGTGGAGCATATCCATCATGTCAACCACGTCCTGCAGTTTCACCTTCATCACTTGTCGCTCCTGCTACTTAAAGGATTCGCCGAACAGTGGCGAATTATATCCTCAACCGCAGACGCCTCCACATCAATTTCGCCATCAATTTCGCCGCGCAGGCTGACTGCCGACTCCAGACCGTTGACGACGGATTCAACTCCTTGGAGTGCGCCGACCAGTCGGCGCTTTGGGTCGGCTGCGACCTGTCGCAGTACTCCTCCGCCGGCTATTCGTCGCGTGCGGCTCGTGCATTGTTATTTGAACGCCACTCGGAGCTGACGTAAATGAAGTGACGCCGAACAGTCGGCGCTTTCGTCCATCCCGAGTTGCGACGTACTTTTGAGTAGAATGCTTCTAAACAACGCGGCTCAGCGCGCCGCAGGCCAAAGCGGCGACAACCGGGGTCCCTGGCGCGGCAGCCGCGCTGGGGTGGTCGCGTCGCGCGCACTCCAAAGAGTTGGATGGCACTCCTGTCCGATTCGTTTACGCGGCGCGACCTCCGTCTGCCATAAGTTCATGAAGTTCGTGAGGATCATCCATGCGCCGTAGCTGGAACGAAATACGAGTTCCCCGCCGCCGCCCTCGCAGATGACTGGAAGCTCGCCCACTGCCGGCGTGGAGATCCGCAGATTGCGCAGATTACACCGATTAAAGATGGCAAAACAATTCTGGTCCTTAGGACAGCGAAAATTGGTAGGGAAGCTACCGAGTGTTTTGCTAGTTCACGAGTTGCAGGTTCAAGATTGCCCCCAGTATCGTGCCGAGGATGCCGGCGGTGCCCTTTGAGGAATGTCCATATTGAGAGCGGGTGTAGTAGCGGCACAGCCGTTCTTAATTGTTGAGCAAAAGGTGCGTGGGGTCCTGACAATTGCGAACCGAGTTTACGTGTTGCGCAATGGTCGAGTTTCGTTTTCTGGATCCGCGACGGAACTAAGTGACGATGCCGAACTGCACGAAGTTCATCTATAGATCTTGGAACGAGAAAGGATAGGTGTCCCCCGAGCTGAGCCGCTCACCAAAGTGTTTTCAGCTTACGACTTGAACTCATCAAAGAATGTTTCATTTACCTTTATTTACCTTATATGATTTGATCGGGCTCAGGCCCAATTCTAATTCTTCGATCATCGTGACAAGCTTCTCTCCATCAATCAACTCGATTGGCGGAACTCCGTCGCGGACGGCTTCTCTTTTGGAATCTGGCGTGAAGGATCCAGTGGACACAATTATCCCCTTGTCGGTCCTCCCCTGCATTGCGCCCCGAAAATCTCGAACTTGACTCGGATTGACCGCCCCTGAGTATCTTTTGCATTGAAACAGCACTTTGAAGCTCACTAAAGCGCCTACTTGAAGGATACCTATTCCGTCAATACCGCCATCACCCGAACGGCCCGTGACGGTGACCTCTTGAAAGCCTGACTCGCGCAACAGACGTTGGCAGAAACGCTCGAATCCAGAAGGCGGAAGACCCCGCAAAATCTCTAAAAGCTGCTGACGATAATTAGCGGCGGTTGTCAAAGCGGCATCCTGAGGAGGAATAGCCTCGCCGTCCTCAGCCTCGATCGTCTCCTCAGACTCACGTTGAAACTGTGCGAGGACCACTTTGAATAATTCGAGCGCTTCATCGTGGTTAAGATGAGTGAGCGCGCGCCCTTTTTCCGTTAGGGTCCACACGCCCCGGGCAGAAGAGTCAATGATCCCCGCCTTGGCCAAATAAAACCGGGCCCACGCAACCTGATTGTCAAATCGAGGAATACCGCTCTGCATAGGTTCGGCTTGCTCTTGTTCGGAGATGCCGAGTTTCTTAGCGATCTGCTCACGGACTTCAGCGGGTCTGGCAGAACCACCGAGCTCCTTTAGAACTTCAATAACCGGCCAGAAGAACCCTACGAACTTGGGTCCACGTGCTGTGGATTTTCGTCCCATATTTATAGATCCTTTTGGTAGAGTACCCGGACAGTGCTGAGCTGCGACGACGAGAGTGCCAACACCACGTGCTCTTAGAAATCGGGCCTACTATAACACGGGACTAATTTGCGCTTAGAGCAAGAAGGCAGAACGAAAAACAAAAAGGCAGGCCATGATTTCCAGCTCTCGGAAATCTGGTCCACTTGGTTGCGGACGTGGGCGCGGGCTTCGTGTCTGGGCCAACCTTTGCCCAACATCTCGTCGTAGTTTGTTTCGCTATGGCGGATGTGCGCGATTACTGCCAAGCGCACTGCCTCTTCGTCAAAGCTCTTTGCTGCCGCTGAGCGTCCCACGCGGCCGCTGTATTTTCGGCATGCATGCTCGGCAATCTCCTGTTCTCTTCCTTTGGGGGTGTGGGGAAAGAGTTCTCTTACGCGGTTGGCGAAGGCTTGAATGTATTGATGGTCAAAATCCTCGCGGCGGATTCGTTCTCGCTCAGCTCGTCGCGACCGTACCTCACTTTCAGCCAAACACTCAGCTTCAGCCTGCTGTAACGCGTTCTCTTCGACGAGTAATCCCTGGCGTTCGTAGCGTCTGCGTGCCCGGCTAAATTTCAGCACGACGGCTGAGAGCGTGGAATATTTTCGCGAGCGTCGGGTGAGAGCGGCGTCGCCGGTGGGAAGAAAAGTCAGGTCATCGAGATCAGCGCAAGAAAGACATAACGCGCCTTTGTCTCTTTCGAGGGTAATCCAGGCTTTCTTACCCAACTCTTCGCCGCAGTCATCACACTTCGACTCGCGATTCGAGATGAAGACCTTGATTTCGTCAGGCTTGTCCATACGGGAGCTATCCGCAGATTGCGCAGCGCGCCTTCGGCCGCAAGCAACGGCTCAAAGAAATCATTCAACCAGCCTGCGAAGCTGGCGGACAGAGTACTAGCCCCAGGCGATGGCTTTGCCGAGCCTGGGGGACGCGAACCAGAATGCGTCCGAGCCCACGAAGTGCGGCGACAGATGAACTGTGGTAATTAGGTTCGATTGATCAAAATGATCCTTTAGATAGCCGCTTGACTAACCCGCCTGTCGCCAGCTTCGCAGGCTCACCTGGATTCTTTTCTGCAACCCCAGGCTCTCATGGGCCATCGCCCGGGCGTCGCATGGGGTTGGCACTCTCTCGGCCAGCTTCGCAGGCTGGTTGGAGGGTTCCATTCAACCTAGCCGCCAGCCCCCATGCGCCGGAGGCAAAATCTTGTCCGAAAAAACAAGAAGTTGTCGGTTTGTTTCGCAGATTACAACGATTAAAGATGGCAAGACAATACTTTCAGAGGGAGTTTTCTATTTGGAAGACAAGGAAACGATCCACTAAATCACACCAAGCAACACTAAACTGCTTCGTGAAATTTCGTGTTACTTGGTGGATGGTTTTCCGACTGGCGAACGAAAGCTCGAAACTATGCGTTCTCCTGCTTTTTTTAGTGACTGCTGATTTCTAACTGAATAACCTTTGCAGGGAGACACTAACCTCTTGAAGCAGGATTGCGCCTTGTCTGAAAACCTCCGAGGCGATTAAGACAAGTCGGTCCCCGAGAAGCACTGGAGCAGAGGCTGCTACAACGGCGGAAACTATCAGTAGGTTTGAGAATAAAGCAGAGACATCCGGTTTACTAACAGCGAGCTTTTTCATAATTACCTTCTGTTATTAGCCTTGATTGGGTGTAGTCAGTTGTTGAGATTGCAGACCATGGGAGATTCGCTGAAATATGGGCCGCACAATGGTGAGATCTTAGAGAGGGCGTGGACCGTTATGCAACCGCAATGCCGCGATGGATCGCAAACGCTGCAAGGCAGCTAAACTCCTCGCTTCTCTCGGTTAAGAAAGATAAAGCAGTTTTCTGGGACTCCACACGGCTGTTTATGTCAGCGGTCAGTCTGAAGAATGCGCCCATGCAACTTGACTGGTTTCGATTAAGAATATGGAAGGCAGCTATCTCCAGCTCTCGGAGATTTGGTCTACACGGTTCGCGGACGTGGGCGCGGGCTTCGTGTCGGAACCAACCTTGGCCCAACAAAAATCAGTAGGCAGTTGGCAGGAGCAGTAGGCAGAGGGAAAAAGTGATGAGTGATGAGTGATGAGTACTGAGTGATGAGGAAAGGCAGTAGGCAGGAGCAGGAGGCAGACGGAGCCGGAGGCAGGAGCAGAGGGCAAGAAGGCAGATGGCGGAGGCACGATAAGCGACCGGAGTACTAGTGGGTGGCTGGTTTTACTCCGGAAGATCCAATCGTTCACGGGCCGTGTGGACTACGGCTAAAACCTCAACTCCGTTCTCAGCTTCTTTGATCAGGTAGATTATCCGGTGGGAGCCTTCCACAATCTGACGAACTTCGTCTAATTATATGATGAAGTCATGAATGGTCTGAAGCTGGCTAATGGCCGCGTCTGTCCAGAGAACTCTCACTTTTTCAATCCGAACCTGGCGCGGACTTCCGCGACTTCGACGGTTTTCCCAGCCTTGCTGTCATCGAGGCCAGCCTGGACCGACTGGCGCACGTAGATCTCGTGCATCAAGTCGTCCCAAGTGATGTCCTCAGGGAGTCGGTCGATCAAGCGTCCGGCTTCTTCTTTAATGTTCGCGCTCATAGTGCTCCTTCCGGTTGAGTTGAATATAACGGCGACGGCAAGGTGGGTCAATTGAATCAGGAGGCAGGAGGCAGTGAACCGATAGTCCAATGTCCAAAGTCCAACGTCCGTGCCAGCGGTTCGTCGAGCTAAATCGGTAGGTACTTCACCTTTCGGATTTCGATCTGATCGTAAAGTTGATTGCTCCCACCCTGATTTTGTAATAGGCTTACTCGCGAACTGGTTGAGCACTTCTTCCGCTGCTACGTATTTTGAAACAACATGAAGGGCGCTGTATTTCCAGTGGAGGGCTGAACGAACCGTATGAACTTCAAA
>JBPCKD010000075.1:0-11898 GCA_051004635.1 Pyrinomonadaceae bacterium
TGCGGCGGCTTGACGCCGCTTTAGCCACTGGCTTGAGTCGACTGTTTTCTTTTACGAAGTCGCGAGGCTAACTAAAAAGCGGCGTCAAGCCGCCGCACTCCAAAATTAAAGCAAAAGCGGCGTCAAGCCGCCGCACTCCAAATCTGTTTTTCAGCATCCTGCTAGATGAATGAGAATAAATAGAGGTAATTATGGCAATCTCTTTCGCAGATCGAGTTAAAGTGCCGGAAGACATATTAATCTCGGGTCTCCAGAGTGAATCGGTAATTCTTAATTTGGATAGTGAGCGTTACTTCGGATTGGACGAAGTCGGCACGCGCATGATGACACTACTTACCACTGCAGATTCTATTCAGGCAGCATATGAAACGCTGCTTGAGGAATACGATGTCGAAGGTGAAGTGCTCCGTCAGGATCTGACCTCGATTATTGAACAACTGGTGGAACAAGGATTGGTGGAAATTACGAGTGAGCAGAAGACGTAAATTTTTTGCTTTAAGCTGGCGGGGGCGGGTGGTGTTTTTCCAATCACTGCTCATGTTGCCGGCCACCGCGCTCAGCATAAAGGTTCTCGGTGTCCAAAGATGGCAGAACGCGCTGGCCAGGCTGACTCAAAAGGGTAACCGTTCTTCAGCTCATAATTCGCATAACTCAGATTCATCTGACTCTTCCGCGCCAGTCAGAATTAAAGAAGCCCGCGAGATCGCACGGCTTGTAAGAGCAGCGGCGAACCATAGCCTCTATCGAGCGAATTGCCTTGAGCAGTCGCTCGTTTTGTGGTCCCTGCTCAAACGCAGTGGACTTGACAGCCAGATCCGCTTTGGCGCTCGCAAGGAAGAAAATGAACTGCAAGCTCATGCATGGATTGAGTGCCTGGGCGTTGCGCTGAACGAAGACCGCGGCGTGGAAGAACGGTACGCGCCTTTTGGAGGTGTCGCAATCGCCCCTAATGGATCTGTGGTGAGTGGGTCGGTGCGATCAAGATGAGTGGCATAGTCGGCATTATTAATCTGGACGGCGCACCCGTCGATCGTGAACTGCTCGGCCGCATGACTGACTTCATGTCTTTCCGCGGCCCCGATGCGCAAGAGATTTGGATCGACGGCAACGTAGGCTTTGGCCATACGATGCTGCGCACTACCTTCGAAGCGGAAACAGAGAAACAGCCGATCACTTTGGACGGAAAAGTTTGGCTCACTGCCGACGCGCGCATCGATGGGCGCGCGGAGTTGATTGCAGAACTGGAAGCAAAGCTGCAGAGAAGGCTGCGAGTTTCTATCCCACGAAATGATCACTGGTCGTCCCCAAATGGTAACGGCTCACACTCAAAAGCTCATGATACTGATCCAAGAGTTCCAAACGACGCCGAGCTGATCCTGTATTCCTACGAAGCCTGGGGCGAAGACTGCGTCAAACATCTGATCGGCGACTTCGCCTTCGCAATCTGGGACAGCCGCCAGCGCCGCCTCTTCTGCGCGCGAGATCACTTTGGTATACGGCCGTTTTATTACGCCTATCTGAGTAATCACCTCCTCTTTAGTAATACGCTCAAGTGTTTGCGTCTCCACCAATCAGTATCTTCCCAGCTCAACGATGAGGCAGTCGGCGATTTTTTGGTATTTGACATGAACTACAATCTCTTTACGACTGTGTTCGCTGACATTCAACGACTGCCACCAGCACACACCCTTATATGGACGGAAGACGAGCCGCGTTTGAGTTGTTATTGGACCTTACCCGTTGATGGCCGCGTTCGCTACAAAAGAAGTAAAGAATACGTCGAACACTTCAAGCAGTTGTTAGATGTCTCAGTAGGTGATCGCCTGCGTACTGACCGCGTCGGGGTTCTTATGAGCGGCGGTTTGGATTCAACGACCGTTGCCGCAACTGCCCATACGTTGTTCACGCGAAGGGGCGGTCCTTTCGACTTGCGAGCTTATACGGTCGTGTATGAGGATCTCATTAAAGATCAGGAGGGTTATTACGCGGGCTTGGCTGCTGAAGCTTTGAAAATTCCTATCAACTATGTCGTCGCGGACAACTACAAACTGTTCGAACAGTTTGAGCACTTGAAACTGGATAGGTCCGAGCCCATTCCAGAGCCTTTAATAGCGATTGTTGCAAATCAGTATTGGCAACTCGCTCGACATTGCCGCATAGCCCTTTACGGACAGGGGCCGGACGCTGTGCTTTCTACTTTCTTTTCCCGACACATGAGTTCCCTCATTAAGAGTGGACATTGGACTCAAGCATTTATGGATCTAGTGGGCTATGCATTCTGGAATCGGCGATTGCCGCCGATTGGCGTTCGCACTTTCTTAAGACGATCTAAAGGCTGGAACGAGCCACCCGCTGCGAAGGAGTTGCCTTTGTGGATCAGTCGGGCGTTCGCCGCTCGTATCGGATTGCAGCAGCGAATCCGAGAGGCTTATGTACAGTCAAAGCCCTCACATGCTACCCATCCGCTTGCCCATAATTTGCTTGTCAGCCCGTTCTGGGTTTTTGTGTTCGAGCGTGATAATGCGGACGGCGCTTTCGCCCCAATAGAAAACTGCTACCCTTTCTTCGACCTTCGCCTCGTCACATATTTGCTCGCGATACCAGCCGCGCGCTGGTGCATGAATAAAAGACTGATACGTGAAGCGATGCGAGGTATCCTGCCTGAGACGGTCCGCCTGCGACCAAAGACCCCGTTGGCTGGCGATGTGCTGTTGGCCCGCATTAGCAGGGGCGAGCAAGCTATTATAAAGGACTTTGACGCTTTACCAGAACTGAGCAAATATGTTATACCACCTAGCACGCAAGCCCTCGAATGTTGCGATTCTGACGAATTGTGGAATAAAATTCGCCTTCTTAGCTTTTATGACTGGATGGCACATGCAGGAGCTTAAAATGAATCCAAAGAATGTGGAAACTTTGCACCCTCAAGAGGATGAATCGATCAAGAAGCCGTACAGTCAACCCCAACTGTTTGACTATGGGGCAATAAGTGAGATCACTAGAACTGCGGCAAATAGAAACACTCTTGACGGTGGGAGAGGTTCTACCGACAAAACCTCCTGAAACAAGTTCAAGTGGGCGGAAAATCGTTCAGGTATTCTGTTTACGGCCTCAGCCTTCGCTCAAATCTGCCAATCCCGGGTCTCATTCCCACATCCGATGCATTAAGTGCTGACGTAACTGCGTGCTTAGGCTCTATGCCTTCATGGCTGGAAGGCAAAGCTAACACGGCGAAGGTTCGCTCTGTTGGGCCAAATGTTGATGAAGACGGTAACTCCACCAGAATAGTGTGGGAACTGAATGGCGGCAGCCACTTTCAATATGTGTATTCGGACGGAACCGAATTTGTTTTGGATCGCGAAGGTACTGAGATCTGGGCGCGATGGCCTGATACGCTGACACTCGCAGACACCGCTACATATTTCCTCGGGCCTATTCTCGGTTTCCTCTTAAGACTCCGCGGTTTCATCTCGTTGCACGCCAGTGCCATCGTTGTTAAAGACAGTGGGATTGCTCTTCTTGGCCCTGCCCGCGCCGGAAAATCTACCGCCGCGGCAACGTTTGCCGATCTCGGGTATCCGGTAGTGTCTGACGATGTACTTGCGATCATTGATAACGGAGATCATTTTCTAATACAACCTGCCTACCCGCGCATTCGCTTGTGGCCTGAATCAGTCAACGCGCTCTATGGCACGGCCGACCATTTACCGCGTCTGACGCCGACCTGGGATAAGCGCTATCTCGATCTGACGGACAAGGGATACAGATTCCAGCCGGAAGTAATCACGCTGGCGGGAGTTTTCTTACTTGGCGAGCGCCGTGAGGATAATCGCGCGCCCTACATTGAGAAGATGTCGGCAGCTGAAAAAATGATGTCCTTAGTTGGAAACTCCTACGCGAGCTATATGTTGGATAAACAGATGAGGAGCAAAGAGTTCGAGGTCTTCAATCGACTCGTGGCTACGGTGCCGGTTCAGCGCATTATTCCGCACAGAAAAATTGAACGACTTCCGCGCCTCTGCCAATTGATAGTCGAGGACTCCGCCGAGTCCCGTCATGCCGCCCTTGTAACAGACGACTAAAGACTGGGTTTGAATCTAGCACCACGCGGCGAAGCATCTGAAGTCAAATCGGTTACCGCCTTCGACCGTTTAAAGTTTTAGCCGACAAAGTCGCTTCCGGATTTATATTATTGAGCAAAATAGATCCTAACAAACTTCTGCAGCGTGTACCGGAATTGAGGGTGCAACTGGATTCAAGCGGCAATGTATTAGTGTCCGAAGGGGGGACAACGATTCAATGTGGATCGCATGGCTTAGCAGTATTAGACGCGTTCTCACATCCCACTTCGATATCGATGGCACTCGAAAAGATTGGTAGACAAGTCACAGGCAGTCTGGACTGGATTGATCTTACGAGCACGATCATCCGGCTTTATAAAGCCGGGGTTTTGCGCGAGGAAGGGATATTCGCACCCGAATTAATAGCTGCCCCGTCGGGGTTTGATGCGTCACCCATCCATGCCGCCATGCTTAATGATCGGGCGCGCACCGCCAGCTACCTTGCCGGCATCGCTGAGGTTGTACGCCCTGGAGATGTCGTCGTGGATATCGGCACCGGGACAGGTATCCTGGCAATGGCCGCTGCCCGGGCTGGAGCGGAGCGAGTTTATGCAATCGAGACGAGCAGCATCGGAAAACTTGCCCAGGCGAACTTCGAAGCCAATGGATTAACGGATCGCATTACGCTTGTACAGGGCTGGTCAACGCGTGTGAGTCTGCCGGAACGGGCAGATGTCCTTATCAGTGAGATCATCGGGAACGAGCCTTTGGCCGAGAAAGTCATAGAAGTTACCAAGGATGCGCGCAGCCGAATGCTCAAAGTCAATTCTCGCATAGTGCCGAAAGCGGTCAAGATTTTCGGTCTCGCCCTTGACATACCACACAACAAACTAGGTGCAAGTGTCTTCGTCAATGAAACACTATTGAATTGGCGCTCTTGGTATGGATTTAATTTCGACGCGATGGCAGATGCGGCAAATAGTGCTTATCAGGTCTTTACCATTAAGCCGCAAAGAGCGCGGGATTGGAATGTTCTGAGTGATCCCATCTTGCTCGCGAAAATCGATTTTCAACAATTCAAAGAAACTTTGATAGACACCACAACAATGTCTACAGCCACAGCCTCAGGTGAACTAACTGGCGTACTTGTATACTTTGAGCTTGAACTTAGTCCATCCGTACAATTGTCAACCCACCCGGGACGAGCAGACGAAGGCAATTGCTGGTACAGCTTGGTGTGGGTTTTACCAAAGCCTTTAGATTTGTCCGAAGGTGACAGATTTTCCGTATCCTACAAATATCGCAAAGGAGTAGAACGGTCCGGGATCACCGTCACTGGACCTTACACTCCCGCTTGATAACTTGAAGGTGTGGCTTCTTTCTGCAAATTGACTTAGCAGCTGCGCAATATTGTGGCCCCATCAAGACAGGGACGTGGGTTAGCTCCTATTAGCAATCAGAACCACCTATGATTAGGGTTGCGAGAAAAGGCACAAGATTTTTCGGTACGGCGACCGATCTAGAGCGTGTTCAAGAGGAGTACAAGCAGAACCATTGCGTCGTGATAAGACATTTCCTCGAAGAAGGATTGTTGGCTGATATTCGGGGCCGGATGGACTTTGCCAGCTTTTCGCCAAGGGTGGACGAGGGTATTGCGACTGAACTTTGTTTAGAGGATCCTCTGACCCTCAGTATCTTAACTTTGGTTCTTAATAATCAAGAACTGTTTGATTTCACTCAAAAAATCACTGGATGTGGTCGAATCGGTTCTTTTAGCGGCAGAGCCTACTTGTTTCACGCTAAGTTCGGACATTACGATTCATGGCATGACGACTTAATAGATGACCGCTTGGTCGCGCTCAGCATAAATCTCAGTTCGGGGGCTTATGAAGGAGGGCTTCTTCAAATAAGGGAACGATCGTCGAAGCGTGTTACATTTGAGTATGCGAATACGGGTTTTGGCGATGCTCTGATCTTTCAAGTTGCCTCTAACCTCCAACATAGAATTACCGAAGTGATGGGCGAAACACCTAAGATAGCATTTGCAGGCTGGTTTAAATCGCAGCCTGACTTTCTTACGCTCTTCAAAAATAACACTGTCCAATGAATCTTCGCGCCTGAGTTTGCAGTTGTTGGTGTTTGGTGTCCGAGAGGCCGCATGATCCGGTCGCCATCAAGGCCATAGAGAGGCGCTAGCGGCTACTCTGTCCTCAATAAACATTCATAAGCCTTGACTCGCGGAATCGTCACTAGTCCTTTATGTATAGCGTAGGTGGCTACGGTCGAATGATCTCAGACAGCGGGCGTATGGACGCCTATGTCGCTGCGCTGCGCCAAGCTATCAAGCCAGGAGCCGTCGTGGCGGATTTGGGAAGCGGAATTGGACTCTTCGCGCTGTTAGCCTGCCAGATGGGAGCGCGTCGCGTGTACGCAATAGAACCCGGTGAGGTGATTCAAGTCGGTCGCGAGGCAGCGCTGGCAAATGGTTTCGGAGATCGGATTGAATTTTTGCCAGATTTTTCTACGCAAGTTACCTTGCCAGAACCCGCCGATGTAATTGTTTCAGACTTGCGCGGTGTATTGCCTTGGTTTCGAAAACACATTCCCTCGATTTGCGACGCTCGCCGTCGCTTGCTCGCTCCGAACGGTGTTTTAATTCCCCAGCGGGACACCGTCTGGGCGGCAGTGGTAGAAGCACCCGACGAATATTCAAAACTTATGAGTCCGTGGGAACACCACAACCGAGGTTTCGATCTCACAGCAGCGCGAACCCTCGTAACCAATACATGGAGTAAGGAAGTTTTCAAATCGGGCCAGCTACTCGTTGATCCTATCTGCTGGCAGACACTCGATTACTATCAGGTGGAGGAACCAAATGTTAAATCGGACATTGTCTTCTCGGTAATCCGATCCGGAACTGCTCGTGGCTTGAGTGTCTGGTTCGATTCGGACCTAGTAGATGGCATCGGTTTTTCCAACAGGCCGGGTAGCGCGGAGCTGATCTACGGCAGTGCCTTCTTCCCGTTTCCCCACCATGTTGAGGTTTCAATAGACGATCAAATCGAACTCAAACTTAGCGCCAACCTAGTAGGCGAGGATTACATCTGGCGGTGGGAGACTCGTGTTTTTGCCCAAGGCCAAACGAAACAAATAAAAGCTGATTTCAAACAATCAAGCTTCTTCAGCACGCCGCTTCCTTTCGCGCAGTTGCGGAAACGAGCGGCCGGCTATGTGCCAACTCTCAATCAGGAAGGCCAGGTCAATGCTCTCATCCTTCACTTAATGGATGGAAAAATTCCGCTTGAAAAAATTGCGATGCGGGTTGCGGAACGGTTTCCCGAGAGATACTCCGATTGGCATGCGGCGTTGAATGAAGTCACTGATTTATCTCAAAAGTTCAGTCAATAGTTGATGCGTGGAAACGTGGACATTCTAACGACCAAGCTGCGCAAGGTGCTGGCGCAGTTGCCATACTTGCCGCGCGCATTGCGGCTGGTTTGGGAGGTGGCGCGCGGTTGGACCATCGCCTGGACGGTGCTGCTGATCATTCAGGGCATCCTGCCCGCGGCGCTGGTTTACCTAACCAAGCTGGTGGTTGATGGTGTCGTGGCCACGCTGAAAAACAACAGCGATTGGCCGAGCGTTCGTAACGTCCTGATTACGGTGGCCCTCTTGGGCGGCGTCATGATCCTGATAGAAGTTGCGCGCGTTGCCATCGGCTGGATCCGCACCGTGCAATCGGAACTGCTGCAGGATCATATCAATGATCTGATTCATACCAAGTCAGTCGCTGCCGACCTCACCTTTTACGAATTCCCTGATTACTACGATCATCTGCATCGCGCGCGCGGTGAAGCGGCATATAGACCACTAGCTCTACTGGAAAATCTGGGAAGCTTGTTCCAGAACGGAATCACGCTGGTTGCAATGGGCGCGATCCTGATTCCGTTGGGACCGTGGTTATCTTTCGCGCTGGTGATCAGCACGCTGCCGGCTTTCTTCGTCGTGGTCCATTACGCGCTTGTGCAATACCACTGGCATTTACGGACAACTGCAGAAGAACGACGCACACGCTATTACGATTGGCTTCTGACCTCGAGCGAAGCGGCGGCGGAACTGCGACTTTTCGGTCTGGGAAAGAATTTTCAGTCGGCTTACAACAGCTTGCGCCGAAAACTAAGGGGCGAGCGACTGTCGTTGGCCCGAAAACAAAGTCTTGCCGAACTTGGCGCGGGCGTCGCCGCTCTCTTGTTTACCGGCGCGGCGCTGGCCTGGATGGTTTGGAAGGCGTTGCACGGCCTGATAACGCTGGGGGATCTGGCCTTGATCTATGCGGCCTTTAACCAGGGCCAGCACCTGATACGCACGCTCTTGCAAAGCATTGGACAGCTCTACGCCAACAGTCTGTTTCTGGGAAATCTTTTTGAGTTTCTGGCGCTCGAGCCTTTAGTGGTCGAACCCTCGCCCGGCGAAAGCAAATCCGTGACGATTCTGCACCGGGAAATTACGTTTCGCGATGTCAGCTTTTCCTATCCCGACAGCCAATTTCGCGCGCTGGACGGATTCGATCTAACGATCCGCGCCGGCCACATTGTCGCTATCGTGGGACCGAACGGCGCGGGCAAAAGTACGCTCCTTAAGCTTCTCTGCCGCTTCTATGATCCCGAACGGGGCTCAATACAGCTCGACGGCGTTGAGCTCAAACAAATTCGCACTGAGGAGTTGCGGCGCTTGATCACGGTGCTATTTCAGGAGCCAATGCACTACAACACGACACTGACAGATAATGTTGCTTATGGGGCCCTTGCTGAATCGCCGTCAAGCGGGGCGATCGCGGCCGCGGTGAAAGCTGCCGGAGCAGAAGAGATCGTGGCCAAACTGCCTGATGGTTATGAGAGCGTACTAGGCAAGTGGTTTGTTGGCGGCACTGAACTCAGCGTCGGCGAATGGCAGCGAGTGGCATTGGCAAGAGCGTTCCTGCGAAAGTCTCCGATAATAATTCTGGACGAACCGACGAGCGCCTTGGACCCCTGGGCTGAGGCTGATTGGTTACAACGGTTTCGCCGGCTGGCTGTAGGACGCACCGCCATCGTGATCACGCATCGATTCACGACCGCAATGCATGCTGACGTTATCCACGTCATGGAGCATGGCCGCATTCTTGAATCCGGCAGCCACTATGAATTACTAGATCGCAACGGACGCTACGCCGAGTCGTGGAATCGCCAGATGAGCGCTGCACCCCAACCGATCCTTAATGAAGCATGACAGTGACTTCCCGTGAAAACGAGCTACTGGTTTGCGTGGCCCGGAGATCGCTTAATGTCGATCTGGTCGCACGAATGACTGCGCTTTTGGATGGCGAACTCGACTGGAATTACCTGTGCGAAAGAGCCACGCAACACCGACTGCTGCCTTTGCTCTACCACCACCTTAATTCTATTTGTCCGAAAAGAGTGCCAAGTCCGATTCTCGATTCCATGAGGGAGGAGTTTGTCGCCAACAGTAAGTCCTGCCTATATCTCTTCAGCGAACTCCGAAGGCTGCTGCGGCTTTTTGACGAGAACGGAATAAAGGCTGCCGTGTTCAAAGGACCGGTTCTGGCGGCGACGGTCTACGGTGATATTGGGCTGAGACAAGTAGGCGACCTCGATATCTTAATAGACCCCGGCGCTTTCGACTTGGCGAAACAACTGCTCAAATCGGCCGGCTACAGGATGGAGCCCGCGCTGACGAAATCGCAGCAGTCCGCTCACTTGCGCTTTCACTGTGAGATTCAGTTTGTAGCTGACGGTGGCCGTGTGGTGGATTTGCATTGGGGCTTGAGTCCAAAGTCGTTTCCTTTCGGTCTCGATCCGGATCAGGTAATGCAGCGGGCTGAGCGTGTCAGTATCCAGTCAACTTCCCTGCTGACATTTTCGCCAGCGGACATGATTCTCTACCTCTGTTTCCACGGATCGAAACATTATTGGAGCAGGTTAGAGTGGATAAATTCATTGGCCGAATTCATCCGCGCAACTGAATCAATCGAGTGGTCTGCGTTAGTGGATCGCGCAAAAGCGTCTCATTCTTTGCGCATGCTCAGAGTGGGACTGTTGCTCGCTCAGGACTTTGGCGAACTCGACCTCCCTTCATATGTTTTTTCGGAGGTAGAAGAGACTGAATCGTTGCGCAAGTGCGCGGCGGAGTTTAAGCGGAAGCTATTTGCGCGGCAGTCGCAACCGCCAAGCGCCTTCAAAATGTTCCGGTATAACTGGCAGCTTATGGATCGAAAGCGAGACGCTATCGCCGGCTTTCTTCGCGCAGCCTTTGTTCCGACCATATCCGACTGGCACGCGCTTACATTGCCAGGCGGGCTTTACCTGCTTTATTACCTGTTTCGACCGTTTAGGCTGTTAAGAAAATATTTGAGTGGTCGGCCCGGGAAGCTGCTTCCGGAGAACTTGAGCTCCGCGCTCACTAAGTAAACTGTTAAAAAAAGGATTGGTGAGGTTTCCATCCCTTGATGTGACGCCGATAATTGCGATTTTTAAAAGTTATGCACACGCTTTTGTACTAGGTGCTGGGGGCGGCGGCGAGACACACGTGGGCGTCTGAGCGCAATTATTCGAGGCGCAGTCGGTCGGATTACCGCAGCATCGACCAGGCGCTAGTAATGAACCTTGCGCTTGGGCGGGCGAAGCTGAAATGGAAACGATCAGCGGCAACGCCAGCACGCCAATTCCGATGCGGCGCACCAACTCCCGGCGGTTCATGCCGGCAAACTGAGGCGGTAATTCCGGAGTCTCTTCCAGTAGATCAAACTTTTCCAACTGATCCAAAGCCAGCCACACCACTTCATCAGGGACCTTCGACTTGGTGTCTGCGGCGAGCAACGCCATCAGGTCGGTTACCGTGTGATTACCGTCGCAGTTTTTCCAGATGCTAGCGGCTGTTTGATTAAGACAATGCGCCTTATCGCTTTCCAGGTCATAAACAAGCGTTTCGTCCGACAGGTCCTTGATGATCAGTTTATCTTTGCGTGCTTGCGGAAGATTGTTCAGCGGATCTTTATTCACGTGGGCGCTCCTGTTCAGTCTACAATCAAAGTACGTTTGCACTGTTGGTGAGTGCAGGAGGTTCACTCCAACCTAATAACTATAGGGGCTTGAAACTATCACGCGCCGGAGGAAAGATCAATAGTTACCTCTGTTTTGAGGAGCGCAGTCTGCCAGGGAAATTAACCAGGCGACTGCGCTGAGCGTTGGAACTGGAAAGAAAAGAAGGATGATGTATTAAGTCAACAAAAAGGTAGGGGCTGCGCGCGGCAGCCCCTTAACGATGCAGGTGAACTGTGGCGGCGCCTAAATGCACCGCTTCGTTGAGTTGTTCGGACTATTAGGCACCACGATGCAGGACGGATCCTGAATACAATCGTTGGCACAGTCACTAGGGTTGGTGCAACAACCGCCGGGTTGGATTTGTGATCCCTGAGCTTTAGCCTCGGGAGCGACAATCGAAATGATTGCCGGCAAGGCAACTGCAGCAATACCAAGCCGTGCAACCATTTGGCGGCGCGTCATGCCGGCGAGAAATGCCGGCCTGGCTGGGGCTTCTTCGAGCAACTTGAATTTTTCTAACTGGTCCAAAGCAAGCCAAACAACTTCGTCATTAACGCTGGTGTGTGATTCGGCGCTCAGCACTTCGCTGATTTCGCTTACGCCTTTGCGCCCATCGCAATTCTTCCAAACGCGCGCGGCGGTGTCGTTCAGGCAATGGGCCTTGTCGGTTGTCAGATCGTAGACGAGCATTTCGCCGTCCACTTCTTTGACAATTAGAGATTCCGTCCTGGCAACGG
>JBPCKD010000076.1:0-30294 GCA_051004635.1 Pyrinomonadaceae bacterium
TCGTCGTCAAACAGTTTGTACGCCAATGACTGCCCTTGCTGTATGAGACGATCAGCAACAATTAGTTTCTTCATGCCCTCAAAAGTTGTTGCCCAGCGTCGGGTGCTTGCCGGCCGGTATTTCCTTCGTTGAAACTCAAGCTCGTAACTCAGTGTCTCAGACCACATCATCCGTGTAAGATCTGCCGCACGGAAACGACGCCCGTGCGGCATCTTGGCTGCCCCTGTTAACTCAGCCCTCGACATTCGGCGTGATTGTTGTCCTGTTTCCTCAATCCACGTAAACGTTCCTAGCTCTGTTCTCTCCCGCCGTGGTTGGAACAGCTGCCGATACTTCACCAGGTTGCGATCCTTTGCGTACCAGAGCAAGAAATCGTGCGACGCGGGGAGCAGAGCGCTACCGAGGGAAGCAGTTTTTGCAAAGCTCACCAAGGCACAAGCGTTATCTGCCCCAAACACCTCATCCATCACATTCCGCACCAAGTGCACATTCTCATCGCCGATCTGCACGAAGACGCTACCGGTCTCGGTGAGCAGATCGCGGGCGACGACGAGGCGGTCGCGCAGATAGGCCAGATAGGAGTGGATGCCTAGTTTCCAAGTGTCGCGGAAGGCACGGACTTGTTCGGGCTGACGTGTGGCGTCTTCGGCCTTTCCGTCCTTCACGTCGCGCTTGCGCGTGCTCACTTGCCAGTTGGAGCCAAACTTGATGCCGTAGGGCGGGTCGAGGTAGATGGTCTGCACCCTGCCCTTCAGCCGTTCCTTTTCCGCAAGAGAGGTCATTACTAGCAGTGAATCCCCAAGGATGAGACGGTTCGTCCAGTTCTGTTCGTGATGGTAGAAATCGACCTTCTGCTGAAAGTCTGCGGGGCCACCATTGAAATCGGCAAAGAGATTCGGTGTGTCGTCTTCGGGCTTCTCAGCGCGCGGCAGTCCGTCGATGATGGCCTGCGGCTGAATCTTCTCTTGGATGTAGATGGGCACGACGGGGACGGCCAAGTCTTCGCGGTCCTGCTCGTCCTTGCCCTTCCATACCAATTGCGGATCGAGTGAAGGGTCGCGCGGGTAGAGCAACGTCTTGGGCGAGAGTTCTTCGTCGGCCACGAAGTCGCGCAGTTCCTCGGTGGGAATGTTGGCGCGCTTGTCCTTGTGGCGGATCGATTCGACTTTCGTCGGCGTTGGTTTCTTCTTAGCCATGAGCGAGTTCCTTTGTTGATTCGGCCTGGGCCTGCTTCAGAAAGGCCCGGATGAGATTTTGCGCGTCCCATGGGTCGGCGACTTCAACAAACGCCCAGCGCCCAAAACCGCCGCGATTGTTGATGGCTGGCACCCAGAGCGTGCGCGCCGTAGCGACCTTGGCGGCCTTGTCTTTCTTCTTCTCGCCAGTGACTTCGACGATCAGGTTTAGGAGGTCATCGGCACCTTGGCCGTCGTCAATGCACGCGATGAAGTCCGGGATGTAATTCCTTTCTTCGCCGTTCAGGGTGTAAGGGATGGCGAAGATGAGGTTGTGGTTCTTCACGTAGCGGACGACCTCGGGCATGGCCTCCAACCCTTCGGCCATTTTCTGCTCCCAGGAGTCCGTATCAGCGACGACGTGGGAGACATGACACCTGTCAGCTTTGGTCGCATAGACCGGCCGGGTCGTGTCGAAGTCCACAAAACGAGTGGAGCCTAGGGTGTCATAGGGGCGCAGGATAGGCTTGAGCGCCGATGTGCCGTCAGTCGAGGCGAGGATGGCCTTATAGATACGGTCGGCAGCGTCGTGCGCGAACTCGATCAGCAAGAGCAGTTGTGGAAAAGTGTTGTCCTTGAGCGTAAGGAATTCCGCGAGCCATCGTTTGGAGATGTCGAGGAGTTGCGGGAAGAGCCAGGGTTTGTCGTTGCCATCATCATCACGAAAGTATTTCTCCAGCGTGAGCTTGGCCAGCAGGAAGGCGACTTCGTTTGGCCGGTGGCGCTTGAGATCATCGAGGGTGTGGATGCTGGTTTCGCCGACGATGGGTGCATTCTCGGTCTTGGTTGGAATGTCAGCGGTGGAGAGTGCCAGCCTGGATTCATCGGTGAATGTGGCCGTGAGCCGTTCGCCAGCTATGTCGTAGCGGTAGCCGAGCAGCCTGGGAAATGTGATTTCGCAGGCGATGCGGCTTTCCAAGGCACGAACACGTGTGGGCAGCGGACCGGGCTTGGGGTCTTTGGTCGCGCCGCTGCACGGAATGAACGAAAATGGCACGCCGTAGACTTCGGCGTATTCAGGGTTGAAATGGCCGCTAGCGTTGGCCGCGTAACTCATGCGTCGCAGAGCGCGACCAACCACCTGCTCGCAAAGTAGTTGGGTACCGAAGGCGCGCACGCCGAGAACATGGGTGACTGTGTTGGCGTCCCACCCCTCGGTGAGCATGGAGACGCTGACCACGCACTTGACGTGTTCGCCGAGTTTGCCCGCCTTGCCGACCGTGTTCATCACTTCGCGCAGCAAATCTTCGTCGGCCAGGTTGTCGGTGTCACGTCCAGGGAAGCGGGCGCGATAGTCGGCCTTGAACTCGTCGATTTCACGGGCGGCGATCTTCTTGAAGTCATCGCTCATCGCCCCGCCGGATTCGAGTTGCCGGCTGTCCACCAGGATCGTGTTTGGTCGTTGCAGCCAACCGCCGTTGCTATCGTCGTTACGGAAGATGGGCAGTTGTCCTGCTTGGGCGAGCTTCTGGTCGCCAATCTGCTTTTCCCAACCGCCGATAAAATCGAAGACCAATTTCGAGACGTTGGTGTTGTTGCAAACGACGATGAAGACCGGCGGCGTGAGTCCACGGGCACGGGCTTGTGCGTTTTGTTCCCATAGGCTGTAATACTTCTCGTAGTTGCCGTAGAGACTTAGTAGTGCCCCTTGGAGTTCGAGAGGTAACTTCGGTTCGCCACTCACCTCTTCGGTTTTGCGGCTCTTTCTGGGAAGATCCTCCCGGATGCGTAGCCATAGGTCGCGGTAAGTGGGTTGCTCACCAGTCATTGAGTCATCGGCCACAGGCACGCGGGGTACTTTGACGATTCCAGCTTCGATGGCGTCGATTAGGGAAAAGTCCGAGACCACCCACGGAAAAAGAGTGCCTTCTGGGTAGCCAGAACCGCGAAGGAAAAAAGGAGTGGCCGAAAGATCGTAAATAGCCTTCACACCGATCTTGGATTTCACTGCTTCGATTCCGGAAATCCAGATGCGTGCCTCTTCCTCCCGGCTCTTTGCCTCGACGCGATCATCGCCTGTCAACTTTTCGTCTTCGCCATCGGGTTTGCGACGGTAACAGTGGTGGGCTTCGTCGTTGAGAACGATTATGTTCTTTTTGTTACTCAGTTCGCGGCAGACGCGACGAACCATCTGGTCATAAGTTTCGGTGAACGGGCTCGGTTGCCCATCGGCCAATATCGACTTTGTGATCTTGCCCGCAGCTACTTTCTCGCGAAGTTGGAAGGCGTGAAAGTTGGTAATGATAATTTTGGCTTGCCCGAGTTGGTTCTGTAGCTGGGCCGAAACGATGTCACGCTGACGATAGTAGTTCTCTGGATCGTTAGGAAGGAGCACGCGCAGCCGGTCGCGAATTGTGATGCCGGGCGTGACTACAAGGAAGGTATCAGAGAAGCGCGCGTCTTGTGGGTTGGCGCGTTTGTTGAGCGTGTGCCAAGTGATGAGCATGGCCATGACGACAGTCTTACCAGAGCCAGTCGCCATCTTAAATGCCGTGCGCGGCAGGCCGGGATTTGATGTGTCGTTCGCATCGCGAATCGCGTTCTCGATCCACGCATCTCCGTATTTCCTCGCGACCTCGGTGAGGTAGATTGTGGTTTCCAGAGCTTCGTTCTGACAGAAGAAAAGTTTCTTCTCGCGCTGAGGGTCTGTCCAATAGGCGATCAGGCGAGCGGTGGTCGGCGTCACGCCAACGTACCCGCCTTTGCGCCACATGGCGACACGGCGGCGAATGTCATTGACGAGCTTGTTCTCTTCGATTCGGTCTTGGGTCCACTCCGTGTCGAATTGAAGCTGCTTCTTACCCCTTTTTTTGGACTTCGCGATGGGCACGAAATAAGAACTCGTTCGGCGTCCGTCAAGGATTTCGTCAGTGATGCCCTCGTCGGCGAATCGAAAATGGCGCGTCGGTTCGTCGAACGGCGAATTGATGATTGGGTTTTCGATGACTACTTGACTCATGCTGAAATCGTCAAACCTGAACGGTGGACGTTGGTAAGCTCGTTCGGTGGGGGGATTCTACCTCACCAGGATTCCAATCAAACAGGGGATAGTGGGAGATGCGCTAAAAGGCGTTAAAATACAATGGATTGAGTCTACGCGGCAGCTTTGCGCAGGGTTTCCATCTCTCGCAGCCAGGCAATAATCTGGTTCCAACTCGGAATGCTTTGGGACGCCAAACTGGAATTGAACCACCGGCCCAAAAACTCCAAGGTCCAGTAGGACTCACCTCAGAGCTCATGGAGGATTTCGTTAATCGCCTGAAGCGGCCCTGACACAAGACAAGCCGCTTTGAGTTTCCTTATCCAGGACAGCTACTACCCGCTCATAAATGCTCCTCGCTTCTTCGTGCGAGTTGCCAACGGCTGTCAGACCCATTCGGCCACACTCGCCTAGCGCGCTCATCATGTGAAATACCACGCCTGTCTGTCGTGTTTGATCGAAATGCAAACTGTGTCGCACGACAATGTCGAAGAGATCATCAGGAGTTAAAGTGCGATAGTTTGGCGACTCAACGTGATCGCTGGCGACAAAACATTTTTGCTGACCGTTAGGAGCAGTAAAGGTTGCCGAATCAGGATCGTATCTGCCGTCAGTGAGGAATTGCAGAGTCAAAAACGGATGAGTTGTTCCACCCTTGCGTAGGTTGATTTCAATCGCGTATGCGTCCCATTTGCCGTCCCTTGAGCGTACGACCACGAAATCCAGCGCAAAGCGTCCGATGACGCCTTCTTTGGCCAGACGCTTCCCGACTTTTGCCGCTTCCTGAGTGATCACCGCGGCATAGTCGTTGTCGGCGGGAAACAAGCATCCCAAAAAGCTCTGACCTGATGGACCACCCAATAATTGATCGTGAGTAGAAAGTAACTCCAATTCGCCGAGTGGGGTAACGCGAAGCTGCACGCTGGGGCTGCGAAACTCGTCGCCAATAATCCGCTCTTCGACAATTCCTCTTCGCTCTGCGAGCTTCTTAACATAGTCGTCGTAAGTAATCTCGGGCAACTCAAAGCGCATGTCGCGCAGGCGGTCCTCCACGGCTGCCCGCTCGTTGGCATCACCCGGTTCCGGCAGTCCCATCAAATCAACGAGCGCATTTCCTTCGCCTGAGACACCTTCATTGAGCTTGACCAGAACCTGTGAGATTGAAGGCTTCCGGGCACGCATTTCCGTGATGGCATTTATGGCGTCATCGATGCTGGCCAGTTCTTCATAGCCGAGAGGATGCTTCACACCTTCCTGGGCGAAGATCTTGCGGCAGCCACTCTTCGTTCCCAGCGCAAGGAATTTGGGATCGGCGCCATACATCGGTATGCCAAGCCGCAGCGCCAGCTCTTTTTCCAGATCGGTTGTGTTGTAGGGAACAAGATGCGCGCGGTCGGGATCGGGAATTAACGAACGGAGCCGCTCGATCAAGCGGGGCCGCTCGAGAAGCTTCTCGGTCAGGGGACGCACCGAACCATCCAGCGGCGAAACCAGGAAAAGTCGGTTGCGCGCGTGGCTCGGTATTACTCCGGGCAACAGATCGAGGTAATAGTCGACTATGGCTGGCAGAATCGTCTGCGAAGAGACGTAGACCAACCTCGCTCGCGGCTGACGCAGCAGGAGCAAGAGGAAGAGAAACCGTTCTTCATAGGCCTGTACCTCGGCGCCGGTGCCAATCATGTCGATAGACATCGAAGGCACGACAACAATTGTTTGCGGATCTTGATTGAGCGAATGGATTGACTTCCACAGCGGTGCCAGTTTTTTCTGCAACTGATCGAATTGATCTGCTGATTCGGCAGTTAGTCCACGTTCACTCACAGGCAGTCTAAGACTCATGATTCCTCCGATCGCTGCTGGTGCACCACTAGCAGCCGCTGAAAATCCACAGCCACGGCAAATGCGCGTCCATTAAGCGTCCAATATGTATCGCCGTCAATCCTTCAATGCGGTACCGTGCGCCCATGCCGCTAAATTTCAATCGTTTACATGATTTGGGTTCCTTCCCGGCTTCAATACACTCGAACAAGGCGCGGGCCAGTTGAACGTTGCGGGCGCCGTCGCAATTGCCAAACTAGTGAAGACAGGTCTACTGGCCACGCCGGCTGTGGGCTCGTCGCTGTTGACCCAAGCTGCTCCCAGCGCGCAGACCACTATCTCCTCTTATTCAATTCCCGGGGCCCAGGGTCTTGTACTAAACCATGCCACAATAACCGGTCAGGATCTGATCAATAAATACCATCGGAGCTATGGCAAGGGATACTCAGAAAAGCGAGTATTTTCAATGGGAGTAGGAGAAGCGGCCAACACGGGTTGGTCGCTTTCTTTTTGCGCGCCGGTTGGTAAGCCACGTTTCAGACGCGCGGGAGGGTAGGCGCGACTGCGTCATCTGACCAACTGCTGGTATATTGGTGGCATCATAGTAGGGCCTAAGTTATCGATTTGGCTGTAAATTGTTGGAAATAATGAACGTAATGAGAAAACTAACTATTCGGTGTTTTGCGCCACACATTCTAAGCCTTGTTCTGGCCGTCCTGTTTTCAGCAGTCGCAACGTCCCCTATTTTTGCTCAGGCTGGCGGCGACGTGGTTATGGTCTTGCCGTTTGAGAATACATCCAATCGGCCTGAATACAACTGGGTCGGAGAAAGCTTCGCGGATGCGCTAGCCGAATTGCTCAATAAACCCGGTTTGCTCGTAGTCTCAAGTGACGAAAGGCAGCTTGCTTATCAAAGGCTTCGACTTCCTGAAACCGTTATTCCTTCGCGTGCGACTGCAATCAAGCTAGCCCGCGATGCGAAAGCTTCAATGATCGTAGTTGGGACCTACTCAGTAACTCCACCGGCTCAGGCCGAAAACTCATCTGAGAACGAAAAAGACAAGTCAGCGCCTGAGGCCTATGTGCAATTGACGGCGCGCGTTATTAAGGTTAATGAAGGTCGAACGCTGGGCGAAATGTTCGACGGCAGTTGGGCCACACGACAGTTTGATTTTGGCGGCCCACTAACAACTCTTCAGAACATCCAGGGGCATCTTGCTTATCACATTCTCTATCAACGCGACAAGGCCCTTCCCTTTTCACAGAATCAGTTGGTCCAGGAAGCCACCAAAGTACCCCAAAAGGCTTTTGAGGCTTTAGTCAAAGCTGTTCAGTTAAGCGATCGTGACTCAAAGCGTGCAAATTATCTCAAGAATGCTTTGCGCTATTATGCAGATGCCAATGGTGGCGCTATTTATCCGCAGGCAGCCTTCGAGTTGGGGCGTTTTTATATGCTCGAAGGAAAATGGAAAGACGCGACGGAATACTTCACGCAACTGCAGAAGAAGGATCCTCATTATGCCGAGGCTGCCTTCTACGCGGGTCTTGGATTCGCCAAGATGGGCGACTTTGGGCATGCACTGGCCGCTCTTGTTCCACTTTCGTCCGACGTACCGTTGATTGGAATCTACAACAACGCCGGCGCCGTGGCTGTGCAAGCGTCGCGTGAAGAGAAGAAAGAAAACGAGCGTGCCCGACTTCTGGCGCAGGGCACTTCTTTTCTGGCTCGCGCAGCCGAGTCATCAGCAGATGATCCGTTAGTTCATTTTAATTACGCACTTGCGTTATTTCTGGCAGGCAAATTTGCAGAGGCCGGCGATCAACTTAAACCCGTGATTACGGCCAATCCGAGAGATGGCCAGGCATATTTTCTTTACGCCAAAGCCCTGGAGAAAGTCGGGAAAACTGAAACCGCGAACGCGGCAGACGACCAGGCGCGCCGCTTTTTGCAAACCTATGCGAAATGGCAAACCGAATGGCAAAAATCGCAGACCGTTAACGCTGTGTCGTTGCGTATGCGCGACGTGTTGAATCGGGATGATGTATCTGACCTGATGAGGAAAAACGCGGAAGCGTCCAACACGAGTGCCGGTTCAGGGACTGAGGACCTGCTTGCAAAGGCGCGCAAGCTTTATCAGGAGGGACGTGACGACGAGGCCTTGCCCGAGTTGCACCGCGTGGTGATGCTCGAACCTACAAACGCCGAGGCATATCTGCTTAGCGGGCGGATCAATCAACGCCGCGGCGATCAAGAGGCTGCAATAGCCGCTCTCAAGACTTCAATTTTCTGGGATCCAAAACTAATTGATGCATACATTCTCCTTGGCAGGATTTTTCTGGAGCGAGGCGATCGTGGGGAAGCGGCGAAGTATGCTTCAAGCGCAATGACAATCGATTCCAACAATCAGGAGGCCATTGCGCTGCAACGCCAGGTGACAATGGGCAAAAACTGAGCCACCACATTGGCGAGTCAATTAAGCGAGGCGATTCTGAGAGGGGTCGCCTTTTTCGTTTTGCACCGCGTTCCTGACAGCTTGGATATCGTAGGATGGAGCAGGCATCTCAATGCCTGTAGGCTCGGACACGTCCGTTACTAGTTATCGTGCCTACAATTCACGGTTTCTATGATGACTTCAGACGCAGCAATCATTCTAGGTATTTGTGTCATGCTGGCAGCAGCTATGCTGGCGGCTGTTTCACGCCACAAGAAATCTGGAACTGGTTTTGTAAGATTGGTTGGCTCTACTGGGCTCGTTGATACGAAACTCGATCCTCACGGCACTGTGATTATTCAAGGTGAACTTTGGCGCGCTTGCTCGAACGACGGTACCGGAATGGTGCCAGGTTCCAAAATTAAGGTAGTAGGAACGCGCGATCACTTGCTGCTGGTAAAGCTTCACGACCAGTAATGCATCCATCTGCGGGTATCGGTTCGATCGCTAATCACTCATGCTTTCCCAGAAAACTTTTTCTCTGGCATACGAGGTGCTCTAAAGCTACCCGGCACGCACGGTAGACCAATGGAAAGTCAATCCGTGCCCCCGCCGCCACCATGCCTCTGAGCGCCGCCTGCCGCTGCGCCAGCCACCCGCCGAGCCACCCTTCAGTGCTCCTTCCTAAATATGAACCCAGTCAGCAATGACTGGGTTCTACCTCTTTTCAGGCCTCCATTTTCACTGCTCTGGTTACTACGGATCTTGACGTAGTGAGCGCGGTCTCAAAACTCCTCTTGATGAGATCAGTCGAGACCGACCAACCCTTACATCCAATCAGTCCTGCTTTCCATAAAAACTTTTCTCTGGCACAAGAGGTGCTCTAGACATAACCGGCATGCACGGGAGACCAAAGTAAAGTCAAAACGTGCCCCCGCCGCCATCTACCCTCTGAGCGCCGCCTGCCGCTGCGCCAGCCACCCGCCGAGCAACCCTTCAGTGCTTCCCCCCGAAATTGGAACCCAGTCAGCAATGACTGGGTTCTCCTGCATTTACGAACCACTTAATTTGGCAACTTCGCCTTTCCCCTTTAAAACGACGATCATCCTTCGTTAACGTTTCAGGACACCTTCAAGCCTTTCCAAAAAATTAGTTTTCGGCCACAGTTATCCTGCGACGATAATTGTCACTTTGACGGTGACGTTTTCTGTCTTTTTGACTCGTTTCGTGTTCATTTTGAGTGGCCCAACCCTCTGCCTGATCATCAACGCAAATATTTTTTTTTGGAAGTCATTCTTCAGCTTTCAGCCCACGACTTTGCTCGCCTGGTGCTGAATTTTTAGCTCGAGTATCTAGCTTTTGATAAACTCGCGGTGATGCAGGACATTGCTTCTACCCCCTCCCGAGTCAAATCCAGTAGAACAGCACGACTTTCGGCCTTCGCCGCCGGGATCCGGTTGGCAGCACCGTCGCTGGGCGACACTAGCGTGGCTATCGCCTCAGGCGCTCTCCTGGTTCTGTCGTTTCCCGATTTCAATCTCTGGTCGCTTGCCTGGCTTGCGCTCGTGCCATTAATTCTTCTGGTGGTGCGCAGTCCTCAACCGGGTCGCGCCTTTTTTCTGGGATGGCTTTTTGGCGCCGTTTTCTTTTATGGATCCTGTCATTGGCTGACATATTCAATGATCCACTTCGGCGAAATCTCACCCTGGTTTGCATTCGTGCTCATACTACCCGGTGCACTTCTGCTCGGCATCTTCCCCGCACTCTTCACCGCCATGCTGGCCCGCGCCATCAGCAAATGGGGAGTTGCGGCTTTGTTGATAGCTCCGCTGCTTTGGTCCTCATTGGAATGGGCGCGACTCCAAACTACGGGCCAACTTTGGAACGCCGCAGGATATTCCCAGGCATATCATCCCGCGCTGATTCAGACGGCCAGTTGGGGCGGGGTGTATGCGGTGGGCTTTTTGATTGTTTCGGCAAACACTGCCATCGCGTTCGCTCTCTGGAAACACAACCTAAAGGCTTTGGTTATTACAGGGGCGGCGATTTCATTCATTGCGGTTGTGATTCTGGTAGGTAATAAAGGCGCGCCGTCACGACCATCGGGAGTTGACGAAGAGGCAGGGCCTGTCGTCGTGGCTATCCAGCCGAATGTGCCCATGGACCTGATCAAATCTAATGAGGACATACGAAAGCTCACTATACGTCACTTCGAAATGAGTGAATCCGCCTTGCGGGGAGTCGCGCAAGACGGAAAGCCTCGATTAGTAATCTGGCCTGAGTCGCCCATGACCTTCACTTTCGGAGGCGACCACCAACTTCGAGTCCTGCTTGCTAACTTTGCGAAAGCCAATAACACGTCCGTCTTGCTGAACTCTCAGGAGGTCGCGCCAAATGACGGTATTTACAACTCGGCGTTGCTCATAAATCAAGAGGGTAGCCTCGTGGCTCAATATGATAAGATTCGCCTACTGCCGTTTGGCGAGTATGTTCCGCTGCCAGAGTGGGTGCCGGGAGCGGGTTTGATAAGAGGGATTGTTGGGGACTTTACGCCCGGCAAGAACTACAGGCTTATGGCCGTGGGAGACGTACGCGCCGGGGTGTTTATCTGCATTGAGGCTGCGTATCCGTCGATTGCACGAAGATTCACGGTCGAAGGCGCTGACGTGCTGATCAATATCTCGAACGATGGTTATCTTGGACCAACTGCCGTAATGAGACAACACCTCGCGAATGCAGTTTTCCGTGCTGTTGAAAACGGTCGCCCTTTGCTGCGTGTGACAAACACGGGCATTTCGGCCTTCATTACCTCGCGTGGCGAAGTGAAAGATGCGACGCAGGGATTCAGGCCCGAAGTCAGGACGTGGAGAATCGCGCGCGCGAAGAATACACCGACCTTTTATGCGGCCCACGGAGATCTGTTCGCGGGGGGTTGCGCTGTCGTAAGCCTGTTGATTTTTGTATTTTCGTTTAAGACCAGAGGCAGGAAACATTCTGGTGAGCGCCCTGCCGCTCCAATGAGATAGTTACCTATTGGGAGGACCTATGATCGAGACTTTATCAATTCAAGATTTGAGAACACCTTACGACGATCTCCGCACCCGTGTTGAACAGCTCGGGAGGTTTCTTTGATGTCGCAGCAGGCCGGGAAGAATTAACACGCATCGAAAACCAGGCCTCGTCGCCAGATTTTTGGAATGACCAGGAAGCCGCACAGAAGCTTTTACAAAAGCGAACCATCTTGGAGAAGAAGATTCAACGTCAGGAGCAATTTGAATCTCAGATGGCAGATGCCGGCGTGCTTTTCGAGTTTGCTGAGGAAGATGATGAGTCGTTGAAGGAACTTCGCTCGCTGGTCGAGCGTCTGGAGCACGAGATCGGTGTTGCGGAAACGGAAATGCTTCTCGGGGGCGACAATGATCAGCTAAACGCCATCTGCACCATACACCCCGGGGCGGGCGGCACTGAGTCGCAGGATTGGGCCGAGATGCTCCTCCGAATGTATCTGAAGTGGGCGGAACAACGAGGCTTCAAGACTGAAATCATTGATTACCAGCCTGGAGAGGAGGCCGGACTAAAAGGAGTAACGTTTAGAGTAGAAGGCGAATATGCCTACGGCCTGTTATCGGCTGAAGCAGGCGTGCATCGTCTGGTTCGCATCTCTCCATTTGATCAAGCTGCCCGACGCCACACTTCATTTGCTTCACTCTTTGTTTATCCCGAAGTAGATGAAAACATTGAAGTGGAATTAAACGACAAGGACATGCGCGTTGATACGTATCGCGCAACAGGCGCCGGTGGACAGCATATCAACACCACTGACTCGGCTGTCCGCATAACTCATACCCCGACAGGGATAGTCGTGCAATGCCAGAATCAACGCTCACAACACCAAAACCGCGCAGTGGCGATGCAAGTCCTGCGCTCGCGGCTTTATGAACTCGAATTGGAAAAGCGGAAAGCCGAGACTGCTGAGCTGGAAGCCAACAAAGCAGACATCTCTTTCGGATCGCAGATCAGAAGTTATGTACTCGCCCCTTATCAACTGGTCAAAGACACGCGTACGAAGCTCGAACGAGGTAACGTGGATGCGGTGCTTGCCGGTGACATAGACGACTTCATTAAGGCGTATTTGCTTTCAAAGAAGGCAGCATAATAAGTCGTTTAGAATACAAGCTTCAGCTTGCCCCAGGTAGGCGACAACAACCTAAGGTTGAACTCTAAAACTGGTTGAGTTCTCTGGTGATTTAGATGGCCACTACTGAGTTTGAAGAGAAGCCGCCCAGGATAATCACTCCGCGAAACAGCCGCCGGAACGAGATTGTGGCGATCTTGCTTTTGGCGGTGGGATTGCTGCTCTCACTGTGTCTGATATCCGCCGCTTTTTATCCGGGCGATCCGTCCTGGAATTCGGCCGGCCAAAATGAAACCCGCAATTGGACTGGGGCCATAGGTGCAAATGTTGCTGCCTTCCTCTTTCAGTTTGTTGGGCTCGCCGCCTACCTTCTTCCCTGTCTATTGTTGGCCGCAGCATGGCGCCGCTTCAAGACACGAACCTTTCGCGCGCCAATCTACCGTTTGTTCGGCCTGATCATTCTGACCCTCGCTGCTGCCGCGCTGCTCTCCATCTCCAATCTCCAACCGATTTTTGATTCCAGCGTACAGCCTGGCGGAATGGTCGGAACCCTGATCTCGCGCGGTCTGGCCAGCGGGCTCAATACTGTCGGCGCTACGGTCTTATTGATCGCAGTCGCCGCAACTGGGCTGCTCCTGGCTACGAACTTTTCCTTTGTCAGGCTTTACGAAACGATCGTCGATGTGATTGTGGAACGATTTGCGTTCATAAGTAACCTTCCTAAAAAGTTCAAAAGCTGGCGCCAGGCGCGGGTCGAACGAAGGCGTCTGCAGAAAGAGCAACGCGATATCCTCAGGGCCGAACAATTCGTGGCACGCACTGCGAAGGAAGGCTCGCTCAAACTGAATCCCGAGGAGCGCATCGTTGAATACATGAAGGAGAGCGGCTCCAATAAGGTAAATGCCGAAGCCATCAGCCAGGGCGAAGCTCGCATGGAAGGAGGGTTGGCGACTATTGAAGGCTCCGCTGAACCCGCACGCGCGGTCGCCGCAGGAGCTGGAGTCCAGGTGGCAACAGTAGTCGAGGGTCGTTCAGGTCGCCGCTCGATCTTTCCTGGCTCCCGTGGGGCCACCGCCGTCGACGACGAAGAACCTGAAGTTGAGGAGATGGTCAAGGGTGCGTCTGTACTTCGTCCAAAGGGAGAGGCACCCGCAACGGGAAAACTACCATTCGATGCCGACCGCACGAAACGCGTCTCCTATAGCGACTACTCCATGCCGCCTCTGGAGTTTCTGAATGAGGCGCCGCCTCATAGTGAGCAGGCCGATGCTGAGCTGTTGGGACTGGCTACGCGATTAGCTGAAAAATGTAAGGAGTTTAATGTCACCGGCCAGATCAAACATATCTGTCCCGGCCCCGTCGTGACCACCTATGAGTTCAAACCCGATCCGGGCGTCAAATACTCGCGCGTTGTTTCGCTGGTTGACGATCTATGCCTGGCGTTGAAGGCGGAGTCGATTCGCATCGATCGTATGCCCGGCAAGCCTCACGTCGGCATTGAGGTGCCAAATCCCCGCCGCGAAACAATTTTCTTGCGAGAGGTCATCGAGTCACGAGCTTTCCGTGAGTCAGGGTCCAAACTCACGATTGCGCTCGGTAAGACCATTGACGGACTTAACTATGTGGCAGATCTGGCAAAGATGCCACACCTGCTCATTGCGGGAACAACGGGCGCCGGTAAGTCTGTCGGGGTTAATGCCCTTATTGTTTCGATTCTTTACCGCGCGCGACCCGATGAAGTTAAGTTTATTCTGATTGATCCCAAGCGGCTCGAGTTGGGACTCTACGCAGATATTCCACACCTGGCTACCCCGATCATCACCGACCCGAAAGTGGCGTCACGCTCACTAAAATGGGCGGTGAAGGAGATGGAGCAGCGTTATAAGGATCTGGCCGGTTGGGGCGTACGCAACATCGACGGTTACAACTCCGAGATCATGCGCCGCAATCTTGTCAGGGAATATGACGAAAAAGGTGACCCGCACAAGCCGCTGCCCTACATAGTGATCATCATCGACGAACTTGCCGATTTGATGATGACCTCCGGCCGCGAAGTGGAAGAATCAATCACGAGGCTTGCGCAGATGGCTCGCGCAGTCGGCATTCATCTGGTGCTTGCAACACAGCGTCCATCGGTCGATGTAATCACCGGTTTGATTAAGGCAAACTTCCCTTCACGCATCTCTTTCCGCGTGTCATCGAAAGTGGATTCCCGGACGATCATCGACACAAACGGCGCCGAGCATTTGCTCGGTCGCGGCGATATGTTGTTCCTACCTCCGGGCACGTCGCGTCTGATTCGCGTTCACGGCGCCTACATCGACGAGACCGAAATTGGTCGCATCGTTAACCACGCCAAAGCTCAGGGTCAGCCAGAGTACAACGAAACAATTACGCAGTCTGAGGAAGAGGCTCTCGGCCTCGAAGAGGGAAACGGGGAGCATGATGAGCTCTTTGAAGAAGCGCTCAGGATCTGCGTAGAAATGAAGCGAGCGTCCACATCTGTGCTGCAGCGCCGTCTACGCATTGGCTATGGCCGCGCGGCGGCAATTCTGGACATCATGGAACGCGAAGGACTAATCGGCCAGGCTGACGGCTCCCGGCCACGGCCAGTACTTGGTCGTGCGTATGAGATGGTGGCGCAGTGGGATGAAGGCGGTGACGTCGAATAATCTCCGCGATCGCGCCTCCAGCTATCGCTACGACAGAAACCGGCCATTCGGGGTTCTCAAGTGCGACAGACTTCAGTTTGTCGAAGGTTACGCCGACCCAACCAACGACAAACTGAAGTGTGTCGGACACATTTCCACGGGTGGCTGTGGAAAAATCTGTGGACAACTCGCCATAAAACATACGAAGTTTTGGAACCATTAGACTTTTAGCGCCCTGCACATGCGAGCGGCAGCCCCGCAAAGCCTTTACGACCATCGACTTGCATAGGTGAAACAGAATCTCCCAATAGCAAAGGTCGGAGCGCTCATCACGCTCCTGGTGCCCCTGCTCACCTTGTGCCTTTCAGCTTGCGCCACGCTTCCCAGACACGCTTCGTCTGTAGCTCAGTTAAACGTCAATGCGCCAAGACCAGAGAGCGCCGTACCATTGAATATAAACTACGCTTCGGCCCGTGAACTCGAGGAACTGCCCGGAGTAGGTCAGGTCATTGCCGAACGAATTATCGCCCATCGTAAGGAATACGGGCCCTTTCGACGTGCAGAGCACCTAATGATGGTACGCGGCATAAGCGATCGGAAATTTCGTGAGATGCAGCCGATGATTGTGGTGGAGTAACGCTTTCCTACTTGTCAGAAAGAATAAGTAAACCGCATAGAACGCAGTTAGTACTTGTGCCAGGAGAATCTGTCGTCGTGTGCTGCCGGGGCGGTTTATGCGTCTAGCCGTGTTACAATCAACTCCATAATCTGAGAGCTGAGGAATACCGAAGGAGAGCGAGTCATGCCATATTCAGAACTGATGATTCACCCAATGCGCGAGGAGTTAACCAGGATCGGTGTTGAAGAGCTGAGAACGCCGGCCGATGTCGAAAAGACTCTGGACAATTCCGAGGGCACAGTGATGGTGGTTGTAAACTCGATTTGCGGATGTGCGGCGGGAAAGGCCCGTCCAGGAATCGCGCGCGCATTGCAACACACCGTGCGGCCGGACAAGGTAACAACCGTGTTCGCCGGCGCCGACATTGAAGCCACCGAAAAAGCGCGGAGTTACTTTACCGGTTACGAGCCGTCTTCACCATCCATCGCACTGCTGAAGGACGGTAAGCTGGTCTACATGATGGAGCGCCGGCAGATTGAAGGCAAAGACGCATCACAGGTTGCCGGTGAACTCATAGACGCCTTCGAACAGCACTGCGCAAAAGCGGAAGCAACCGCAAATTAGGTCTCAACTACAGGTCTCAACTACAAATCGTCAGGTATGAATCAGATTCGTTTAGAGGTGGGCACCGCCCACCTCTAAACGAACCGGGACTAAGTGAACTTGAGCTGTTTTATTCGAGTTGAGACGAAGGGCGGTGCCCATCTCTAAACGAACGGGACGGAGCGGCGGTTCTTCTCAGCGAAGATCGTGTTTATCTGTGGGCTCTTTGGTATTAGTGAATCTCTTTTGACAGTCTTGCCGGACCTAGCACGTTAGCAAACTCCGCATGGGCCAGCACTACCTCAGGTGCTTGCTGCATCGCCGCGAAGTATTTTCTCTGAAATTCACCGCCTGCCTCGGCTGGAGTAAGCAGTATTCTCGAGTGTTCCATTAGCGCGAGTGCGGTGCCTTCACTCGCTGGCTCCCGCGCCGCAAGAAGTTCATCCATCTCGACAATGAGTTCCGACAGCTGCCTAAGCCACGCGAACCACGGATCGCTCATTACAAGTTGTAGAAACTCATAGCTATTGCTGATTTTTCCCTGCTCGCGTTCATAACCCTGGCGCTCGAATTCCAGCAGCGTCTTGTGTAAACGGAGTAAGACCTGGCGGACACTGACGAGTTGCTGGCGCGTTTTTTCGCTTATCTCGTTTTCCGAAGTCATGCTCATAATGTAAAGCAAACTGTTAGTTTGGGTCGACTTGGCTCAAGCCGCTGGGTTATCCCTAAGTGACTCTTGGAGTTGGGTCGCAAACTAACAGTTTGCTTTACAGACTATCTCAATAACTTTGTCAGCATCAATTCGTCTTCGATGATTGCGCAATAGTCGATGCACGACTCGCAAATCCGGATCTTCAAAAGGATTCTCCTTAAGATCAATCGGCTCGCCTTTGCCCGGTAAGTCGTCAAACTCGCCGTTCTCAATGGCTTCTCTAAGCTTCTTCTCAGTCAGGGATCCAGTCTATTCATGATCGGTCGCTTCGAAACGCTCGCGTTTTTTCCCCATACTTTGGAAAACGTTTCAGAAGCATAACTAGTTCGCTCAAAGTCTTCAACGGCGGCCTTCGGTCTGCGATTCGCTATGCTATGATCGCGCTCAATGGCGCCCCCTTTCAGCCTCAGCACTCCCATCGACGAGCTTCATAAATACCGGCTTGCTCGTCTGGGCCAGAACCTCTCGCACAAGCTCGCACATGCTCTCCGGAACCATGTCGGCAAAAAAGAAAATAGTGCGGCAACTGTAGAGGACCTGTTGAGTTATCTGCCTATGCGCTACGAAGACCGCTCGAACCCGGCGCGCATACGCGATCTGACAGAGGGGATCGAGGCTTCGCTGGAGTTAGTAGTGAAAAATGCGGGCGGCTTTGAGGTTCGGAACCGTCGTTCTTATGGACGCTCGCGACTCTTCATATTCGAAGTCGTCGCAAACGATCCCGATAGAACTCACCAGGACGTGGTCGTCTGGTGGTTCATCTCTGGAGCGCATGCGCATGATATTGTGGACTACTACAAAAAGCGTCTCACGCGCGGTGCACGGTTCATCACTTTCGGCAAATGGGATTGGGACAAACGTCGCGCTACCTTCTCATTGCGCTTAAACAAGCCGGCTGATGAACTGGAAATGTTGCCCTCTGCGGAAACGGAAAACGCTGCGACAGATAAATCCGTAGAGAACAAGACCGACGACGTAGTCGGATTAGACGCCGTCGATGGTGGCGATCCCGCGCTGGCCGCCATTCACGTCGGGCGGCGTGTCCCCATCTATCGGAAACTCGGCGAATTCAGCTCAAAACGAGTACGTGAGATTGTGCATGCGGCGTTAGGACTCTTACCTGACTCAGCCATCCCTGAAACTCTTCCTGAAGATTTACGCCAACGGCGAAAACTAATCGCGCGTGCAGATGCTTTACGCAAGATTCACTTCCCTTCTGAAGAGACACCGCTCGCGCTCTACGATCAAGCGAGAAGCCCCGCCCACCTTCGCCTGATCTTCGAAGATCTATTCTGGGTTTCGATGGCGATTAGCTTGAAACGCGGTCGTCGAATGAAAGAGCCCAAGGGGACCTCAATCAAGATTGATCAGCCCACCAAACTAAGAATCGCTTCGGTCCTCCCCTTCAAGCTCACAGATGCGCAGCGCCGTGTGGTCAGGGAGATATTCCGCGACCTGAGGTCAGACGCTCCGATGAATCGTCTGCTTCAAGGCGACGTGGGCAGCGGCAAAACGATAGTGGCGTTGATTTCTATGCTGGCTACGATGGAAAACGGCTATCAGACCGCGTTGATGGCTCCCACAGAGATCCTCGCCGAACAACATGCGCGTAACATCAAACGGCTACTCGCAAAAACTCCCTATCGAGTAGAGCTCCTGACGGGCTCTTTGCGAGCGGCGGAAAAAAGAGCGCTTCAATCGGACCTGGCCGCCGGGGAAATTCACGCTTGCATCGGAACCCATGCGATGATCCAGGAAGCCGTCTCCTTCAAAAACCTGGGGCTGGCTGTGATTGACGAACAGCATCGCTTTGGCGTCATGCAGCGCGCTGAGTTACGGGCCCGCGGCCTTAATCCCGATGTGCTGGTGATGACGGCAACGCCCATCCCACGTTCGCTCACAATGACAATTTACGGTGACCTTGATGTTTCCGTTATCGATCAAATGCCGCCGGGCCGCACACCCATTGAGACACGGATCCTCGGCGAAGAACAGCGAGTGGATGCGAAGAAAATGATTTCACGCGAAGTGCGCGCTGGACGCCAGGTCTATGTCGTCTATCCGCTCGTCGAAGAGTCAGAGAAGATTGATTTGAAAAACGCCACCCAGAGATACGAATATCTTCGGGATACAGTCTTCCCAAAATCTTCTGTCGGGCTTATGCACGGAAAAATGAAGACTGCCGACAAGGAGGAAGTGATGCGCCGGTTTGTGGCGGGCGAGATCGACATACTTGTTTCGACGACGGTCATCGAAGTGGGTGTCGATGTTCCAAACGCGTCGGTGATGGTTGTGGAACATGCGGAAAGATTTGGGCTGTCGCAACTGCATCAACTGCGCGGCCGTGTGGGGCGGGGAGCGGAAAAGAGTTACTGCGTGTTGCTGACGTCGGACAAAAAAACCGCTGTGGCAAACGAGCGGCTCGGCATCATGGCAAAGACCAATGACGGCTTCTTGATTGCCGAAAAGGACCTCGAGCTGCGCGGCCCGGGGGAACTTCTCGGCACGAAACAGTCAGGTCTGCCGGAATTCCGTGTCGCTAATCTTGTTCGCGATCAGCAATTCCTCGAGGGAGCTCGCAAGGAGGCTGAGTTTTATCTGGCGAAGGGCGATAAGTCGGCCGAAACCTCGAAGATGATTCAACGGGTTAAAGAAGACGTACGCTTCGGCCTGGCGGCGGTCGGCTGAACTGACGTCCGCAGATTACGGATTTCACCGAAACCAGAAAAGTTAAAAAAATCCCTCTTTTAAGTATTCAGAGTCTGTCCCAAACGGGTTTCCATGTTCGTGTAATCTGCGTATTCTGCGGATTGATCTCTTCGATCTAAACTGAATTCACGCATTGCGAATAATCGCCGGAAAATATCGAGGCCGAAACTTGAAAAGCCCGCCATCACTTGAGGTGCGGCCGACTTCTGATCGTCTCCGCGAAACGCTTTTCAACGTTATCGCTCCGAGGATTCAGGGCTCGCGTTTCCTCGATCTTTGCGCGGGCTCAGGAGCGGTGGGCATTGAAGCGCTCTCGCGCGGGGCCGCGCACGTGACGTTCGTCGATCGTGCGCGAAAGATGTTTGCATTGATCGAAGCGAACCTGGAATTGTGCCGGATTGAGAAAGAGGAGAAACAAGTCATCCAGGCGGAGTCGGCAGATTTCATCCGTCAGGCGCTGCGTTGGGCCGAGGGCCAAGCGGGCCGCAGAAAGCGCGAGCCGTGGGACATTGTGTTTTTCGATCCTCCTTACGCGACCGATTATCTTCAAGTGCTCGACTCTTTCGGCCACTCTCCCGGTTTGTTAACTGAAAGCGGCTTGCTTGTGGTCGAGCATCACCACAAGAACTCATTGCCGGATGAACTCGGGAACCTGCGCCGCACCCGCGTTCTTAAGCAGGGCGATTCGGCACTGAGTTTCTATGAAGTGAACACCACCGGCAAGCAATCAATCCCCGAAATCCGCGACGGCTCTGCCGCCTGATGTGCGGTGGCGGCTTTTGCCCCACCGTAATAGTCTCTTCAACAAATTAGGGCTATGCCCCGGCTGTAGAGGGCGTAGCCCCCAGGATCAAAAACGGCCTAACGGAAGGTCAGAGACCTTCCTCACATCGGAGGGCGAAGCCCTAAATCAGATTGAAGCTGGCCTCGCCTGCCAGGTTGACCTCGAAGTTTCCCCAGTTCGCTCACCAACACAATCATTGCTAGAATCCATTCATGCTCGTTCTCGGAATTGAAACGTCGTGTGATGAAACTGCCGCCGCTATTGTGCACGATGGCCGCGAGATCGTGTCATCTGTCATTGCGTCGCAGGTGGAGACGCACAAACGCTTCGGCGGCGTAGTACCCGAAATTGCTTCACGCGAGCATCTCGACAAGATCGTTCCGATTGTCGAGGAAGCATTCGCGCAGGCCGGCATGCAGCCCAAAGATATCGACGGAATCGCCGTCACGATTGGACCCGGTCTGGTGGGATCGTTGCTCGTGGGTGTGTCGTATGCGAAGGCGATGGCGTTTGCACTTATGAAGCCGCTGGTCGGAGTCAATCATATCGAGGGTCACGTTTATTCCGTAGCCTTTGGGAATCCTCCGGTTGCGTATCCGGCGTTGGCCCTCATTGTTTCCGGCGGGCATAGCAACCTGTTCTTCGTCCCCGAACCGGGCAAGTACAAAGTCATCGCGCGTACTCGGGACGATGCAGCCGGCGAGGCGTTTGACAAGGTGGCCAAGATGCTCGGCCTCAGTTACCCGGGCGGGCCAATTATTGAGAGGCTGGCACGTGAAGGCAATCCCAGGGCGGTCAAGTTCTCCGTGCCGAGGATGGGCGATGGCTCGCCTGATTTCAGTTTTAGCGGTCTAAAAACCGCTGTCACCAAACATGTGCGCGAAACGGGACTGAGGCCGGTCGGAAATGGCGAGGAACCCTCGCAAGCGATTAAGGATCTCGCTGCCAGTTTTCAGAGTGTGGTTGTACGCTCATTGGTAGGAACTACCGAGCGCGTTGCTGAAACTTATGCGCCCCGGACGTTGATTGTCGCGGGCGGGGTTGCGTGCAATGGAGCATTGAGAGAAGCATCAACGGAAGCGGCGGACCGTTTAGGAATTCCCGTTTACTTCCCCTCTCCACACCTCTCAACAGACAATGCTGCAATGATTGCGGCGGCTGGAACGGTGAAACTAGTATCAGGCGAACGGGCAGGCTTCGATTTGAATGCCGATGTAACGCTGCGTCTGCAGAACGTTGACAACGAAGAAGATGCCCTGCGAAAAGCGAAGGTTCGTTATCGACTCTGAGATAGCCTAACGGGGTCGTTCAAGGGCAGTCGGAGCCTTTATCTGTCGTTCGCTTCGGAGTGAGTTGAGTACCTGGTAAGAAAGCGGCGTCAGGCACCGCGGACCAAAGCGCCGACAGGTCGGCGCGCACTCAAAAGAGTTGCGCCCTCTCCCGCCTACTGCCTACTGTTTACTGCCTACTGTTGCTGGTCTCGGCACGCGAGACCGGGGTGGGCCTTATCAACCTTCTATAACGCTCATCGCGCTCACCGCCTTTTTCTCGTAGGCGGTAATGGTGGCGACGTTGCGGTTCTCCAACGGACTCAACTGAGCGTCTGTAAACGTGGGGTCGGCCTTGTACCAGGCGAAGCTCTCGAAGTATGTCTGAAACCAGGGCTCTTTGGTGAAGACCTTGCCGCGCCGAGCATAGATTTCCTGACGCATCTTAGCGGCGTCTTCGACGAACAAACCCTCCAGCAGAGTTCGCGTAATTGGCTGTCGGCCAAGATTGTCGTGGATCTTGCTTTCATAGGCGACAATAGTCTCCACGTTCGCCTTGTCAGACCCTGACAATTCCTCGTCCTTAAAGTTCTCGTCCGGCTGATACCACTCCTGGCTGAAGAAATACTGAGAGAGCCAGGGAGCCTGAAACTGACGCCCGTGGCGCGCATAAACTTCATTCCTCAGCAGTCGCAACTCATTAAGACTTAAGCCGTGCAGCATCTGCGCGGAGATCAGCTTGTTCTCAAACAGCTCCATGTCGCCAGGCGCCAAGGCAACCTTGCGCGACTTCTTCTGCGCCTCGGCAATTGTCACTAAGTTTTTCTGCTCCAGAGGGGAAAGCGTCCGGGCATCGTACTTATCGCTCGACTTATACCAGTAACGCTCGTCGAAATATTGCTGCAGCCAGGGCTCGACGAAACGTTTGCCGTGAATTGCTTCAACTTCCGCGCGGAGCACACGCCACTCGGCCCCACTGTGCATGCCCAATTTTCTGGCGGTAAGAGTACGCGCGCGCCAGTAGCGCATGTCGCCCGGTTGCACGGTCACATGCTTGCCGGCCTCGGCATCGCGAATGATGTCGAGGTTTCGACGCTCAGTGTTGTTAAGCTTGGAATTATCGAAGTCTGGGTTCGCTTTGTACCAGTCCTGAGCTTCAAGGTAGACGCGGATGTCGGCATCTTTGAATACGCGGCCATGCCGGCCAAAGACGACCCCCCGCACCAGCTTCAAATCTTCCAGCGGCAGACTCGAGACCTCAGCCGCCTTGAGAGAAGTTTTCGAAAAATCAAAACTCTGCCAGCGCTGCATGCTGTCCTGCGCCTGCGCGGAAACAGCACCACCGATTAGTAAAGCTGCAAAAAGGAAGAGGGAAAAGCGAAGTTGGGGGAAATACTTCATGGAATTTACTCCGTCATATGTGGGGCACAACCCCAAACACTAACAAATCTCAACGGAAGATGAACACAGCCGGAATGCTCGTAACTCACTTCGCGCAAAGCCGTCTTCCATCAGAACCGGGAGCAGTAGCGCCGGTGCCTTCTTGAAGATCCACAACGCCCAGCCAGAACCCGGTCGCTTCCGCGACCCCACGCGGGCTGCCCGCGCGGGACCCCGGTCCGCTCCCGGTTCTGACGTCTTACCCGAAAATATCGCGAACCTTATCGACCAGACCTTTGTCTTCCAGATCCTTGTTCTCGACTACGGCAAGCTGCTCAAGAAGCTTTCGTTGTTCCCGGGTCAATGAAGTTGGCGTAATGACGCTAACCGATACAAACAGATCGCCGCGTCCGCGGCCACCGAGCACCGGCATGCCTTTGCCCTTGATCCGAAACACCGTACCTGTTTGAGTCCCGTTCGGAACTTTGATTTTCTCTTCCCCGTCAATAGTCCCTACGAAAACATCCGATCCCAATGCTGCTTGCGCGAAGGTTATCGGCAAAGATGCGTAAAGATTGCTACCCTGTCGCTCAAAGCGCTCATGCTCGGCGAGATGAATCACAACATAGAGATCGCCTGATGGACCGCCCTGGGTGCCAGACTCGCCTTCACCCTGAACCCGCAGCCGCGAGCCGGTCTCGACTCCGGCCGGAATCCTGACCTCCATCTGCTTCTCGCGCTCAATGCGCCCCGCGCCGCGGCAGTCCGTGCAGGGAGTCTTAACAACCCGACCGGCACCGCGACAAGCCTGGCAAGTTCGAGCAACAGAAAAGAAACCTTGCTGATAACGTACCTGGCCGGTGCCTCCACAGTTGTTACAGGTTTCGGGTTGAGTGCCAGGGGCAGCGCCGTTTCCTTTGCAGGTTTCGCACGTTTCAAGCCGGGGAATCCGCAACTGTGCATTCATCCCGCTGTACGCGTCTTCCAACGTGATCTCAAGGTCGTAGCGCAGATCCGCGCCGCGCTGTGCGGCCGAACGGTTCGCCCCCGCGCGCCCTCCGCCGAAAACATCGCCAAAGCCAAAAAGATCGCCGAGGATATCTTCTATGCCACCAAATCCCGGCGCGCCCCAGGTTTGCCCGGCGCCACTCGAAACCCCGGCATGACCAAAACGATCGTAACGCTGGCGCTGTTCAGCATCGGCTAATACACCGTAAGCCTCCGCAGCTTCTTTGAATTTCTCTTCGGCGCCCGCGTCATCCGGATTCTTATCGGGGTGAAAACGTACTGCCAGCCTCCGATATGCACTCTTTATTTCCTGATCGGAGGCTGTGCGGTTGACGCCCAGCACCTCGTAATAATCTCGTTTACTCATCCAGACTTCCCAAAACCTCTCGTTCTATTTTTATTAATTGGCTTAAAACTTTGTAAATTCATCAGCAGGGGTCTTTGCGTCCGATGTCGTTATTTCTTTGGTAGGATTCATCATTGCAGAAGTTATCTGACTGGCAACTCGCTCGAGTGCACTCAGAGCCTTATCAACCTCGTCACGGCTCTCCGCTTTGGTGGCCGCTTCGGCTTCCTCCAAAACCCGGTTCGCGATATCTTGATCGTTTGCGGAAAGCGCCCCACCAAACTTGTCCAACGATTTTTGCGTGTTGCGCAAGAGTGACCCTAGCTTATTGCGCAAGATCACGATCTCTTTCGCGCCACGGTCAGCGTCGGCAAACCCTACGGCCTCTTTGATGAGCTGGTCAATTTCATCAGGCGCGAGCCCGGAGGTCGGCGTGATCCGCATTTGCTGCTCGCGGCCCGTGGCTTTGTCCAGGGCAGACACTGAAACTATTCCGTTTGCATCAACTTCGAACGTGACATCAATTTGCGGTGCGCCGCGCGGATTTGGCGGGATGCCAACCAGCTCAAATTTTCCGAGAGAACGATTTCCCGCTGCGACTTCCCGCTCGCCCTGCAAAATATGGATCTCAACCGACGTCTGATTGTCGACCACGGTCGTAAATGTCAGGCTGTTACGCAACGGAATAGTGGAATTTCGATCGATGATCTTGGTAAACAAGCCACCACGGGTTTCCAATCCCAGACTCAGTGGCAAGACATCGAGTAAGACAATGTCTTTGACTTCGCCAGTTAACACGCCTCCTTGAATGGCCGCACCCATCGCTACCACTTCGTCGGGATTGATTTCAGCCGAGGGCTTCTTGCCGAAAATCCTTTCCACGGTCCGCTCCACGATCGGCGATCGCGTCTGACCGCCAACCAAAATTACTTTGTCTACGTCGCCCGGCTGCAGCTTTGCATCCTGGAGCGCCTTAAGACAGGGCTCGACGGTCTGGTCGATTAAATCTACGATTAACCCTTCAAACTCGTCCCGTGTTAGGACCTTATTGAAGTGCTTCGGTCCGGTTGAGTCGGCCGCGATGAAGGGAAGATTGATATTCGTTTCGGTCGAGGATGAAAGCTCACACTTGGCTCGTTCAGCCACTTCCTTGAGTCTCTGCAGTGCCAGCCGATCCTTGCGAAGGTCGATTCCGGTGTCCGACAGGAATTGATCGGACATCCAGTTCATGATCCTCTCATCGAGGTCTTCACCACCAAGGAACGTATTACCCGACGTTGAAAGAACCTCAAAGACGCCGTCGCTCATTTCGAGAATGGAGATGTCGAAGGTGCCTCCACCAAGGTCATAAACCGCAATCCGCTCTATACCCTCCCGGCCCAGGCCATATGCCAATGCGGCCGCCGTCGGTTCATTGATAATGCGCTCAACTGTTAACCCCGCAATCTTCCCTGCGTCTTTGGTAGCTTGTCGCTGCGAATCATCGAAGTATGCCGGAACCGTGATGATCGCTTCGGTTACCGACTCCCCCAGAAAATCTTCAGCCGCGGCCTTCAAACGCTGAAGCAGGATCCCGGATAACTCTGGTGGGCTATAGCTCCTCCCCTGCACGCGCACGCGCGCGTCTCCGTTTGGCGAATCTACAATCTCAAACGCTGAGGTTTCGCGCATGCGCTGAACTTCAGTCGAGCTGTATTTGCGCCCGATAAGCCGCTTTACGGCGTAAACGGTATTCGCTGCATTAGTGACCGCCTGGCGTTTCGCTATCTGCCCCACCAGCCGCTCACCCTTGTCGGTAAAACCAACCACGCTGGGCGTCGTCCTTCCACCTTCCTTATTCGGGACAATCTGAACCGCGCCGCCCTCCAGAACAGAGACGCAGCAATTCGTCGTTCCCAAATCGATTCCGATAGCTTTTCCCATTTTTAGTGTAGCTCTTGGTTTGTAGGTGGCACTGGGATCACTTTTTGACTGCTACCTTTACCAAAGCAGGACGAATGAGCTTATCGCCCATCCTGAATCCGCGAACGATCTCTTGCATGACAGTATCAGGTTCATAATCGTCGGTAGGCTCTGTGACAACCGCTTCATGAAGATGTGGATCAAACTGCTCGCCCTCTGCCAAAACTGGCTTGACGCCAAGTGCATCCAGCACCCCGCTGAGTTGCTTGTAGATCAGATCCACGCCGCTAAGGAAATGCCGAAATTCATCTGATTCGCTCGCTTCCACCGAGGCTTCCGTTTCGAGGGCCCTTTTCAAATTATCAAGCACCGGCAGGAGCTTTGCCGCAATGTCGGCAACCACGCGGTTGTAAGTCTCGGCGCGTTCGCGGTCCATTCGCTTCCGGTAGTTCTCAAAATCCGCTTGCCGGCGGGCTACGCTGTCCTTTAATTCCTTGACCTCGCCTTCAAGTCGTTTCAGTTCGGCCCTGGTAGCTACTAATTCAGCAACCTCGGGTCCGCCGGCCCTCGGAATGACTTCCCCAGGTGAGCCATCGGCCTGAGGAGACGGACTTGGGGGCGCGCCCTCGTTATCAAAGGCTGGCTGCTCGGGAGCCGTTGCATCCTCATTCCCCACAGGGGCCGCACCAGTGGGGAGGCCTTTCGTTGTCTCCTCCTCCTCAACATCCAGCTCAGAAGGTGTAACAGATTCTTCAACTTCATCACCGGAATTGTCGTCCGCATCCGAGAAACTAATCGGAATGCGATTACGCGTGTCTTTTTCTTCAGGGGCCATGGGTGTGTTCAATTCTGCCGACGATTTTGGTAAGTACTCAAGCCCGCGCTTCCTCGTCAAGTCGCCGCTCAATCAGGCGCGCCATGTAGTTTACCATAGCCATAATGCGTGAATACTCAATCCTCATTGGGCCTACGACCCCGAGCGTACCAAGGTGTACGTTTGAACCAAGCCGGTAGGGCGCGGTAATTAACGCACAATTGCGCATCGACGAGATGGGATGTTCCCGGCCGATGACAACGTGAACGTCGGTGGCCGTTGAATATGGATCGCGGGAGACACACTCATTGAGAATCTTAATAAGACGAGACTTCTCTTCAAAGGTGCGAAATAACTCTCTCATCCTGTCAACGTCAACAAAATCGGGCTTAGAGAGGATGTTGGAGGCACCATCAACATACACATCTCCGCCAGAAGACTCCTCACCATCGAGGCTCATGTCACAAAGCAAAATCGCATTCCTGAGTAGCCGATCATAGAGGGCCTTTTCTACCCTCATCAGCTCCAGAATCTCAGCTCGAATGGTAACCAGACTTTTGCCACCATACTCGGTGTTCAGATAGCGCGCAGTCTCTTCGAGTTCCTCCTGAGTAATATTGTCTTCCAGCCGGATGAGCTTGTTGTGAATGGTATTTGAGGTGGTCACCAGTACAACCAGGATTCGTTTATCAGAAAGCTGAACGAACTCAATATGGTTTAAACGGTTTTCGGTATGTGCTGGTGAAACCACTATTCCCACGTTCTCCGAAAGTTCTGAGAGCGCGTGGGACATCTTTTCCATAATACGCTCTGACGAAGTCGCCGAATCCAGGCCGCTCGAGGTAAAAACCTTATCGATTGCCCGGAGGTCCGCGCGAGAAAGTCGGGCTTCTTCCAGAATATGGTCGACGTAATAGCGATAACCCTGATCGGTTGGCACTCGCCCGGCTGAAGTGTGGGGTTGTTCAACTAATCCGTCCTCTTCCAATTCTGCGAGGACATTTCTGATCGTCGCCGAACTCCAGCCCGGACTGTTGGAAAAACGATCCGACAAAACCAGTGAGCCTACCGCCTCTCCCGTCACGAGGTGTTCCTTGATAACGGCAGCAAGCACGGATTGAGCACGAGCGCCGAGAATGTTCTTTTCGGTTTGGAGGGTTGAAGTACGACGGGGCATCAAGTTATGGGTTCCGGCGAATTCCTGGTGCAACTTCCACTTTATGGTTCAGGCTTAACGCCGTTGGGAGAAGACGATCTAGTACTAAATAACGACCTCACCGCAGTATAGAGGAATCATTTGCCGACCTGCAAACTGTTTGGGGTACGCCGCGGACGCCATCTAACCTTATGTCTAATTCCACTTCTTCAAAGATTTAATAGCGTGGTTGGCATTCCCCTTTTACCGTAATCGGAGGGTTTCCCAAGTTCGCTTCAGGGACTTATCCGGAGAGTTTAACCCTATTTTTGACCATGATCGGGTCGTGAAAATAGCTGTTTTTCTGGGGTTTTTGCCTCTCGCCGTCGATCAATTGACGCTTGCCGAGGGTTCTCCGTAATATGGACACAACCCTTGACATTCAATACCCCGAGCCCCACGGGTCAGCAGTCGGTAGCCGGGAGTCCAGGGTCCGGCCTCTTCCTGCATCGTGAGCTAAACATTTGAACGAAAAATTCTAGCGAAGTGTTTTGGAGCAGCGGGCAATGAACGAAGTGAAGAAACTTTTCCTTGATGCCTTTCACCACCTGGGCAGGAATAGGGGCATACCAGTAATCGACGTGCGTTTTTATCCTTACGCCGGGTTACGCCACACGATCAGGGTGCGTTCCGGGCAAGTTTATGTGCGTCTATCAGATTTGATCAAAGATTGCCCGCCCGAAGTTATGCGTGCTTTGGCCTTCGTCCTGGTAGCCAGGCTGCTCGGCAAAAAAGTTCCGGCTGTTCACGAACGAGTTTATCGCGACTACTCTTTAACGCCGAAAGTGATGCGTTCATCAGACATTGCCCGCAGGCACCGCGGCCGGAAAATGATTTCCAGTGCCCACGGAAACACATACGACCTCGATAAGATGTTTTCCAAGCTGAACCGCAGATATTTCGATTCCGGTCTTGAAAAACCGATACTTACCTGGTCTCAACGCAAAACGCGTAGCATCCTCGGTCACCATGATCGTGTGTACGAGACGATTACAATCAGCAAGTCGCTCGACTCATCTCAGGTGCCCGATTGGTTCGTTGAATTCATTCTCTATCACGAAATGCTTCACATAAAGCATGCGGCCCGAATGATCAACGGACGACGTTATTATCACACTGCAGCATTCCGTCTCGATGAACGGCGCTTTGCCAAGTATGAGGAAGCCCAACGTTGGATCGAGCAAGTGGCTCGGCAACGACGAGTTCCCAGAACTCGCGCCGCTTAAGACCTTGCCGCCGAAGCCCCATATTGGAACCTTTGCGGCAGTAAGGCGTTTACACAAACGAGGTAGGTGGGCTCCTCGAAAAGGGCGGTTGATCCGGGGTTGAGCTTATGGTTCCGGTGAAGCCGCCTTTTTGTGTGCTCGCCGTTTACGTTTCTGAGCATTAAATGATATAAGGCCTTCATTAGCTTACGGACCGACGCACGGAGTCTCCCCCCATGACTGTCCGCTTCAACGAGGATCGCCGTTTCGCGCCCCGTTTCAAAGTTTGGGCTACTTGTAGTTTCTTACCGCGCTTAAGTGATGAGGATCGGCGCCAACATGCAGTTTTGGGCTACGTAAAAGACTTGAATCGAGAAGCTGTCGCGGTTGTGCTCCCCTCACATGAAACTTACGGTGTGACCGCTTCGAGTCTTGGAACGCAGGTAGAACTTACCTTAGGTCTCCCGGTTGGATACGTTAGGCTTTCCGCTACTTTAC
>JBPCKD010000077.1:0-15079 GCA_051004635.1 Pyrinomonadaceae bacterium
GCTCTTGACAATGTTCAACGGCAGGAGTATTGCTACGACACTAGGAAATCGGTTTCACGACGCGTTACTTGAAAACTCAAACAGGAGCGCAACAATGCCACCAAAACGACCGAAAAAAACAACCTCAAGAAAAACGATAGAATCTACGCCGCAATTGAAGACTGTGACGCTGCCTTCTTCGAAAGTGAAGATTCAGTTTTCCACTGACTTCGATCAACAGAAACTAGCTGACCTTACCCGGGAGCTCTGTGTCAATGAAAGGCTGGCGGCTCAAATGCGTGCCAACCCATCTAAATCACTTGCCAAGCTTGGCATATTTATCGATGATGACGACCGCCGTTTAATCAATGATGAGGATATCCTTACCGCCATGGGGCACCGCGCAACACCAGCTGCCGCAGCCTTGGGCCTACCGCTGGTCGCTGCCCTTGTCGTAGTCGGAGTACTAAACTTCCCGGACCCGGCCTATTAATGGCCATTAGAACCGGATGAGGACATCGCCAGTCTCACGTGCTGAACTAACCGTGCGCCGCGATTAACAACAATGAGTCGTTCTGATCAAACTACGCAGTCTCGGAGTTGTAACTCGGACTCTCCCGAGAGCGATTCAAACCGTCGTACTGCCGATCACTCGAACACGCCTCCGGCGAAAGCTCGAGCGGTCTTTATCTGCACGCCGGTAATGGACATGAGTCAGGGTAGATTACTACCTGCGATGCAAGATGCCCGTCGCGATAGTCCCCATCTTGGTGTTTTCTTGTTGCTCGGGCACCTTAACCGAGCCGCTTTGGATTGTGACCTCGTGGATTGGGTCGCGAATCCTCAGATGTCGTGCGAAGACTTGGCTAACGCCGTCGCCGAATACGAAGTTGTGTTTTTTAGTTCTAACTCCATGAACTGGGGTGTAGTGCGGCGTGCTGCCGGGGCAATACGCAAGACCAACCCGGCAGTCAAATTGTGCGTAGGAGGCCCTCATCCCACTATGTACCCTGAATCGGTTGAAAGGAGCTGTCTTTTCGACGCGTACTTCAGGGGAGAAGGCGATCGGCACATTGCCTTTATTTATGAGACTCTCGTCAGCGGAAAGAGACCTCGGAGTACGCTCCCTCCAGGACTTTGGCTTCGGAATGTCAGTCTTACTCGTCCTGAAGTACACCTCGAGCACAATTTAGCGGAACTGGATTGGCGGGTGGATTACCCGCGCATACAGGATCAAGCATATCTTACATTGCCGGTGGAGACGTCTCGCGGTTGCAAGTATAGATGCGCGTTCTGTTCAATACCCTCCCAGATGAATTGGCGCGCATATCCGGTCGAGATTGCTGTGAAACAACTGGATTATGTGTATCAGCATCTCGAACGAAGTAAGTACAAGAAGATAAGCATCATCGATGACACGTTCACTACGAATCACCAGCGCATTATCGACTTGTGCAGCAGATTGCCGACTGAAAAATTCGGTGGGCGTCTAATGTACGATGCCACGCTGCTTGACCTGCGTAACACGGAATTAGTTGCCAGCATTGCTCCTTTCACCTCTGATCTGTTGATAGGCGCGGAAGTGTCAACAGTCGAGGATGCAAAGAGAATCACGAAGTCTAGTTCGCCACGCCTGATCGAGCGCGCGGCCAAGAATCTGCGAGACGCCGGTATCAGTAATCGCGCGGTTTTTAGCTTCATAATAGGCTTTCCCTGGCACACCGTCGATGACTGCCTTCATACAGTAACCTTTCTGACCAATCTGATTCTCGACTACGGTATTCGTGTCTATCTCCAGTGGTATTGGCCCATGCCGGGTTCCGCTATCTGGCGACAGTTGGAAAAAGAACAGCGGGTTTCAATCCAAATGTCGGACACGCCAGGTTTTTATCGATCGCAGGAGTGGTTCTATTCCGTACGACAGATTACTCCTGAGGATCTTCGCCGGGTTGATGAAAGAATACGGCCACTTCAATTGTGCCTTACGCTGGGTCGCCTCGGGACCCGGCACCGACCCTTGGAATACTCTCTGCCTGATCTCGAGCAAGATGGTAAAGGCTGGGAGACGCGTCGCAACCCCTTCATTGGGCCGGACCTCCCCAACAGCTCGACGACTATCGGAACCTGCTCATAATTCCGGACGTCGTACCCGCCTTGGTATGTGATGTGCGATTCTGATCCGACGAAAAACGCCGCTCATAGCCATGGCCACGAATCGATTAGAAGCAAATAAGACTATTGATGACCCGGACTTCCGATGAAAGCTGTGAAACGCGGCGAGTTCGTTGGATTTACGACCCTGTGGGCCACTCCGAGCTTGGCATGATAACTCGCGCCATTTCCATAGGTGTACTTGCCAGCATTGAGGAATTCAATGAAGCTCCCTTTGGGGCACTGAAGTCCCATTATAAAGCCTTTGGAGAATCCTTCTTTCTCCGAGTAATCCGAATGCCATCCGATTTCACCTCGCGCCTCCAATTTCGCCACGTATGCCCGATTAGGCATCCAATGAACATGCTGCTGGAGCCATCGTACAAAAGTCTGGCAATGATTTGCCTCGTGCGTCCATTTCGAGTCGCGAATGATATCGACACTGGACCAATGTTGCGAGTAAAGTAGGGATCTCGGCGCAAACAACTTCCGACACTTCAAGAGTTCTTCAAGTATGCGACCAGCGGGCGCTCGACCGATGCCTGTAGATTTCAAGGGCACTGACGGAATCAAGAATAGGTCGTCCAAACATCTGATCGGTTCGATATCCAGAAGGCCTCTGTGTGCAAGCTTCTGGATAACCTTTGACGCACTTCGCAGTCGGTATGTCGCGGAGCCCGAAGTTAGTTTTGGCAATGCGCCGCTAATTTCTTTTACCGTTCGCGAGCCGCTGCATAACAGCACTATTCTCGACTGCTCGTCATCCAACTCAAAGAGCTCGTCCAAATGCAGAAAGCGGATAACCGCGCGGCCGCGTTTCCCTTTCTCTAGCACCAGGCCATCAGCAATTCGCGGCATAACTTGGACACTTATATTCTTAATTCGCGAGCTAGCAGCGACCTTGAGCGATCGACTACACGCAAATTGGGCGACACTCGTCTCCGATCTTCCCCAACCGAGCGAGGTGCCCGGCTTGGAATAGAGGGAAGCCACTACAGAAAAACTGGAGTTGTGCTGATAAAACAACATGTCACACCGGCTAAGCACGAACATCTCGACAACGGCATCCCAGAAGATCTGTGAAGCGAACGGCTCGCCCGGCTGCAGCCGGTGAGGTCTCCTCTTATGAAGGCTATTCTCTTCTGACCCAGTTTCGTCTGAGCTCGACGACGACATCCATTTGTTGCGAACGATGAGGCGATCACCCAGCTGGGTTTTAAAGAGATCCTGTATGTGCCAGCCATCCGTTGCCAGGAAAACCCTGGCGTTGGTAGTCTTGGACAGGTAAAGTTCAACTTTCCTCCACAAGTTGCTCAGCTGGATTTTTCGTTTATTCGACGAGCATGCTCGTATGTGTATTCCTAGAGAGGGTTGCCCGGCGAGATGCTGGTTGAAGAATGTATCTACGTGTCGCACGATCTCGATACTGGGACTAACATTGGCAGTGAGCGAGCTCCTGATGCCGAGCAGATTCCTAGATCGGTGATATGGTGGCGGTGCACCGAAGCACACTTCTACCTGAGAATTAGAAGATGCCTTTGCGGAATGGCCGGTGGCACTCGCTCGACGCAGGTCTCGAAATCCTGGAGACAACCTATAGATATCGCGATCCAACATGCCTTTCCACAGCGACGGTTCCGTCCGCATTGTTTTCCAACCTGGAATGTCGTTCAGCTGACGATAGCCGGCATCGATAGCTGAATGTATCTGAAACGCATCATAAAAAACATTCTGTTTGGGCTCATCGCTGTACATATAGTCGTTCCACAACACAAAGAGCTTACTGCCGTTTGTATGGCAACGCCTGATCGCCTGAGTTAGAAAAAGAATGCGATTACCGATACCGCAGATCCCCTTGCATATTGTGATCTTGTTCATACTTTTTCTTTTTCTGGGTTGAAAGAATGTCGACACGAATTCTGTTTGTCTCACCATACACGCTGTTGGATTCAACCAATGGAGCTGCGATTTCTATGAGAATACTTCTTGAAACGCTGGCCCATCAAGGTTTTGATTGTTGCGCTCTGACAGGCACGTTTTCCCCCGCCCCGGGTGACACGCTGGGCTTCGGAAGTGCAGACAACCCGTCACATCAGTTTGCGCGGCACGGGATCACCCAAGTAAAGAATACAAGCATTGAAGGATTCAGATTGTTGTCCTTTATCAAGAAAGGGGTGAATATCGAGATGCTCGGCCTTGACGACCAGATGGCCTCACATCTGCACTTACAGGAATTAGCGCTGAACGCTATTTTGCCCGCGGTTGTCCGCGAAACCAAACCGAATATTATACTGACCTGGATCAGGGTCCAGGCCATGACACCAATCGCGGACGTAGCCGAACGTTCCGGAATTCCGATGGCCGCCTATTTGGCTACAGCGAAGCCGCTGGTTGGATCAGAGGTGCTGCGACGGATCCAACGTGTCCTCGTGCCGTCGTTGTTTCTGTCTGAGTACTATCAAAAACAATACGGTATCGAATGCGAACCATTGCGGCCAATTGTCCCAATTCTTCCATCAATCGAATCGCGCTGCCGCGCTCGTTCCGTAACCATGGTGAACCCCGCTCCGGAAAAGGGTGTCACGATGCTTTACGCTCTTGCTCGTCGTGCCTTAAGGATTTTGCCACAGGCGCGTTTTTTGATCGTGGAAGGGCGTTGGACCAGATCGCAGTTGCGGCAAAGTGGGATGGACCTGATGTTACCCAACATCATTTTCAAGCCAAACAGCGTCAGCCTCACCCAATTCTTCCTGCGGACCTCGGTTTTGCTCCATCCATCATATTGGGAAGAGGGTTTTGGACGAACGATCCTGGAGGCGCAGGCGTTCGGCATTCCAGTGCTGGCGAGTCGTCGAGGCGGCACAGCCGAGGCTCTTAACGGCGCCGGTTTCCTCATCGATATACCGGATCGTCTTACGCGTGAATTTCGCACTACTCCTTCACCTGAAGATCTGCGACCTTGGATTGAACAACTCACTGTATTGTTGACTGACTCGCAAGCTCGGGAGGAGGCCTCGCGATCTGCGCGTCGCGCAGCGAAGGAACTGGTGGACAGAAACATCAAAAGAGCAATTTCACTGTTCTCTTCAATGGCGCAATAGCCGGCGGACCTCCCTGTATAGGACAAAGCACTCTTCGCTAAAGCCAACCGGCGTCCTTGGAAACTTTACTTTCACGCCATAACGGTCTTCAACGAAGCGCAGCAACCTCGCTAGCATTAGGGGACCCTGCTGTCCACGAAAGAATCCCGAGCATTGAAATCCTTGTCGAAAGTCGGGATTGAAGCCCGTCAGGTTTACCTCCAGGATCACAAACTTGTTTGCGAAAGTACGAGCGACGTCCCAGCTGTAAAACGTTCCAGTAGTTAATCCTCTAGGAAGCATCTTTAGCACTGAGGCGACATACCTGTTAACGTAAGGTTGCTCCGGATTGGGAGCGTAGCCACCTCTATAACGGCCGACGGTCAGATTCTCAACGACTTGATCCTCAACAGAATGAACCCGCAACTCTTCCGCGATATCGATTCGCTTCTGCAACATGAACTCTTCGTGCTCAACGGTCGCGTCAAGTTCAAGAGCCGATTCCAGAGTAGCAATAGCTTGGCGCGTGAAGTCTACGCGGCCGTGCTCGCCGCTACCTGTCGCCAAGGTTCTCTTGAAGAGATAGCCAAGCTCTTTCCACGCTCGAACTCGATCGCGAAAAGGTCCAGCGTCCCCCTGTGAGATGACGGAAACCAAACCTCTTGTGGCCGGCAAGCATCCAGGAGCTAGAGCGGAAAGAACAAGGGCCTGAACAAGTTTATGATGGAACCCCCAACGAAAAAGTCGGTGCTCGTCAAAGCCCATGTGATTGAAGAATGAGCGGATCAAGTGGGCTGAGGGGCCGTCGACGACACCTTCGTGGAGCGGATCCTCCATGCCCCGCAGGCGAAGCACCGGGTCTTTCCGCCTGCGTGGAGGTCTCCAACTCCTTATGTCCGCACAGCGATCGGAGATGAATTCGTTTTCCTCCACCGTCAGAGGCGGCAACTCGTTCTCAGGTTGCGCGTTTCGTTTGCGATTGTTGGGGCCGTAAGAGCCGGACGAGGCTTTTGGTGGCGACAGAATTGTTTTACTGTTGAATCTATCAGCTGTGACCTTTTGACGAACTGCCGCAGATCTTGCTGCATTGGAGCACGTGCTCAGATCATTTATTTCGTTTTCGAAGATTCCTCAATTAGTTTGCGATACTCTTCAAGGAGGCGTTCCATATTCCTCGAATGCACTTCCTTAGCGAATTTCGCATCACCAATGTGATTCGCGATTTGCGCAAGTGTGTCTTTATGAAATTGAGTCGTCATAGGGTGAATCACAGGAACTGAAATTGGACCAAAAATTACGACGGGGAAAGGGCCCGGGATACTGACAATTACTTTGATCGAAGCGATTACAACAGCGACGGTAATAACGATTGCTGACGACCACACAGCAAGCTCGACTGCGGCAAACGCAGATATGTTAGTCGAGGGCGCGATACCTTGTGCCGTTACTGCATCGATAAACCCGGTGACATCTCCTCGATTTGCAGCTTCTCTCACACGCGAATCACCCATGGCCATGGCGGCGCGTACTTCCTGGCTATTAAGGTCTAACTTGACGTTGGAGAATCCCATCTGACGCAGGTACTCGTCGGGGTTAACTGCAAATGCCCGAGCCGCAAGCGGATCGCTAAGCACATCAAGTGCAAGTTTTTCAACCGCGAGAAGATGGTTTTGATCACTTGCCTTGGTGAAATGAATTCGGGCAGCCCTCGTCAATGCTTTTCCTTCCCGTGTGTCCTTGAACTTCTCCGGGCTCGGCGCACCCCAAAGCTGCGTCTTTTTGCGGTCAACAGATTTCTTCACGCTGTTTTTTCTCGTGGCCATCGGTGTTCACCTTCAGAGATTGTGACTGCTGAGTCAGGTAAGCGTCCTGTCAATCGAGCTTTAATAGCTGACCGAAAGACAATTTCTTGAGCGTTTTCTGCAACGAGTTCGTCAACGATTCTTCTAATAGCTGGATCTTTAAATATTTGCGTGCAAATTGAACAAGCGTGAGGCGAAATGATCGGCTTATCAAGACCACCTCGTGCGATCGCCTGGTCGAAAATCACCTTTGTGCCGTCAAGCCATATCCATAATTTTAATAGGTTTGAGTATTGCGAACTGTAAGTTTCTTGCAGATGATTAGAACTAATATGACCAACTTTAAGTTCTGGAATGTACTCCATGGTGAGTCCGCAGCATGACATTAAGTAGCCATATGGATTCACCACGAAATTGTCGAAGATATTGTCGCAACCTTCACTCTGTTGTTCCTTGAGAGTTTTTTCATTGGTTATATCTGTATCAGAATGAAAAGGCATCCAGATGTTTGTCAGGAGAATTAATTTCTGCCGCAATTGTTCGGAACTGAGAATTTCTGCCATGAGGGGGTGTGTTCGTAGCTGTTCCATGTCAAAGCGCGACGTGTCTTTCCCTTCCACGACAATCATAGTCAGAAGGCCGCTACGCACTGCATGAGACGCTGCACGAGCTACACTGTCGAAAGGAACAAAGTCCTGATGCTCATCACCGGTGCTCAAATTTAGCTCGGACAATCCTGCAGTCAGAAACCGATCAATCCACCACGTAGCGCTCTGATCAGTTCGCCCCCAGTGCCCATTCGAAACCACGCGTGATCCCAGCCCTAATTTCGTAAGGAGAGAGATTGCAGCTAGCAGATCCTCACGCAATAGAGTTACTTCACCCCCAGAAAACACAACAAAACGAACCCGAGGCATTTCCTTGGCAATGCGATTAATAAGGTCAAGTATTTCTTGTCCGCTCATTCGATGCTTAATCGAAGGATTGGATTCGAAACAGCACTCAGCGCAAGCAGCATTACAGCGATAGGTTGGAAGAATCGTTACGCTTGCAGGTTCGGTGTTCTTAAGTATAGGTAAAGTGCGCACGTCAAAATGCAGTCTTCCTAGGGGTGTCACGCCTTGTCGTATGGCGCTTGAGAACGACCTTTAAAAAGGCTAAGCGCAAGGGACGCAAACCATCAGGGCTTTCGGGCCCTTTTAGCTGAAGTCGCTGAGCCTGATCACACAGGAGGAGCATCGTCGTCGGTTCGGGACAACTCCAAAGTTAGAAACCGCTTGAGCCAGCGATGCACTCGCCCTTTATCGCTAGAGACAACTTAACGCTGAGTTCAACATTTGGGGAATTCCGTAATAGCGTCGACCCCTTTACTGATCTATGCGTTCAACCAGTAAAAAGGTGGTTTGGATCGCAACTGTCAGCAGCGAGGGTGCCGTCGGTGGAGCGCAAGCTGTTTTGAGAGGCCCGTCAGCTTCGGTCAAAAGAGGATGCGCTAACCGGAGCGTGCGGATATTATTACTCAACCGTTGTTAAGTCAAGACTTAAATCACCATGTAAAATCACCTGCCTAACTCCCTTCGTAAGCTGCCAATGTACTGAGACAACCCGGAACTTACTAAAAAGCTTCTGTCGGGAAAAGCCGCGGAAAACGTGTCGTGAATCGCCGAACGGGAGCGCGAATCAAACTCTGCCTTTAGCGCTTGCGCCTTCGTCCGTGCGCCTTTGAGAACGCGTTGGACTCGGTGTCGTCCTTTTTCACTGATGTCAACAACCCAGTGTTCTCCCGTTCGGAAATATTTCTGCCGCCCATTGGGTTTAAGTCGCTTCGGTAAGACGCGGTAGCCGAACTTGAAGGGCGTCGGTTTAACCTTTGCGGCCGCACTTAAGATTGCTCGACCCCAATCCCAATAGGCTCTTGTTTTGGTAGTCGTTGTCTTCCAGCTTTCAATTAGCGCATTGGTAAGTGAGACACTATCAAACTGGCCGAACAGCAATACCTCCCGATCAGCCATCCAGCCGGCAAGGACTTTAATTGCGAGATCCTAGCACCACTCCACATCAAGATTTTGAGCGCGACACCACGCCTGCAATTTAGCGCAAAAGACTTTGGCGTGTTTCGATTTGCTAACAGTGGCCAAATCCTTGAACGCGGCTTTAATCTCATCTTTAGGGATGTTCCCCATCACGCTTAGCATTCCAACCCACGCAGGATTCCGAGACGCAATCTCGCGGGCCGATACCGCTTTAATTTTGTTTTGAATGGCTCCTTTTTTTTGGAATGTGACTTCGGCAAGATCGAGGAAATCCGGCCAAACGTCTGTCGCTAGCGACAGGGCTGCGGGGCATCTCTGTTCCGAAATGTGAGCGAAGAAAATAGCGCGCGCAACTATTACTGAATCGCGAGGCTGTTCTGAACTTTCGTAGAGCCAATCTACGAATCGACCGTGCTCCATTGCTAGACCTCCCTGGTGGTCTGTTCCCTAGTTAAGGTTTCGGCTCGCACGCCCAGGGAAGTGCGCTCGTCCCCACGCTGATCAAGGCATGAGTAAGCGAGCCGAATGGGTATTCTACATCAACATTTCGTCAGTGTTCGTTCTCCAGAATAAACCAGCCAAAAGGTCGATTCGGTGAATCAGGGACGCGGCCCGCGGAAGATACTCCCTTTGACTCTCTCAAGGCGTTTGCGCAAGATCGCCAGCGCCGCATCACTCAGGGAAAGGGTTTCCCGGTCAGGTGCAAGCGCTTTTAGGCGCGAGACAGTCATTACTGCAGCAACGTCGCTGCCAGCAGATGTAAACTTAACTACTGATTACGCCGCCCGCTTTTGAGCATCTCGACCCCTGGTGTTGACTGACAGTTGTTTTCTTTATTCATCGTCCTCGCGCAGCCTAACGCGCCCGTCTTCGTGACGGACGGTTTCAATTTCTGTCATAGATTCACTCTCGCAGATTTAATGATGTCCAAAGGAGGTTCGCTCGGACAGCTTTTCGTATGCAAGGGCCGAGCACCTCGGAGCTACTGCCCAGCTGCTTTCGTTAACTGATTAAGCCAATACTCTTCATCCGAGCTCTTTAAGACTGACGAGGTACGCTCATTGCAAGGCAGGGCGCAAGCTTTAGAAGCTGTATCATTTTCATCAAGGGGGACATATGTCAGCAACACAAAGGTCAGTTACAGGAACGAAGAGCGAAACAAACGAAATTGGCGACTTGCAAGCAGCCAGGAAGAGGGACGCTGCGGAGGCAATGCTAAAAACAGTAGACAAATCAACTCAGAAGGCGACCGGCATCGGCTTGTTTCACATTCTGACTCTTGGTTCAATTGGAGCGTCTATCGCGCTGTACTTGAGTGGCAAGCAAAAGGCGGGAATTTTTATCGGCCTCTGGCCACCCACATTTCAGGCGCTCAAGGCCGTCGTCGATAAAGGCGAAGTAACGGCTTAATCTAGAAAGCAACCCTCGTTCAGGCGGGGAAGGTTTGCACGAAGTGGGGATGGCAGGGTCTGGTGCTGACCGCCCGGGCCCTAACGGTCCGCATTGCGGACGCTGCGGCAAAACGATCCACTCTATCCTGTTAAAACGCTCCCCACCCACAAATACGTTTATCGGTTCAAAAGGAGTCGATTGTACGGCAGCGTACAGACCTTGGCGCTAGAGTTGTTATGCTCTTCAGCCAGTAACATTTTCTTAAAGCTGCAGGGCAGCGGTTCAGTTGATCTAGTCTGAGTGATGTCCCGCTATTTTGCTTGTGCATACATCCGTCAAGGGGGAGTACCGATGTCATGCATCAACGGCGTGACCCAACGCATACATGTTGTGCCTGACATCTTCCCCTCCTCCTTCGGTATCGCCCTCGCGGGTGTGGAGCAACTAATGTTAAGACTTATGACTCTCACAGTTGTGCTTAGTACCGCAGTTCTCCTTCTAGATTGCGGTAAAGGCAATAAGAATTCCCAAGGCAATGCAAACAACACAAACGCGCCTTCTACCACGAATGCGAACGCGAGTAACGCAAACGTGAACGCCAACGCAAACATGAACGCCAACGCAAACATGAACGCCAACGCAAACATGAACGCCAACGCAAACATGAATGCCAACGCAAAGATGTCACCGACACCTACACCAATGCCGTCACCGAGAATGTCGTCGACCCCACCCGAGTCGACTCCGACCCGGCCTCTTCGCTGAGGAAGCGAAGAGTACTTGCCCGTGCGTCGTCGGCAGCTTCGGCGCGGAGTTTAAGAACAGCACGCGAGACACCGGTCTCGGCTTCGGCAATGCGTCCGTCCGGCTGCATAATATATGGAGCCTACTCTACGAAAGCCTAAGGCTTCACTATGGACACAGCACAGGCTACACGTGTTGCAAAACTCAACACCTCGCCTTAAAAGACTCTTGGTCCATCCTAGACCAAATCGGCATCCCAAGCGACACGATAAAAAGGGGCGCACCTCTTTGCATCCTTTCCTTCGAAGGCTTTGCGCCGCGTGATGGCCTCGTAAAGAATGCATCCGAAGGAAAAAATGTCTGAGCGGTGATCGATTTCCTGCACACGGCCCTGTGCTTGCTCTGGTGACATGTAGCCAACGGTTCCAACTATTGCGCCAGGCGTCGAGTGCGGTTGTATTAATGCTGTGGCTAGCTCGCTCATGCCTTGGGCTGTTGTTTGTGTCGTTTGCTGCTCGATCAATTTAGCTAGCCCAAAATCCAGGATCTTCGCGTGACCTTCGCGCGTCACCATAATGTTGTCGGGCTTCAGATCGCGATGCACGATTCCAACAGCGTGCGCTTTGGCCAAGCCTTCAGCGACGTGCTGCAGATAACGTAAGAGCTTGGGTAGCTCTGTCTGTCTCTCGTGAATGAGTTGTCGCAAAGTGAGGCCGTCAACGAACTCCATCGCAATGAAGTTCGTTCCCTCGCGGTCGCCAATCTCATATATATGCGCGATGTTCGGATGATTAAGTGCGGCTGCTGCGGTCGCTTCCTGTTTGAATCGCCGCATTCGATCTCGATTAGGAAACGTCAGAAGGCAAAATTTTTAAGGCGACGTTGCGATGAAGCTCAGTGTCTTCTGCGAGATATACTTCACCCATCCCGCCCGCTCCAAGCTTCGAACGGATTTCGTAACGGCCCAGATGTGTACCTGCAGCAAGGGTCATCGGTGGACGCGGAGGAATTCTATACGAGTTATCGCAGCGCGCAAAAATTTAAGTGTTATCAAGCGCTTGGTAGATAATATGTTGGGTGTGAGTGATTGGAGGGAGTATGAGACTGCGTTTAGCTCTCGTCGTGTTCTGCCTGTTGGCTGTCTTAGCGAGTCATGTGGGCCAAGGATCTGGTGCGTCGGCGGGAAGCAACGCCGGTCGTCAGGCCGACTTGGCCAGCATCGAGAAGTTCCACCAGTGAGATATACCCGCTACTCTGTCGCGAGATTCTGGTGCCCTGACGAATTTGTTTACCGATGACGCTGTGCGCCTCGGCCCGGGCCGGCCGGCGGAGGTTGGCAAAAAAGCTATCCGAGAGAGCAACCAACGCTGGTCCGCTCTCCCAGGTGTCAAGGTGCTGAGTTACGTTCCAGAAACCAAGGACTTGACGATACTCAACGGCTGGGCGGTCGAGTGGGGCTACATCACTGGTTCGTATGTTGAGTCGCCGGGTGGTGAGGTGAAGCAGATTCGTGGCACGAGGCTGATGGTCCTGAAGAAGATGCCGGACGGCAGCTGGAAATGCTTTCGCGGGATGGGGGGCCCGACGTTCACAGCCCCGTTGGCAGGGCAAGTGGTTCAGGTGCCGGCCGCGTCGGCTTGACGTACCACTGGGGGCAGCGCTGCAGACCTCGCCGCCATCCAGAAGATGCGCCAGCAGGACATCGACGCTACTCTGTCGCTAGATCATGTTGCCCTGACGGAAAATTGGACCGATGACGCCGTGCGTCTTGGCCCGGTCCCGCCGGCAGACGTCGGCAAGCAAGCTATCCGAGAGAGCAACGAACGCCAGACTGCTAACATCAAGGTGCTGAGCTACGTCCCGGAACCCCAGGACTTGACGTTTTTCGCTAATGGCTGGGCCGTCGAGTGGCGTCAGTTCACCGTCTCGTTAGTCACATCGCCGGGTGGCGCGCCGGTGCATGTTCGTGGCATGGTGCTCGGGGTGCACAAGAAGCTGACGGACGGCACTTGGAAAGGCTTCCGCGGGGCGGGGTTCTTCGCGTGAGTGAGTTGCAGGACAGTGGAGTTCACCGACACGCTGCGGAACAAGGGTTGAAGCTCCTGAAGAAGCAGCCCCGACGGCATTTGGAAGTGCGCTCGTTTGATGAGCGTGATTGACCCGGCTAAGTGAGTGGCAATCGAACGGACCTAAAATCCGTTGCGAATAATCCTGTTTGGTTTCTCGCTCGATCAATTTTGAGTCTTGAGGAAATCGAGCAGCGGGTGAACCCATGCAGAAAAGCCTTCAGACCTTGGGGCAATTCCTTGCCAGACTTTTGCCAGACTTCATGAAGAATATGTAGCGCATGAGGCATATAAACGACTCGATTGGGTGCAATCCGCTCTAGTTGTTATTCGGTCATGCGGCCTATGATGAAACTTGGTAGCTTGGGTCATTGATTCATAACCCCAAGGTCGGCGGTTCGATCCCGCCCCCCGCTACCACTTCCTCCGAATCGTCCAGTAATTCATAGACTCACTGCTGCCTCGACGTGTGAGAAACGGATTTAAGGTAGTGCAAGCCAAATATACCTCGAAGGGTGTAATGGTTTTCTACACAACAGTCTTACGATCGGCATGTGGCGACCGCATTCAGCAAGGCGGTATTTACGGCAGGAAATGACAAAGCGAGTTCCGCGGTGACTCGGAACAAACACCATCCACGAAATCACATGAAACCGCACGAAATCGACGGCTTAATTCGAGTTAATTCGTGTGATTTCATGGATCGTTTACTGGTTACCATTTCCTCAGCGGCCTGACAGGTAGAATTTCAGATTCTAAGCAACACCGGCCGCGTTTGCCGACCCGTAGCGCGTGAAATTGCTAAAGCATAGAGCGAAACCTGGTTTTGGTACTCCTCAAGCCTGCCTTTAACTTCAAAGTCAGTCTTGTAATCAATCACGGTCCAGGCGCTGTCTGGCGTTTGCTCCTGAAACGCAAGATCGATCATGCCTTCAACCATCACTCCGTCATCGAGTTTGAGACCGATAGGAACTTCTCGTCGGCACTGCCCGCCGTTTGCTGCGGCAGCCGCGCGCTGAATTAGAGGATGACGGAGAGCACGATGCACGGTCTCCACCGCACCGGCAACTTCTTCTTCCGTCGCGCCAAAGATTCGCCCCTGCACACGCGCGAGGTCTGCTATCGCTTCATAGTGCGAATTGAGTGGCACGAGAGAGAGAACGACGTGAACCAGGATACCAAAGCGTTTTCCATGGGGTCTGGAGAAATCAATCTCTATCGATTCAACTGCAACTTCCGGTAGCGCTGCCGAAGTGCTCAATTCATCGACCTTCACCTCAGCGATACTAAGGTTCCTACCTTCACTGTCCCGCGGCATTGCGAAGTGCGAAGTCGCAGTTACGACTGTCCACTCCGGTTTGCCCCCTATCTCGCGAACATTCGCGCGCTGCCTTTGCCATTCTTCATGAACTCGAATTCCCTCCTCTGATCGAACCTTGTTGTCATCTTCTTTGAGAAACTCCGTCAATCTCGAGCGAGTGTTGCCCTGACTAATGGGCCCGAGTGCAGCGGGGTCCCACCAGACCACGTGATGCAAGCCCGCTTTGGTCCGGTGCAGGCCCGGACTTACGGAACCCCGTGGACGAACGGCATTCTTCAAGCGCCCAACTACATTGTCGTCCCCAAACTGAGGACAGCCCTTGGGCTGTTTTGTTTGCGGCTTGAAGCTGGTGCCCTCTGATGGATAGAGCACCGGGTTAAGCGTCGCCAACCATCCTTCGTATGGCTGGTCTCCTACTCCACATACCACCAGGAGATCGCGCGCCCGAGTGGCAGCCACATAAAGGACTCTTGCTGCTTCTTCCTTTTCGATCCTCATCTCTTCGTCTGCA
>JBPCKD010000078.1:0-6163 GCA_051004635.1 Pyrinomonadaceae bacterium
ATTGTTGTCCGGTGGTCTGCGCTACGCTCCGACCCGGCTACTATCTGTCAGCCCTTCAGGCTGGGACCCACCCGCTAACGCAGGTGGTTCTGACAAAACATTTTCAGGATGGAGAAACCGATGAAGCGTAGGAAGTTTTTGCAAACGGCTGCTTTGGGTTGTGCTCTTGCGATTACTAAACCCGCCTCAGCCCTTGGCGTCGAAGACTACTCCGCCAAGCATTTACGGGAGCATCCGCCCTGGCCGCCAAAGGATTTCGAGCTTGATGAGTTCACTATTTCTGACCTCCAGGAGGGCATGAGGTCAGGACGTTTTACCGCGCGTTCGCTCGCGAGGAAGTATCTCGAGCGCATGGACGACATCGATAAGAGTGGTCCAGCAATCAACTCGGTCATTGAGATAAATCCGGACGCAATGTCGATTGCGGAATTGCTCGATCGCGAACGCAAGGAACAAGGACCGCGTGGCCCACTTCACGGCATTCCCATCCTGATCAAGGACAATATTGATACTGCCGATAAAATGATGACGACCGCGGGCTCGCTTGCTCTCGTCGGCTCGCGCCCGTCCCAGGATTCTTTCGTAGCCAAGCGACTACGCGAAGCAGGCGCTGTCCTTCTCGGTAAAACAAACCTGAGCGAATGGGCCAACTTCCGTTCGAGTCATTCAACCAGCGGTTGGAGCGGCCGCGGCGGTCAAACCAAAAACCCTTACTCATCCGATCGCAATCCGTGTGGCTCCAGCTCCGGCTCCGGCGCTGCAGTGGCTGCAAATCTGTCTGCCGCCGCTATCGGAACTGAAACTGATGGCTCAGTCGTTTGTCCTTCTTCGGCAAATTCATTGGTCGGCATTAAACCCACTGTCGGCCTGGTCAGCCGTGCCGGCATCATCCCAATCGCCCATAGTCAGGACACCGCCGGCCCAATGACACGGACGGTAAGAGACGCAGCAATTCTGCTTGGAGCGCTTACCGGAATCGATGCGCGTGACCGCTATACGCGGGCGAGCCTGGGGAAATCGCATCCCGATTACACGCAGTTTCTTGATCGAGATGGGCTTCGGCAAGCGCGTCTGGGCGTCGCCCGAAAATATTTTGGTTTCAATGACCGGGTCGATAAGCTGTTGAACGATCTCATCGGCGAGATGAAGAAGCTCGGCGCTGTAATTATCGATCCAGCAGACATTCCCACTTCGGGAAAGTTTGACGATTCCGAGTTGGAGGTCTTGCTTTACGAGTTTAAGGCCGACCTGAATGCCTACCTGGCTGGACTTGGAACAAAGACACCCGTCCATTCATTGAAGGAGGTTATCGACTTCAACGAAAAGAATCGTGAGCAGGAGATGCCTTACTTCGGACAGGACCTTTTTGTTAAGGCAGAGGCCAAGGGGCCGTTAACGGACAGGAAATATCTTCAGGCGCTCCAAAAGAATCACCTTCTTTCGAGAACACAAGGCATCGACTTTGTAATCCGCAAACATCGCCTTGACGCACTCATCGCGCCTACGGGCGGACCGGCTTGGCCCACGGATTGGATCAATGGTGACCACTTCACCGGCGGCTATTCCTCGGCCTCGGCGGTTGCCGGCTATCCACACATCACTGTTCCCGCCGGGTTCGTTTTTGGCTTGCCGGTTGGCATGTCGTTCTTTGGCGCCGCCTGGTCGGAACCGAAACTCCTCAAGTTTGCGTTTGCTTTTGAACAAGCGACGAAGGCCAGGCGCCCACCGAGATTTCTGCCAACGCCTAATTTTGGCTATTCTCTCCAACTAGAGAGGAGTTGATTTATGCCCAAGGCAGCAACACAACCAAAGAAGAAATCAATCTACGGCGTCCATCCCGGCGTAGCCATGACGCAGAAATGGGTCGCAGAATTAAGACAGAAAACAGGACGCACACTCGACGAATGGCTCCGGCTGATCAAGAAGTCGGGACCGAAAGACGAGAAAACGCGCCGCGAGTGGTTGAAGACAGAACATGGACTGGGCACCAACTCCGCCTGGTGGCTGGCTGAGCGCGCGGATGGCAAAGGTAGCGAAGTTGGGGATCCTGACGCGTACCTGAAGGCTGCCGAAGGGTATGTGGAACAGATGTTCTCAGGCTCGAAGGAGGGGCTGCGGCCGATTTACGATCAACTCCTCAAGACCGGTCTTAAGATCGGCAAGGACGTTAAGGCGTGTCCATGCCAGACAATAGTTCCCCTTTATCGCAACCATGTATTCGCGCAGATTAAGCCCACCACCACCAGGCGCGTTGACATAGGCTTTGCACTCGGAGACATGAAACCAACGGGCCGCTTGATCGACACGGGCGGATTCGCGAAGAAGGACCGAATTACTCACCGCATTCCACTCGAGTCGCCGGCGGACATCGATGACGAAGTGCAGCACTGGCTGAAAGTCGCGTATGACAGAGATGAAAATTGGTTGAGTGCTCCTCAACAACGCGGCGCCGGGCCGCCGCAGGCCAAAGCGCCGCCTGACCGGCGCACTCCAGGGAGTTGACCGCAACTCGAAAGCATTATGGACACCCCAACAGCCACAACTTCACCAGAAAAGTCCATTAGTGTTTCCAGTCGTCTCGAGCTTGGAGCGCGCGGTGAAGAACTCGCAGCCGCCTATCTCGAACAGGCGGGTTTCAGAATCGTGGCAGCTAACTTTGTCGTTCCCGTGGGGAGAAACAGACTTGGCGCCGTCATCAACGCTGAGATCGATCTGGTGGCTTACGACGGCGAGACTCTTTGTTTCGTTGAAGTAAAGTCCCGCATGTCAGATTGGTTTGCGCCGCCGGAGGCGAATGTTGACCGACGCAAGCAACGTCAGATCGCGCGGGCAGCCCGCGGCTATCGGCGGATATTTGACCTCGTAACTGCGCCTTACCGCTATGATGTAATTACTGTCGTCTTGCCGGCCGAAAAACAGCAAAGTCCAGAGGTGCAACTGCTGCGTAACTATTGGACCGAAGATCAACTTCGCAAGCGAACCTGGTCCAAAACCTACTGGGATTAACAGCCTAGTCGAAAGTCCAACGTCTTATAGGCCTATAGGACCTATCGGTTGTCTAATTCACCGCCGTCTGTTTCGGCGCGCGCGCCGGCGCATTCTTCACATACTTATCAAACCAACTAATCATTTCGTGAAGCACGTGCTCAATCGTTTCGCGTCCGGCATAGCCGTGAGCCTCGAGCGGCAAGGTAACCAGCCTGACTGTGCCGCCGTGGCCACGCACGGCCTGGTACATACGCTCTGATTGGATCGGAAAGGTACCAGTGTTGTCGTCGGCTTCGCCGTGGATAAACAGGATCGGCTCATTGATCTTGTGGGCCACCATGAATGGTGAAACCTTAATGTACATCTCTGGCGCTTCCCAAAGCGTTCGCCGCTCGCTTTGAAAACCAAACGGTGTCAGAGTGCGGTTGTAAGCGCCACTGCGCGCAATGCCGGCGCGAAATAGATCTGAATGTGCTAAGAGGTTTGCTGTCATGAAGGCGCCATAGCTGTGTCCGCCCACTCCGACTCTCTGCGGGTCAGTCACCCCCATTTCCGCTGCCTTGTCGATTGCCGCCTTCGCGCTCATCACAATCTGCTCGACGTAAGTGTTGTTGACCGTTTCCGGATCGCCAACGACCGGCATCGTCGTGTTGTCCAACACTGCGTATCCCTGTAACAGGAAGAACAGGTGCGACGGCCCTACGATTTGCGTGGAGCGTTGAGTGGAACCGGTTACCTGGCCCGCCGTGCCGGGATCGGTAAATTCCAGCGGATAGGCCCAGACCACTGTCGGCAGCCGCGTGCCTTCCTTGTAATCGGGAGGCAGATAAAGCGTGAACGAACATTGCACGCCGTCTGCGCGCTTGTAAGTCACCAATTGCTTCTTGATACCCCGAAGCTGGGGAGTGGGATCCGGGAAGTTTGTGAGCGCCTTAATTGGCTTACCAGTCGAATCTCCTGAGGCTCGCAGGTAAAAATTCGGCGCGGCCGTGGGGCTTTCATGCCGGGTAATAAACTTCTTGCCATCGTCGTCTAACAAGGCAACGGGCGTCTCGTACTGATTCGCATCGCTTCTGAAGAGGCGTTCGGATTTCTGAGTCTGCAAATTGAACCGATCAAGGAAGGGCCGATCGCCTTCCGGCGACGCACCCGTGCCTGATAAAAAGATCCAGTCACCATTTTGCAGAATAGCGCGCTTGCCGTTCGGCAGCACTCGCATAACCGGGGCGCCCGGGTCACCATATCGATCTTGAATGCTGCGGCTCCAGACAAGCTTTGGCGTTTCTCCCGGCTTGTCCGCACTCATCATGAACGTCCTTACCCAGCGGCGATCGCGATCGAAGTCAGAAAACAATAGCAGTCCGTCCTTCTCACCAAATGTGCCACCCGAAAAGCGATGTTCGGTCCTGGTCAATTCCATTGGCGAGCCGGCAAAAGGAGCCTTCAACATCAGTACCCGGTCGCGGTGTGTCACTTTCTTTTTCGGAGCGCCGCCATCCAGAGCCTCGAGCCACACGAGTGTGGTCGGCTCCGCCGGGCGCCAGCGGTAAGATCTTGGTCCGGTAATCACGCCATCAATCGGCACCTGATCGGCTAACGGAAGACTGGCCAACTTGTAAGCTACTTTCCCTTTGGTGTCCCAAACTTCCACGTCGCGGGGGAAAGAAGAATCTGTATAAAGATACGAGAACGGACGGCGGATACGGGCCACCAGAATATGCTGGCCATCGGGTGCCACGTCCTCCGACAAAAAGATTGCCGGCTGGCCCACTTCAGTGAACTTTCCGCTGCTACTATCGACCAGGGCAAGCTGGGAGGTGGCGTAATACTCGAACAAGTCCTCGTCGTGAGGAGTCTTCAGCAAATCCTGATATGTGCGCACCGGACCCACTCTGCCTGAACTCTCCTGCCAGTTTGGCTCGAGTGGCACATTAGATGGCGCTGGCGCCGGCCGCCGCTTAGCAGGCACTAGTTGCACCAGCAGACTTCGATTGTCAGGCATCCACTGGAACGGATCGCCTTCAACAGCATTGAGGGCGATGGCTTTTAGCTTTCGAACTTTTCCGGTGACGCTCTCGCCAACCCAAAGCTCGGTGCCCGAGTTTGTAGTGTTTGTGAAGGCAAACTGTTTTCCGTCAGCACTCCACTGCGGCGGTCCAATCTTCGCGCCGGGCGGGAAAGCGATCTGGACTTCGGAGCCGTCACTAATTCGTTTGAGAGTCAACGCCACCCAATACTGATACCTGTGCGGGCCATTGGTGTTTGGGTTGATTCGCAGTCCCGCGAGTCTCAACATCGGCTGCGCCAGGTCGGCGATGGGTGGATAACGGAGGCCTGTAGCGAGCAGCATCGCGTCGCGTGCTGGACTTATCGAGGCATTCGGAGTCACGGACGCAGTCAGGATGTCCAGAACATCTTGCGGCGGTTTCTTGTACCCTTGCTGGGCTGCTGCGAAATTCGATAGCAGGAGCAATAGGACCAAAGATGTGAGTTGGTTTACGCGTGATATAGACGTCTTCATCGGGCGACTCCTTTTTAAGAAACAGGATTGAGACTACGGAGAACTCGGCGGAAGAACACGGAAGTTATGCGAGATGCCCGATGGAAGTCAACTGAAAACCGGGTAACGGAAGTGTCTTCGACGCGTAGCGTCGGTATGAATTTAGCTCCCCTCGCGACCGGGGAGCGCCGCTGCCCGCGTGGGGGGGCCAGCGCCGGGATCAGGTTGTTACCTGTTCTCGTCGCGTAGCGACGATTGAGTCGGACCGGCGCACTCCCGCTCGGTGCTGTGATAACACGCGCACTTTCAAAAGTTTGCTTGTATGGCTAGACTGCCGGGATTATCCTTGCCGCGCTGCTTCAACTTATTTGCCGTCAACGGATCCCAGGAGGGAAATATGATCTGCAATAACTGTGGCGACGCTATTGAATCGTTCAATAGATTCTGCCCCAAATGTGGAGCGCCGGCTCCGGCTCAATATCAGCCACCATCGCCGAGCCCAGGCCCTTCACCCTATACTCCTCCTCAAACACCAACGGCGTGGGGACCAACGGCCCAACCACCAAAGAAGTCTAGTTGCGGCAAGATCATTTTGATCCTCGCCATCATCCTGCTGGTCCTGGCAGGTGGAGTCGCGGCCGCCATCTATTTCGGCTACCACAAGCTAGAGAGCAC
>JBPCKD010000079.1:0-47118 GCA_051004635.1 Pyrinomonadaceae bacterium
GAACCCTGGCAGCGTGACCGACTGGTTGGCTCTCCGCAAAGGACTTGCGCTTGGCCTTTTCCGTTCGCCTCCCCCCACCCACCGCGGCCCCGCTCCCCCCCTCCCCCGGTTCTGATGCGTTATGGGAACTGTTTTTGTACAAACCAACTCAGCACGACACGCCCCTGTTAACCTTCTTAGGACGCGGGCTAACGATTGCCAGTGCTGACAATGCGGCGAACCCAACTGAGTTGAGCAAAGAGCTCGCTAAAGGTTTTCGACCGCCAAAGTAATCAAACCAATGGATTCCTGCGATCAGGAAAGCAAACACTGTCAGAAGGAGATGCACAGTCCTTCTTTGATCGTAATGGAAGAGCAACCAGAAAGACATGAGCCCAACGAAAACCGAAGCGGCTCCTCCTTCTCGAAGGATATGGATCAATCGAGAAGGCGCGTCGGGTTCGAGCCTGGCAGGGAAGAGAAGCGCTGTTACTCCAACGAGCAGCGCCACGATCCCGTAGATACCGTAAACAAGAAGGTTTAGCTTTTTCATCAGTAACTCCGCTCAATAAAGTACGGACCCTCGAGGTGTCTTGGATTGAAATACTTCTCAACTGGGACTCGTGGCAATTAGCCAATCTGCACGGTGAGCATCGAGATTGAGCCGCCATCAAATCCTTCGACCGGAAAGCACTTGTTCACCTGTCCGTTGAAGAGCGATCACATACAGCAATGGCAGATAATGATCCGGTGTAGGTACAGAGAGCATCGCGTCGCTCCCCAAATGCTCGTACCCCGCGAGCGGAGCGTGGTCAGCTCTCAACAAAAGTTCGCGTGCCAGTTTCTCAAATCTTAGAGCCCAGCAACTCTTTGGCGGAAATAATTCTTACTACCTTTAAGCTTCTTCAAATTTAAAAGATCGGCGAGGGAGTCTGCATTTTCAATAGCGTCGATCGTCTCGCTAACTCGCTTCAGCAAATCCTTGTCTTTGATCGCCTTCAAGTCCCTACCGAAGCTTTCTCTAAACTGCGTCTTCACCGGCCGCCTTCCAAAATTGCGAGCACTTCTTCGCGCGGAATCGGTCTACTGCGGAGGCCTTCATCCATGGCGCGTGTGAGAGCTATCTCCTCCATCGCTTCTTCCACGATGTCCTTCACCAAATCTCGCTGCTCGTGGAGCGCCTCTACCACCGCCGCCTTGAGCATCTCCTTCAATTTTGCTTCGTCAATTGTCGTAGCCATTTGTCCCCCTCAGAAGCCAAAAATAGCATTGCGCCTTGGGAAAAGAAAGAAACTAGCAAGCAGCTAAACCCACTCATCGTATTAACGTGTCCGAAGAAGATGGTGGGCATTGGATTAGTCATCGAAATAACCCGTCGCCCACTAGCAAGCCATTAACAAATCAGTTTGGCATAGTCTCGGCAATGGCTGCAAAAAAGGCTTGCCGGATATGATACAGTACGCTTCGAATCGACAGCTCCCCAGCCAGGCCACCCTTCACAGGAGGATAGAGCGATGGAACACTCTCGTCTGGTCACGCTCTGGGCGGTTGCGCTAGTCATTGGAATTAACTCATCAACTGTCAGGGCCCAGAAACCGGCGCCTACCCTTGCCACGAGTCCCGATGGGATTAGTTCCCCGCCTGTAACAACAACCACAAAAGCTTCAGTGGTAAAACTAATCGATCCGGAAGTTACCCAGCGCCGTTCGATTGCACTTGGATTGTTAACCTCTCTTGCGGTTGAGGCGCGGAGCTATCGCGATGAAGCGTTGCGCGCCCGAGTGCAGGCACGAGTGGCGGATGCGCTTTGGGACCACGAGACGGACAACGCGCGCGCTCTTTTTCGGAGAGCGTGGGAAGCAGCAGAGATTGTGGAGATCCAGGATGTCGCCACCGGCACTTCAGCGCCGGGTAGACTCAGTAACAGCAGGCCCGTCCGACCTCGTACTAACCTGCGTGCGGAAATCCTGAAGCTGGCCGCACAGCGCGACCACGCGCTCGGCGAAGAGTTTCTCAAGAGACTAACCGGGACAAAGAAGGATGACACAGCGCGAGTAATCGAGTCGTCCGACAGCGCGAACGCGCTGTCCCCGGCAGAAAGGCGCGAGCGGCTTCGGTTGGCGGGAGAGTTTTTAGAAGCAGACAACATTCAGCGAGCCCTACAGTTCGCCGATCCAGCTTTAGTTGAAGTGACTACTCCAATCGTTATCTTCTTACTAAGTCTGCGTGAGAAGAACGCAGCAGCAGCAGATCAGCGATTCGCAGCTTTGCTCACCCGAGCTGCAGTTGACCCTGCTTCGGACGCCAACACGGTCTCGCTGCTGACAACATACGCCTTTACACCCTCAATCCGCCTGGCAGTTTCACCAACGGGATTTCCTTCAAGCGCGATGTCCGCTCCGCGTGCCGCCCCCAATCTTGCTCCCGCCCTTCGCGCCAGTTTCTTTCGGGTGGCGGCAAATATTCTGTTGCGACCTTTTGCGCAATTGGACCAATCATCTGCCGGTCGGGCGGGCACATACTTCATCGCCGCGAGACTGTTTCCGCTGTTTCAACAGCACGCTCCCGATTTGGCTCCTGCAATTAGCGCGCAGCTCACCGCTTTGGGACCTGAAGCAGCTCAGCCGACGCTGAACGCTGGAAGTCTTTCGTTGAATCGAGGCATGACACCCGGCGGCACGACGAGCAATAACATCGAAGAAGAGTTGGAAGATAAGTTGACTCGCGCGCGGGGAGCGGACGAGCGTGACCGCGCCTACGCGATCGCCGCGATGCGAGCAGCGGAGAACGGCGATCCAAAGGCCCGCGACTTTCTGGACAAGATTGAGGATCTTCAGACGCGCACTGGTATTCGCAGTTTCCTTGACTACAGTTTCATCGGTGGGCTCCTGAAAAAGAACGATGTCGATGAGGTCCTGCGTCTCGTGCGTAAGAGTGAGCTTACACCCACGCTGCGCGCAAGCGTACTTATGAGGGCCGCCGCGATAGTCGCAAAGACAGATCGCGTGCGGGCAAGCGAACTCCTTGGCGAAGCTCTTTCAGAAGCGCGTCGTATTGATGCCGCCACGCCTGAGCGGGCTTATACATTGGTTGCACTACTGTCGAAGTTTTCCGAAATCGATCGCGTTCGCACATGGGAACTCGTTGGAGAAACTGTCAAAGCGGCTAATGCCTTAGCAAACTTTACCGGTGAGAGTGGCTCAACTACGTGGAATCTGGAAGGAAAGTTCAGCATTGCAATGAGCATCGAGCTCGCCTCCGCGACGGACTTGTCTGAATCGTTCACGGCCTTCGCGGAGGATGATTTCTATCAGGCAATCAACCTCGGCAAAAATTTCACCAGCGAAGCTGCTCGCGCGGTGGTAACCGTGGCCATCGCTCGCGCCACGCTGGAAGAGAAGCGCGGCAAGCCCTCTCGCTGAATTGAGCGGGAACGGGCCGCGACATCGCAGCGCCGGCGTGGAAAAGCTGAACAAAAAGTGTCTCGGTCCCAGGTCCGCGCTAACGGACAGCTGAGAATAGAACTAAAGCAATTCGATAGGTGGCGGATTGCCGGCGTGGGTCAGTTGGACGATGCGATGGGAATTCTCAGCGTGGCAATCCAACTCTATCCCGAGGACGCCAACCTCTACGATCGCCTGGGAGAGTTTCAACTTAAGAAGGGTGACAAGGCCAGGGCCCTGGAGTCGTATAAGAAGGCGCTGGAGAAGAATCCCAAATTTGGAAATGCTGCGAACGCGGAGGAGATCGTCAAGAAGTTGACCGCGGAGCTAAAGGGCTCCTAGCTAGGAAGCGGCAAACAGCAAACAGCAGACAGCAGACAGCAACTCGGACCAAGGGTTACCAGGCCTAGCAGCGAGGGCAAGCTCGCCTTCCCAACCTGCGAGATTCTCGGGTCAGTTCAGCTCCAATCGTTGGAAGCCTTTCAATCAAGAATCAACCATAATTAGCTCAGGGTAGGGAAGGTGGGCTTGCCTTCGCTGCTTGCAAGGTTGACGCCTTGTTCTGGCTGTTCGCTGTCTACTGATTGCTGTCTGCTGTTTGCTTCTCGCTTGCCCAGCGTTCCAGCAAGCGGCGGCGGTTCTCCAGCTTCTTCTCGACATTGGACGCACGCATTACTAACTGCTCAAGGTTTGCCAGATAGTCAGGCTCGCCGATGGTGTCTCTGATTTCACTGATGAACGGCTGTAGTTTGGCGAACACTACCAGATGTTCCGAGTTGGCCTCGAGAAAAAGTTTCTCGTCAATTCCCCCGTTGTTAACCAGCGCCGCGGCGACCTCCCAGTGCGATGAAACCATGCGATAGTAGGCGCTCTGTTTTTCTCCGCTTTGTAAGAGCGCCACAATGCCTTTACCGCTTTCCGGTTTGAAGTCAGTGAAGAACCAGGCGCGCGCTGTGCGCATTAAAGCCTCGCTCCTGATTTCGTAGAGCTTGAGAACTACCAATGCGTCCTGCGTCTTCGTGTCCATGGATTTCTCCTTTGAAGGTAGTAGCTAATCTGAGTGAAAGCCTTCAATGAGCCCGCTACCGCAGGCTCATTGAATGGTTTTAGTCAACCTCGTTTCCAAGCTGAGCAACGGTTTACTTGAGAGCCGCTGCGATCACCCCCGAAGTCTTCAGTGCCGCGATCTGATCCTTCGCCGGCGTAGCTAGCAAGGAACGACACAGCCTGAGATTATGAGCAGCATCGTCAAACGATCCGCCGGTCTGTCTCAACGCAATCTCAAACTCGCGCCCCGCCTCAATCAAGCGACCCTGGCGCGCGAGCGTCACACCTAGATTATTGTGGCTGGCAGGAACATGGTAACCGGCGCGCGCAATGGCTTTTCTGAAGCAACTCGCCGCGGTTTGGTAATCGCGTTCCGTGATTGCAAGCAACCCCACTCGGTAATGGGCCAGGGGAAACTCCCCAGCCGACGCGATTATTGATTGCTTGTACGCATCCTTAGCTTCTGCCGTTCGTCCTTGATCTTCGAGCGCGACGCCGAGGGCATAAGAGGCTCTTGGGTAACTACCGCGGCGAATTTTCAGAGCCTGCTGGTAAAAATCGATCGCCTCTGCGGTGCGCCAGAGTTCGTAGTAACAGACACCGATGTTGTACAAAGCTTGCGCGTAACTTTCACCTGCGCTCCGCGGCACGCTGCGATATTCTCTGAGCGCCGACTCGTAGTCTTCTTTCGCGAAGCTAAAATTGCCACGCTCGATGGCAGCCTTTGCTTCAAATGGGGCTCCGGACCGAAATTCAGACGCGCTTCCAGACGAAATTGTTTGCGCCGCGGCGGCGCCGGCCGCTAGAACCCATAACAGTATCGCTAACAGAAATTTCTTTTGACTCACTTCACACCTCCCTGACTTTTTAGTCTGTCGTATGAAGCTGAGACTAAAGGGAGGGGGCGTTGATCGTCTTTCCCATTGTTGCTAAGCGTTGCCTGTTCTTGCTGTTTGATCGCGGCTCACGGCTGGAGCATGAGACGATATGATTGCGGCGTTGTTCCAGTGAGCCTGCGAAAGAGCCTGGTGAAGTGGCTTTGGTGGCTGAATCCTGATTGAAGACCCACTTCGATGAGCGGCATCTCACCTCCAGCTAAGAGAGCCTTGGCCCGCTCGACGCGAAACTTGATCAAGTATTGATGCGGAGTAGTTCCAGTAGTTCTTTTGAACTCACGCGCGAAATGAAAGCTGCTCATCCCGGCTGCGTTTGCCAGTTGCGAAAGCCGGATGTCGTGGCCGTAGTTTTCCGCGACAAAAGCCATTACTTGCCGCAATCTTTGTGCGGATAACCCGCCGCTGAAGCGCGGCACGTCGCCGGTTCCAGTGGTGTAGTGTCTGAGGAGGTGAACAGCTAAAACGTTGGCCAGCGATTCGGCATAGAGCCGGCCGCTCAAGCCTTCCGACTCAAGCTCGCCCAGCAGCGCCATGCCGATACTGCTGATCACATCATCACTCCGCGTACATCTTTCGCTGACCTCGAAGTTACCCGACTTGAGCGACTCAGACGCGGCGCGCCGCACCAAACACGGATCGATATACAGGGCCAGCTGCTCACAAGGGTCTTCGAGCCTTGCCGTATGGGCCAACCCCGACGGCAGCACGCAGACGTTGCCACTGTGCTGCGTGCCGCCAACTCGCAAGCCACTGGCGGTTCGTATCTCGCCTCGACAGCCATCGTTCATGGCAATCATGACCACATGTTCGCGGTGGCAATGTTCAGGCAACTCGCCGGCGGGCAGACGATAGTGCTCGAGTCGGATCCCGTCCCACATGGCTTTGCGTTTGAACGTGACGGGCGTCGTCCCGTTCGTGTGTGTTCTCTCATTCATCTGAATGTCTCTTGTCATCGACTTGCCTGGCTCCGTTTCTTTTTTATGACCGGCAATAACGACAAACCCTTCGCCGTCGCATGGCGACGCAAACTCTCAAGTATTGCCTCGCGCGCGCGCGCAAAGGCCTGCTTGTCCTCGTATAGTTGAAAAGCCCAGTTGGCGCCCAATTCGAGAGCGTTGAACTCGAAGGCCATCTGCGCCGGATCGACTTCTGCTGCGAGCTCTCCGGCCGCCTGTGCTTCCGCAACGGCGCGCCGCAAAGTGGCGAGCCACTCCTTCATTATCTCAGCGATGCGATCGCGCACCGGTCCATGACGGCCATCGAACTCCGAAGCGACAGCAGCGAAAAAGCAGCCGCCGCGAAATACCCCGCTTTCGACGTAGCTCAACCATCTGTCGCATAGACGCCAGAGACCCGGGAGACCACGCTCACCCTCGAACGCCGGTTGAATTACTTCGCGTATGAAGATCGAGCGGGCAGCTTCGACCGTGGCCACTTGCAGATCTTCCTTCGAGCCGAAGTGAGCAAACAGTCCGCTCTTGCTCATGGACAGCTCTGTGGCGAGCCGGCCGATGGTGAGGCCTTCCAATCCTTCAGCCGAAGCAGTGTGGACCGCGGCTTCCAGGATCGCTTTACGCGTTCCTTCGCCCTGCGCTTTGCGGCCCCGGATGGCCGCGGTTTTTGTCAGTTGCTGATTAGCCAAGAAGACACTCCCGTTGTATTGTCGTTGTGTATATAGCACGAACGTTCGTATTGCAGCAAGACGGCAAAGTAAGCAGCAAACAGCAAACAGCAAACAGCAAACAGCCAGAAGGAAGCGTTCGTATTGCAGCAAGACGGCAAAGTAAGCAGCAAACAGCAAACAGCAAACAGCCAGAAGGAAGAAAGCATTTAATCAGGCTGGAGCCCAGTTACGTTTCCTTCTGGCTGTCTGCTGTCTGCTGTCTGCTGCTTGCTGCTTGCTGTTTGCTCCTTCGCGCTAATCCTTCTTGAACAACGTCCACTTCCAGGAGGCGCCCTCCTGGTTGGTGCCTTCGCCTTTCATGATGTTGCCATCAATCGTGCCCTGCAAGACAGAATAGGAGTTGCCAATCACCAATTGGATATTGTTGCCAGACTGCTTCCATTTGCCCTTTACAGTTCGGGGCGCGGTGACGCCGTTCTCAAGCAAGTTGACGATGTATTGGAGCTGGCCCTCTTTCAATAGGTTGATTGTATATTCTCCCATTTCCGCACTCGTACCCGTCCAACTTGTGCCGGCAAGCGAGGCCCCGGCATCGCGCGGCTTCACTTCCACCGAGCTGTCAACGTTTGGGTTATCGACGCGAGTGCTTCTGTCTGCAACATTCGTCTCGGGTACGCCAGGCGGCACAGCTATCGCTTTCGGGTCACGCACTGAGATCACCAATTCGTCGGCGCGGTAGCCTTCGACGATAGCGAATGGTTTCTGATCCTTGCCTGGTCCCAAGTCCTGCAATACGCGCTTCGGCACACGTTCCTGCAAGTATTTCACCAGCGCGGTTAACGTGACCTCACCTTTCTCGTTTGCTGCTCCACCTTTGAGACCCTCCACCAGCACCCAGGTGAAATAGCCTTGCTTCTTCTCCTTGTATTCATAAGCGCGGTGTCCGACTTCGGTCGCGTAGAGCGTGGCGAAAGCCTGGACCTCCCGGTTGCGCAGATCGAAATTAAACCCGCGCGTGTAAGCAGCAGTCAATGGGTTGTCGGCGTTCGCGCGTCCCACAGGGTCGTTGCGGCAGGCATCCAGAATCATTAGCACCTGCTTGACGCCGATCTTTTTCACCCGGTCCTTGATCTGCGAAACGTTGATGGCGGTCTGTTCGAGCAGGTCAACGTCATTGCTCACCTGCGAGTCGGAAGGGAGCAGAAACGCTTGTCCGTCGCGTTCGATGCCATGCCCGGCAAAGGCGATGAGCAGCAGGCCATCGGCGGGGACAACCGCCGCCATGTTTGATAAACGTCGCAGGATGTTGCCGCGCGTGGGTTGTCGCTCGGCTGGTTGATCGGAAGCGAGAAGCGTGACCTGCTCGCTGGGGAACCCCGCATACTGAATGACCGCGTTAGCCAGCGTCTTTGCGTCGTTACTGGCGCCGCCGAGCGTAGTTATCTGCGTATCAGCATACTGATCCACGCCGATGATTAGTGCATACCGCTTGGCACTGCCGGGCAAAAGCTTGACGGGCGACGCTGCTTGTATCCTCACCCCGCGGTCGTTTCTTTGGCCCCGGGCGGTTGTTGACAACAAGCCGAAAGTGGCGATAAGAAGAAGGGGTAGTAGAAGATTCGAATTGGTTTTCATAGAGCACCTTGTGATCCGTTAGTTTATACGAGGGTGAAGGATGCAACGCAAGAAGCGAGGCCCAAGGTGTTCACGGCGAGAACCCTTTCGCGCGAGCTTCGCAGACTATTTTCCGTAGTAATCCACACGACGAACTGGCCGCCCCGGGACCTTCGATCGTGCTTATTGTTTGGAGTTCATAAGAATAGAGGAGCACAGAGAAAATGATTCGCAGATTACTTTCCATCACGTTTCTGCTTGCGTTGTCAATCGCAAGTGTTTTCGCACAGCAGAGGCCCGACTTTAGCGGCACCTGGAAACTCAACGTCGCCTGGAGCGACTTTGGCATTTTGGGTGGTCCCAATAGTCGGACCGACGTGATCATCCACAAAGGCCGGTCGCTCTCAAATAGCATAACCGCCGATAGCGTTCAGGGAAGACAGGAGTTCAAAATGAACTACACGACTGATGGCAAGCAAGCGGTGAACAAAATGGGCCCGCTTGAGATAAAGTCCACGCTGAAATGGGTGGGCAATAGTCTTGTAATCAGTTCAAGATTTATCGTCAACAATGCCGATATCTCAAGCGAAGCCACGTGGACCCTTTCCCCTGACGGCAAAACGCTCACCACGAGCACGCGTTTCAAAGGCAGCCTGGGGGATTCCTCCCAGAAACTTGTCTTCGAGAAGCAGTAGTCGCCGCCTCGAAACCTGCTAAAGGCGCACCTAAGGCCAGACGGCAGACAGCACAACGGTCCTGAAACTCGACAGGCCTGCTTTTCGTAGTAATCGGTGCGATAAAATCCAGGCCGCGCTTGGGCCTTAGAAGTTTCCTGACTAGTTAGAGTTCGCAAGAATGGAGCACAAGAAATGATCCGCAGACTACTCTCTATTACGTTTCTGATTGCCTTACCGCTGTTGAGCGTTTTCGCGCAGCAGAAACCCGACTTTAGCGGCACGTGGAAACTCAACGTTGCCAAGAGTGACTTCGGCGTCCTGGGTGGGCCCACTAGTCGCACCGATGTGATCACGCACAAAGACCCGTCCCTCTCGGATAGCGTGACCGCGGAGGGCGATCAGGGAAAACAGGAGTACACAGCCAACTACACGACTGACGGCAAGGAAGTGGTAAACAAGATTGGCCCGCGCGAGGTAAAGTCCACCCTGAAATGGGCGGGCAGTAATCTTGTGATCAATTCCAAATTTGTTTACAACGATATGGACGTCACCGGCGAAGCCACCTGGTCCCTTTCCCCTGACGGCAAGACACTTACCATCAACGCGCATTTCACGAGCCCCATGGGCGAGGCCGATCAGAAATTTGTCTACGAGAAGCAGGATGGTGCCGCTGCCCCGACGCCTGCTAAGCCCTCAACTTAACAGCAAACAGCAGACAGCAAACAGCAGACAGCAGACAGCAACGCCAGACAGCAACGGCAGACACGACAGCGAGGCTTAACTAGCCATTAGTCTCGAGGGCGCGATTTACCGCTGAGGATAAGTTACGGTTTGGTTCGGCTGTTTGCCGTTTGCTGTCTGCTGTTTGCCGTCTGCTGTTTTCTGTTCAATCTAATTATCCGGATCGTCCGTCGCTTGCGACGCGGAACCTCTCGGCGGGAGCGGCTCTATAAGTGGCAGTATCCACCGCGCCGGCAGGAGACTCAGCCGTTCCTTCGCCAGATCTGCCGCCGGGTCAACTAGCAATTGCGGCTTGCGCCCGTTTAGAGACGCCATCACACGCGCCCGCACCTCGACGTTTTCGTAACCCTCGCGCCGCTTCTGTTCGGCAAGATAATGGCTGAATTGCAGGATCATGTCTGGGTGAGTGGCCATCTTGGCGACTTGCCGCGGTTCTAAATGTTCTTTCGGATCGATGATCCATGTTTGTCCACTAGCCGGATGGGTGACCGTAAAGAGCGCGTCAGCTTTCTTGGCCCGCAGCTTCATGTGCCAGGAAAAATTATGTCCTTCCTCCGTCCAACTTACATTCCCCGGATAAAGGTAATGTCTTACTGGCAGGATTAGTTGCACTGCCAGATACGTTGTTAACAACACGGCGACTGCCTTTTGCATCCATGACAACGCGTCGCACGTCGCGGCGTGGGGCGCTTCGGATTCGCGAGCCCGGTTTTCAGGCAGGTCAGAGACTGGATGAGCCGGTGACGCGGGCGGCGCGTCCGGTGAAGCAAAGGCGCGTACGACACCACGGACGATGCGGCGCATCAGATCGGGCGGAAAAAAGATGAGCGTCGCTCCCAACATGAACCAGGGGAAAATGCCGATTTGGAAAATCACGGCATTGAGTAGGTTGAAAACGATGGCGGCAAGAAACGCATAGGGTCGTGTCCGCCGCCAAAGCAAAAGAGGAACAACCAGGAGGTCGAGCAACAGCCCGCCAATGACGAAATTGTAAACCACCCATTCTTTTTGGAAGAGGGGACCAAACGAAGGAAGATTGGTCAAAGGACTCAACCACGTACGCATTGGCTCGCCTCGCAACCAGTCGCTGTTGAGCTTCGCAATTCCCCCAAAGAAGTAGGCCATACCAATCTGCGCGCGCAGCAGCCAGAGCGTCCAGGCCGGCACTGTGTCTGAACGTATCTTCGGCCGCAATAGGGCATCGACCGAAAGCGCGCGCTCGGCGGGTAGGAAAATCAGCAGAAAGCTGATCAGGCTGACTAGATAAAAGTGGTTCAGATACCGCGTCTGGTCTAAGAGGAAAACGTAGGTGAAACCGAGGAAGAAGAGTGTTGCGGCAATGCGGTAAAAGAAGCCAGCGAGAATGCATGCTGCCAGCACGCCGAGCACGAAGAAATGTACGTGCATCCCTTCACCCGGCCACGGTTTGACCCAACTGAATCCGTAGTAGGTGAAATAGACGGTGGGTTCAATGTAATAGCGACTAATCCAGTTGTAAGTGAAATAACGATAGACTTCCCACAACATTATTGCGCCGAAAACGATGCGGAAGAAGACCAGGAATGAAATGTCTACGGGCTTGAGCAGAATAACGCAAATGCGTTGCGTAAGAGGGGATTGCGATAGTCCAGATTTCGGGTTCATTGGCCGATTGTGGATGTTACGGGCAACGCTTCAAGACCACGCACGATCAAGCTCTTGCGCCAGCGCAGACTCTCAGGTTCCTGGGCCAGGCGCAGGTCTGGGAAGCGGCGAAATAGAGTCATCAACGCAATCTGTCCCTCCATCCGCGCCAGCGGTGCGCCAATGCAAAAATGCAAGCCCTGGCCGAAAGCTAGATGCTTGTTTGGTTCTCGCGTGATGTCAAACGCTTCAGGATCCGGAAACTGGGTTTCGTCGTGATTCGCCGACCCAACTACAACTATTACCACGTCGCCTTGCGAGATATTTACGTCGCGAACAGTTACGTCCTCCCGGGCAAAGCGTTGAGAAGCAAGATCGAGCGGGCTAGTGTAGCGCAAGACTTCTTCGATGGCCGATCCGGCGAGCGCCGGATTGCGCTCAAGTCGCTCACGCTCTTCTGGGTGTTGTAGTAGCGCAAGCGCGCCGCTGCCGATGAGATTGACGGTAGTTTCATACCCGGCAATCAACAACAGGAAGATGGTCGCGATCAGCTCATGCTCACTAAGTTTATCGCCAGCCTCCTCGGCTTGGACGAGGGCGGTAATCAGGTCGTCTCGCGGCTCACGCCGGCGCTCAGTGATGAGCTGCCGCAAGCGACGAATAGTAAGTCGCTGGTCTGGCAGGGCGCGCAGGACCCCCAGGAGATTTGACGCAGACAAACTACTTCGGGTTAATCGATGTAAACGGCTCCGGTCTTCAGCCGGAATACCGAGCAACTCCGCGATGATGGTGAGGGGAAGCGGCAAGGCGTATCCACTCATCAGATCCATCCCACCGTGAATGGCCAAATCCTCCAGCAGTTCATCGCATGCCCTTTGAATGCGTTCGCGTAGCCGCTCCACCAGACTTGGGGTGAATGCCTTGTGCACAAGCGTGCGCAGTCGGGTATGGTCTGGTCCGTCTTCATTCAGCATGTGTCGTGTGAGTCCTCCGGAGACCCGATGAATCCAGCGGGTGCGAGGGTGCCAGTCTTTCACGAACCGCTCGTCTTTTAGGACCATGAACACATCGTCATAACGAGTGATGAGCCAGGTGGGTTGGCCCAAAAGCTTCGTGGGGCACACTGGACTGGTGCGACGCAGACGCGCGTAGAAGGGGTAAGGGTTGGCCTTGAACTCTGGGCGAGCCAGGTCAGATATTTTGAGTTTTGAGTTAGCCACAGTTGAGTGCCGAAAAGGGATAAAAGCGAATTACACAAACTTTTGGGCAACCAGTCCGAGCCAGTGGACGGACCCGCTTTCAGTCGTAGCCAATATCCTCCTGAAAAAAAGTCATTCAACTAGCCTGGGGCTATCACTCTGTCCGCCAGCTTCGCAGGCTAGTTGGATGCTTCCATTCGACTCTAACTCCAACAGCACTCCGCCAAAGTCCTTGCGACAACAACAATGGGGAAGCCGAACGGAAATTGCGTTGGCAGCTTTCAGGAACACCCCCCGCACTACCGCACGATTAGGTGCCAACATGCGATCCATGCCAGGCCACAACCTGCCATCTGCCGGAGCGGCGAACGTACACTTTCGTGAAGCGCCAATCATCCTCAAACTCTCCACGGTTGGCGCTGCGAGTTCTTTCAAGTTGGCCCGTAACGAGGGCCGCGTTTCGATAGACGCGAATACGAAGGTCCGACGTCTTATAAACCTGAAACCTCATCTTACCGGACCGCACGAACGCGAGCGATTCACTCTTGTCCATCACCGGCATATTCGGCACTGTTACGACCAGGTCATTGGCCCACAGACTGTCGAGAGCATCGGCGTTCCCGCTGAGTTGAGCGTCGTTCCAAACGTTCTCCAGTCTGCCAAGCTCCTTAACGGCTGCAGAGTCTCGCGTTTGCCGCGCCGGCTTTTGACCGAAGCCAATCGCGACGAAGCAGATTGTTAAGCAGAGAGCTGGGAGCAGTTTCATTTAGCGTGCCTTAAGCCTTTCCAATGCACGTTAAGAGGCGGGCACCGCCCGCCGGCTCAATGTAATAGGAAAGGAGAATTTTTGAACCCTACCTTGCACCGGCGGGCGCTGCCCGCCTCTAAACGAATCCGCACTTAACCTCCGCGCGAATACTGGGCAATGATCCGCTCAATCGCGCGGCGGCAGACAGCGCAGAAATGGTTTGTTCGTGAAAACATTATGCAATCTACTTCCGGTCGGTAGTATCCCTTTGCTTCATACATCGCGCCTTCGAAAGCGCCGACTCGTCCCCAGTATTTTTCCTTTCGAAACATTGCCTGCTCGTGCGCCAGACTTTCGCGGAAGAGTGCTTCCATCTCACTTTCCGGGCGGTTGTCTTTTCGAATCTGCGTTCGCCGCTTTTGATACTCGCGCGAATACTGTTCGTAGGTTTCCTTATTCCAGGGGGTCGGAATCGGCGTGTCAGGTAGGACCAGGTGTTTCCATCTAAGCCTGGCGCGATCTAGTAAGGCCGTAACGTTGGGTTCCCATGGCTCGATGCGTTCCGCCGCCGGCGCGTAGGCCACGGGCGAGGTGTAATACTCGTCGGCCAGTCCCGCGAAGTGATGGCCAAACTCGTGAACGAAGACGTAATTCGCGAAACCGTTATCGGCGGCTACCGTGCTGTAGAGATTGAAAATTCCGCCACCACCATAAGTGCGATTGTTGGCGAGTACTTCTATGAATTCGTAGGGCGCAAACTGCGCAACCTTGCGCAACGCGCGATTATCGAAAGTCAGCACGTAACGCTCAGAGCCGAAGGCGTCGTAAGTGGCGCCCAAAGGCGAGTCGCGATAGATGCCGGTCGACGGCCGCGAGATGCCGCTTTCGGCAGCCGGCGGGCAAAGCGCCCACACGTTGAAGTCTCTCCGGTGTTCTTTAAAAGGGGAAGTCGCGAACAATACCTCTGTCAGCCGGCGTGCATCTCTTTCAAACTTCCTCGCATCTCGAGCGGTGTAGCCGTCGCCGAGAATCAGAAAGTCAACCTTCGTGGCCGGATCGCCCATCTTCTGAATTGGTATCAGACGCGCGGGCGCCTGGGGCTTTGAGCGGTCGATGAATATGTCCTTCGGATCAATGGAGGTTGACCATATGTCTACCCAGTCATTTTTCGGGTTGCGCTTCTTCAACACAATTTCAACGGGAGCGTTGGGGGCGGGGAACCGTAGCGACTCGCTGAAAGTGCGCATCATGGCTTTTGCTTCGTCTGTCGTTTCCCACTCACCGTAGATGGAAGCAAACCCGCGGGAGTAAAGAACGCGTTTTGTCTTTTGGTCGCGTACTTCGAAAAAATACTTTCCCAGGTTCGTGTCGTCGATGTTTCTACTCACGTCGCCGGGCCATGGGAGCGGTTCGATGACGACCCGATCGACGCTGAACACTTCCTTCGAGGAGTCTCCGGTGTGGTAATAGTCCAGCCGCATCGTTTGCGGCGCGGCAATGGCGGCGCCACACAAGAGAAGACTCACGGTTAGAGCTGAAAGAATTCTTTTCATCATGGGCTTGATTGTAAGCGAAGGCGTGGTTTGTCGTCAGTAGTCAGAGCCCAACACAAAGGCTCATGGTTTAGAAAGCGGACTTCTCCGCCTCGTGCACGGTGGGCACAAGGGCCCTTTCTAAACAGCGCACAGGCGCCCGAACTAAATGGTTCGCGGACAACTGGTAGCTACCCTCGCGCTTTGACAAACGCTGCAACTTCTTTCTGGCTCTCATCCGAAAGGTCCTTAAATTTTACTCCAAAACCCGACCCGGGTAACTCCCACCTCACATCCCCCTGCATTCCTATCCATTCGCCGCTGGGTAGGCGTAACCTGAAGCTGATCGTTTCACCAACGGTTGCTTGTCCGACGGTATCAATGAAGCACCCTCCCAAACTGATGTCACCGGTGCGCGCTTGGTGTGTGGACGTGGCATCCTCCCATGTTACGTCGAGTAACATAGGAACACGCGGATGTTTTCTCTTCTCCTGCATACACACAACTCCTTGCTATTGCCAGTGAATCCCAGCTGCTAGTGCGTTCCGGGCCGGCAAAAACGCAGGCAAAGTGCGACAACCAGTGCTGGTGCTGAAAGAAATCTCATCATAGGTTTGGGATTGTACCGCCTTTGAATTCTACTGCGGACGGCTAAGTGTGAGAGCGTTATCAGCGCCACCTGGCATATCTCAAATTGTTTCCCTTGTTCTTTACTGTTCGGCTCCCATAAGCGCTTCAAGTTGTTTTTGACTCTCATCCGAAAGGTCTTTGAAGCTTACTCCAAAACCATACCGGGGCAATTCATACTGCACGTCCCCGTGCAATTCTATCCATTCGCCTGTGGGTGTGCGCAATTTGAAGGTGATCGTCTCGCCGACAGCCACGTGTCCAATGGTATCAATGAAGCATCCTCCCAGACTGAGGTCACTGGTTCGCGCTTCGTATTTGCCCCCGGCACTTTCCCATCGTACTTCGAGAAAAATCGGCACGCGCGGGTGTTTTCTCTTATCAGACGGGGGGTTCCCAGGGATCATAAGTCCCGAGATTCCACAGATGTCCCTCGAGATCACGGCACGAAAAGCCGCGTCCGCCATACTCTTCGTCTTTGATTTCGATCACAATCTCGGCGTCTGCGGCTTTCGCTTTGTCGTATACAGCGTCCGCGTCCTCAACGATCAGGTAGGGGCTTTGCGTTTCGGCGCCTCCGATTTCGTCCGGCTGTTTCATGAGATTGCCGAACTCGGTTTCGCGCACCGACCCAAGCATGACCATTCCGTTACCGAAACTCAGTTGCGCATGAACTATTCCGCCCTGCTCGTCGGGCACGACCAGTTGCCTTTCAAACCCAAACGTGTCGCAAAGCCATTCAATGGCTGCCGGAGCATCGCGATAGCGCAGCGCGGGAATCACGGTTGCTCTAGTGTTCTTAGCTGTGGGCATGAAACCTTTCCCCCCTTTTCAGTTGTCTCGTTTGGCCAGCGTAAGGCCGAAAAATTAGTTAACTTGCTGCCTGATTATCGGTGGACTTGATTTTACACCCGTCGTTTCCTAATTAAGCAACCGCTGTGAAACAAATTCCGGTCTCATGAGGTCGGTACCACCAAGCGGGAGCGGCTAGGCCCTTCAGATTGCCGATTGCCAATTTTAGATTGTCGATTGATTGATCGTCATATGCCAATCGGCAATCGACAATTGGCAATCACAGAACCCACCCGCGACCGCGTGGTGGTACTGACCTCATGGGACCCTACGTTGTCAATCGGCACACCGTTCAAACTGCATCAGAACCACCGCCCGCCCTACGGGCCTTCCTGGTTGGTCTGACATGCTATACTGTCTGTCTTTGTTTAGCCCCTAGATTGCTGCATGAAACAGTGCGGTGCAACCCACGTCCCAGAGAGTTGAGTACTAACCAAAAGTGAGTAGCGTCTTAGAGATCATTCCGCTCGGCGGGATCGGCGAGTTTGGGATGAATTGCATGGCTGTGCGATACGAGGATGAAATGCTCATCCTTGACGCGGGCATGGGTTTTCCCGAAGAGACCGCATATGGTGTTGATGTTTGCATTCCCAACTTCGATTTTCTCGAAGAGTATCGCGATAACATCACAGCTATAGTGCTTACCCACGGACACGAGGACCATCTTGGGGCGCTGCCTTACATCCTCAAGAAATTCAACGTTCCGGTTTACTGTTCTCACTTCACCGCCGGACTGGCTGAGAGCAAGCTGGAAGAACATGACCTGCTTGGCGATACGCTGCTGCATCGTGTCGAACCGCGAGATGTTGTGGAGTTGGGTGTCTTCAGCGTGGAGTTCATACGCGTTTCGCATTCATTGGTCGATTGTTTTTCGCTGGCTATTAAAACGCCGGTGGGCACAATCATTCACACAGGGGACTACAAGGTCGACGAGACGCCGGTAATTGGCGAACCGATTGACCTGCGATCCTTCAGGCGTTACGGGCAGGAAGGCGTACTCGCCCTGCTGTCGGATTCCACGAATGCAACAGTTCCTGGGCGAACGCCATCAGAGAGGGCCGTAATACCCGCCTTTGAAGAAATCTTCGCCGAAGCCAGTGGTCGCATAGTGGTTGCCGCGTTCGCGTCGTCGATTCATCGTCTTCAAATCGTGCTCGATATTGCTCAGCAGTTTAACCGCCGGGTTTGCGTGCTTGGCCGCTCGATGCAAAAGAACGTTGAGATTTCCGACCGCCTGGGTTATCTCGATATTCCGGACGGCTTGATGGTTTCGCTCAATGAAGCGAAGCAGATGCGCGACCAGGACATCGTATTTCTTGTCACCGGCTCTCAGGGCGAAGCGCGCGCGGCGCTTTCGCAGATGGCCACCCAAAGTTACAAAGGTCTGATGATTGATGAGGGCGATACGGTCGTGCTCTCGGCCCGCATTATTCCCGGTAACGAGCGTCTGATTTCGCGAATGATCGGAATGATCTACAAACGCGGGGCCAACATAATTGAGGAGAAACGCCGTTTGGTCCACGTCAGCGGACACGCTTCGCAGGAAGACATTCGCATCATGACCGAAGCGGTGCGGCCGAAGTTTGTGGTGCCGATTCATGGGGAGTATCGGATGCTGTTTCGCCATAAGGAGTTTGTGAAGAACCATCTCGGATACGCCGAGGAAAATATCATCCTTATCGAAAACGGCGATGTGCTCGAGCTTGATGGCGAACGAGCGGTAGTGGTTGGCAAACGAGAGATCGGAAGGACCTTCATCGACGATACCGGGTTCGACGAAATTGCAAGCGAAACCGTCCGCCAGCGCCGGCAGATGGCTTATGAAGGCATGGTCACACTAATCGTGACGGTCGACGCTGAGACAGGCGAGGTCCAGGGAGAACCGGAGATCGTTACGCGCGGTGTCCGCGGCTTTGATTCCCGGAATGGCGCGCTGAAAGACGCGCGGCGGATTGTGGCCGCTGCGATTGCCGGCGCCTCACGCCAGACGCTTAATGACGAGAGCCTCCTGAAGGAACACGTCCGCGTAGAGCTTAAGCGATTTATTCAGAAGCTCACTGGAGCAAAGCCAGTGATCATGCCGGTGGTGGTTCAAGTCTAATCCGCAGATTAATTAAATTACGCCGAGGGGTCTTGAGGCTGCACCATGAGTTATTGGCCCAAAAAAGTGGTGATGATTACCGGCGCGTCGTCTGGCATCGGACGCGGACTGGCAGTTGAGATTGCGCGTCGCGGGGCAAATTTGGGTTTGGTGGCAAGGCGGGCTGAGACGCTTGATGAAGTGGTCCGGGAGATCGAATCGGTTGGTGGCAAGGCTCTAGCGCTGCCGGCCGACGTTCAAAGCGGCGAGTCGATGGTCAAGGCGGCCGACCAGTTGCGCGCTGCCTTTGGGCCCATCGATGTGCTGATCGCGAACGCCGGTATCGGTCCAACCAGAGATGCGGCAAACTTCAGCGCCGAAGAAGTCGCCAACGTATTTAATGTGAACGTCATTGGGGCGACCAATAGTGTGGCGGCCGTGCTGCCCAACATGCTTGAGCGCGCAGAAGGCCAGTTGGTGGTCATCTCGAGCCTTGCGGCTTATCGAGGTCTGCCCAAGTCAGCAGCCTACTGCGCAAGCAAAGCCGCCGTCTCCTCATTTTTCGAGAGTCTGCGGCTGGACCTGGAGCCAAGAGGCATTTATGTAACCATAATTCATCCTGGTTTTATCAAGACCCCATTAACTGCGGGGCGTGGAGCGCGCCTGCCTTATCTGATGGAACTCGACTACGCAGTACAGAAGATGGTGCGGGTGATCGAGAAGCGGCGAAAGCGCTATTCATTTCCATGGCAACTCGCGACCATCGTTCGCGCGGGCATGATTATGCCGATGTGGATGTATGACCGGATTTCTCGAGCGAATTCGTTTAGAGAATAGTCGGTAGTCAGTGGTCAGTGGTCAGTAGAATAGGTCCTATAGGACGTATTTGGCCGACTACTAACTACTGACCACTAGCTTAATAATGACCATCCTTCAAGCCTTCATCCTGGGCATCGTCCAGGGATTAACTGAATTCATTCCCATTAGTTCTACTGCACATCTCATTTTCGCCGCACGTCTGGTTGGTCTTTACAGCGGCGTAGAGGCTACGCTCAAAGCTGAGCAAACAACGGCCACGATTGCCGTGATTCAACTTGGAACACTCCTCGCGGTACTCATCTACTTTGCCCGCGACATCATCAAGATTACCCGCGCGTTTGTGGCTGATCATCTTGCGCTGCTTACTGGCAAGAATCGGGTAGACGGGAGTGTGCGTCTTTCGCAAGGAGCATGGTTGGGGTGGCTGGTTATCATCGGCTCGATTCCGGTCGCCGTGGTCGGCTTATTATTCAAGAAACAGATCGAAGGGACCTTTACAAAGAATCTTTGGATAATTGCGACGATGATGATCGTCGTGGCAGTTCTGTTGGCGCTGGCAGAATGGGTCGGCAAGAAGGAGCGCTCGATGGAACAACTCGGCCTCGGCGACGCGCTGGCCGTCGGCTGTGCGCAGGTTCTGGCACTGATTCCCGGTTCGAGCAGATCAGGGTCGACGATTATGGGCGGCCTCTTTGCGGGGCTTACCCGCGAAACGGCAGCCAGGTTTTCCTTCTTATTGTCGATCCCGGCAATCGCCGCCAGCGGACTGCTCGAATTGAAGGAAGCGATACACAAGCTTCCCGATGGCACTTATCTGCCGTTAATTGTGGCGACCGTAGTGTCGGGCGTTATTGGATACGCTTCCATCTGGTTTCTGCTTAGGTTTCTACGAACCCACTCCACCGGAGTTTTCATTGTCTACCGACTGATAGTTGGCGCTGCCATTTTGGGGGCCTTGATGGGTGGATACATTTCGGCCAGCGCCGGGTGACGTTTGCGCCCCTGGCTTGTGCCTCCGAATCATGTCCGTTTAGAAAGCGGACTTGTCCGCTCACGTTGCGTGCGGGGGGCACAAGTGCCCTTTCTAAACGGATTTCGACCGGGGCGCATTGATTCTCCTGAAATTTGACGCCCACAATTAAACGCTTACAAAAACCTGCATGCTTCGTGTACACTGAGTTTGCCCCTCTTCCTCCCGACCCGAAGTTAGGGTTCATCACATCATTTACTAAAAAGGGCGGTGAGCAATAATGACTGAAAAAGATCCCCGAGGCCCCCTTGTGCCCTTGCAACGGCCGCGAAGTCCGCGCGTTCCCGTGGAATTTGCACTTGAAGTGGAAGGGCAGACACTAGCCGGCGATTCTTTCAACCTTCTGGCAAAAGCAATCAAGATTAGCCGCAGCGGAGCTACCATTATCCTCGATGCTGAGGTTGCGGTAGGATCCATCGTCAAACTGACGCCACCGTTTGGCCGTGAACTTGACGCGGAAATCAATGGAGTCTGGACTGATCAGATTGATGGTCGACGGCGAATTGGTGTTAAGCTACTCGATGAAGATGGCTGGTTTGCAGAGTAATGTTTTTTACCTCCCCCGCGGCCTGCGGCGTTCCCCCCCCGCCGAATAACATAGGATTCTTGATGAACCTCACATGAACGCCAAACGTTGGATTGTGCGAGAGCATGACACTCAACGTGTTGCTTCGCTCGCTCGCGTGCTTGGTGTTTCACATACAGTGGCGGCGCTCCTTATTTCGCGCGGTTGCGACGATGAGCTTTCTGCCAGACACTTTCTTCAGCCTTCCTACGATCAGCTTCACGATCCCTATCTCATGCTTGGTATGAGCGCGGCGGTCCCCCGTTTACTGCGAGCAATCGACAGTTCAGAGCGCATCCTGGTGTACGGGGACTACGACGTTGATGGCACTACCGGCACGGCGGTTCTCCTCCGCGCGCTGAATCTTCTGGGTGCACAAACAGGATTTCATGTTCCGCACCGTTTCACTGAAGGCTACGGGATTCAGCAGGCCGCGCTGCAAAAGGCCGTCGCGGAAGGCTATAAACTTGCCATCAGCGTTGACTGTGGAATCCGCGCGCATGAACCGCTGTACTGGGCGCGGGACAACGGATTGGACGTCATAATTACTGACCATCATCTTCCGGATGAAGGTGAAGGCGTCCCGCCTGCCTACGCCGTCCTTAATCCAAATCAGAAAGGATGCAATTATCCTGATAAAAACCTGGCGGGCGTTGGCGTCGCGTTCAAGCTGGTCCACGCGCTTTTTCGCGAGCGCGGCCGCGAATCTCAAGTGAATGCATTCTTGAAGATTGTCGCAATCGGGACCGTCGCCGATGTCGCAAAGTTAACTGGCGAGAATCGAACCATAGTCGCGCTTGGTCTAAAGGATTTGTCCAAGGCTACCAATCCGGGTTTGCGTGCGTTGATGGAGGTAGCGGGGTGCGGCGACGGGGCCAGCATGACTGCCTACGATGTTGGGTTTCGCATTGGGCCAAGGATCAACGCAGCCGGAAGAATGGATGCGGCACGTGCGGTGGTTGAACTCTTTAGCACGAGAGACACGGAAGAAGCGCGGCGTCTGGCAAAGCATCTGGACACTCGCAATCAGGAACGAAAGGAAGTTCAGCGGCAGATAGTTGCATTGGCGATTGCGGAACTGGAAAGCGCAGATCAGGGGCGCGCAAATTCTTATGTGGCGGTGATCGCCGGTGAAGGGTGGCACCGTGGGGTGATTGGTATTGCTGCATCGAAAATCTCTGAACGAATCAATCGTCCCTGCGTTGTGCTTTCGATTGATGGCGGCGTGGCACATGGTTCCGGGCGCAGCATCGAACCGTATCATCTGCTTAATGGGTTAACTTCATGCGCTGATCTGTTCGACAAATTCGGCGGCCACTCTCACGCAGCAGGAATTACGATCAAGCCGGATCGCATTGAAGAATTCCGCCGCCGGCTCAACCAGCATGCGGCCTCGTGCTTGACCGAGGAAGACTTGCAGCCCTGCGTTCATATTGACGCTGAGTTGCCGGTAGAGGACATCTCTTTTGGGCTGGTGGGTGAACTGCAAAAACTGGAGCCTTTTGGCGCCGGCAATCCTCGTCCAACCTTTTTGGCCCGCAACTTGTGCATCCTCACAGAACCGCGTCTAATTGGACAGGGGCATCTGAAGATGTGTGTGGCCGGTCCCGAAGGCCGCCCGCTCGAAACGATCTGGTGGAATGGGGCCGAGCAAACCACCTCCATAAGAAGTGGCATCGATATGGCTTACACGATTGAGACGAGCAATTGGAGCGGCGAGACGTTTTTGCAGTTGTCGATACAGGATATCAGGCCAGAAAACAGTAAACAGCAGACAGCAGACAGCAGACAGCAGACAGCAGACAGCAGACGGCGACGGCAGACGGCAGACGGCAGACAGCAGACAGCAGACAGCAGAGAGTACACGTTATTGATGGGGTCAAGAATGGGGAGCCGGTGGCATAGAACAGTGAGACGTTTTCTAACTGACGTTCGGCTGTTTGCTGTTTGCTGTCTGCTGTTTGCCACTTAATTCTGCTGTTTGCCACTTAATTATGCAAGAGATCACCAAAAAGAGGGCCATTGCTATCGGGTGGCGCGCGCGGGCCCCACTCGTGGCTCGCGCGGGCGCGTTAATTATTCTGGTTGCGGCTCTCCTCTTTGTAGCTGTCTCCTACTATCGGCTTCGCAATAACAAACCGTTTCGACTTAAATCTGAGGCGCCTGAACTTTCCAAAGAGATCAAGGGGATAGTTGAGGGCTACGAGCAACGGTTAATGAAGGGCGACCGCCTGTATCTATGGCTGAAGGCATCGCGTGATATTACTTTTATGGATGACCACCACGAACTCGAGCAGGTGAGTCTTTCGGTTTATCCACCGGTAGGTGAGAAGCCCGACCAAATTACGGCCAACAAGGCTATATACGATCCGAAGACCTCCGTGATCACCTTTCTCGGGAATGTGAAGATCGCAACGAAGGACGATTTGAAGGTGAACACGGAGTCGATTGCTTTCGACCAGAACAGCGAGGTTGCCCAGACTGATGCCGCGATTTCGTTTGAGCGCGAAAATGTCTCAGGCCGCTCCAACGGCGCCATTGTTGAAGCGAAGAGCAAGAAGCTCGAATTAAAGAAGGACGTTGAGATCATTGTGGCGCCCGAAACGTTGAAGGATCCGAAAGCTAAACCGACGTCCTCGCGATCGCGACCAGTCACGATACGTTCCGCAAAGGCGGTATTTGAGCAAGCTACGATGAAGCTCTCTTTCTCGGGTGGTGTCACGGCCGAGCAGGAACGAGATCTCATGAGCGGCGAAAACCTCTACGCAACCCTAAATGAGCAAAAGCGGGTACAAAAAGTAGAGGTGCGCGGCAATTCATACCTGCGCTCAATGGAGGAAGGGCGGTCCGCGGAAGTTCATTCCGCCGACATGGACTTCTTTTTGGATAAGGACCAGCGGCTCGAACGAGCTGTCGCAATTCGTGACGCGGGCGGCAAGAGCCTCGACGCTGAGTCTGAGTTGCAACTGACGGGCGCGAGCTTGATCGAAGTTTTGTTTCAGGCACAGGGCGATCGCAGTCTGCTTAAACAAATGCGAACCGAAGGTCGTTCGGTGATCAATCTTTCCGCTCCGAAGTCTAAAGCAAACGATCCACGCGCCTCGAGTAAACGAGTCACCGCCGATACGGTAAAGCTTATTTGGCGGATCTCCGGCCGCGATCTGGATAAGGCCGAAGCAGTTGGCAATGCGGAGTTGTTCGTCGACCCTGTCATCAAGCATGCGAAAGCTGACACGCAAACGCTGACAGCGCCACGGATGGACTGCGACTTTTTCGAAACCGGAAATCTTGCGCGCACCTTTACGGCCACGGGCGGAGCCAAAGTCGTCGTCGAGCCTGTGCAAAAGGTGGAGGATCGAGGAACTCGCACGCTGACATCGCAGAAAATCACCGCGGTCTTTGTGAAAGATACGCAGGACATTGAACGAACGGACGCGCAGGGAGACGCGAAGTTTAACGAGAATGACCGTAACGGGGTCGCGGCAAACATCTCCTTCACAAGTGGTGACAACACCGTGCGTTTGCGCGGCGGCGAACCCACAGTTTGGGATTCACGAGCGAGAACCAAAGCAATTGAGCTGGATTCCGACCTGACTAACCATGTGTCTTACAGCCGCGGGAAAACAGCTACTACCTATTACAGTCAGGTGCAAACAAACGGGTCGGTGCCTTTTTCAAAGGTTAATAGCCCCGTTTACATCGTTAGCGAACGAGGCGAGTTTTACAGTGACCGCGGATTGGCGATTTACACGGGCAACGCGCGCGCCTGGCAAGACGACAACTTCGTTCGGGCCGACAAACTAACTATTTATCTGAACGAGAAAAAAATGGACGCCGAAGGAAGAGTTCAGAGTGAGATTTACAATGCGCGGCGCAAAGGAGCGACGGGAAGCAGCATCGTGCCGGTTTCCGCTTCGGCGGATTCGATGTCTTATTCGGACCCGAACCGCACCTTACATTACGAAGGGAACGTTGACATTCGTCAGGAAACCGAGCGCGTCACTAGTGGCGTAGCGGATGTCTATTTGTTTAAGGAGTCCTCCGAGGTGGAGAAAACCGTTGCACAGCGTAACGTGGTTCTTACTCAACCCAACCGGAAGGGCACCGGCGATTGGATTCAATATACAAGCGCAGACGAGGTGGCTGTCTTAACCGGCAACCCGGCTCGCGTTGAAGACACGGAGAAGGGTAGTACGGAAGGTGGTCGTTTGACCGTCAATATGCGAGACGGTAGAGTGACCGCGGATGACGTCAGAGGGGCACAATCTCCCGGACGTGTGAGATCGACGCATAAAGTGAAGAGGCAGTAGTCACAACAATCGCCACCCGATGCGGATATTCATTGGTTAGGCTGATCGCGTAAATAACGTACTTGCTCCGATCTGAAAAGAGGATGTTAGTCTTGTCATCGAAAGGCCGCACGCTGGGTCCAATTCTGGTCGTGATACTGGGCCTCCTCGGCTTATGATCGGAGGTACTGTTATGCTTTCTCTGGGGTGGTGGTATTGGCAAGAGAGAAGGTACGCAGAGCCCGCCTCCAAACGCTCCAAAACAGTTTCATGAGCATACACGCTGAACAGATTGAGATTGGCCGTAGCGAAGAGCTGGTTGCCGAGGTTGTTACACGTCAACTGCCGCAAAGCGCGTCAGCTTCAGCACTGGTTGCGCGTAACTTGCAAAAGACCTATGGAAAGCGTCGCGTAGTCGATGATGTCAATTTGCATGTGGAAAAGGGCGAGGTGGTGGGCCTGCTCGGAGCAAACGGCGCCGGTAAGACCACAACCTTCTATATGATCGTCGGTCTCGAGCGACCTGATTCCGGAATAGTCAGTCTCGGCGACCGCGAGGTTACCAGGTTGCCGATGTATCTCAGGGCGCGTTTGGGTCTCGGCTACCTTCCCCAGGAGCCTTCGATTTTTCGTAAAATGACGGCGGCGCAAAATATCCTGGCGGTGCTGGAAACCATGGGGCTGCGCAGACGCGAACGTCTCAAGCGGCTTGAAGAGTTGTTGGAAGAATTTGGCATCGCACATGTTCGCAACACCCGAGGCGACGCACTATCGGGTGGTGAAAGAAGAAGGACAGAAATCGCGCGAGCAATCGCGACCGAACCACAATACATTCTGCTTGACGAGCCTTTCGCGGGAATCGATCCCAAAGCGGTCGATGACATTCAAAACGTAATACTTTATTTACGCAATCGTAGCATCGGGATTTTGGTTACGGACCACAATGTTCGCGAGACGCTGGGCGTGACGGATCGCGCGTATATCATGGCGGACGGCCGGATTTTCCGCTCCGGCGCTCCGCGTGACCTGACAGAAGATGCTGAAGTCCGACGCCTCTATCTGGGTGAGAAATTCCGCATGTGATAATCAATGGCAAATTGGTGCGCGCAATGCGCGCCCTAATCGGTTATAATCTCCTCGTTAAGTCGCAAAACAATTAACAAAGTAATTCTTTAGTCTGAAAGAATGTCTCTAAAGCTAACTACCAGCCTCTCTCAACGACTCGTGCTAACGCCGCAGTTGCGGCAGCGCATCGAGATGTTGCAGATGACTACTCTTGAGCTGAGTGATCTGATTCAGCAGCAGATGCTCGAGAACCCGGTGCTGGAAGAAGTGGCAACCCAGGAAGAGGCTCGTGAACTCGCTGAAAAGATTCTCGATCACCTGGCCAGCGCGGATCCGGGAGCTGCGCCCGATCAGCCACAGATAGAAGTCAGCGAGCCCGAGCTCGGTAGCCCCTCTTCCAATGGCTCAGGGGATTCTGGGCCGTTGTCGCCGACGTATGCTGAAGGCGAAGGCGAAGGCGAGGGTGGCGATGGAGAGTCGCTTCCTGCTGCTGATTTGAGTGAGGATTCGGTTGGTGATGAGGTGGTGGGTGAAGAGGCCACGCGCGATGCATTTGAGGAGATTGATTTTGGGCGAGAGTTTCAGGATTATCTCGACCCTGGCTATAAGACCCAGGAGATCGAATACAAAGAGGATGCACCTACCTTCGAACAGTTTCTGACCAGGGCTCCATCTCTGGCCGATCATCTCGAGTGGCAACTTCACATGAGTCCGATCGAAGGGGACATATGCGAGGCGGCAATCAGTGTAATCGGCAATCTCGACGCGGACGGCAGGCTCAACGCCACCAATGAAGAAATTGCGGCGATGGGCGGTTGGACCGAGGAGACTGTTGAGAAAGCCAGGCAGGCTGTTATGCATCTTGACCCGATCGGGTGTGGCGCACGTGACGTCAGGGAATGTTTGTTGGTCCAACTCGAAGTGAGAGGCGAAAGTGATAGGCTTGCCGCGGGGTTGATTGGCGATCATCTGTCCGATCTTCAGCAACACAAGCTGCCACATCTCGCGAAACAGATCGGAAGTGATGTTGACACGCTGCTAAGCGAATTACAGTTCATTCGGACCCTCGATCCTTACCCCGGACGGCGCTACTCGTCTGAAGAACCAATTCTGATTTCGCCGGAAATTTACATCGAGAAACTTGATGAGGACGACGAAGAGTACGTGATCTATTTCTCAGACGACGGTAGTCCACGCCTTCGTGTTAGTCAGCAATATCAGCAAATGCTCGGCAAGGCGGATGTCAGCAATGAAACCAAAAGTTTTATTCGGGAGAAGATGCGTTCTGCTGTGGACCTTTTGCGCAATATAGAACATCGGCGTCAAACGATTTATAAGGTAGTGGAGTCGATTGTGCACCGGCAAAGCGATTTTCTCGACAAGGGCGTGCAGTACATCAAGCCAATGATGCTCAAAGACATTGCTGAGGATATCGGCATGCATCTTTCCACTGTGTCGAGGGTGGTTAATCGAAAGTATGCGCATACACCCCAGGGCGTTATTGAACTCCGCCGCTTCTTTACCGAAGGCATGATGAATGAAGACGGCGAAGAGATCTCCACGCGCATTATCAAGTTAAAGATTAAGAAGCTTATCGAAGAAGAAGATTCCCATAATCCCATAACCGATGATCAGGTAGTGAAGATCTTAATCAAGGATGGAATAAAGTTATCGCGCCGGACAGTCGCCAAGTATCGCGATCAAATGAGTATTCCCGGCTCGCGTGAGCGTCGCGCCGTGGTCTAAAGAACGACCGGCAGCGACCGGATAGAAGAGTTTGCCCCCTCAAGTTTTTGGTAAGTTCGTCAAGCTGCCAGGCAGCTTGGCAGGCACCTCTATAGCGCAAAGGTTAAGAAGGGAACCAAAGGTGATGAGGTTTGAGTACACGGGTCGGCATGTCGACGTTTCTCCGGGCATTCGCAAGCATGTAGAAGATCATTTTAAGAAACTTGACCATATTTTCAATGGCACAGAACCCAAGGTTCACGTCGTGATCACGGTGGAAAAAAACCGCCATATCGGTGAGCTGGTGGTGAATTGGCGCGATCACACGTTGACGGCCAAGGAAGTCAACGCCGATATGTATATGGCGCTGACCCGCGCGATGGAGAAGGTTGAAAAGCAGGCATTAAAACTCAAGAAAAAGATCATAGACCGAAAGCAGGGAGCGCGGCGCACCGCCGCGGTGGCGCCAACTCCCGACGGGCAAGTTGAAGCAACCCCGCGGCCCCCCCGGATAATGGCTGCACGCCGTTATTCAATTAAGCCGATGACCGCGGAAGAGGCAGCGTTGCAGCTATCGTCTGAGCCAGATCAATTCATCGTGTTTCGCGATGCTGATACCAGCCGGGTCGGAGTACTCTATAAACGCAGGGACGGGAATTTCGGGCTCATTGAACCATGAACTGGTCGGCAGCCTTTCCTGGCTGCCGAGACTCTTACGCGAGCATCACACCTTCGCGGGCAGGGACAAACCTGGCCCCTGTAAAAGACGATATGCATGTGTCGTTCTTCCTCTTTCTTAGCTGCGCATAACACTTCCCATGAGTAAAGCGAGCGACTCGAATCATGAAACGAGCGATGCCACCCCGGACATAGTTATCATCACTGGATTGAGCGGCTCGGGAATGTCTGCAGCTACGAATGCTTTCGAGGACCTTGGCTATTTCTGTGTAGACAATTTGCCGGTAACGATGTTGCCCACGTTTGCGCGTCTTGTCACAGCGGGTTCAGGTGAGAAAGGCATCGAACGCGCAGCACTCGTGATTGACATACGCGAAGGGACCTTCCTCGCAGACTTTGTAGAACAACTGGCAGCGCTCCGAGCGGCCGGACTTAGTGTGTATGTTCTGTTTCTGGAAGCCTCTGACGATGTATTGCAGCATCGTTTTAGCGAGACACGCCGGCCGCATCCAGCCGACAACGAACAAGGCTTATTGCCCTCAATACGCGCCGAGCGCACAGCCATGGCGCGCGTCCGCTCCGTAGCCGATCAGATTATTGACACCTCGGACCACACGGTCCACACGCTTCGCAGTCATCTCTTGCAAAGATTCAGTCCCGATCGCAAGGGTGGACCAATGCGCGTTCAGGTGTTGAGCTTTGGACATAAATTTGGCAATCCCGGTGATCTGGAATTGTTGTTCGATGTCAGGCACCTGCCCAACCCCCACTTTGTGCCTGAGTTAAAACCCCTGTCGGGCCATGATAAACGGGTTGTGAAATACCTGAGATCCCAGCCTGAAGTTAAAGAGACTTTGGACCGTTTCGGCGATCTGCTCGACTATCTGTTGCCTTTGTATAAGCGGGAAGGAAAGTCGTATGTGACGGTTGGCATAGGCTGCACCGGCGGGCGACACCGATCCGTTATGGTGGCAAACGCCCTGACACGCAGACTCCAAAGCGCCGGTTTCGATGCCCACGTGGTCCACCGCGACTTGAGAAAATCGAACCGCCACCGGTAGTCGGATTGTTAGTACCGCCTGCGGTAGAGCCTGTGGGAAGTCTCTCAGGTGGGGAAGGGGGTCAAGCGAAGCGACGCCCCCGCTCCAGCGCAAGAGGTTGGCGTTCGTTTCGTTTAGAGGCGGGCACCGCCCGCCGGTGCAATTCGCGATTCAACGTATCTTGAGCCGGGGGGCGGGGTCCCCCTCTAAACGAAGCAGCGGGTGGGTCATTTGCCGGCACCGTGGGACGCCTGGGCCAGGATGAGAACGAAACGGAGAGGTCAAGATGAGCAGTAATCCACAACCATCCCCAACCAAAGAAGAGACGCGGAAAATAGCCGGCGTGATTGTGACGCACGGGCATCTTGCTGGTGAATTGCTGGCCGCGGCCGAGATGATTGTTGGTCCAATATCCTTCATTACCGCGGTTTCCATTGGATGGCATGATGATGTGGATGCAGCGCGTGACGAGGTCCAGCGGGCTATCACGCGCGTCTCTCAAGGCGCCGGCGTGTTGTTGTTGACTGACATGTTTGGCGGCACTCCGACTAACATAGCGTCAATGTTTTTGGACGACGGCAACGTTGAAGTTGTAACGGGCGTAAATCTTCCGATGGTAATCAAGTTGGCCAGCCAATCCGGCGAGTTTTCGCTTATAGAAACCGCGCGCCGGGTTTGTGATCTCGGGCGTCAGGGAATTTATCACGCTGGGGACCTTCTCGCCCCTCCCGAAAAAGGCACGCCTTCGTAATGGTGGAGCGCACACTTCTGGTCAAAGCACGTCTTGGATTGCACGCCAGAGCAGCGGCAAAAGTCGTGCGGGTGGCCCAGAGTTTCAATAGCAAGGTGGAATTGCGACGAATTGACACGAGCGTAAGTGCTGACGCCAAGTCAATCCTCAGCGTTTTGATGCTTGCAGCCAGCCGCGGAACCGAACTCCACGCCACCGTCGAGGGAGTCGACGAAGAAGCAGCACTGAGTGCGATCGATAAGCTTTTTGCCGAGGGCTTTGGCGAAATGGAACAGGGATGACCAGGATAATGGAGCAACCTCACGAGTTACGGATTAAGGGCCTGGGCGTCTCTGAAGGTATTGTGATCGGCCAGGTCCTGCGAATGCACGATGGCACCCGGCACGTTTATCACTGGAGGGTTAACGTTGCCGATTTGGAGGCCGAGCGTCGGCGTTTTCGCGCCGCGGTTCAACTCGCCAGGCAGCAGGTAGTGGCCGTCAAAAAACAGGCAGAGCAACGGATGGGAAAGGATCACGCCTACATCTTCGACGCCCACGTCTTGTTGCTCGAAGATGAAAAATTGACCGGCGACATTGAGCGGCAAATCACCGATGAGCATGCAAATGCCGAGTGGGCCGTTGAGGTAGTTGGCGATCGGCTCCTGTCTCTTTATTCGGAGATCAAAGACGAATACCTGCGGGAGCGGGGATCTGACATCGGAGACGTGATGCAACGTCTGCTCGTCGCCCTTAGTGGCGTGCAGCCTCAGCACCGCAGTCTTTCCGAAGACGCAGTTATTGTCGCTCAGGATTTGCTGCCTTCAGCAGTGGCTGAATTGGACCTTGAACACGCGCGGGCGCTCGCAACTGATTCTGGGGGTTGGACGTCGCACACGGCGATTCTTGCCAGAGGCCTCGGTATTCCAGCAGTGGTTGGTCTGCGCGATTTCTACCGCCGGACCAGAACGGGCGACAAGATCATCGTCGATTCGACCCGCAATGAAGTAATCCTGCACCCTGCACCCACCACGCTTGAACGTTACCAGGCCGAAACTCTGAGTCGGATGAAACCTGGAGGGTCTGGTATCGCAAAGGAACGCGGTCCAGTTCGAACTGTAGATGGCGTCGAAATAACGATGAGAGCTAATGTCGAAGTGCCCGCTGAATTTGGGGGAGTCGAAAAGTTTGGTGCGCACGGGGTCGGTCTCTATCGATCGGAGTTTCTGTTGGCTCGCCGCGGCGTTGCTGTTTCGGAGCAAGAGCAACAGTTGGCCTACGAGGAAGTTGCCCGAGTTGCCGGCGAGGACGGTGTGATCATTCGGCTATTCGATTTGGGGGGCGAAAATCTGCGGGAGCAGTTTCAGGAGCCGGAAAAGAATCCCGCCCTTGGCTTGCGCGCAATTCGCTTTGGGCTGCGAAATGAAGCAATGATGCGCACTCAGGTGCGGGCGATTTTGGTGGCCGCTGAGAACGCCAACGTGAAAATCGTATTGCCGATGGTAGCGGACGTGAGCGATGTCAGGCGAGCCAAAGCAATAATCAAGGAAGAGGCCGATAGCCTTGCCAAAGCAGGGCGTGCTTTCGGTGATGTCGGTGTCGGCGCCATGATCGAGGTCCCTGCGGCGGTATTCATGGCGGGTAACATTGCAAAGATAGTTGACTTCTTCGAGCTCGGGACAAATGACCTGGTCCAATACACGCTGGCAGTAGACCGGGGCAATGATGAAGTCGCAGACTGGTTTCGGACTCTCCATCCTGCTGTTCTTCACAGTATCGACCTCAGCCTTAGAGCAGCATTTAACGCCGGAATCCCTGCGATAGTCTGCGGCGAGATGGCATCTACACCAGCATATGCGGTGTTATTGATTGGACTCGGTGCCACTGATCTAAGCATGACACCAGCCGCAATTCCCCGTGTTCGACGCGCCCTTGCGGGGATTGATTCAAGGGAGGCGCGGACAATCGCCGAAGAATGTCTGAGCTGTGAAACGGCCGATGAAGTCGAAAGTATCGTTCGCGAGCGCTTTGGCAAACTGTGGCCAAACTTGTTTCCCCCGAAAAGCCTGCCTGAACGCCGCCAATCGGACAGTCAAAGCAAATAGCGGCGATCAGGCTTTCAAATTGGCCGGGCCACGCAGCGGTGTCAGAACCAGGAGCGGTAGCGAACGGGTGCCGCTTGGAGAAAGACTGCGCAGCAAAACGGTCAAATCGCGGTTCCCTGGGTCAGGGCAACCCGGTCGCTACCGCTTCCGGTTCTGATACCGGCGCGATGAAGCTTTCATTGTGCAGCCCCGCCGCCCTTCAAGCCCCACCCTTTTTTGAGCTCGTTCGAAACCCATATCCTCAGTTTGCTTCCCCTTAATCTCGGTGGAAAAAAAGGCAAGATTCTTTTAAGGAATCGGCCTTTTTGGGCGTTTACTACTAGCGGAACACAAGTTTCGGCTACGCCGGCCTGCCTGCTCCGAAAGACTATCTGGCAGCGTTAGAATTTTAGACTGGAAAGACCATGAAGAATTTACTTCTTGCGGCCCCTGTATTAATCGCCACGTTGGCTATCACAACTTCCGGCCAGGTGAAGTCTGTCGCGGCATCAAATAATCAAACTGCCCCTAAACCCGCAGCTACCAGTAAGAATTCCACGAACGGTAGTCGAGTGCGTGTTTTGGGACAGGACACAACAACGGCTGCGCGCAATCTCAACCCGGCTGCATCTCTCAAAACCACCGCAAAAGTGGATTTCAACAATCACACTGAGACTTCGCGCGTTCGGCGCATGACTCCCCCTACCGAAAAGGCAGAGAGAGGTGTTGCGTCCGGCACTGAAGCTGATTCAAGTAACGAGAAAAAACCGGCGGCCTCAGCCAACGCGACCGGGTTGTCATCGAGTCCGGGCCTGGTTTCTGGCCCCGCTAATGCGTTGATCGCATCAACACAGGTCTACCGCATTGGCCCTAACGACGTGCTTGATATACAACTCGCCGGTAGTCCCAGCCGGAAATCTACTCTTTTCACGGTGCTTGACGGGGGACTGCTGGAGTATCCACTGGCAGGTGATCCAATCCCGGTGGCAGGGATGACAACGGCCGAGATTGCCGCCGCCCTGCGCCAGCGAATCAAAATTTTCGAGAATCCCAAGGTTGTGGTGAATGTTCGCGATTATGCCAGTCATACGGTCACCATCACTGGCTTTGTATCGTCACCCGGCACGAGAGCTCTGAGGCGTGAAGCGGTGCCTCTCTATGCAATGCTGGCGGAAGCTGTGGCCTTACCCGAAGCGGTGCGCGCGACGATCAATCGGCAGGGTCGACCGACGATGGTCCTGGATCTAAAAGATCCGAATCATTCGTCAACGCTGATAGTTCCCGGCGACGTCATCAAGGTGTTGGGCGCGGCTCCTCCACCAAGTGAGTTCTTTTTTGTCGGCGAAGGAGTAAATTCTCCGGGGCAGAAGCCCTACCACGCTGGATTAACTTTGACGCAGGCCATTCTGGCCAGTGGTGGAGTCAGGACGAGCGCAGGTTCGAAGGTTCGAATTTCACGGCAACGCGCCGACGGGCGGCTCGTTAACGAGGACTATGATCTGCGGAAAATCCAAAGCGGAAAGATTCCGGATCCGATTCTGCAAAAAGGAGATCGAATCGAAGTTACGGGCAACAACTGATTAATTGTCCAGGCAAACAAGTAAGGGCGGCTTTCAAGGCCGCCCTTTTTTTTTGTAACGCAAACTGTTAGTTTGCGACTTGCTGCGCGGTTAGGTACGTCCTGGGAAGGCAACGACCAGTCCGCCGCAAACCCGGGGTCCCCGGCGGGGCAGCCCCGCTGGGGTGGTCTTACAGTTTGCGTTACACCCAAATGAAGAAGCCATCGATCAGCATCGTTAACGTATTGATTGCCAAATCGATTATCGAGACGCTTTTTGTTTCTACTCTCGTTGTTGTCTACTTTCTGGACGTCTTTCCTCATTTTCATGGCTGGGGAGAAGTGACTCCACAAGCAATTTCCGGTTGGGCGGTTAACAGCCGTAACCCCGCAGAGCGCGTCGAGGTTCAACTTTTCGTGGATGATAAGTTTGTGGCTCGGACAGTCGCGAGCCAATCTCGGCCCCAGGTTGTCGCGGGAGGCTGGGCAGCCGATGAGTGGCATGGATTTACAATACCTGTTTCACCAATGCCGGTGGGTAACCACGAAGCGCGCGTCTATGCGATTCATAACAGCGGACGTGGCGTGCGTAAGACACTGCAACTGCTCGGTCATGCTTTCCGGTTCCAGGTTGCTTCAGACGGCACACTGAAATCCTTGGATACTCCAAGCGAGCAGACTAGCGTAGCTATTCGGGAGAAGGAATATTGACTGAACATCAAGATTCTACGAGCGGGAACCCGGTAGTCACAGATAAAGTATTGGCGTTGTGGGAAGTGGTGACGATCATCACCTCGTGCCTTATCGGCGAATGGGCTGTAGCGGCCTTAGCGGCAGGCCGCGGAATATTCACAGCGGTGCCTATTCTGCTCGCTCTAGGTTTCATGATCTTCTCTCATTGGTATCGCGGCGAGAGCCTTAAGGTTATAGGGTTTCGTTTGAATAATTTTGCTGCTGCAATCAGGATTCTTCTCCTGCCGACGCTTGGGGCTGTAGTTGTAATATTGCTCCTTGGTTGGGCATTGAGTCGCTCAGATTTTGTCTTGCGGCCGCTGAGGTCTCATCTGTTGTTGTTACCTCTCTGGGCGCTGGTCCAGCAGTATGCGCTTCAGGGATTTATCAATCGGCGGCTTCAAATGGCGCTGGGTACAGGCTTCAAGGTGACCCTACTGGTTGGCCTGCTCTTTGGGCTGCTGCATTTGCCTAACCCGCTACTGGCATTATTGACGTTCACGGGAGGAGTGATCTGGGCCAGTGTGTATCAGCGTCAGCCTAACCTGTTCGCTTTGGGGATTTCGCACTTTCTCGCGGCGCTAACTTTGGCCCTAGCAATTCCGCAGAATGTTATTAATGGTTTGCGCGTCGGTTTTAGGTATTTCAACTAAGAGCCAGGGGAAAGTTGCAGTCAAAAATTAAGACTGACTGCCGGTAGTGGATCAGTTTGGCATTTAGCGAGCCATGCTGACTGCCGGTGTACTATGCCTGTTGAACAAGGCTTTGCTATACTCTCCCGGCCTTGCAAGAGAACAGGTCGGGCGGTCGCTGCTGGAACCCTTGAGATGGTCAGATCTCAGATTTTAATCTGAGATCCGGAGACCGGAACTCAACTGCTCAATTCTTCAAGTTTCGGATTACATCTGAAATTATCGGCTTGAGTTAATCCAGGAGAGGAAAGTCCGAACACTACAGGGCAGCGAGCCCGCTAACGGCGGGGCGTTCGATTAAGAGATTATTCGGGCGACGACAAGTGCAACAGAAAACAAACCAGCCTACAGGCTTTGAGGTCTCAGATTGGGATCTTCAAATAGGACTTCAGGTTGAAAGATCTGAATACGAAACTGGGGTAATGGGTGAAATGGTGCGGCCCGTTAGGGCTTAAAGTAAGAGCGCACCGGCGTATGTGGTGACACATGCGGCCAGGCAAACTCCTCGCAGTGCAAGATCAAATAGGGAGGCGTCAACAGGGCTGCCCGCCCGAAGCAGTTTGAGATTTCAAATCTCAGATTTGAGATCTCAGTAATGAGATCTCGGAAGCTGCTACGACCTCCGGGTAGATCGCTTGATCCAATCTGGCAACAGTTGGACTAGATGAATGATCGCCACCCCGATCTCAGATCGGGGTACAGAATTCGGCTTATAGACCTGTTCTGCTTGCTTGGCATAAAACGCATTCCAAAGATTCACAAGCTTTAACATCCCAGAGCTCCACAAGTTTTAATTAGAACGCGGAAAGAGAGGGCTGCGAGAGATGGCGAATCGTAAGGGAGTTTTCATAGGCGCCTATGTGCCCAACCATTTGAAAGAGTCTTTGCGCCGGCGCGCTGCTGCCGAGCACAGAACCCTCTCGCAGGAAATTACGCGCATTTTGGAAGAGGCAGTGCACGGTAAAGGGTTGCCAGCCGGCAGTGTGGATCGGCGTAACCGTGAATCAACGCCGCGCCGCCGGGCCACGGATCCCGCTCCGCGCCGGCGCAACGCTGATATTACCTACGCGCCGGGAGCTGCCAAGTCGGGCGACGATAAGAGTTAGCCGAGGCCGCGCGCCCGGGAGACAGTCTTGAAATACCTAGTCATTGCCGCCCTTGTCAGTCTGCTACTTCTACTTCTTTATTCCCGAGTACGCCCCTACCTTCTGTTCCTCCAGAAAATCCTGGGGACAGTGAAAACTGTAGCCAACTCGCAGTCTACCAGAAGCAGTGCTGTGAGAAATTCTCAGGCGAAAGTTGACGGGAAGTTGGTGCGCTGCGTAAGTTGCGGAACTTGGATACCCGCGGATCGCGCTATCGGACCGAGAAGCAATCTTGCGTCCTACTGCTCACGCGAATGCCTTGAGAAATCTTCAGCGTCCAACAACAGAAAAGCTGCAGGTTAGCCGCGGACGCGGACTACACGGATCTGAGAAATCGCCACTCACCCCGTGTGCGCTCTCCCTTTCTCTCTGGATCTCATCCGCGTTTATCCGCGTATATCTGCGGCCAATAATCCTCACGTCCCCTGGCTACCCGCCGCTTCCCACGGTTCCAGATTTCCCGCCTCGTGCACCGCCCGGTCAGTATTTACAAAGAAGAGTCCTATTAGTCCGACCACAAAGAAGACGATCAAGGACAACAGTGCCTGCCGGTAGGAGCCGGTGCGGGCCACGACGATACTGAAGAGCAGAGGACCCATCCAGGAAGTGCCCCGCTCGGAGACTTCATAGATACCGAAGAATGAGGCTTCACGGCCCGCCGGGATCATGCGCGAAAAGAGCGAACGGGAAAGTGCTTGCGACCCGCCCAGAACAATCGCGATGACTATGGCCATAATCCAGGCCTGATAGGTGTTGCGCAGGAAAGCGTAGGCATAGATGACCACGCATGCCCACAAAAACAACGATACCAGAATCGCATTCTTTGTTTTGATGAGATACGCCAGCCGCTCGAAAAGCAGAGCTCCAACAACCGCGACGAACTGCACCACCAGAAAGATGGATATCAGAAACGTAGGGTTTGGCCCACCAAAAAGCTCCTGCTCCAGAAACGCGCTGGAGGCAAAAATCACCGTCTGAACACCATCGTTGTAGATCAGATATACGACCAGATACTTGGCCGTATACGGCAACCGCTTTAACTCCTTGAAAGTTGAACGAAGCTCGACGAATCCGGCTGTCAGATAGTTTTGGCCGGGCGGCAACGCCCTTGCCGCCGCTCGCGTCTTCAAGCGGCGAAAAGTAATAATAGCGAAACCACCCCACCACAAGGCCGCCGATAGAAACGACAGCCGGACAGCCATCCCAGCCGAGATGCCCAAACTCTCAGCCCTGAAAACAAGAATCAGGTTGAGCGCCAGTAATAGCCCGCCACCGAAGTAGCCGTAGGCGAAGCCGCGGCTCGATACTTTATCGCGCTGGTCTTCAGTCGTAATCTCAGGCAGAAAAGCGTTATAAAAAACGACCGCGGCGCCAAAGCAAATGTTAGCAATGATGAACAACAGACCACCCAGCAGGTAGAGATTGCCGCTGATGAAGAAGAGCAAAGCGTTGGCAATTACCCCCGTGTAGCAGAACAGAGCCATCAATCGCTTCTTGAGATTAGAGTAGTCTCCCAGCGCACCCAAAATTGGCAAAAATAAAACCTGCGCTCCAACCGATATCGAGACACACAGGAAGGGAAACGACTCGGCTGTGACCGAGCCCAGCGCTCCCAGGTCCATCACCGTGCCGCCTTTGCCTACCGCGTCCTGGGCCAACCGCGTAATGTAGGGACTAAATAGCGCGCCGGCGACGGTCGTGGAGAAGGCGGAGTTGGCCCAGTCGTACATCTTCCAACCAAACACTTCACGAGGGTCGTTTTTGTCGCGACTGGGTGACTTGGAGTTTACGGAGTCCTGTGCAGCAGTCATGTATGCGCAGCTTTCTCAGTCAAGGTCTGAACTATAGCCGGTGTTATGTCTGCGAGAGTCTTGATACGGTTCGCTATCACCTCCTTTTCAGCTCCCCAGACAATGGTTGGAACCTTATTCAGCGTGTGATTGCGCGAAGAGAGATCTTCGATGTTGCCGTGATCGCTGGTGAGTATAACGGAAGCGCGACTCAAATCAATCCGCGTTAATAGTCCTCTGATGACGGCGGCAAGATTTCTTAGAACGGACTTGGCGGCTTCCATGTCTTGAGCGTGTCCGGCCTTATCGGTAATGAAATATTCATAGAGCGTGAAGCGATTTTCGCTAACAATGTTCGCGAGCACGACCGCAGCCTCGTCAGGCGTTCGCGTAGCGACGTCCTCGCCTCGTTCGATAAGCGCTCGATTAGTGAAGTCATGGAAAACAGCGCGGCCGGCTTTATTGTCGCTAACTTTCCGAAATGGCAACCCGGCCGCCTCCACCGCCGCTGTGGTCGCCGAAACCCAACGCGGACGCTGTTCGAAAAAGCCTTGCGTGTAAGTGTTCGCAAAAGTTATGGGGGTAACGCCAGCGCGAGTAAGTTGGAGAAAGATCGAGTGCTCGCGAATGATCTCCAACATCGCGCTGTTGGGAAAGCCCTGTTTGTGATAACCAAGCCGCGCCGGCACGTTGACCCCGGTGAGAATTGTAGTTTGTCCGGACGCGCTCTGAGGCCGGCCATCAACTCCAAGAGTTGCGTCAGTGGGGACAACGATTCCTTCCAGCGGTGTTTTAGGCACCTCGCCGGGAAACACCGCTAGCGGCTCGGCGTCCTGGAGTCCATCAAGTGGATTGAACGGCCCACGAGGTCCAATTCCCAGACCATCAATAAAGAAAAGTAGGACAGACATCTGCGAGTGATGAATATCATCCGCAACGACTGCGTGCAAGTATGGTGGGGTTCTATCAATTCGCACTTCTGCCGGAGATTAGCCGTATGATACTTAGTGGGCGGGTTGTACACTGCAGACCTGGAACGCAAGCGTCGGCGTGAGAGGCAACGAATGCATGTTGGGAATGAAAATCGTTTCAATTTCGTCAGCTCGATCCGCACCCACTGGCTCACTTGCAGTTGATACCGCGGTTGGTGAGTTACTTGGAAGGATCAAAGGAACCGGCTGATGGAGGGAAGGTGGTCGGGGCGATGGCGAGACGTACTCTGCGAGCAATGGCCGAAGGACCGGCAGTCACTTCGGACGGACCATCAGCTAAGCCGTTAGGAGGAATGATACTCGACCTGAAGACTGATATCCGCGTATTTTCTGAGTTAATCGAAAGCGGCGAGTCGCTTACGCTACAGCATGGGATTCAGGAAGAATTCAAAAACAATCTTATCGTTTCCTCCATCCTGCCGAAGAAGAGATGACCTACGCATCTCGTCTTTGAGGCCCTCCTCTTACTACGCGTCGTTCTTGAATACCACAGATTTACCTGATTAAATGCGCTGCTGATGAATTTTGAGATCATCAGTCTGATCACCGAGATTAAACCCATTGCTGTCGGAAGCAACATACGCGATCTCGCCAGACTAAAGAAAATGTATGGCAAAGGCCGCTGGCGGAAGTTGAAGGGTGTTGCGCACGTTCGCCTGCGAAGCGGTAGAATACGCGTGGCTGAATTGCATTGGTATGAGGCCCACGGGATAGGCCGAAAGGAAATCAAACGTAAGCTGTATCTGGATTAGCCGCATGAGTCAAAGAAAACCTGCTTTCAAATTCGCCGTCTGCATTAATAATGCGGAGTATCCAGCCTCTCTGGAACTTCATAAGATCTATCGCGTGCTGCCCGATGAGGATGCTGCGACCGATGGTGACATCCGTGTAGTGGATGAAAGCGGTGAGGATTACCTCTACCCAGCCGAGTATTTCGTCTTTGTGGAGTTACCAAGGTCAGTTGAAAAGTCCCTGTTGCGAGCGGCGTAACTTGGGGTAACACGTATGACCTTCACAGTTGAGTTTGAGCGAGAAGATGATGGCCGCTGGCTGGCGGAACTGGTTGAGCTTCCAGGAGTACTCGCGTATGGGCAAACCTCTGATGAAGCCAATGCCAAAGCTCGAGCTCTCGCTTTGCGCGTTCTGGCAGACCGACTTGAACATGGCGAAAGTGCTCCTCAGTTTGTGAGCATCTCTTTCGCAGCGGCATGAGTCAGTGGTCATCAGCGAGAGCGAAGCGCGTTCTTGCTGCGCTTCTTCGCATTGGCTGGAGCATCAAACGTGAATCCAGCTCTCACAAGATCCTCTCCCGTCCCGGTTGGTCTAATGTGGCTTCGCCCTTCATGATAAAGATGAGATTGGTTCCAAGATGCTGGCCCGTATCGCCAAACACACCGGCCTTGAACCAAAGAATCTATAATTTAATACTTGTTTGAGGGGCCAAGCCGAACCTCACACTAGACCACTACGGACGATCCACGAAATCACACGAAGCCGCACGAAACAACAGCCATTCGTTCGTGTGCTTTCGTGTGCTTTCGTGGATCGTATTATTCTTCCGGAGAATAAGCCCACTCTTTTCCTCAGCCTGCTAGGCGTTGCCCGACGCTACTACATTTCGCGCCCCTGCGGTGATGCCGGAATCTTCACCCGGGTCGCTGCCGCTCGCGGTTCTGATTAGTTGAAAGGTCGCCTTCTTCATCGAGCTGGCCGCGATCGCGATAGAGATTGAGTTTATTGTGGAGCGTCTTCAGGCTTACTCCTAACAGCTCCGCGGCACGGGTTTTATTATTCTTCGTTTTTTGAAGTGTGCGAATAATCATTTGCCGCTCCACTTCCTCCAGGGGCGTTCCCACCGGCAAGGTAATGGTGTCTTCTTTTCTAAGGCGTTCGCGCTGGTCAATAGGATAGGGAGCGAAGTGGTGCCTCTCGATCTGCTCTCCCGAACATATAACCACCGCGCGCTCAATAACATTTCTTAGTTCGCGAACGTTTCCGGGCCAGGCATGAAACTGCAGGACGTTAATCGCGGCCGGACTCAGAAAACGCGCCGGACGCGAGTGCTTCTCGGCGAGTTTCGTCACCAGATACTGGGCCAGCAAAGGTAGGTCTTCCTTCCGTTCCTTCAGCGTGGGTAGTTCAATGCGAAATACGTTGAGCCGGTACAGCAAGTCTTCGCGCAGAGTGCCTAGTGCCACTGCATCTTCGGGATTCTTGTTTGTCGCCGCGAGCAAGCGAACGTCAACATTGATTTCTCTATTACCTCCTACCCGGCGAAGCGAGCGCTCCTCGATAACGCGCAAAAGCTTTGCCTGCAAGAGTGGAGGCATCTCGGCGATTTCATCCAGCAGCAGAGTCCCGCCTTCGGCTAACTCGAAACATCCAGCTCGGGTTGAAGCCGCTCCGGTGAAAGCGCCCTTCTCATGTCCAAAGAGTTCTGATTCCATCAGGCTTTCGGGAATCGCCGAACAGTTAATGCCGATGAATGGCTTGTCCCGCCTCGGGCTTAACTGATGAATCGTACGCGCGATGAGTTCTTTCCCGGTACCTGATTCGCCCGTGATTAATACCGATGCGGATGATGGAGCAACTTGTTCGACCAGCGCGTATATTTCACGCATCGGGGCCGAGTTGCCGACTAACTCGCCGAACGCACCGCGGTCCTGAAGTTGACGTCGTAAGAGTTCGTTCTCGCGTTTGGCTGCCGTCAATTCAACCGCTCTCTCAAGCACCACACGAAGCTTGTTAGCATCAAGCGGCTTTTCAAAGTAGTAGAAGGCGCCCTCTTCCTGTATGGCTCGAATTGCCAACTCGACTGATCCACTCTCCGCCAGCAGGATGACTGGGATTCCGGTTTGTTGCGTCTTGACGTGGCGCAGGACATCAAAGCCGTCCTCGGAAATCAGGCCTGGGCTATCGATGATTACGGCGGGATCAGTTTTGGCTATGGAAGCAATATCGGGAGAACCATTCTGCTCGAGGATCGCGTCGTAACCCCAGGAGGAAATCAGTTGTTGCAGCGCTGGGCCGCTTTTTGCATTGGAGTCTATGACAAGTATGCGGCGAGGTGACACTGACATCGTTAAGCAGTTTAGCATGAAGAGACTATCCGCAGATTACACAGATTCCGCAGAACATCCACTCAGCTAAGAGCCGCTATGAAATTGCTATTCGTATATACCTTCTTAGTCTGCGTAATCGGTGTAATCTGCGGATTACTGCCGGTTGTTTGTTTCTACCGCGAAAAATAGTCCGCGATGGAACGAGCAAGAGCGGGAATTGTAAATTGCTCAGGCTGAATTTCTACTCTCAGTCCATACTCCGCCGCGGTCGTGGCTGTGATGTCGCCAATACAAGCAATCACTACTCCGGCCAGCGCCTCGCGAAGGTCCTGGGTGTCGAAAAGTTGAGCGAGGTTTTTAACCGTTGACGAACTGGTGAAGGCGATGCAGTCAGTGCCTCCGGAAAGCATCGCCGCGACGCGTCCGCGGTCGACATTCGCGGGCAGCGACGTGCGATAGGCAGGGACAACATCCACACGCGCGCCTGATTCCTCCAAAGCTCTGGGCAAATAGTCGCGCGCGACTGAAGCTCGTGGAATTAACACGTTTAGGTTCTTGAGCCCATCGACCCCGCCAACAAAGTTCTTAAGCGCTTCAAAGACGCCTTCAGCCTTAAACTCTTCGGGGATCACGTCGACGTGAATGTGCAAATCGTGCAACCTTTCGGCCGTCGCTTCACCGATAGCACAAACTCTTAGCTCGTCGAAGTCACTTGTGTCGCGTTCACGTGCTTTGAGTCGCTGGAAAAAATAGTCAACGCCATTTACGCTGGTAAAAACGAGCCAATCGTAGCCATAGAGATGATCGATGGCCTCGTCGAGGCGTTGGTAACTGTCAGGCTCGCTGATTTCAATGGTGGGACATAGGACTACCTCGGCGCCATACTTTTGCAGCTCGCCGGCAAAATCATCTGCCTGGGCCAGAGCGCGGGTGATCACCACAGTCCGGCCGGCGAGTGGTTGAGCGATTTTCGTCAAGATAAGATCTATAGGACCTATAGGAGCGATATGACCTATAAGACCTCCGCCTCCAGTAACTCGCCGGCCCCATTGGCCAACAGTCGGTCAGCGAGCCGACTCCCCAGTTGCTGAGCTTCATCAAGTGAGCCCGAAGTATGATCTCGCACGATTCGTTTCCCGAGCCTATCAGCCACCAGGCCATGAAGCCTGATACGCTTGTCGCGGAGGACCGCATACGCCGCAATTGGTAACAGACAGCCGCCTCCCAGTTTTAACAGGAAAGAGCGCTCAGCCGTACAAGCCAGCCGGGTAAATTTATGGTCCAACCCGCTAACGAGTCCAATCGTATCCTGATCTCCGGCGCGCGCTTCGATCGCAAGTGCGCCCTGGCCGACCGCCGGAAGCATTTCATTGGTTGAGAGTGGCGCGCTTATACGTTCCGCCTTCTCGAGTCTTCGAAGTCCTGCGCAGGCGAGCACCAGGGCATCGTATTCTCCGTCATCAAGTTTGCGTAGCCGGGTATCGACGTTCCCACGAAGATCTTTGAAAACAAGATCGTGGCGGAGGTGCTTCAACTGTGCCAGCCTGCGCGGACTTGACGTTCCAATGGTCGCGCCTTTTGGCAACGTTGCGACCGAGGGTTTTCGAGCGCCAGACGTTAGACTAAGCCGAGTGAGCCGGCTGAGCACCAGGGCATCACGCGGGTCTTCGCGTTTGCACATTGCCGCGATTACCAACGCCTGGGGAATAACTGTTGGCAGGTCCTTCAACGAATGGACCGCGATATCAATCCGATCATCAAGCAGAGCATCCTCGAGCTCTTTTGTGAAAACACCTTTCCCACCTATAACTGAAAGTGGATCAGTTTTCACGTCGCCCGATGTTTTAATAGTTTCAATTCGAACCGCCAGCGAAGGGTTGAGAAGTTCCAGTTGGTTTTTGACGATCTGCGCCTGGACGAGCGCAAGCTTCGAACCACGAGAGCCAATGACGAGACTGTCCTTCATGTGGGTTTTGGAAAGCTTAACTAATCTTCGAGGCCGAAGATATCACGCCAGGCCTGGATGGTTTCAGCGTCGCTGGCATCATAGGAGCGTCTCATATGACTCAACAAAGGGTGGGAGATTTTGTTGACGGTGGACATCAACAACGCTTCTACCGCGCGCTCCTGATCCGGCGTCAACCGGCCGAGCCGATTTCGTTGATTTGTCAGCTCCAACCTGGCGATATCCTGAAGTTTTTGCCGAAGGGCGCCGATAGTGGGGCCGATATCCAGTGCGCGCAGTGCTTGCTGAAACTGCATAATCTCAGATTCAACTATCAACTCGGCCCGCTCGGCTTCGCGCTCGCGCTCACGAATATTCGATGAGATCACCGACTCCAAATCATCTATGTCGAAAACAAAAACGTTGGGGATGTCCCCGACAGCCGGATCAATATTGCGAGGCACACTAATATCGATAAAAAACGAGGGTCGATTCCGACGCTTACTCAGCGCCTCGCGGGCCATCTGCTCAGTAATTACGTAGCGGTCCGCCGCGGTCGAACAGATAACGATGTCGGCCTCTGCGAGGTAAGTGGATAGTTGATCAAAGCTGACCGCTTCTCCGCCAAGCTCCGTTGCCAGGCGCGCCGCCGGCTCTTCCGTCCGGTTAGCGAGCAACACATGGCTCACGCCCGCATTGACCAGGTGCCGCGCCGAAAGTTCAGCCATCTCTCCGGCGCCAATCAAGAGCGCCGTTTGCCCTTTCAGGGATTTGAAAATCTTTTTACCGAGCTCGACGGCCATGTAACTAATCGAGACAGCATTCGCGCCGATGCCAGTTTCAGTGCGAACACGCTTGGCCACTCGAAACGCATGATGGACCAGCCGGTTCAATATTCGGCCGGCAGTGCCCGCTTCGAGCGCAATTGAATAGGCCTTGCGCACCTGGCCCAGCACCTGAGGTTCGCCTACAACCATTGAGTCGAGCGAAGAGGTTACTCGAAAAAGGTGCCTGACTGCCTGATCGTCTGTGTGGGTGTAAAGATGTGCTTCGTAGAAAGAGCGCGGAAGATAGTCTGACCGGCTCAGAAACTGAATGACTCGTTCGGTGGTCTCGCTTAACTGGCCGTTCGCTGTCTCGGTGAGCACCTCCACACGATTGCAGGTTGAGACAATCAAACCCTCCCGAACAATCTGCCCATCAACAAGGGAACGCAATCCCGAGGCGCAGGCGTCCTCGGTGAACGCCAGCCGCTCGCGCACTTCAATCGGTGCGGACTTGTGATTGACTCCGACTAATACAATAGACATTGTTTCAGTTTTCTCTGTGCGTCCTCAGTGTCTCTATGCCTCTGTGGTGACCAGGCGAGGATACCACTCACCACGGAGACAAGAGAACTCAAAGAAGGCACAGAGATTCGGAAATTTGGACACGACTGTAAAAAACTAACTACCCAAAAACGTGATACCCGCCCATAAGCCGGGCGCCAAAGAATGTAAAAAGGACAAGAGCGAATCCGGCCACGCCCATCCACGCCGCCATGCGTCCGCGCCAACTGGACGTGGAGCGGTAAAGAATCAGAAAAAGGTAGAGCAACCACGTCAGCGCCGCAAAGATCTCTTTTGGGTCATTGTGCCATAGACGCCCGTCGCGTGACGATGACCACAGCATGCCGGTCGCAATACCCACCGTCAACAATGTGAGACCGATCGCGGCTGAGCTGGTGGCGATTTCGTTGACGGTAGTCAACGAAGGAAGACGATGAAAGACGGCGCTAAATTTTTTCAGTTTGAGTTCCCGCTCTTGTAACAGATACATGATGCTGGCCACGAAAACCACAAAAAATGCGGCGTAGGCAAACAGTAGCAGCGTAGTGTGAACCGGAAACAGCCAGGTGGTTGACATACTGGTGGCTTCGGCCGAACCGCTGGGTTCCGACCGCGTGATGATTGCAATGAAAATTAAGAGAGAGACAAAAGGCAGCGTGAAACTGCCAAGGGGTCTCGCCCGGTAGCGGTAAAGCACGAGTGCGTAGCTCGCAATCAGCGTCCAGGCGAGGAAAGAGAGAGTCTCGCGCAAATAAAAGAGCGGATAGTGTCCGTAGATTGCCCAGTCAGCGGCCAGCGCAGCCGTATGCAGCACAAAACCAATAACCATGGTCCATTCCGAGACGCGCTGTAGCGCGCGACGCTTATTTATAAACGCCAGCACCGCGTGAATTGCTGCGACCACATAAGCCGCCAGGACGCCTAGTAGTAGGGATCTCATCGGGTAATGGACAGAACGGATGTGATTCTAATTGAAAGGCTGACGGCGCAGCAAGGAACCCATTTTTTGGCACTACCATTTTTTGGGTAGTTGGTCAGTTTCGCGTTAGCGAAGCTTCCGCTGTTACAGAACCGAGCGCGGACCGGGGTCCCCGGCGGGGCAGCCCCGCTGGGGTGGAGGATGCGCCGGATGCTAGAGTCAACCTCCGGAGTAAGCAGGTTCCAGACC
>JBPCKD010000080.1:0-48811 GCA_051004635.1 Pyrinomonadaceae bacterium
CATCAAAGATCTGATTGCGCGCTTTCAGGAAGAGCTTGAGGCTCATAATCATTACAGTGCGAGGCGGCAAGATTAGGATTTCGGCATCATCAGAGTGGTGAAGAGCGCTCGAACCCGGTCGCTATCCCTCCGGTACCGGTATTCCGCGTGGCCCACGTTTATGCCGAGAGTCAGAAGTCAGGGCCAGCCTTGACGGACTGGCCCTTGTCCCTTTTGAAACCGAATGGGCTTTTAATTGATCCGCAGTTTGCAGTCAAGGGCGCTCAGTTCGCAGGAAGCGAATGTAGGGGCGTCACTCCGTGGGCGCCCCGTTTGTATACGACAGTATACGACCTAATGCGGTTGGTCCTCACCGCAAAGCCGTTATGTAATAAAGCCCAGCGTTGCGGCGCTTCGCGGCTACTTTGGGAAATTGATCGGGACATACAGCAACCCCAACCGGGGTTGTGCCCGCCCGCTCCTTGAATGTTTGGCGGATCAGACGCAACCCCGATTGGGGTTGAACGACTTCTCACCGTGTTTCCCAGGGTAGCCGCGAAGCGCGGCAACCCTGGGCTTCATTACAAAACCGCTTTGCGGTAGTCAGAATTATGCCGGTCGATATGGCGCCCCAAGCGCGAGCAGATCGCGGTTCTCCAGCAGTCGCTTAGGCGCACCCTGACGCGCGACTCGGATCATGGCGCGGCCCAACTCCTCGGTGGTGATCATTACCGCCGGCGCGATCACACGCACTAGCGGCCGAAAGACCGCGTAGAGGATTCGCGTCCAACGCGTCTTCGAGACCTCGCCGTGCATGGCGCGCAACGCGGCCAAACGAAACATATATGCAGAGGGAAACAGCGCAAGCAGCGCGTTCTCGGTGCGCCCTTTCACCTGTGCCCACATCGCCTTTCCGCCCGTGCCGGCGCCGCTGGTTGATACGAACGGAATAACGGCTTTACTCGATCCGCCGGAAACGTAGCTGGTTCACCTGTCGCATTTTCTCGATTTCACTTATGATTCCCGCGTTCGTTCAATCACGTGGAGCCAAGATGAGCGACCGCAAATACAATCAGCGCGGCTATATGCAAAGCGATCGCGAGTCGCAGCGACCAAAGCCGCAATCAAAGCCTCAGGATCGTGAAGGTCCCCGCTCGCCAAGAATGATGGCATTTGGCGAGACGCTGAAGTGCAACGCCTGCGGAGCAAAGGCTCCGCCGAACATCAACGTCGACAGCTCTTGCCAAAAGTGCAACGCTGACCTCCACACCTGCCGTCAGTGCACGTATTTCGATCCGGGCGCGCGCTTCGAATGTAGTAAATCGATCGCCGCGCGGATTATGAACAAAAACGCGCGCAACACGTGCGAACTGTTCGCGGCTCGAATTGTAGTCGAGCGCGAAACTTCGTCAGGCCCTCCGACGGATGCTCGTCAGGCGTTCGCAAAACTATTTAAGAAGTGAAATGTCTCGGATGTTGCTGCGCCTGATGTGGGTATTGTAGGGGGTGGCCCTCCCAGGTCACACCAAACACCACGAAAAGATCCTCAGACGACGCCTCAACCGGCAGGTTCGACTTAAATCTCAAACGGTTTTCGGGATGCGGATGTGCACGTTCGGTCACGGCTTACCGGCCGGCCCAGGACTCGCAAAGTAAACCGCATTGGGGGCATCTGATCGAGCGACGGCGATGTCTGGAAGACCATCCCGATCAAGATCTGCGATCGCGAAGCCGTAGACGGTGCCCTTGTTGTCGCCAAAGTGGACGGGTGTGTAGTGGCCAATCAAGACGCTGCGCGGGGCGGAGGAGTCGTTGAAGTAGATCGTTGATGGAGCTTCGACATTACCCACAACGATATCGATCCTGCCGTCACCATTAAGGTCTTGCGCAATGGCCATTTGTGAAAATAGCGATAAGACTAAACCCGACGCGAAAATGAAATATCTCGTTTTTTTCATCAGCACACACCTCTGGCATCTCAGTTATTCGGTTACGTCCACAAAGTTTCGTGTAACTTCGTGTAGTTTAGTGGATCGTTCGTATTCATAGTTAGGCGACGATCCACCAAATCACACCAAATAACACGAAACGTTAGATCCTCAGGCGATGATTTTCAATGCGTGTCGATCTAAGGTTTCGTGATCGTGAGGCCGGTCACGAGGGCCTCTGTGTTATGTGCGAAGCGGGTGGGTCGTCTTCGACGCGTAGCGTCGGCATGAGTTTAGCCCGGCGTTTCAACGCCGGGGTCAGTTGGAAAGCTGTTCTCGTCGCGTAGCGACGAGTGAAATTTCCACCAGGTTCAGACGTCGCTGCACGACGTGGACACTTCTTTGACCTTTCCCGGCCTTAAAAGGCCGGGCTGAATTCACCCGACGCAACGCGTCGAAAACATATGACCACCCGACTGGTTCGACTGTCTGATGGCGAATCACACGGGTGATTGGTTGGCGGCCTGATGATAGGTGAGATCGCGCTACTCTTTGTCGTATACCGCCCGGTTGGTGACCCTCTTGCCGCTAGAATTAGTTCCGGTCGTGGTCACGGTGCGGGTTCGGCCGTTGGCCGAAGCGACTATTCGACCGGTTAAATTTACCTTGCCGTCTCTCTTACCGGTTAACGCCAACGTACGGTTGTTTATTTTCCTGTACGCCCTGATGTCTGAAGTCGCATCACCGGTTACGGCGTAGAATTTGCCGTCGAACTTGCCGGTCCACTCGCTATGGATCGGACCGCCGGCGCCGTCGACGCCATCCACCGTGACTTTCGCGCTGTCGCCCGCGGCCTCGTAGACTACGGTGAAGTTCTTCGTGGCCCCCGGGCTGAACTTCGACTTTGCCTCGTTCAGCTTCCAGGTGCCCATATGCGGGTTCTGGGCTAAGCAAACAGTCGCGCTGGCAAACAATGCCGCCAAGGTAAGTAGGATCACTCTTCCTTTCATATCTCCTCCTTATTGAGTTGCAGAATGATAAGACTGATTGGTGCGGGCGGATTCTAGTACCCGGTAGGCCCTTTGGCAACTCGATTCCACGCCAGCCGCCTTGTTCACGGACCTGTCCGCACCATCATGCAATTGCGATGGTTACGGACCCATGAGGTCAGTACCACCTCGCGGTAGCGGGTGGGTTTGGCAGCGAATCCAAGCGACTCTCGGATCCAGCGAAGGGGAAGATGTTTGATGCGGGTGGGCTTCATGCGACCGCCCCACCCGCTACCGCGTGGTGGTACTGACCTCATGGGACCGCCTCGTGAGTGACCGCCAAACTCACTTTTCCTCAGGCGATGATTTTCAATGCGGGCCGATTTAGGGCTTCGTCTTCTTGAGGCCGGTCACGAGGGCCTCTGTGTTATGTGCGAAGCGGAGGCCGTAGACGCCGTCAGTTGACTTGAGCTTACCTGAAGTTACCAACGCAGACCTGTCGTAGCTGGCGACGACTTTATTGTTGATGGCGCACTCAACCTTGTCGCCCTTCACTGAAATCGCAATCTCCTGGGTTACCGGTTCGCCCTTCCCAGCCGCCTTGTTCACAGCCGGATCCGCAGCGCCACGCGGCCCATTCATTTGAAATGGAGTTGGTCCAAAACCGCGAACGATGAAGTTGCCGTTACCATAAGCCGCACAGTACAGGTAACTCTGCTGGTCCGTTCCCAGATCATTACCCGCAATTACCAGCCCGTAAGGGTGTGGGTGGTTATTCAGGTTCATATACTTCGGTTCGTTGAACGTCGCCTTTACTGTGTAGTCTCCCTTCGCTTTGTTCTTCGGATTCCAGTAGGTCACTGCCGGACCGGTGGTGACATGGAGAGATTTGCCGTCTTTGACCAGCTTCGCGCTGTTGAGGGTCATCCCGTCTGCCGCCTCTTTGGCGTCGATCTTTCCGGTCCATCCTTGAACCGACACTCCGCCACTTGCAACTCCGCGGGATGCTTCCATCGGAGCACCCGGCTGAACAGCCTGGGAAAAGCTCGCGGTTGGGACTAAAACGATTGCCAGAAGAGCAATCGCGAAAACGTAAGTGCGTCGCATGTTACGGATCCTCCTGATTGAATTGCTGACTATTGTTGACGGGGGGATGATAACTCTCATCGTCGATATTGCGCCATGAAACTTGCAGTCATGCGATAGTGATGCATTTGAGCGCTCGCCCTTAGCACAACGAGCGGTTCCATGAAGTGGACTCAACTCCAATTCCCAGACAAAGGTTTCGTGAAGGTTCGTGTAATTTAGTGGATCGTTCTCACTCCTCGTGCATCCATGACAGATTCAATGAATGCTGCGGCAGAGATCCGGGTTGAGGAGTGGTTGGTCGACTCTTCTCGAGCTGATGATATCGATGCCGAAATAAAGATCGCTTGACTTCATCGCCGTTGGCGTCATTCCACGTTATGCACGCGGTGCCCTGACACCCGAGCTCGAGGGCACGACCATCATGTACAAGGAACTCACGCCAGCCAAAGGCCAACCTGACAAATTACCAATCTAGTTCTCACTCCACCTTCCGAACGGCGCCACGGGTGGAGTTTTCTCTGCGTCCTTTGTGTACTCTCTGTCTTCGTGGTGGAATTTTTGGGCGCTTTGTTCCCCACGGAGAAAACGCGGCTTTTATCCGCCACCAATGGACCGCTGAAAGAAATCATTCACCCAGCCTGCGAAGCTGGCGGATAGAGTGCTAGCCCCAGGCGATGGCCCAGCCGAGCCTGGGGGAACGCAAACCAAAAACGTGTCCGAGCCCATGAAGTGGGCGATAGATGAAATGTGCAAGGAGATAGGCTTCGATTGCGCGATGAAGGTTTGCATATGACTACTGGAGTTAGCTACGTCACGGACCATCTGTCGCCAGCTTCGCAGGCTACTTGGATTTTTGGCTGTACCCCAGGCTCGGCTTTGCCATCGCCTGGGGCTATCACTCTCGCCGCCCGCTGTCGCAGGCTCATTGAAGGCTTTCACTCAGAGTTTGCTCAGCCAGCCAGGTAAAACTGTGTCAGAAAAAGCAGGATTTTCGGACTTGGTACACTGAGAACACTGAAGTTTGCACCGAGAGTTTTCAGATCGGTCCACAACCACGCCTCGTACTTTTCAGGTTCCGGTCTATAAACGTCTCACGCCTATCTAGAACACGAGAGTTTGAATTGAATGGGGCAAACTATTCACTTCCGCGGCGTAGCCGTTGAGCCACAGCCAATAAGCAGCCTTCTTTTCGCTCGCATTCATCACGACAACCGTCACCTTTCCGTCAGGATTGATGAACGCAGTGGAAAGAAGCTGACTGCGGCTGGGGGAGCTGGCAATCCTCCTGGCGCCGGGCTGAATGAACTTCGAAAAATGGCCGATGTAGTAGAAGGAACTCAGGTAGGTTAGCTCTCCGGTTTTCGTGTTTGCATGCACGGGCGCGAAGCAAAAATTTTCGACGTGATTCGGGCCGCCCTTTTCATCCAACAGAATATTCCAGTCACACCAACCCACTGTTCCGTTGTTAAAGTCATTGATCATTGAGCGGCCGTACTGTTCCCCGAATTTCCACTCATTGATCTTCTGCGGATTGAAAGAGTCGACGCAGCCTTCGGTGAAGATCAGGTGCTTATCGGGGAAGGTCTCGTAAACTAACCTGACATTATCGAACATCGGTTCGCCGCCGCTCCAGGGCTCATACCAGTGATATCCGATACCCCACACAAACTGCGCCGCTTTTGGATCACTTAAGATGGTGCTGGCTCTCTGGTAGATGAGGTCGCGATTATGATCCCAGGCAATGATCTTCTTGTCTCCCAGGCCTGCTCGCTTAAGTGTTGGACCAAGATAATTCTTGAGAAAGTCTCGCTCCTCCTCAGCCGAGTAAATACATGACTCCCATTTTTGAGTCGCCATTGGCTCGTTTTGGATCGAAAGACCCCAAATAGGCAACCCCTCACTCTGATACGCTTTAATGAACTTTGCGTAGTAGTTGGCCCAGGACTGATAGAACTCAGGCTTCAGTCCGCCTCCGCGCAGCATATTGTTGTTGTCTTTCATGAATGCGGGCGGACTCCACGGGCTGGCAAAGATGTTAAGTTTTCCGCCGGTGGCTGCAAGCGCTTGCTTGATAAACGGTATCCGGTATTGCTTGTCGTGCTCGATGCTGAAGGATTTCAGTTCTTTGTCGCCCTCGTTCACGTAGGTGTAGCTGCCGCTGGAGAAATCACAACTGTGAATGTTTGTGCGCGCAAGGTTGTAACCAATCCCCTGCTTGTCGTCGAAATAGGCCTTCAGAATCTCGCGCTGCTTCTCTTTCGGCAACATCGCAAACGTCTCAGCCGAGGAATCGGTTAAAGCTCCTCCGACACCCAGGAACGTTTGAAACTGTCTGGTGGGATCGACAAAAACGCAGATCTGAGTTTCCTTCGGCTGGCCCATAGGTTTGAAACTCAGCTTGTCAGTCACAGAAATTCTGTGATCAGTTTTGTCGGCAGTTGTATAGACCGTGACCTGTTTTCCGGTAGTCGAAAACCGTGCCGCAGCAGGCAATCTCTTCTGGGCGCCTTTTTGTTGGCTGGATCCAAACGAAAGTTTATTTTGAGCCAACAACGCAGCCGAGGATGCGAGCAAAAAATTACGACGATGGATTTTCATGGCGGCACTTTAACATATCGGCCCTGTTTGAGCTCAAACGGAAAAAGCATCGACTGTCACCCGTCGTGGTCTTCGGGCTCTTCAGGCGTCTGTGCTTGCTCGACGGTGATGTATGTAACCGTATCCCAGGCGTTGTGAATTCCGATAAACAGCAGCAGCAGAGCTGTTGCACCAATGACGAAAAGAACTTCGCTCGAAACCATAATCCACAGATTACGCAGATTACGCAGAATAGAATTTGCGAAAAATGGATCACAGTAATGTTGAAGGGTCTGATTACTGAATAGGTTTAATCTGCGGATACTGCTGTTGGCTGCCTCTTCCCTTTTCACGCCGCCTTCGGAATCCGGCCATTTGGACAGCCGGCCAGAATATTCTTTCCCGAGTCAGTTTGTCGTATTATCCTTGAATCTTGCGTAAACAAAATGCCAGCGAGTATTAAAGACGCAGCTGAAAACTTGGGAAGGGTGTGGGTGCAATGGATAGCCGACGCGTGACGATAAGTATGGCATTAATCGCCCTGATCTGCTTTTTTATGCCGTGGGTTCAATTAAGTTGCGGTACATCTGAAAATCGACTTAGCGGCGTTGAGCTTGCCCGTGATGGCCATAGTGGGCTTTGGTTGATTCCTTTTCTCATGCTTGTCGTGGTTTTCTTCGGCACAATGCAAGCCTGGAAGGATAGACGTGAAATCTCGGCACTCGTAAGCTTACTAACCGGCATTGTTAGCGCCTATCTTATGAATCGCGAGCGAGTGAGGGCCGAAGATACTTCAGGACTGATCGCAGTGGGATTGACCGGCTGGTTTTGGCTGGGCCTGGGTTCAACGGTTGGGCTGATAATCGTCGGTGTGCTTCGCCTTCTGAAACGCCCACGAGAGACCTGAGGCTCAATCAGGTTGCACACTTTTCCTTTGGACGTGAGGTTCTATGAACTTCAAGCTCCTTATGCAGGAGATCCCACAAGCGCCCAGCTCCCAGCTCGGCGAGCGTGTGCTTAATCTCGACTGAGCCACGAAGTCGGGCGACATCTTGGGCCGAGTAGTCGCGTCTAGTTCCTTGCCAACGCTCGTCCGTGGCCCAGTTGTTTTCCAGTGCTGTCACGCGATCCTGAGTTTCCATGATTGCCTCCAAACATTAGACAGGATTAACAAGATTGACAGGATTACAAGAATCAAATTGGTCTACGCTGCGCTGCGACCACCGGCTACTATCTGGCAGCCCTTCAGGCTGATTTCATAAAGCCTTGTGTCGCGGTGTCGCCGAGCTTTTAGAGAATGGTTCCCCAAAGATTGTTGGCAATGCCCGCCTCGTAGGCGTACCAAAACCCGAACGCAATGCTCAACGCGCCGGCGATGGCTTGCAGTCCGTAGTTGAGTCTCGAGATTCGTGGTGCACTCAGCGCGAAGGGCAATCCGATCAAACCGGACATCAACAACATGCCAAGCGTGGAACCAATGCCGAATACTGCCAGGTAAAGCAGTCCCAGCGACACCGATTGAATCTGCGTCAGCATCAGCAAAGTCAACGCCGCTGATCCCGCCAGACCGTGCATGGCGCCTACGAGAAGCGGCTTAAAACCAATCCGCGAGATTGCATGTGAATGTGGCGGGGCAATGCCTTCGTGCTTCGTCTGGTGCTCGTGGAAATGAATGTGAACATGCGACTGGCCGTCGTGACTATGCCGATGCAAGTGAACCTCCGCTCGCTTACGCAATACCCGCAACACCGCCAAGGCTCCAAGCGTGATGATCATTAACGCCACACCAAACTCCAGCCAGCCAGCCACCGGCGCCGGAATGGTTACTCGAAACACCAGCACCACAACCCCAACTATCACCAGCGAGGCGGTATGGCCGGCGCCCCACAGGCCGCCAACCAGGGCCGACCTGAAGACACTGCGATGCTCGCTGACAATTGCCGAGACCGCGACCACATGATCTACTTCGGTCGCGTGTTTAAAACCGAAGGCCAGGCCGAGCCCAAGCAACGCAAATGTACTGACAGATGTTTCCAAGTGTTCACCTAATGTTTAGCTAGCCCTGGATCAAAAGCGAGGCAGTGCCCTGTTTCCCGAGCGCCACCGCTTCCTCGAGGAACTCAGTTCGATCTGACTTAACATCGCCCAGCCAATGAAAAAATAGCACGCCGGCGAAAGGTCCTTTTCCAGAAGGCTGAATGAGATAAGCTTCCGTTCGCGAGTCGTTGGAAACAAACTTCCAGGGGAGATAAAGGGAGCCGGAAATTGTTAGCTCGGCTTGTCTGAAGTTAGCTCCTGCTACTGCCGTCTGCGCCTGCCTCCTGCTCCTGGGGGTTCACAGCTTCTCTCTCTCGTTCTCGATAGTCGCTTTCCAGAAGTGTTCCGGGTAAGCGATGTCCTTCAGGCCATGAAATGTTGACGTATAGCCATCCACTGGTCCACCAAGAAACATATCCCTAATCTTCTCCCAGCCAAGCTTAGGAGTTAGTCTTAGAGTATCAAGAATCTCGCCATTGTCGATGGTGATGGTGTCGATGTAGAAGAGTGTGTTTTCCAGTGCCTCCCGATCAATGCCTGGGTTTACTTTCTGAAACTCTTGCAGTCTTCGTTCGCGGCTCCAATTCAGAATAGTCTTTTCGTCCTCAGTCAATGACGCGTGGCCCAAACCCAAACTCTGTTGCGGCGTTCGGTCACCAACAGTTCCCGTATTTGTCCCGGGGCCGTCCCCTTCTGGATTACTCATAGCTTGTGGCCTCTTTTAGTAACTCTTTGCGTTGCGTTAGCTGTAACCGCTGGCCGGCAGTGAGCTGCCTTAAGCGTTTCCTGGCGATTTATACATTGGGAAATTCGGCCGGTCAAAGAAAATGCCGCAAGTTCTCAGACGTTTCTGTTAAATCGACAAACCCAGGGCCCGCCAAGGGTTAGTTTCGCGGCGAGAGATCCGGAATGTCGTTCAGATCTTTTACCAGAGCGTGGCCAATCGAAATATTGACTTTCGCCTTCGCTCAACATATTTTCGTCTGCTCAGGAAACTTCTAACGCCACATGATAATAGTGCCTGAGTCGGATGACGACTTGTTGCGCGAGTGTGAGGTCGAGACTTTCCGTGCAAGCGGGCCGGGAGGCCAACACGTCAACAAGACGGAAAGCGCGGTCCGTCTGCGACACTTGCCCTCTGGTGTGGTCGTGACCTCGCAGCAGGAACGCAGCCAGCATCGGAACAAGGCGCTCTGCCTGCAAAAGCTTCGCGACAAGGTCGAGCGTTTGAACTACCGCGCGCCAACGCGCGTTCCCACGCGCGCCACTCGCAGCGCGAAAAATCGTACTCTCGAAGGAAAAGCCCGCCGCTCGCAAATCAAGCGTTTGCGCTCGAAGCCTTCTACGGATGAATGAGCACCGCAAACAATAGTTCAGTTAGTTTTAAATTTGACTCAGCGCTAGCAAAGAGCGGGGGCATGCCCACCTTCCCGACCATGAGACTCTCCAACTCGCTGGCGCCATCTCTCTTTGAGGGCCTTCAAGCAAGGACTAGAACTCAACTGTGATCATCTCAGGGTCGGGAAGGTGGGCATGCCCCCGCTCTTCCCCCGCTGGCGACTCCACGGCGACCTGAGGCTATCAATCACCGCATCGTGTATCATGCGATAAAGGGAGACTGTCGTAATGATCACTGTCGCAAATCGTATTTACGTCAAGCAGGAGTATGCCGAGGCCTTTGAGCAGAGATTCCGTGAGCGCGCCGGGCTGGTGGACCAGATGCCCGGATTTATTTCCAACCACGTTCTGCGCCCCGTTAACGAAGACGAGCCCTATGTCGTTTTCACGTTTTGGAATAGCCGCCAGGACTTTCTCAACTGGGTACGTTCGGACGCATTTACTAAGGGACATGCACAATCTGGTACTCTGCCGAAGGACGCGTTTTCGCAGTCGAACAAGTTGGAGATGCACGAGGTGGTCCAGGATTCAACGCGCCCTGAGATGGAGCCCGAACCTCGCGGTGGTCCTTTCAAGATGCATTAGTCCCGGTTATCTTTTACGGGAGTCAAGGGAAAAACGGGCAGCGAACTAGCTGCCCGTTTGGCTTGATGTTTCGATGGCGGCGAACCTGCCACCTTAGGCGGGCTGCCCGCTTGGGACTCCCTTTAGTTAGCGTTTTCGGCCTTCGCCACGATCTTCACCTGCTTCTTGATCGCATCGTCCAGGAAGGCCGAACGCTCCCAACTACTCCCGCTGGTGCGGAACCGCACAATGCCCTCATGGTCAATCACAATGTAAGTGGGAAATGCGTTAACGTTGAACGCCCGATGTATCCGTCGATCACGGTCCCAGTACTGAGGCCAAACCATCTTGTTCTCGGTGGTAAACTTGCGCCACGTTTCCTCGTCAGCGTCCGAGCTGACCCCGATCAAGACAAACGATGGCTCCTTCGTGTACCTCTTATTTAAGCTGCGCAGCGAGGGCACCGATGCCACACAAGGGGGACACCAGGTGCCCCAGAAATCCAGCACTACCACTTTTCCGCGCAGATCATCCAGCGTAATGTGCTCTCCAGCAGCCGTGACGATCGAGAAGTCCGGAGCGTAAGCCTCGCGGGCCCGCCGCGGGTTCTCGATCATCTTCCGCGCCTGCTCGGCGAAGTTCCCCTCCGGTACCAGCTTTACATACTTCTCGAGCTCGGTGATGCCTTCCGGATCACGACTTTGCTGCAACAACACGACGCCAAGATTGTAAGAAAGAATAGGGTGCACCACATTCAACGCCAAACCCTCCCGGAATATGGTCTCGGCCTCGCGTAGTTTCTTCTGATCCTTGTTCTCTGCCTGCGCTCGCAGGGCGAGCCCTTTCAGGTTGTACGCCTGCGCGCGCAACCCGTTATTGTTGCCTCCAAGTTCAATCGTTTTGTCACAGTTTTCCAGCACGTTCTTGTATGCCTCTAACCCGAAGTACGCCTGCGCCATCCCGAAAAAACACTCGGGCGACGCCTTGGCGCGCATCTCATTTGCGCGTTTGAAGCTCTTCAACGCATCTTCGTACTTGCGCCGCCGCAGGAGATCGAGCCCCTTCTGGAGTTCGATGTCATAAGCCTCATCATCTTGTTGGGCCCGGGCAATCCGCTCGCCCATCCCCAGCCTCCCAGGCGCTGGCAGCAGGAGAAGCAGCCCGATGCTCAATGCAATTATGAGCAGACACAACCACCGAAGTCGCTGTTCCGGCAAACCTAAACTCAACCTCATCGTACGCAATCCCCCCTGCGTGCCGCATAATACCATCAGCTCCACTTCATATGCGATTATCTAATCAACTGAACCACATCGTATACTTCCGTTGTGAATTGGCAGGACAATATAATCACTGAGACTGCTCAGATCCGTGAGTTGCTTTCTATCACCAAAACTGTCGCAGTGCTTGGGATCAAGACGGAGGCGCAGGCAAACCAGCCCGCCTTCTACGTTCCTGGCTATCTTCAGTCCGCAGGATTCCAGATCATTCCTGTTCCCGTTTACTATCCCCAGGTGACACACATTCTCGGGCAAAAGATTTATCGGAAGCTAATCGAGATACCCATTGAGGTGGATCTTGTCAACGTCTTTCGCCGCTCCGTAGACGTGCCCGCGCACCTCGACGACATGCTGGCGAAAAAGCCAAAGGCGGTTTGGATGCAATCGGGGATCAGCGATCAGGCGGTTGCTGAGCGATTAGCGAAGGAAGGGATCAAAGTTGTGCAGGACCGCTGTTTGATGGTTGATCACCGTCGCCTTGGCCCGAGCCATTTCAGATAGTCGTTTCAGCTTGCCGGTCAGCCAAAATCAGAATGAGTCGTGAACCCACATACCAGGCGGCCCGCGCAGTTTCCGCTACTATCGAAACCCACTTTTCAAGCCATCTTGCGGCCGCACGAGAGCGGGGCGAGCAGAAACTGGCGCCGAAACCCGATGCGGCCACAATTGAGGCGATCATCGACGCTACATTCTGGGCCAGTCTCAGGCGCGAGGACGGCCGCTCTCCCAAAATTTCATTAGCATTCTTTCCCCACGAGCAAGTGCCCCAGCCGCTCATCTTTGAGCTGCCACTGCCGCTCACTCCCGCTGTACTGACAAAACTTGGACCTGCGGTTGAGCGGCTGGGAGTTCACCTCGGAGTCTGGCGTGCGCGTGACGAACACGGCCAGCCCGCGTCGAGTGTTGATGAGTTGCATGTTTGGGGCGCCACTCGCAAGGTGCCGAGTTTCTGTTTCGTATTGGAAGTCATCGAACCGGGGTTACTTGTTATCAAGCATCGCCGCATGGACGGCTTTGGAAAGTTTGCCAACGTAGCGGTACTCAAAGGTGAACAAGTGAAAGTGGTGGATGAGCACGGAGCAAGTTTGCCAGACTGCCCGGCGCTGCTTACCGCTTTGCTTCCCTTCACCTCGCCTGGCTCCTGGGACCACAAATTCAATCTGCTCGTACAACTGGCTGCTTCCATGCGAGCTCACGGGCATGGCGGCTCGCTGCTGGTCGTACCTGCGGACACTGAAGCGTGGCGACTGTCGATAGTGCATCCCATCCTGTATTCCGTTACTCCTCCTTTCTCAGCATTGGGCGATCTGATGCGTCAGGAGGTCAACGAAGCGAATGAGAACCTCTTAACTGCGGCCGTGAATAGGGCAGTTGACACCGTTGCTGGCCTCACGGCGGTAGATGGCGCAACTGTAATCAACGACCGTTATGAGGTGCTGGCGTTCGGCGCCAAGATAAGACGCCCCGAAGGAAGCGCACCAGTTGAGCAGATGGTAGCGACCGAGCCAATTGTCGGAGACCGTGCTGTCGCTGTCCACCCAGTGCAAACTGGCGGCACCCGGCACTTGTCGGCGGCCCAGTTTGTACACGATCAGCGTGATGCTCTGGCCCTGGTAGCATCTCAGGACGGTCGCTTCACCGTCTTCGCGTGGTCGCCGTGTGAACAGATGGTCCATGCGCATCGGGTTGACACGCTGTTGCTGTAATAAAACTTTGGTAAGTACGACCGGAAGGAATAGAAAGTTCATGAGCGCACCTATGAATATGCACGCCGCAAGAACGGCCCTAAACCAGGACCCGGAACTCCGTAAGTGGGTGGAAGGATGGTTGAAGAGCAAAGAGCGCACTGTCGAGACAGCTATGTCTGACGAGGTGTTTGAGAAACACTGGCTCTACGTCCGTCCTGAGCGAATGCATGAGAGAGCGATGGAGGCGTTGACTGCTTACTACGAGCAATCATAGCCGAGTAACCAGGTTCTTTGCGGCAAGCGTCAACTCTTTGGAGTGCGGCGACCTGTCGCCGCTTTGGTCAGCGGCGGCCTGGCGCCGCGTTGTTGAGAAGCATTCAAATAATGAGAGGGTAGCATCGGGCCAAAGCGGCGTCAGGAGGCCGCACTCCAAGGAGTTGAAGCCACCGCGTTTTGTCTCCTTTGAATAAGAATCGAGCGGAACTTGAACAGAGTTAAGTTCAAAGCCAGGGATAGGGAATGGTACCAAAGTGTAAGAGCCCGTGTTTCACCCAATGCGCTATCTCGAAATCAAACCAAAGCCTCTGCTCGCGAAATATGTGGAATGTTTTTGGACGCTGGAAAACGACCAAAGCACTGATCGAGTTCAAACAGAGCTTTCCCAGGCAGTGCAGCCGGAACGAATTCTTCCGGACGGTTGCGTTGAGCTAATCCTGAACTTTGGCGCTCAGTTTCGGGAGCACCGCGACAATGGCTAGGACGAGCCACAGCCTTTGCACTTCCTCGTTGGGCAGATGACCCGGCCCATGTTGATTTCTCCTAACGGCCGCGTGGAGCTTATCGGCATTCGCTTTCATCCCGGCGGCACACTTCCCTTTTTTCGATTAGATATGCGAGAGGTCATTAATCAGGTCGTGGAACTCGGTGCCCTGTCGTGCGATCTCGAACGCAAGCTTCTGTCACGAATGGACGAAGCTTGTTCGCTTCCCTCCCTGGCACACCGAATAGCGATGCTCGAAAAGTTGCTTGCTGAGCAGGTGCGCGATTGCAAACATGATTCGAGGCTCGTAGCTCTGGCAGCGAAGATTGTCGATTGCGGCGGACAAGTGACAGTTGATGAACTGACCATCGATGCGGGAGTCAGCAGCCGCCAGTTAGAGCGCAGGTTTCTCAGCGGGGTGGGGATAGGGCCCAAGTTACTCTGCCGGATTCTCCGGTTCCAACAAGTATTCCGTGCTGTCGACGAAAACGATGCGGGGTGGGCCGCTGTGGCCGCCGATTGTGGCTACTATGATCAGGCTCACCTGATTCGTGATTTTCAGCAGTTTGCACGGCAAACTCCTGCCGTCCTCTTCGCTCAGCCTTGCGATCTCACACAAGCCTTCACGCGAAAAGACCGCACGTCGGATTTTTCCAATACACTCGCCTGACAGTTAGCTTAAACTCACTGATAGTCATAAAAACCGCTCGTAGTTTAGTTTCGTTTAGAGGTGGGCATCGCCCACCGTCTCAAGCTTGGATGTAGTTGACGAGTATCGAGAGTCGAACGGACGGCGATGCTGCCTCTAAACAATCGGAATTGAATGATGCCCAGGGAGAAAACGATGAAAAAAGACCCGAGTATTCGATCCTTCGTCACACTAATTGTGGTTGCCGCCATTGCCATCATTTGGTCTCAGGCATCGCCCACACCAGCTCGCGCTATGGCGATCACGCCTGAAAGTGGGCCCGCGATTTCGGATCTTGCGTGGATGTCCGGGAGCTGGCGGACGGCTGCGAGTGGGAAGACACAGATTGAGGAACACTGGATGGCGCCTGCCGGTGGCTCGATGATTGGCATGGGCCGCACCGTCGCCGGCGTACGGACGGTTGAGTTTGAATATCTGAGAATCGAAGAACGCGGCGACCAAATCTATTATGTGGCGAGTCCTAAGGGGCGTTGCCCTGGAACCGATTTCAAGCTGACGCAACTCTCCGGGCAGGAAGCTATTTTCGAAAACCCGGAGCACGACTTTCCCAAGCGGATTATTTATCGAAAGAATCGTGATGGCTCACTGAACGCCAGCATTGACGGCGGCGTGGGCACCAGGTCAATGACTTTCGTTTATCTCCCGATCGCGAAATAAGCTGAACTTGGGAGACTCTTCACCGGCGTGGGCGCACAAGTGTGCTGTCTAAACAACAGTCATAGCTAAGTTCTTCGTTTAGATTTTGGCCCTAGTGTAGGGCTCGTACAGAACCGAGCGCGGTAGCGCCGGGTGTTAGCGTCAACCTCAGTATCAAACCGACCCTAAATATTTTCGTGAATTTCGTATGTCTACCCGGTACGACAGAAGTTGACTCCAGCGGTCGCCGGGGGAATTCAAGATTCATAAACCCCCATGCAGGGTAACGGCGGCGGCGACAGGTCGCCGATGACCAAAGCGGTAACAGGTTACCGCACTCCAAACTAGAGCCACTCCAAAAACTCTCCCTTGACAGTCTGGGGAAGGGCCATTACTCTGTCCCCTAGATAATCTAGGGAGACGCATACGATGGCAAAAGCCCGGACGGATCTGATGCAAGGCACGCTGGAGCTGTTAATACTTAAAACGCTCTCGCGTGATGCCATGCATGGTTACGGCATCGCCCAACGAATACATGAAGCTGCGGATGATTTGCTGAAAATCGAGGATGGCTCACTCTATCCCGCGCTCTATCGCATGGAAGAACGCGGTTGGATTACGTCGGAATGGGACGTTTCGGAAAACAATCGCCGGGCTAAGTTCTACAAACTGACCAAAGCGGGGCGAAAACAGCTCGAGGCTGAATCGGCCAACTGGGATCGCGTCTCTCAGGCGATTACGAGAATACTGCAAACTGCTTAGGGCTTTAGTTTCGAAGAGGGGGGCACCATGAAAGGTGTAGTGAAGCGCTTGTACCATCGATTTGATCGCGAAGTGATCGAACGTCAAATTGAAGAAGAGTTGCGTTTCCACCTCGAACTGCTTACAGAGCAGCACCTCCAGCAAGAGATGTCTTTCGCAGAAGCAAAGGATGCCGCATTGAAACGCTTTGGTAACGTCGAGCAAATCAAAGATCAGTGTGTAGAAATCAGTAGGAGCAATCGTCCGTTGATTCGTGTGTTGAAGTCTTTCCTGATCCTGGTTTTTCTCGTTGGCGTTTTGGTACGCGTGTTTAGCGTTGAACTCAACGTCACGCAAGTCGGCAATACATTGATACTCGTGGCAGTCCTGGGACGTTTGTTCTTCTATGTGCGTGGCTTGAATCCGTCGCGCTTTACCTCTAAAGATGAACCGTCGTGCCCGTTGATGTTGAATGAGAATGGGCCCAAGTCTTTTACCACCTACGACCAAAAAAAACGCACCCCCTTGGAGCGTGTCATTTCCGATTCTTAGCCGAAGAGCCACTTTAACAAACTTCATCTTCAGGTGGTCGCGTACAGATTGAAAGGAGGGATAAGTGTGTGCGTCAACTACTCAAGCTCTTCACTGGGACCGCAGGCGGCTCGCCTGCCGATGAGCGCGTAGCGCGAACAGCGTATCGGTGGCTGAGTGCTTAGTCAGAACGTCGCACCTTGCGGTGCTTCTGGCAGGCGAGCCGCCTGCGGTCAGTTAAGAGTTTGAATCTTTAGTCGAAGGAAGCTAATGCTGAAAACCTATGTTGACGATTAAAGGTTTGCAGAAAACTTATGGGAGCGGTATCCAGGCTCTCAAAGGCATTGACCTGGATGTCCCTTCAGGAATGTTTGGATTGCTGGGCCCGAATGGCGCCGGCAAGACAACCTTGATGAAAATCCTGGCGACCCTGCTCGAACCCGACTCAGGAACTGCTGGAATGAACGGCGTTGACTTGATAGCCAGCAAAGATCAAGCGCGCCGGATGCTTGGCTACTTGCCGCAGGAGTTTGGCCTTTACCCAACTCTGACGGCGGAGCAAACACTTGATTACTTTGCAAAGCTCAAGGGCGTCTGGAACACGAAAGAGCGGGCTCGCCTGGTCGACGCATTATTTGAACGCGTCAATCTTTCGTCAGCTCGGAAGCAGCGGGTCGGCGGGTTTTCGGGAGGGATGCGACAGCGATTGGGAATCGCGCAGGCAATCATTGGTCAACCGGAACTACTTATCGTTGATGAGCCCACCGCCGGGCTGGATCCTGAAGAGCGAGTCCGTTTTCATAACTTGCTTTCTGAAACCTTACGCGAAAACACCGTGGTCATTCTTTCAACTCACATTGTTTCCGACGTCTCAAACCTTTGCAGCCACATGGCAATCATTCGGCAAGGCGAAATCGTGGCCTCATGCGTGCCACACGAGGCGATGGAACAACTTGAGGGAGCGGTTTGGGAAGCAACTGTCTTGCGCGAAAAGGTTGCGGCTTTGAGCTCTCGTTACAAAGTAATCTCTTCGCAGATGTTCCGTGGACAGCCGCGCTTGAGAGTTATTTCAAAAGGAGAGCAGCCGGGCGAAGAATTCATGCCTGCGACTCCAACGCTCGAGGACTATTATTTGAGTCTGGTGAGTCAATCAAACCAGTAAGCGTTTGGTCAGCACCGCCGTAGCGGGGGGTGAAAACTCAACCGACTGGTAGAAATGGGCGTGCGTTAATGCCCCGTCGGGGCTGCGTCCTCCAGCCCAACGTTGCCGCTTCGGCTACGTTGGGGAACAGGAAAGCGAACTATTCTCAACCGAAACGCGGTTGCGTCATTTGCATCGGAGAAATCCACAAAGCAGGCACAACCGCGTCGCGGTTGGGGGATTAATTCATTCCATTCTCCCAGGGTAGCCGCCGAGCCGGCAACCCTGGGCTACAAGTCGCGGCCCCGTTGGGGCAAAGAGAAAAGCGAACTTTCAGCCAACCGTTTACCACAGGTGGAATTGACAAAACATAAGCTAGCGCCGGCAGCAAACAGACACTAACCGTAAACTCTAATGAGAACCCCAACCCAGACAGCATTCGCAGCGATCTTCCAGAACGAACTGTTGCTCAACTCAAAGCGCATTGCACCTTACGCATTGATGATTTTCTTCAGTTCCAATGCTGTCCTGTGGAGTGTTGCCGGAGCCGCCGTCACAGAAGGGTGGGCCACGAACAGCGACTTCTACATTCGCAGAAACTTCGCAGGCTTTGCCTTTGGTATACTGGGACTCCCGCTCTTCGCCGCTCTCATCATGGCAGATCCCGTGATCAGAGACTTCCGTCTGGGTGTTGACTCCTTGATCTTTTCAAAGCCTGTCAGTCGTGCTGCATACCTGCTCGGTAAATTCTTTGGCAGCTTCTTTGTGCTGATTTGCTGCCAGGCAGCCTTCGCCGTCACTCTCGTCTTGCTTCAAGTGTTCCACACTTCGCGGATGATTGTCCTGCCGTTCCGAGTCTTCCCCTATTTCAAACATTTCTTCTTGCTGGTGGTCGTCTCGTACTTACTTTTTGCCGCAGTCTACTTTACTGTCGGTGCACTCACGCGCAATGCGAAGATCGTTTATGGGTTAGCGTTCTCTTATTACCCGCTCTACATTGCTTATCAGTTGGTCATATTGAAGAACCTGCCGCTCGGCTGGCGCACAATTCTTGATCCTTTTCTAATGCGCTCGTCGATGGAGACGCCGTGGGGGCAAGATCCAGATTGGGTTGATCAGATTGTAGTCAGTCATACCCCCGTAATGATCGCGAACCGCGGGTTGGTGATTCTCGCCGCCGCAGTCTGTCTGACCATCCTCTACTTCCGTTTTTCCATAGCCCAGCGAACTGAAAAGGAGGCTCCTTCCTCCCTGCTGAGCCTTTCGCCGGCAGTTGATCGAATCCAATACGACCCGGAAACATTCGAAGCGGAGCTTGGCGATCAGTTAGGAGAGTTTGACTCTCGGGCGAAGGTAGGGATTGCCGGCATCCCGCTTCCTGAAGTCACCAAAGCAAACGAAGGAATCCGCGCGAACCTGAGAAAACTAGTGGCGGCCACAGGCCTCGAGGCGCGTTTGCTGCGGGCGGAAAGAAGTTTGGTCGTGATTATTCCACTGGCCATTCTACTTTCTTTTTTGTCACCTCCTTTTTCCGCTGGTGTTTCTGACGTCTCGTATTCCGCCAGTTTTGCGAGTCACACAGCCAATGGTCTGTTGCTGTTTTTGTTGGGCGTGATTGTGTTCTACACGGGCGAAGCGATGCACCGTGATCGCGAACTGAGGGTCGAACCGGTGCTATGGAGCGTGCCAGTGCCTGATAACGTCCTGCTGCTTTCGAAGTTTCTGTCAACGCTATTGCTCGTTCTCTTTCTACTCTTGCTGGTTGGTCTGACGGCAATGTTGACCCAACTTCTAAGGGGCCAGACACCAGTTGGAATCTGGCCCTACCTGATAACCTACTCAGTAATTCTGGTTCCGAGCTTCGCCTTCATGGCAGGGGCGTCTATCGCACTGAATGTTGTGCTACGGGATAAATACTTCACCTACGCGGTTAGTATTGCCACCGGCTCAGGGCTGTTTTACCTCTACAGCCAGGGCTACAACCATTGGCTCTACAATCCTGTTCTTTACGGGCTGTGGAAGGAAGTTGATTTCACAACCGGAAGTGGTTTCTCACAACTATTGTCACTGAGGATTTACTGTCTGGCAATCACAGTAGTCTGCCTTCTGGTAGCGCACCTCTGCTTCGAGCGCAGGTCAACGAGAAAATTTTCAACCTGGATCTAGGTAGTGTGTTAATTGCGGTTGTTTAGAGTACCAACTTTAGTTGGGTTCTTCTTCAATCAACAAAAAACCCGACTCAAAGTCGGTACTCTGAGCGCTTGTGTGCGGACTAGGGACCACAGGGATTTCAAATCGGGGTTACTAATAAGCGCGGGCGGGGCCTTTGATTCGGCCCCGCCCGCGCTCGTTTGTGTGGGACTGCGCTTGCCTCTTAATCTGAAACCAGGATGCCGCTACCAAGGATGTAGCCGCTGCCCAGTAGATAGCCGCTGCCAAGGACATAACCGTCACCCATCACGATGCCGTTCGAGAACAGCTGGCCGTCCGCAAGCAGAATGCTGTCGCCCATGACTATTCCGTCTGAAACCATGATGCTATCCGAAACCATGATGCCATCCGTGACCAGGATACCCTCGCTCACGAGGATCCCGTCCGAAACCAGGATGCCGTCACCGACTAGGATGCCGTCACCGACCAGGATGCCGTCACCGACCAGGATGCCGTCGCCTACCAGGATGCCATCACCACGCGTGAACGCGTCACCCATGACGATACCATCACCCACTAAAATGCCATCACCCATCACGACACCGTCTCCAAGTAGGACGCCGCCGTCACCCATTACAACACCATCACCCATCACTATGCCGTTACCTGATAGCCACGATTCGGAAAGCTTGATGCTGTCGCCCAAAACCAGACCATCCGAAAGAAGCATGGTGTCGCCGACCAGTATGCCGTCGCCGACCAGGATGCCGTCACCGACCAGTATGCCGTCACCGACCAGTATGCCGTCGCCGACCAGGATGCCGTCGCCAACCAGTATGCCATCGCCAACCAGTATGCCGTCGCCCATCACAATTCCATCACGCATCACAATGCCGTCACTAATCATGATGCCGTCCGCAAGCATGATTCCGTTGGTAAGCACCGGACGGTTAACGAAGAGAACGCCGTTGGAATAGAGCACACGCGCTTCCTGGGCAACCGTCTCGCCGCCGATTTTGAAGGAGCGGCTTAGGGTCTGCAGGCTCACGCCGGGTCGGAAAATTTGGTCGCCTGCTTTCAACTTGTCTGCCTTATGTGTGACCGCGCGCGCCATCTCGACCGCGGCCGCGGCGTTAACTTGTCCCGCGCCCTGACTAAAGACACTCTGTGTCTTGCTGTGGAAAAGCGAGATTGGAAGTGCGTTGGCAGTGCGCAGCAATGTGGCCTTGGCCAACACCGGCGTCAGCGAGTTATTCGCTTCCAGCATCAGGGCCACCACTCCTGAGACGACTGGCGCCGAGAACGACGTACCCGAAAACTTGAAGTAGGCATTCTGCAAAGCATCACCGCTTGCCGGTTGGACGATGCGCCCGGCGTACTCGGAACCGAGTGTGGGATTGTCCTGCGAGAGGGCAGCGACCAGGCGCCGGCCCGGAGCGAGGATGTCGGGCTTGCCCAGGTGATCGAACTGGGTCGGGCCCTTCGAAGAAAACTGCGCCACTGTGTCGTCCGAACGCGCGCCAGTTGCATGCGTGTCGGTCGCTCCGACTGTGATAGCGAAGGGGCTATTACCGGGACTATTAATAGCGCCATAGAGTTGGCGATAGATGGGGTCACCGTTAGCCTGGTAGCCGACGATCTCGTCTGTGTGACCGTTGTTGCCGGCGCTGCACACCACAACGATGCCGGCGGCAACCGCGTGTGCCACAGCCTGTGAGAGCGGGTCGTTGCGGAACGATTCGCGAACAGGCGTGCCGAGGCTCATGTTGATGACGCGGATGTTATAACGCTTCTGGTTCTTGATGGCCCAATCGATAGCGTTGAGAGTTGCGCTGGTTGTACCCACGCCGTTGCTGTCAAGCACTTTTAGATCGACCAGGTTGGCTTCGGGAGCGATGCCTGAGTAGTCGCCGGCGTAGCCCTTAGAGGCCGCGCCATTACCGGCCGCCGCACCCGCCACGCCAGTCCCGTGACCATAACGGTCGCCGTCGCCGACCAGGATGCCGTCGCCCATCACAACACCGTTTGCGTTCGCGCCTGAGCCTGTGTTGGTGAAGTTAACTGCGGCGATGATGCGCGACTTGTTGTTCTTCCGAAGGTCTGGATGGCCAGCGCTGATGCCACTGTCAATGACGGCGATAGTGATGCCCTTGCCTGTTGCTCCGGCAGCTTTGTCCGGCCCTTTTGATTCAGACTGGGCGAGGGCTGCTCCGGTCGCCTCACGCGTGACATCCAACTGTGCCTTAACCGGGCGGTCAGAGGATACGTAAGCCACGTCGTCGCGTGCGGCTAGCGAGGCAAGTTCGCTGCGAGGAACATCTGCGACCAGCGTATGAAGCGCGGCGAGCGCTTGTCGCTTGTGACCACGCCTGGCCGCGATGGCCTGGTCATGCGCGTCCGTGAGATGACCTTTCGTCTGGATGACGACCCGCACGGTTTCGTTCGAACTTGAGGAGGAACTGTCAAATTCCGGCGCGAGCTTACGCGCTGGTTTCTCTTTTCCCTTCTCCTGACCGGTGGGTGCCGCAAACGCTGTAAGGGTGAACGGTATCACCGCGACAAAGACAAGGCTGAGGACGAGTGCGAAAGCTGTGAGACGACGCAACATGGTGGATTCTCCTTTTTGTTTAAGTGCCCTTCCACCCATCAGTTCAAAGCTTCGAGGCACGAGGTTAATTTCGAGATACCGTCTGGCCACTCCCATTACAACGAACGTGCCAAGGTAGGAATGAGGGTTTGTTTCTGCGAAAATCCCAGCAAAAGTGGACGTTTTTGGCTTTCGAGCAGCGCGACGAGGAGACAAACTCAGCAGCGCCTACTTGATACTTCGTTCGCACCTCAACATCGCTGGTGTGCGGCGGTTTTGGTTTGTTTGAGCAAAAGAAGGGGTCTGTCAGTTCGAAGAGAACCTATGAGGAGATGCGAACGAAGTATCGCCTGTATACAAAATTCGCAGTGTAATTGGCCGTGCGGGCGGGTGGCTTTGCACAAAAAGTCTCGATGAAGCTCCGAGAAGACTTTCAACGATGGATATCGAGTCCCAGCTTGGATTTCGTCGCCGAATGACTTTTTGTGCAAAGCACGGGCGGGTAGTAACTAAACCGAGGCAGCTATTCCATAGCGGACGAGTTTGAGTTGCAAACCTCGACGAGTAATGCCGAGTTCGCGGGCAGCTCGAGAGATGTTGCCATTATATTTTCTAAGTGCCTCCGCGATCAGACGACGCTCAAGGTTTTCCACTGCCCGGGGAAGCAGCAGGTCTGGCTGACGCCCGGTCGCAGCTGAGTCAGACAACCCGAGCGATTCCTGAGACGCACCAGGCGCGGAGACGCGGCGAACCTCCGGGGAGAGCTGGTCAGGTGTGATGACGGTTCCGTCTGCGGCGCGCGCGATCGTACGCTGCAACTCGTTGCATAACTGCCTGACGTTACCCGGCCAGTCGTGGACGGTTAGCAGGTCTACCGCCTGTGAAGTTACATGAATGTCGCGCTTCCCAAATTTGGCCGCGTAATGGTCCACGTAGTGGTTCACGATTGCTGGAATCTCGGATCTTCGCTCCCGCAGTGGAGGCACTTCCAAACGGATCACATTCAAACGGTAGTATAAGTCTTCGCGGAACTGTTTCAGCTTGACCATAGCTTCCAGATCACAGTTGGTGGCTGCGATGATGCGCACGTCCACCTGCTGTGGGCGCTGTTCACCGAGAGCCTGAATCTCGCCCTCTTGCAGGAATCTAAGAAGCTTCGGCTGCACGTCGAGCGGCAAGTCGCCTACCTCATCGATGAAGAGGGTGCCACCTGCGGCCGTACGGATTACACCGGGCGAATCTGCGACCGCGCCGGTGAAGGCGCCGCGGCGGTAGCCGAACAGGTAACCCTCCGACAGATCCCTGGGTACCGCCGTGCAGTTGAAGGGCACGAACACTTTGTTACGACGCGAAGAGAGCGTGTGAATCGCGCGAGCCACCAACTCCTTGCCCGTGCCGGACTCGCCCGTAACAAGCACTGTCACGTCGGACGAGCGAATCTTGTGCATTTCCTCGACGAGACGGGTCATGACCGGACTGGAATGTATAAAACCGGGCATCAAGCTCGCAATCACTTGTGGCGCCTGGTATTGATCGTCGTCACCCTCGCGCAACCGCTCGCGGGCAGCGGACAAGTCAAGTCCCATCTCAGCTACGCGGAGTAGCGTCTCAATTTCCTCGCGGCCCGCAAATTCCACCGATGCTCGGGGGGATATGAAGAGGGTGACGGGGCGAGTTGCATTGACTACACGCAGACGCATAACAGCTGCGTCTTCCTTCGCCGCTAACTGTTCCCTGGCTTCATCATCGCCTGCGCTGGTCCAGGCCTCGGCTAGTCGCTCGCCCTCCGAGGCGTCGTAGCCGAAGGTCGTGACAACTCTCTGACGCGACTGATCTCCCGGCTCCAGAATCAACACTTTGTGCGCCATCGTTTCATGGCGGATCAGAGCTGCGAATTCGCGCAGAAGCAGTTCACGCGAGGTGACTGCTTCCGTCATTCTCAGAATGGACCGGTGCGAACGTAGCGGCAAATCGCTCGAGAACTTTTGCCCCGCACGGGACCTGAGCGCGGCGAGAGCATCCTCGGCCCCTTTGAGGGCAATCCGCGCATCCAACTCGCGGAAGATCTGCACGGCCATTGATAGCGGCTCAGCGGCGCGCTCAGGTTGCGCCTCGGCGTAAGCGCGGCCAAGATCGAAATACGCACAAGCGCTGCGGTAGCGGTCGCCGAGTATTTCATAGATCGAGACGCTCCGACCGAAGTGATGAGCGGCCAACATCGCATTCCCCTCGTCCATAGCAAGCAAACCGCTGAGGCGCTGAGTCTCACTCGTAATGGCCATGTCAGCTACTGTGTATTCGACTAGATCCGTTACCTTCCGGAGCAGTGCGGAGCAGGTCTCGCGCTCACCTTCCCGTAAGTGCGCCTCAGCGAGCAGCAGGTTTGATTCGCAGAGAGCCTGACGATCATTGATGTACTCCGCCAGAGCGAGTGCCTCATGTCCTCTGCTGAGAGCGTTCGCTGTGTCACCCGCGGCGAGATGGCAGCGGGTGAGCAAGCGCAAGGCCTGTCCCGCATACCATTTATTGCCTTTTGCGGTGGCAATCCTCACGGCCCGCTCGAGCAGACTTCGAGCTTCCTCGAGCTCACTGCGGTACATGCGCAATTCGCCTAGTGAGGACAGGATCATTGCTACCTGCGCGCTGCGCTCGTCCAACCCAAAGGCGAGTTCGAGCGAGCGTTTGAGCGCCTCCTGCGCCCGCTCCCATTTGCCAACGAGCATGAGGTTGATGCCCAGGTTGTTATAACCCATGGACGCATTCAGCTTGTGTTCCGTGCTCTCGTAATACCTGATGGCTTTCTCAAGATGGCGGATGCCGTCGTGCGGGCGGCGCAGAAACCAGCAGACGCCACCCATGTTTCCGTAGATCTTGCCAAGCAGGAAGGGAGCGGGGCGATCGCCTACGAGCTTGACCGCCTGCTCGCAGAGTTTGAGCGAGGCTTCGTAGCGGCCCTCAAACAACTCGAGGGCGGCAAGTCCGGTGGTCGTCTCGGCAAGCCCGCGCCATTCCCCCGTACGGCGGTAGTGTTCCAGAGCCTTCCGCGAGTGATCGCGTGCGATTGCGTACTCGCTGATCGTGCGGTAAACACGTGCCAATGCATCGTAAATAGCTCCTCGCTCGCTATCCGCGCCTGTTTCCGGCGTGTCACGCAGGGCCGCGTTTAGGATGGCAATGGCTTTGGGAAACTCGCCTGTGTAGTTAAAGGCAAGACCAAGTTGCACGCGGAGCTGGATGTCCGTCTGCGTGTCGAGGCCGAGGCGCGCGTCCGGCGGCTCATAAGAATTGATAGCGGCGAGCGAGTCGGTGAAGTGCCCTTCCATCGCGCGTACTTTTGAGAGTAAACAACGAGCCTGCGCCAGGGGCACCGAGTCATTCTGTGACGACTTGATTAGTTCTGTCAGTTCAGCTGAGGCCTCGCTCAAGAGGCCACGGTCGAAAAGGAGATGCGCCGACTCGAGGCGACCCGAAAGCGTCGTTGCGTGGGCAGGGCTCTGCCTTGACGCACGCGCGCCCTGTGCCTCGCCCGCCTTCCCCTCGTTGGAATTCACGTGTTCTCCGTTCGTGAACGGTTACGACTCGACAAACTGAAGTTTATCGGACACTTTAACGACTCTAACCCGCTATGAAACCGCGCGCATTCTTGCACAATCTAACCTGACAGGCTACAAACAAGCGTCAAATCCAACAGTTCCGAGGTATCAATTTCAATTTATGAGCACTGAACCAAACAAAGTTATCTATTCAATGGTCGGCGTCAGTAAGTTTTACGACAAGAAGCCCGTCTTAAAAGACATCTATCTTTCCTATTTCTACGGAGCAAAGATTGGCGTTATCGGTCTGAATGGATCCGGTAAATCCTCGCTGCTGCGCATACTCGCCGGCGTCGACAAGGAGATCAACGGCGAGACCGTTATCTCGCCCGGCTTTACGGTCGGTTATCTGGAACAGGAGCCGTTGATTGACGACTCGCGAACGGTGCGCCAGGTGGTGGAAGAAGCCGTCCAGGATACTGTTGACCTGCTTAAAGAATTTGACGAGATCAACGCGAAGTTCGGCGAAGAAATGTCCGATGAGGACATGGATAAGCTGTTGGCACGCCAGGGCGAAGTTCAGGAGAAACTCGATCACCAGGACGCCTGGGATCTTGATGCGCGTTTAGAGATGGCCATGGACGCGCTGCGTTGTCCTCCGCCGGATACCAAAGTCGCGGTCTTATCGGGCGGCGAACGTCGCCGGGTTGCGTTGTGTCGTTTGCTTCTACAAAAACCCGACATACTTCTGTTGGACGAACCAACCAACCACCTCGATGCAGAGTCAGTCGCCTGGCTCGAACACCATCTGAAGAGTTATCCGGGAACGATTATCGCCGTGACTCACGACAGATATTTTCTGGATAACGTTGCCGGTTGGATTCTTGAACTTGACCAGGGCAAAGGAATTCCCTGGAAAGGAAACTACACCTCCTGGCTGGAACAGAAACAGGAACGTTTGCGGCGCGAAGAAAAGTCAGAGAGCGAACGACAGAAGACGCTGCAACGCGAGCTGGAATGGATTCGCATGTCACCCAAAGCGCGTCACGCGAAAGGCAAGGCGCGCATCAACGCTTATGAGTCGCTGCTTGAGCAAGGGTCAGACAAGCGACGCGAAGATTTGGAGATTCATATTCCGGCGGGGCCCCGTCTCGGCAACGTGGTTGTTGAAGCGGACGCAGTCAGCAAAGCCTATGGCGATAACCTCCTCGTCGAGGACATGACTTTTCACTTACCGCCCGGCGGAATTGTCGGCGTCATCGGGCCAAACGGCGCCGGCAAGACGACGTTGTTTCGCATGATTACGGGGCAGGAACATCCTGATAGCGGAACGATTCGCATTGGCGAAACGGTCACGCTGGCCTACGTCGATCAGAGCCGTACGCTCGACCCGACCAAATCCATCTGGGAAGAGATTTCGGGTGGAACGGATTTATTGATGCTGGGCAAGCGCGAAGTGAATTCGCGTGCATACGTAGGCCGGTTCAATTTTTCGGGTTCGGATCAACAGAAGAAGGTCGGCATGATATCGGGCGGGGAAAGAAATCGTGTACATCTGGCGAAGATGTTGAAAGAGGGCGCAAACGTCTTACTGCTAGACGAGCCGACTAACGATTTGGACGTCAACACTCTGCGGGCGCTTGAAGAGGCGTTGGAAAACTTCGCCGGCTGCGCAGTGGTAATTTCCCATGACCGCTGGTTTCTGGATCGCATTGCAACCCATATCCTGGCCTTTGAAGGCGACAGCAAGGTCACGTGGTTTGAGGGCAACTATTCCGACTACGAAACGGACCGCAAGGCGCGGCTTGGAGCCGCCGCGGATCAACCGCATCGGATCAAGTATCGACAGTTGACCAGAGGGTGAAGGCAGGAGTCGCCACAGATGAACACGGATAAGACGGATCTGCAATCGAACCGGGAGCGGTAGCGACTGGATCTCAGTCATCGTAGCCTCGGTCGCGGCGTCAACCCGGTCGCTACCGCTCCCGGTTCTGATAAGTCATTATGATCAATCCGAGTTTGTTTAATTGAAACGTTTCATCTGCCGCCCACGTCGTGGGCTCGGACACATTTTAGTTTACGTTCCCCAGGCTCGGCAGGGCCATCGCCTGGGGCTATCACTCTGTCCGCCAGCTTCGCAGGCTGGTTGAATGATTTCTTTCAGCAGTTCATTCGGTTGCGGCTAATAGCCGCGATGTGCAATCTGGGGCCGATTCGAAAAGCATTTGACGGACAATAATGAAATCTAAAGTAAATCAAGTGGCCGGCCTTGCGTTAAGTATTGCCTACGCCGGCTTCATCATCTGGATCTACGCGACAGAGCCGCGCACATTCAAAGAAGTCACGACCAGCGCAGAAGTTGCTACTGGAACCTACCAGATAAACCAGGAAAGATTCGACGCCGGCCACGCTTTGTTCCTTCGTGAGCAGTTTCGCGCCGCCCGCGACGAATGGCAGCGCGCGGACCCAGCGCAAGGCGACGCGCGAACCCAGTTTTACATTGCCTACTCGTTTTACCGGGAAGGCTGGGGGCGTGTTTACTACGACCAGGATTTGTTCAAACAAGGATCGGACGCGGCCAACCGCGCTGCCAATCTTGCGTCAACTGCACCGTTGACCGTCGATGATCCAAACTTGAAGATGCACACAGTTGCGGAGTTGAAAGCCGAACTGGAACAAGGCGTGGAACGAAGCTGGAGCGACGTTAATCCACTGAAAGTTCTGAGGACACGGAAGTAGTAAATTCCGGGCAGTGTTGACTGAAACAGGACCTATAGGACTCATCGGACCTATCAGCTATCGCCCTATCTTAAAAAAGAGATGACCGCGAACAATCGCTCAAGAAACCGCTCCCTTCTGCATTTTATGGTGCTGCCGCTGCTCTTCTTGACGGTGGTGCTGCTGGGCGGGCTGCGGATCGGCGCGGAGGACCGTGCATTCATCTTCGTCGCGCCGCCGCTGGTCACTCTTGTGCTTGCGGTTCTTTTGATGATGCTCTTTGTTCGGGGCCGGTTGGTAGAGATTAGCCGATGGGTGTCAAGTGATCTTCCGCCTCTGACAAATATCTCGAACGGATGGATGCTGCTGTCGCTCTTTTTCGCGTCTGCTCAGGCTTTCAACTCGGTGCTTCCGGAGCGTGGCCTCCTTCACTGGCTATTCTCATTCTTTTTTCTATGGACGCTCTGGAATAACCAGTTTTCGTCGTTTGATGCGCGCAGACTATTACGCAGCCTTACGGTGCTCTTCGGAACTGCGTTCGTACTCAAACATATGTTGCTGGCGAGTCTTTACAGCCCGGAAGGTGGCTGGTTAAAGAAGGTGGCAGGTGCGTTGTTGCAGGGGGCATCGCTCGGCACGCTTGAGGTACCAGCATTCGCCCCGGCTACAGGCTATATCTCTTTCTTCACGCTTGCACTCTACGTCGCTGGATTACTAGTGCTCACCTTCGCTTCCGATGACATTCATGAAACTGCCCACACAGAACAGCTGGCCATTCGTGAATCGACTCTCCTGGATCGTGCGAATGAGCGCAGCCTTGAAGAGACTCGAGAGAAAGCGCTATCCGCAGATAACGCCGATTGACGATCCACGCGGGGAACGCCGCAGCCCGCGTGGGGTGCTAGGAAATCACACGAACCAACACTAGATATCGTTAGTGTCAGTTGGTCTGATTTAGTGGATCGGATCCTCCTTCAATTGGTTGCTGCAAGAGGCCGCGCTTTGTAAGCTGTGGAAGCCCCAAAGATGCCCAGTCGAAACCCATCAGACCACGTCACGAATGCACCACGCGCGGCACACAGTCCAAGTCTCATCCGAAAACTCTTCGCCGAAGAGAACCGCGGACTGTTGTTGGATATTTTCGTCTTCGTGGCCAATGTCTTTCTGATGCGTTTCGTCACGAGAGTCTTCATCGATCTCTTCAGCCAGGTCTCAGCCGAAAACCCAATAGCCAAGCTTTTGCTCGGCCTCACATTTCTGGCAATGTGGATATTGCCCGCTGCGGGGGCCGTACTGAAACGCTGGCACTTTCATCAGAGACTCAAAGCCCAGGGGAAGACATTTGAGTCGCAAGAAACCAAGCTGGCGGGCTGCTTGTTCAATCCGCTGTTTTATTTCTGTCTGAATCTCGTGCTTACTTCGGCAGTCTTAGCCAGCTTGGGCGAGTTCTTCTTCGGTAAGGCATTGCTTAACAATGGCGCACTTTTTGTTCCCTTACTAATCGCCGGACTAATCCTGACTATCGTCCAGACGTTTTTGATTTATCAGTACTTTTCACCGCCGAAAGAACCACCAAAGTCGAAGTTTCTGCGCGAACCACAGAGTGAAGCTCTCGGCGACCTCTGCCTTTTCCTTAACATGATTCTGTTTCAGGTGTTTTGGAACATGCTGACGTTTGCCGGCCTGGGCCATCCAACGGGACTGCAGGAGTTTGCCGGCCGGCTCTTCTTCCTCAGTTTCATCGCGCTGCTGATCTACTTCCCACCGCGAATGTTGTATCTCGCCGAAGACGTCAACCGCCGGCGAACATGGCTGACTATGTTGCTTGCGAATTCGCCCGTTATCGTTCGTGTCCTCATCGGCACGGTCTCAAATGCGACCACGGGCTGGTGATGCTTAGGAGGCAGCAACGGTAAACAGCAAACAGTCAACAGCAGGAGACATCAGAATAGTCCGCCAGCGTCGTGCGACGGCTGTCTGCCGTTTGCCGTTTGCCAATCGCTCTTTACTATTCGCGATTTACGATTTACTATCCCGCCTCATCGCGCCCGTTAGCATCCCTACTTTGAAGTCCAGCGCTTTCGCTTGTCAGTTGGGGGTAAAAACGATCCACGAAGTTACACGAAATCTCACGAACAAAGAGGTGTTCCCTGGTGTGATTTAGAGCGGGGTCCCCAGCGGGGCAGCCCCGCCGGGGTGCTAGGGGATCGCACACTTATCCTCTAGATTGGCACACTCCCAGGGAACAGAATTCCTACACTAGCCACCAGATGAGTATTTAGCCAGAGGAGGACGAGTCATGACCCTTGTAGTAGGCGCAACAGGATTGTTAGGCAGTGAGATCTGTCGTTTGCTTGCTGCCCGAGGGAAACCTTTTCGGGCGCTTGTACGGGCGACTTCAGACAAAAGCAAAGTCGCGCAACTCCAAAGTCTGGGTGCGGAGATCGCGCAGGGTGATCTCAAGGATCGTTCTTCCCTGGAAGCTGCCAGTAAAGGAATTAACGCGGTTATCTCTACAGCATCTTCGACCCTCTCGCGACAGGAAGGAGACTCGATCCAGACGGTCGATCTCGAGGGTCAGTTGAGTCTTATCGATGCGGCCAAGGCCGCCGGCATCAGTCAATTCATCCTGGTTTCGTTTCCACCAAGCGCGAACGAGTTTCCGCTGCAAGATGCCAAGCGTGCAGTTGAAGAACATTTGAAGCAGAGCGGCCTCAACTATACGATCCTGCAGCCGTCCATGTTCATGGAGGTTTGGCTGAGTCCGGTCCTGGGCTTCGACGCCGCCAATGCCAAAGCCCAAATTTACGGCTCAGGACAGAACAAGATCAGTTGGATCTCATATAAGGATGTGGCGAAGTTTGCGACCGAGTCGCTGGACAACCCCGCGGCTCGTAACGCAGTGATCGAGTTAGGCGGGCCGGAAGGTTTGAGTCCTTTGGAAGTGGTGAGAATTTTCGAGCAGGTGCAGGGACGCGCATTTGAGGTCCAACACGTTGCCGATGAAGCGCTGCTGGCGCAAAAAAAGACTGCTACGGATCCTTTACAGGAGTCGTTTGCCGCTCTGATGCTTTACTACTCCGCCGGGAACGTTATCGATATGAACGAGACGCTGCGAAAACTCCCTGTGCAACTCACTTCGGTAAAAGACTACGCTCAAGCAAGCCTGTAGGATTCCCCAACCTCTACCGGCCCGAGGCGACATCGTGGCAGTTGTAGGACGATGCAAATGCTCCCAGCTATGACACTCGTTAGCCCTGCAGACAATCTGCTGATGGCGGCGCAGTCGTAAACAACGCCGGCCCTATTTCAATAGTCAGGCAACGTTTGCAAGAGCTCACGCCGGTTCATACATGATGAATGGGCTTTCAAGATGCGCAAACAAACGGAGAAATAAATGAGTGATTCTATTACTTCAACCCCGGCTCGCATCCTACCGTGCCCAAACTGCGGCGAGATGATCTACAGCGATGTCACAAAATGCCGCTTCTGCTCGGCAACGGTGGACAGTCAAACTGCGGAAGTTGCCGCAAACACACAAAAACAAGTTAATGATGCTTGCAATCAAGCCAAGTGGATTAGAAACATGGCGGGCGCCATGTGGGTGCTTCTGGTGGCTAGTATTATTTTTACGGCCGGCACTGCGGGCGTCTTTGCGTTTTTCTTTCTCATTCCACTTTCCTTGATTTACTGGCAGGTAAAGTATGGCAGGCTGAAGACTCCTGATCCTGACTATCAGAAGGCAAAGCGCGACCGGCTCATTGCACTCCTGCTTTGGCTGCCCGCCGGATTGCTTGAGATGGTGATTTTGGGACTCCAGTCGCTGTGACGGTCGGCGTGAAAAGCAAGTTGTTTTTCACGCTTCCCTGTTCACAGTTCATAGTTAACGATTCATCGTATTAGTTCATAGTTCACAGTTTCCGGATTACAATTCTGCCCGGCTCCTCGTTCACTGTTCACTGTTCGCTGTGTTGCCATTTACTTCAAGGCAATCATGACGACGTCCACAACAAAGTCATTGCTCGCGTTTTCCTCAGTCATAGTCTTGTTCACAGGCTGTGGTTTGTTATCGAGAAGAGTGAAAGTAGGTGAGGAGTTTACCTTGAAGCCGAAGGAAAAGGTTGTGGGCGCGGGCGCCGGGATGGAAATCAAGTTGGAAGGAGTGGGCCACCAGACTTTTCCCAATCCACAACCCCGGCCGCTCCGGTCGTCCTATGTCACCCTGGCAGTAACGGCGGGTGGGCCGCCTCGGTCCATGAGGTTAGGGACAAGTACGATGTTGGCGACTACACCATAGCCGTCAAGTCCGCCAACCCATTTCGCAGCGACGATGGACCGCGCTGTTCGCTAATTGTTACGCGGCCGTAGTACCCGAAACTTCGCCCTCAATTTTCTCGCGGCCTCCTGCTCCTGCCTCCTGCTCCTGCCTCCTGCCTCCTGCCTTCTGCTCCTGCCTCCTGCTCCTGTCTCCTGCCTCCTGCCGTCGTGGATCGGTCATTTCGAAGCACCATCTCAAATTCGGACACCCGTAGTGGCTGCCCTCCTCCTGCATAAACGCTGACATTAAAATTACAATTTATGATTTGTATTCAGCGTATTTTTCGTGCCCGGATGGCATCTGTATTGAGTCGCTGATATCCCGACCCGTTATTCAATACTGATTAGTAGAGTGCGTTTGATTTTAGTCGAACGAGCAGGGGAAGTAGTAATGAAACTAAGAAAAACCTCCCTCATCTTCCTGACCGGAAACTTAATATTTTTCATAGTGGTGGCGGCTTTGCTTGTCGCGCCGGTCTGGAAACGGCGCGGTTCTGGGAACCTGCGTAGTATGGCGAATCTGCTGGCCGGCACAGTGCACGCGGCAGAAGTAAATCCCTGGACTCTGGCGGTCGAGAAGATCAAGGAAGATCGTGGCGAGCCAACCGGCAAACAAGCGAAGGTAGAAATACCAGCGCAACTGCAACATTACAGCGATACCGGCCGTTTTCTCGCGACCCAGGTTGCCGAGGTGAAAGAGCATCAGATTGAGACGCCGCAGGACTTCGTCGGCCTTGCTGCCTTGATTACCCGTGGCGAACTTGTGCAGCTCAATCCAGTTGCTGAAAACTACCTTCTGTTTGGTGTCGGCGGAAACGCAAACAACCAGCCCTTCACGCGCTATGAAAATGGCAAGCGCATCAGTCTCTACAACGAAGCGCGGCTGCGGCAGGAATATGACCGGCTCGCGGAATCGCAAGCGAAGCTTGTGAATGAGATCGCCGGTTTGAAACAGCAAGTTGCCGGGCTAACCCGCTTGAAATCGCGGCAGCGTTCGCAGCGAACCGCGCTGCAAACACAAATCACGGTCGCCGAAAAAGCGTTAAAACTCGGTCGAGAGGATAAGGCGCAGCTCGATAGCTATTACGAAAACGGGCAAACACGCCAACAGCTTTTCGCTGATTATGAATCCCTCGAGAAACTGGCGTTGGAGAAACTGGGTAAGCCGACCGGCAAGGCGTTTGACCTCGGCAATGCAAACGCGCGACAGCAAATGAAGGTGCGTATGCTTAGTTCGCTGCGTCCGGAAGCGCTCAAGGTTTTGGAAGAGGTAGCGGCCTCCTACCGCGAGAAGTTTAACCGGCCGCTGCCGATAACTTCTCTGGTGCGGCCTGATGAGTATCAACTGGAACTAAGCAAAACTAATCCGAACGCAACCCGCATCGAAACGCCGCCACACTCTACCGGCCTGGCATTCGATATCCTCTACCGATACATGACTGCGGCCGAACAGTCGCATGTGATGTCGGACCTCGCGCGACTAAAAGATGAAGGTCGGATTGAGGTTTTGCGCGAGAACCGTGATCACTATCACGTCTTCGCCTTCGTTGACGGCCTGCGGCCGCATGAAGAGTTTATCGCCGCGTCATTGGGCACAGCTCGATCGGCAAAAGTCGCTGGAGCAGCAATCGCAACGAACAGTGTTAAAGCTCGCCCGACAAGAGTGGCTGCAACTCGCTCGGCAAAACCAGCCAGAGAGGCGCATCACAGCCGAAAGAACACCGTGACAAAGTCCAGGGCGAAGGTGACGAAGTTCAAGGCGAAGAAAGCCCGACGCTAACCGCAAAGCTCTGACGTTCACTCATAACTATTCACCTTTAGTCGATTCACCTTTGAATACCGCAAAGCGGTTGCGTCTCAGAGCCCAGGGTTGCCGCTTTCGGCTACCCTGGGTTACAGGATTGAGTAATCACACAACTACAGCGACACCTTCCTGCCCCTCGATTCCTAATTTTGCGGAATCTGTGTAATCTTTCGAGAAGAAGTTCTCATCGAACCAAGGGGATCAAGCTTATGCTCCTTATTGAGCTTAAGAGATCGCAACCGGCCGGCGGATTTGGGATCGCGAATTCCGGATTGCGGATTTCGTCTGCTTCGTTATCAATCTTCTCTTCCACGTTCTTCATCGTTTTTATCATTTTTGGCTGCGGGGAGTACGGGCTCACGAAGGGTGCAATCCGCATCGGCAATACGGAGGGCGGCAGCATCAAGGGACGAGTGGTCGCGGACATACCCGATCGGCGTAAACCTCTCGCCGGGGTCGTCGTGAACCTCAGCGGTGAGCGTCTGGCAAATACGAATCCGGCAGACAAAAAGATTCAAGCCGTCAGTGACCTTGAAGGCCGTTACGACTTTAGCGGGCTCATCGCGGGCGATTATGTAGTTTCAGTCGAGTTACAGGGATTTAAGAAATATGAGCAGAAAGTCAGCGTGCAGATCGAAGCGACGGTAGAGCAGAACATTCTTTTGCAGCCTCTGCCGCTGAGCGAGACGGTGACGGTAACAGAGGACAAGACTGATGCGAGCAAAACAGAATCTACCGCTCCCGGCGTGATCACCGGCGCGTCGCTGCGTGACGCACCACTCATCGACCAGAAATTTCAGGATGCGCTGCCGCTGCTGCCCGGCGTCCTTCGCGGCCCGGACGGCACACTCAACATCAAAGGAACACGACCGAGCCAGAGCGGAATTCTCGTCTCCAGTCTGAACGTGACTGATCCGGTGACCGGCAATCCGGCCATCGAGCTGCCTCTCGAAGCGGTTGAGACCGTGCGTGTTTACTCCAACCCTTACTCCGCGGAGTACGGAAAATTCACCGGCGCCGTCACAAGCATTGAGACGCGTTCCGGCAGCAACGATTGGCGTTATCTGGTAACCGGCACGCTGCCGCGTCCGCGCTTCCGTGACCGTCATATCTACGGCATTGCCGCCGTAACACCTCGCATCGCCGTCGGAGGGCCAATCTTAAAGGACAAGCTTTTCTTTTTTCAGAGTCTTGAATACCGTTTCGTGCGCACCAACGTGCCGAGCCTGGAAGATTTGGGCGAGCGCCAGAGCGACATCCAACGCGAAAGCTTCGATTCCTTCACACGTGTTGATTACGTCGTAAACCGAAACAACCGGCTGACCGCCAGCTTCTCTGTCTTCCCGCAGAAGCTTGAGTACTTCAACCTGAATACGTTTAATCCGGCGAACACGACCGCGAACTTCCACCAGCGCGGCTGGTTCCTCGCGCTTAACGAACAGGCAGTGTTCAAGTCGGGCGCTCTGTTGCAATCGAGTTTCAGTATAAAACAGTTTGACGGGGACATCTTCGGCAACAGCGGCGCGCCTTACCTGATCGCGCCTGATAGGAACTTCGGCGGTTGGTTTGACCGCCAACATCGCAAGAGCCGGCGCTACGAATGGCTCGAGGTCTACAACTTCGCGCCGAAGAAGTGGCATGGCTCGCACGCCTTCAAGACGGGAGTCAACTTCAGTCACACTTCTTTCGCGGGAACCGACACGAGTAAGCCGGTGAGAGTAGTTCGTGGGAATGGCACAACTTACCAACTGATCGAGTATGCCGGTGCTGGAATCCTGGGGCGACGGCAAAACGAATACTCCGTCTTCGTGCAGGACAAATGGAGCTTAAAGGGGCGTCTGACATTTGACCTGGGCCTGCGCTTCGACCGTGATCAGATTGGTGGACGGAATAATTTCGCGCCGCGGCTCGGTTTCATTTTCCTGCCGACTACTTCGGAGCGCACAGTCGTACGTGGTGGCATCGGCCTTTTCTACGACAAAATTCCCCTTAACGTCGGCGCGTTTGAGCAGTATCAAAACCAGATCGTCACAACGTTTGCGCTGGACGGCACAACTATCACTGAAGGGCCGCGTTTGTTTCACAATATTGGGCCGGGCGAATTCAGGAACCCCTACAGCGTAGCTGGGAACGTGCAAGTCGATCATCAAGTGACCGAGCGTCTGCTCTTGCGCTTTGGTTATGAGGAGCGACAAACGCGAAGGGACTTCGTCATCGAGCCTGGCGTCATTCCGCAGGGCACGGCCAGCCAACCTGGCGCACTGTTATTACTGAACACGGGCCGTTCGCACTACCGCGAGTTGCAGGCGGTGGCGCGCCTGCGCTTGCAGGAAGGACGCAACATCTTTCTGTCGTATGTGCGGTCACGGGCGCGCGGCGATCTCAACGACTACAACACCTTTTTCGGGAATCTTCGACACCCGACGATACGTACCAATGAATATGGCAGGCAACTGTTTGACGCACCGAACCGGCTACTCTTCTGGGGCGACTTTGCTTTGCCCCGCGACATCGTCGCCACGCCGGTCCTGGACTGGCGCAGCGGCTTTCCGTTTTCGCTGCTGAATGAGAAGCAGGACTACGTGGGGCCGCGCAACGGCGGCGGGCGTTTTCCGCAACTCTTTACGCTGGATTTGCTGGTGACCAAAGGGTTGAAGATTCCGTTCCGCGGAAAGAAGTACAAAGGACGAGTGGGTCTGACCATCTTCAACATCACCAACCATTGGAATCCTCGCGATGTGCAGAACAATCTGGCGAGCCGCCAGTTTGATACGTTCTACAATAGTCCGGGCCGCAGCTTTCGGACCAAGTTTGAATTCGTTAAATTCTAGAACCGGTGCGGGTGTGAGAACGTTAGCGCTCCGTGGTAAGTTACCCAACCCAATAAGATAATGTCCTGGTTAAAAGACAAGTACGATCCACCAAATCACACCAAGCAACATTAAAACGTTTTTTCGTGAAATTTCGAGTGAGTTCGTGGATCGTTTCTGAACATTCGTGGATCGTTTCTGACCAAGGGACAGCGAAAACATAGTACGCCATGACTAAGGCCAGAATGGAAACATTTAGCGATGGCGTGATTGCGATCATCATTACCATCATGGTGCTTGAACTAAGAGTGCCGCATGACTCCAGCCCCGCCGCGCTTATACCGCTGGTTCCCGTCTTCTTGAGCTACGTACGTTACCGCCTTAACGATGTTGTAGCGCTTCATCCGCCGCGAAGGCAGCTTCCATCGCCTGCTTGTTGCTCCGCGCGGCAGGCCGTTTGCCCGTGACTTCATTCGGCTTGCACACCGGACTCGGCCCCTCCCGCAGTCCATACGAAGGCGCTCCTAAGTTTCGCGTAAAGCTTGGCAATCCGCTGTTGTTGGAAGAAGTCCTAATCCGGCACCCAAAGCTGCGCGTCTACCTGATGCACGCCGGATGGCCGTATTCAAGAGACCGTCGCAATCATGGGGATGTACCCGCAAGTCTACGCCGGCCTTGCGGTAATCAATTGGGTTATCCCACGCGAAGAATTTCACGACTATCTGCGACGTCTGATGCGCGTCGGTCTGGGAAAACAACTCATGTTTGGATCCGACCAGATGATTTGGCCCGACGCATCGGGTTGGCCATCGCAGGAATTGAGTCAGCAAAGTTTTTGACTCCGGCGCAGAAGCGCGACATTTTTCATAACAACGCGGTGCGGTTTTTGAAGCTAAAAGAGCAGGAGGCGACAGGCAGAAGGTAATATTCAGTATCCAGGTGAGGGGGGGACGTTCGGCCCACCAGCATTGGCGACATACACGCAGGAAGGGAAAAAGAGTTCACCCTCGTTTAATGTGCGCCGGCAGTCGCGCCCGTGTCGATCAACTGGTCGAGATGCAAATCAGAAGATTGCTTTAGAGCTTTTAGGTTTCCGGTCGTGGCGATCTCAAAATCAGGCGTGCCGTGGAAGGCCCATTCGTAGCGGCCAAAAAGAAAACAGGACAGCCGGCTACCGGAGCTCGACAGAATCCGTCTGCCATCGGAAGTCGTTTTCCTCTCAGGCGTCTCCGCATTCTTGGAATCTGCGTAATCTGCGGATGATGCTTTATTTAACCGCTGAAGACGGCGATGCCGGTGCGGTCCCAACTGCTGAGGACGCTGCTTCTGTTTTCGTTGCCGCTGCTGCCCTGGCTTTGGGCTAAGGCCCATAGGTTGCCAAGCATTGGTCCACCTTCGGTGCCAAAGTTTCCGTACACGTCCAACCACCAACGCCCGGGAATGATCATCGGGACCACCCGTTGGAGCAGTGCGATATCAAGGTAGTGCAGCTCACGCCCATTAATGAAGACGCCGGTGTTACCCTGTGAGGCGCCAGGTTGCAGTGGGCCACCGATATCATGATTCGGTTCGAGCGTGCACAGTAAGGGCCCGCCCATGATTCCCCAGGCGCCGCACATACGATCGTACCAGTAGTCGCCGTTCGGAAGTGACGAACGATATTTTTGTTCAAGGAAGTCGACCTGCTGGTCGCGAAGCTGCACACCGTTAACGAAGACTTGGCGCGTTGGCGCTGACTGCGACTGAGTCGATGACTGGGGTTGGGATTGAGGTTGTGCGGGTGGCGGGGGCTGCGACGAAGTCGACTGGGATTGTGCACGCGAGCCTGGTTGCGCTAATTGCTCAATGCGTTGTCGCAGCAGCAGCGCCTTTCCTTTGACGTGACTCGACTGAATCGGCCCAAAGCCAAAATTTGATGCGTTAATCGTGATCCGACTCATGCCCGCATCGCCGAAATTAAGAACAACCCGGATCGTAGCCGGCCAGCTAAAACCCAATTGGAACGACTCCGTGCAAACGAGACCATGTCCCAAGTCTGCGGTTATGGGGAGGCCAATCGAGTAGATAGCTTCCGCACACAACGGTTTTGCCTGTTCCGGCGGCAATGGAATCTGGAAGGAATCTTCATAACGCGACATACCGAATCTCCTCTGTGGGTGAAGGAATTAATAAACGACTGCGAGCGGCGAACGATAGTATATGGGGACGGTTCTTTTCAAGGTTCTTTGTCTCGGTACTGGTGCAGTTTGAAACGATCGAAACCTACCCGCTACCGCGTGCTGGTAATGACATCATGAACCGCGACTGTCTCCATTTACAATTGCTGAGCATTCCTTCTTGCACAATCCAGCCCTACGGCGGCAGAATTCCCGAAGGTCATGCTAATCAAAGCAGCAATAAACGGGGGACGGACGAAGGCTGAACACGCGGCAGTACCTATCACTCCGGAGGAACAGGCTGCGGCGGTGGTTCAGTGCCTGAGGGCTGGAGCTGGCGCCATTCACCTTCATGTTCGTTCGACCTCAAGTGATGAAAATACCCAGTCAGAAAAAGAGAGTCTCTACGCAGGGGATGTCGCGCGAACTCTTTCGGCCGTGTGGTCTTCTGCTATGAAAGCGAAGATTGGCGCCCGGAAGGCACAGATTGGAATAAGTACGGGTGCATGGATTCTGCCGGACCCTGCCGCCCGGTTGCAGGCAGTGGCAGGATGGAAAGTGTTGCCCGGATTCGCTTCGGTGAACTTCAGTGAAGAGGGTGCGGTTGAACTAGCCCAACTCCTTCTTTCGCGCGGCGTAGGTGTTGAGGCGGGTTTGTGTGATTCAGATGCGGCGGAAGTTTTTCTAAAGAGCAATTTGGCCGCCAGGTGTATTCGCGTGCTGCTTGAGCCGCAGGAGCAGGAGATGGACCGGGCCCTTGAAACCGTGAACGCGATTGAGAAAGTATTAGAATCCGGAGTGTTAGAAGTAACACGCCTGATTCCCCTTCTGCTTCACGGCACCGAAGCGACTGTTTGGCCCATGATGGACGAGGCAATTGCGCGCGGCTATGACGTGCGAATAGGGCTCGAAGACACCCTCGCTCTGCCTGATGGCAGAGGCGCACAAGATAATGCGGAGCTGGTGGCGGAGGCGGTGCGGCGAGTGCGGACCCCGAGCAGTGGGTAGTAAGCAGTGAGCAGTAAGCTGTGAGCGATGAGCAGTGGGCAGTGGGCAGTGGGCAGTGGGCAGTGGACGGTGGCGATCAGCAATCATCATTCAGTAGTTTGTTCCCAGGCAAAACAATTTCTATTGACAGATGAATCCACATGGGAATAATATCCCGCCGCGTTTCTGGTAACGATACCATAAACTCTTGAGACGATATGGACCGCCCTGCCCGTAAGAAAAAGCACCTGACGATCGTGGACATTGCCCGCAGAGCCGGGGTTGCGCCGATGAGCGTCTCGCGCGTCATCAATGACAGTGGCTATGTCAGCGAGCGGATGCGCGAGAAGGTCCTGAAAGTCGTGAAGGAGCTTAACTATCACCCAAATGCATTGGCGCGAGGCCTGAAGAGCCAGCGAACCCAGGTCATCGGAATCCTCCTCCCTGACATCGTTAACCCGTTTTCGGCAGAACTGGTCCGCGGCATTCAAGAGGTCCTGTTGCCGCAAGGGTATTCTTTCTTCATCAGCACCAGCGAACGTAGCGTGGCCCGGGAGCAGGCAGCTTTGCGCGCTTTGTTCGAGCATCGTGCGGATGGACTGATCGTGGCTACACGAGAGACGAAGGATGGCAACGATTTCCTGTTACGCCTGGCCGAGCCAGGACTGCCGATGATTGTGGTGGGACGTCAGTTTAATCATCCACGGGTGGATAGTGTAACCGCCGATCACTGGAAAGGCGCCTACGAAGCAGTCGAACACCTGATGTCACTTGGCCACCGAAGCATTGGGTTCATAGGAGTCTCGCTTGTTAACGGCGCCGGCCTGCGACGATTCAGAGGTTACCTGGATGCATTGCGGGACCACAAGCTGCCCGTTAACGGAAAGCTGATCGTCGGGCCTGACCGCGTTACCGGCCCGGATTATTCAACCCAGGATGACGGGTACGAGGCCATGAAGCGGCTCCTATCACAGCGCAAGCGGCCAACGGCGATTCTGGCGCGCAATGATTTCACTGCGATGGGAGCGATGTATGCGATTCGCGATGCCGGGCTAAGCGTGCCGGATGACATTGCCATTGTAGGTTTCGACAACGTGCCGCTCGCGGCTTATACCACGCCGCCTCTGACAACAGTTGATCAGACGATCATCCGTCAGGGCCGGGAAGCCGCACGACTGATGCTGGAGAGGATCACTGGAGACAAAGCACGCGAACGCCGCGAAATCTGTCTCGAATGCCACTTGATTATTCGGGAGTCCAGCGGGTCAAAGCCGGCGCGCGGGGCTGCCCTCCTGACGTCTGCTTAAAGGCTTGGGAGATGTGGTTGTAGACCGTTGACTGCCGGCAGGTAGGTGTTCGGTAATTAACTGATTTGTTGTGATAACGTTCCCATACGAAGAAGGAAGAAATGGACGCTACCTCGATTCTGGTTACAAATCCCAGGCACACAGACTGGTCCAAGGTTCCAGTTGAACATTTGGAAGAAGGGATCGAACGACAGATGATCGTGGGAGAGACGATGATGCTCTGCCGCCTGCGCCTTGCGCCGCGCGTTGTCACCCCGGCACACGATCATCCGCATGAACAGATCACGCTCGTCGAGCAGGGCAGCGCGCTTTTCATCATTGGAGACGAGGAGCGTATTGCACAAGCTGGCGATGTGCTCCACTTTCCGCCGGGCACCTGGCACGGCGCCACCATTCTGGATCAGGAAGTTGTCCTACTGGATATCTTCTCGCCTATACGTGAGGACTTTTGAAATAGAAGTTTAGAGTTCAAGGGTTAGCTTGTCGCTTAACCAGGAGCAACCTAAGACTGAACTCTCAACTTCCGGCGCAATCTGGACGGGGTTTAGTTTCTCTTGAAGCTCGCTTCCGATGCTGCCCGCTAAAGGATCGGAAAGTATCTGAGATTTGAGATCTCAGATCTCAGATCTAACGGCGGAATGCTAAGGGCGGATCTTAATCGCAACTTAGCCTTTCAGGCATACTCAAAGGAGAATCACCATGATGACCTTGAATCTTATTCAAAGCGTGCAGCGGCGGCTTCAGACGTGGTTAGGCATGTTGTCAGTGGTGCTATTAATGCTCGGATCCGCCTCAGCGCAGAGCTTCAAAGCAACAGTCGTGGGCCAGGTATCCGACGCTAACGGCGCGGTTATTCCTGGCGCGACTGTGACTATCGTGGATATTTAGCTTGTTGCTTACCATGGAGCAGCGTAAATGCGGAACTCTAAACTTCTGGCTTACATAGTGGTGTCCTAAATTTCAACTGGCGGATGAGCAATAGCAAACGATCTACGAAATCACACCAAGAAACACGAAACGTCTTGGTGTGATTTCGTGTTATTTGGTGGATCGTAACCAACTGAACGAAAGAGTAACCGTTGGAAACTGAAATCAGCACACGAACCTCTTTGCGGTTCAGCAATCGTAATCCAAAGACATTTCGCGTCGCTACGCCGGAACAAGCGTTATTGAGTGGGATTGATATGAGAACAATACAATCCACGAACACACACGAAATTACACGAACGGAGTTTGCTTTTTTCGTGTCGCTTCGTGTTATTTCGTGGATCGTAGTCCGCGTTTTTCTGAAATCTGAGCTTGAAACCTTAAAGGGATCAATGAAGTGAGTTCAAATACACCAAGCAGGTACGAAACGTCGGTCAAGCCAGTATCAAATGGCTTCAAGTTACCGGGATTGCGCTGGTGGATTGTCGGGTTGATCTTCCTCGCGACCCTCATCAATTACATCGATCGGCTCACTATCTCCGTGCTTGCTTCCGAGATCACGCGCGATCTGGGATTGTCGAATACTGAGTTTGGCGGCATCGTCACCTGGTTTCTGCTTGCCTACACCATCAGCCAAAGTCTTTCGGGCAAGTTGTATGACCGCATCGGCACGCGCCTGGGCTTCACTATCTCAATTATTGTCTGGTCGATGGCTGCTATGGCCCACGCGTTCGCGCGCGGACTCGGCAGCCTGAGCCTGCTTCGGTTCATACTGGGACTCGGCGAAGCCGGCAACTGGCCTGGCGCCGCCAAAACCATAGCGGAATGGTTTCCGATCAAAGAGCGCGCTTTCGGCATGGCGATTTTCAATAGCGGGGCGGCCATTGGCTCAATCGTAGCGCCGCCGCTGATCGTGTGGCTGGCCCTTACTTATAACTGGCAGACGACATTTCTCGTCACTGGGTCCCTGGGCTTCTTCTGGCTGGTGTTATGGCTGTTGTTCTATCAGACGCCCGATCGCCATCCTTGGATTACCACGGAGGAACTTACACTTATTCGCGCCGGGCAGCAGACCGCGGAGGATCTTGCGAGCGCTGCCGCGATCGTCGTCGAGCAGGAATTAGTTAGGACGGATTTCTCCGAATCGCGAGGCAGGGGCACAAGTGCCCTCGCTAAACAAACGTTAAAAGGAAGCACCGTCGAGGACATCGCGACCTCGGTAGTGCCCGTTGACTCAGCAACTGAGGGCGCGCCGCGCTGGAGCGAGTTGTTGCGCTACCGGCAAGTATGGGCCATCGTGCTGGCGCGTTTCCTGACAGATCCGATTTGGTGGCTCTACATTACCTGGCTGCCGAAATATCTGGCAGATGCGCGCGGCTTCAGTTTGACAAAGATTGGCCTGTTCGCCTGGGTTCCCTTTGTAGCGGCGGACGCAGGCAGCCTGACCGGTGGCTGGATGTCTGGTTACTTAATAGGTCGCGGCTGGAGTGTGGATCGCGCGCGCAAGGCAGTCATCCTCGTCGCCGCACTGTTAATGCCGGCGGGGATTGTCGCCGCGTTTGTTAATAACCCAATGACCGCCCTGGCGCTAATCGGCGTGGTCCTGTTCGGCTTTCAGGTTTGGATTAACAACGTGCAGACCCTGCCCAGCGATTTCTTTTCAGATCGAGCGGTCGCGTCAGTGGCAGGACTGGGAGGCACAGGCGCGGGCATCGGATCGATGATCTTTATCTTTACCACAGGGTGGGTTGTTGACCACTTCTCTTATGTTCCGATTCTGGTCGCGGCGGGTCTGCTGGCGCCGCTCGGGACGTTGGTTCTGTTCATGCTGACGGGACCGATCCGGCGCGTTCAGCTGAAAAGACCGCTGGGCGCAATGACCGCTTAAAATCTTACAGGAGTAATTCATGGAGAACCTATTGGATCTGACAGGAAAGGTCGCACTGGTTACTGGTGCATCCTCGGGGATCGGGCGCGCAACCGCCGAACTGCTCGCGGAGTGTGGCGCCGCAGTCGCGATCAACTATCACCAGAACGAAGATGGCGCGGAAAAGACACGCGCGGCAATTGAAGCGAAGGGCGGTCGCGGCGTGCCCATTCAGGCCGATGTGACCCGGGCCGCTGACGTGCGCCAACTTGTCAACATCGCCGCTCAGGAACTTGGGCCGATAGACATACTAGTTAACAATGCGGGCTCGCTGGTCGAGCGACTAAAGCTTCTGGACCTGACAGAGGAGCGCTGGGACTACGTGATGGATTTGAACCTCAAGAGCGCGTTCTTGTGTGCGCAGGCCGTGGCGCCCTCGATGATGGAACGCAAGGACGGCGCAATCATCAATGTGTCCTCCATTGCCGGACGAAACGGCGGCGCGCTCGGCTCTATCCACTACTCAACTGCTAAAGGCGGCCTCATCACTTTCACGAAGGGACTGGCCAAGGAATTAGCAGCATACGGTGTGCGCGTAAATGCAGTCTCGCCCGGAGTTGTAGACACCGCCTTTCACGAGACGTTTTCGACTCCCGAGATGATGAAGGGCTACGTGGCAGCGATCCCGATGGGTCGGGTTGGCACGCCGGCTGAAGTCGCCCAGGTCATCGCTTTTCTGGCTTCAGGCGCAGCAAACTTTCTGGCCGGCGAAACTATAGAGATCAACGGTGGCATGATGATGCTGTAAGGCAAACTGTTAGTTTGCGGAGCGGTGCGGAGGCTGCCAACTTGAGTGACAACGAGTCGTCGCAAACTAACAGTTTGCGTTACGCCAGGAAAACAAAAAAGAACGATCCACTAACTCACACAAAATGACACCAAACCGAATTTCGTGTTCCTTCGTGTGATTTGGTGGATCGTTTCTTAAATGCATATGACTAAAGACTGCGATAACCTTCGCGCCCTCCTGCCAGCTTGCCTGGCTCTCGTAGCACTGACGTTGCAAACGCTCGCGCCTCCTGGCCGCAATCACGCCTTCGGTCAGGACACGCGCGAGTTGCAAAGGGAATCCACCCCGGCACAAACGAAAAAAGGTCCTCACCCGCTTACGCAGCTTATGCAGAGCGAGAACTCGCGACTGCGTCCGGAACTGCGCGGCCGCCATCCTCGTGTTTACGTTACCGATTCCGAACTCGAAGCCCTGCGCCGCCGGGCACGTACCACGCATAGGGATGTCTGGCAACTTGCGCTGCAACAGATGCGCGCACTCAAAGTCGAACCGCCGCCCCCACCCGCGGAAGCACGCCGCGCGCAGAACGAAGTCGGCATCGGCATTGCCGAGGCTGCGCTCGCTTACAAGGTTGAGGGCGACAAGAAGTATCTCGAAGCAGCGAAACGTTACATGGATGCGGCTGTGTCTTATGACATCTGGGGCTACAGCTATAACAAACCAAATGTGGATCTAGCCGCTGGACACCTTCTCTACGGCATGGGCTGGGGCTACGACCTGCTCTACCACGATCTTAATCAGCAGGAACGCACTCGGTATCGCGACAAATTAGTCCGGCAGGCCCGCTTGTTGTTCGATTACTTCAAACCGAAGTCGGGCAAGTCCTACGCATACAGCCAGAACCACACCTTCATTCCAATTACGGGCCTCGCGGTCACCGCTTACGCGCTGTATGACGAAGTCGACGACGCGCCGCAGTGGTCAGCACTGGCGCGCGCGATTTACAGTCGCGTGCTCGATACTTATTCGACTGACGGCTATTACTACGAAGGCTTCGAGTATTGGATCTTCTCGACGCCGTGGTTAGTGCATTACCTGGACGCGCACGCTCATGCCACCGGCGAGGACTTATACGACCACCCCGGCTTCCGGCAAATGCACAAATACCTCGCCCACTCCATGCTCCCGTCGGGTAAATATGTCTTTGACTTCGGCGACATCTTCGAGGGACCACTCACTCGCGCAGGTAAAGGAGAAGAGTACAAGCGCACGCATCCAGGCGGGCGCTTCCACACCAACTACAATATTCTCTATCGGCTCGCGCAGCGCTTTCGCAGTGGCGAAGCCCAGGGCGTCGCCGCCTGGCTGAAGAAGTTTGGCCAGGTGAACGCAGAGAACTACTGGTCGCTGATGTGGTATGACCCGACGGTTAAGGCTGTGCCGATTGAAATGCAAAGGGCATCGCATTACTTTCCCAACCACGAGGTAGTCTATTGGCGCTCGAGTTGGCGTCCGGATGCCACCGCCTTCGCATTTAAGTGTGGTCCTCCCGAAGGGCATCACGCGGCGCCGCTGCTGAGGAAGTTTCCAGACTGGCGCTTATCGTCGGGACACGCGCACCCCGACGCCAACAGCTTCATCATTTACGCCGGCGGGCAATACCTGACGGGCGATTCCGGCTACGCGGGCGTGCCTCTCACGGAGCATCACAATACGGCGCTTATTGATGGTCGTGGCCAGGGGCTGGAAGGACAGGGACACAACGCTTTCGACGGCGTGTCTTACGATCAGTTGAATAAGATTAGGATCACCCGAGTTGAACTCGCGCGCCGATCGGTCATCGTGCGCGGCGACGCGACGGCGGCCTATCAACCTGAACTGGGTGTGGTCCAATTCGAGCGCGAATTTCGTTTCGACGGCAGCAATGGCTTCGTTGTCAGCGATGAAATCCAAACGAAACAGCCGCGTACATTCACGACCCTGGTGCACAGCGACGACCGCGTGGCTCAGGCAGGTGAGCGACAGTTTGTAATCAAAGCTTCCGAGATAAAGTTGAGAATTAACGTTGAAGGTCCCGCTCAGAGTCGCGACACGATTGAGCCAAACGACCTGACGGCGCCAGGCCGTCCCGGCTCAGTGGATAAGGGTGAGAGGCAGGTGCGCGGCGAACGCCTGTCTATCTCCACAATCGCGCCGGCAAAAGCAGCGCGCTTTCGCGTCTCGCTCAGGATTGAGCGCGAGAGTCGCGTTAAGCGGAAGCGCTCTCCGTCACGAAGATAAAAATTTATGTTGAAGTATTGAAGTCGGCGGGCGATATCCGACTTTATTCCGCCATCTCGTCGTTGATCGACTTCAAGGCGCTCTCGAGCATCGTGCGGTGGGCCGGGTTGGTGGCGCCTGCCAGTTGGGTCATGATGCGCGAGCGCGATAGTCGCAGCGACTCAAATTTTGCGCTGCGAGCGCGCTCCTCAACGGAGGACGTGCCTCGATTTGCTCGTGCGTCTGCTGCTGCCTGTTGCCGTTCGAACACTTCTTCCATCTTTCCGGCCAAATCGTCGCCATCCCATCCCATAAGCACCACCTCCTGCAAGTTATGCTTCATGGTAACACCTATTCTTTAAAGTCACACTGTTGGGTTGCCGCTTGGATGAATGTGGTCAACCAAAAGCAAGAGACGATTTTCCATTCGTCATTTCTCATTGGTCATTTCGTGCTGAAGTTATCAGAACCGGGAGCGGTAGCGACCAGGTTTCAACCATCATGGCCTCGGTCGTGGGGTTGACCCAGTCGCTACCGCTCCCGGTTCCGAT